>NZ_JAMXWM010000041.1 GCF_024125445.1 Sporolactobacillus shoreicorticis | reverse complement strand
GTTAAGATCTTCCATCGATAAACCCCTCCGTCATAGTTTAATGCCCGTTTCTAATATGAATTGTTCCCTCATTGCATTCCATGATTGTTCAATCGATTGTTTCAAACCAAATAAACCACTGTTACCAATAATAAACAAATCTGTACCTGCATCATAGATTTGTTTAAACGTTTTCTGATTACAAGATCCGTCGATTTCGACAAGATAATGATAACTAGGCTCATTCCTCAATATTGCTTTTAATTCTGTAATTTTGTTAAGTGTTTCCGAAATAAATCTTTGACCCGCAAAACCAGGATCAACTGACATGACCGTCACTTTATCAACAACACTTAAATAGGGATTAATTGCTTCAACAGGTGTTTCCGGATTAATGACTACACCGAATTTTTTCCCATGCTGATGCAACTGTTCCGCAATGCGAAAAGCTTTTCCATTGATGGCTTCCGCATGGCAGCATACAATCTCCGCGCCTGCTTCCAATACATCATCAACCCACATGGCAGGATCATCGACCATCAAGTGTACTGAAATCGGAATCGTTGCCACGCGCTTCAATTGTTCAATAAACCAGGGAGAAAGCGTAATATTGGGAACAAAATGCCCATCCATTATATCCACATGATATGAGTCAGCATGCCTATTTAAAAAATTAATTTGGCTTTTAAAATTTATTAAATCCATACACATAAGCGATGGTGAAAATTTAGGTAACATCACGAAATCACCTTCCTACAGACTTGCAAATTAATCAAATAACCGGAAGAAACCAGATAATAAACTACCGATTATATCAAAATCCGAATCACCCCATGTAGTTGCATATCCAAGATGGCCTAAGAAAATGAGCAAGATGGCCGGTAAGAAGGACAGTAACAATCCAGTTACAAGCGAACCTAAAATGGCCCCTCTGAGTCCACCAGTAGAGTTTCCATAGACACCTGCCGTCCCGCCGCAGAAGAACATTGGGACAAGCCCTGGAACGACAACTGCTAAACCAAACACTGGCGTCAGAAACATGCAAATGATTCCCCCGACAAAAGCACTGAGAAAACCGATAACAACAGCATTCGGTGCAAACGGAAAAACAGTCGGACAATCCAGTGCTGGTTTTGCACCCTTAACAAGTTTATCTGCGATACCCTTGAAAGCAGGAAGAATTTCAGAAATAATCATGCGTACGCCAGCTAAAATAATGTAAACACCGGCTGCAAAATTAATTGCTTGGAGTAATGAAAACACAATAAAATTCTGTCCACTGCTAAGCGTTGTTTGAACATAATCCGATCCAGCTATTGGAGCCAAGATTAAAAATAGTAAAGCCATTGTAATAGAAATAGAGACTGAGGAATCCCGTAAAAAGCTAAGTTGTTTCGGAACTTTTACATTTTCAGTTGTCAGATTTTTATTACCAAATGCTTTCCCTACCCATGCTGAAACAAGATAGGAAAGGGATCCGAAATGCCCAACCGCTAAATCATCTCTGCCCACAATCTTTCGAGTAAACGGTTGCAAAATAGCAGGTGACAAAACCATCCATACGCCTTCGATGACGGCACCGAAAATTGCTGCAACAACAAAGTTTACTTTTGAAATTGAGAAAATAAAGGCGAGCATTGCTGCAAAATACATAATGTGATGACCAGTTAAAAAAATATACTTAAAACGCGTGTATTTAGCTAAAATAATATTTAAAATCATCGCGCTAATCATGATAACTGCAGTCAGGGTACCAAATTTATTTTGTGCAAGAATAGACATAACATCAGTGTTCGGGACAACCCCTTGCATTGTAAAAGCATGTCCAAACATTTTACTAAAATTGTTCAAGGGAATTGATATAAAATTTGCTCCTGCTGACAGGATGAGAAAACCCATAACTGTCTTTAGTGTACCGGTGACAACTTTAGAAATGTCCTTTTTCTGTAGCAGTAACCCGACCAAAGCAAATAAACCAACAAGTATTGCGGGGGTGCCTAACACATCCTTAATTAACACTTGTACAAATGAATTCATAACAATCACCTCTTTTAGATATTGTCAATTAGAATTTCTTTCAATCTATCATTATCAAGTAGATTGTCTAATCCAATGACATTACGTTTTCCATCAATTAAATTTTCAACAATCTCTTGTGACCCGATGTACAAGTCAGCTTGCTCACCCTGCGCACTCGTCAGGTCCGTATGACTAACCTCAGCGTCTTTGCCTAATTCGTTCAAAATTTGTTTAACATTCATCTCAACAAGAAAGCTGCTTCCTAAGCCATTACTGCAGACGACCAAAATTTTTTTCATATTAATTCACTCCTTTGAATATTGATTAATTACTTGTTCAATTTCTTTAACAGATTTACAAGAAATTAAATAATTCACTTCCTGTGGTTTACCGAGTAAAACGGCTAATTGAGAAAGTGCCTTTAAATGGCTTTCATTATCGTGAGCTGCTAAAACGATAACAATATAAACCCTACCTTTCTTAACGCCAAAATCCACACCGGATTCCAATTTCAGTAAACTGAGACCAAGTCGAATAACGCCTTGTTCTGGTCGTGCGTGAGGAAGCGCAACCCTGGGTGTAACAACCACATAGGGACCATTTGTATGCACACTATCAATCATTGCTTGAATGTAATCTTTCGTGATGTACCCTTGTTCTCTAAGAGGTTTAGCAGCCCAAGCAATAGCTTGCTCCCAGTTATCCACATGGTCAGCGAGAATAATTTTATCTTTAGTTAACAATTCATTAAGCATAGGTTTATACGCACCCCCTTGTTCTTTCCAAACAGGTTGTAAAAGAAAAGAAATCATATTCTTCCTTAAATCTTCACTATTATTTATTTTTGCGTATTCGTTAACAATATTTAATAGTCCCTCGACTGTTTGATTTATTTGCAACTTGTTATCCGGCCGATAGTTGTAAAGTACGCGATAAAGATTATTCTTGTCGCTCACTGTTAGAATTGGGTGAACAACACAGGTGGGTACCGATTGATCAGATAGTTTCACTGTAGAAATTACTAAACGCTCATTTTTAATTTCACGTTCAAGATAGTCATGTTCAGAAATGGGCCCTTTAAAACGCACAATTGGAAATAACTGTTCTAATTGATGTTTTAATAAACGTGAAGTACCGAAACCACTACTACAAACAACTAAGACTGAGTCCCGAGCACATTTGACAATTTGAATTTTTGACAACCATCCACCAAAATACATAGAAATGAACGCGATTTCATTTTCATTTACATTATTTTGACAAAAATGCTCAAAAGGAATAATAGCCTTTTTTGTCAGATCAAATATTTCTTTGTATTCTTCCTTTACCTCACTGAGAAGCGGTTCATTATAAGTGATGTGATATTTAATTCTGAAGTAACTTGACTTCAAATGAATCCATAATTTTTTATGCAATTCATCGATTTTATCAAAAGTGACTCCGGATAATTGTTGAAATCGACGAATGATTTCTTCAACAATACTTTCTAATTCCGAACTTTTATTATTAAAAAAGAGCTGATCATCAAAATAACCATTAACCTGACTGCCTAATAACAAAGTTTCTAAATAGTAAACTTCTCCCATGTATAAATGAAAGTCTTGTTGGCTTAAAAAATTTTCAACAAATTCGACTGCTTCTTTATACTCGGGATGTTTTTTTAAAGATGTTCCATTGTTATACTGGGAAAGCGGCATCAGTTGTTGATGATTAATCCTAATCCAAAATAATGACAAAGATATTGGTAACGTTTTCAAAAAGTTATCTGAAAACGAGACTCCTAATCTTCTTCCGACATTTCTCAACCACTCATACAGTTGTTGTTTTAGCTGACAGAGATCAAACCTTTTTGTTAATAAGGTAAATTGAGAAAGAAAGCAAATAAATTCACTGTCATTTCGATGATCACTAATTTTTTGATTAACATAATCCATGAGCCAATTCCGTACATCTAACTCTTGCCCATTCATGTAATGTCCTTTTTTGTTAGATGTACAAATCATCAAATGATAATTCTTTAACATGTTATTGGCCAATTTGACATCGCCAATCGCTGTATTTCTTGAAACACAATTGATTCGCATAATAGTATCAAGTGTTACCTTTTGTTCAGACAACAAAATCAGTAGAATCATTTGCTCTATTCGTTCCTTACTTGATAAAGCATAATTACTTTTCAAATATTTCTCGTGATAGTCAGTCAACTTTAATTTTTTTAAATTTTGCTTTGTGCCGTCAGTTAAAAAGAAACCTCCTTTACGAATATATTGCACTGGCTCGCAATGTACCAATCGTAACCATTTATTAATTTTATCAAGTTCATAATAGACCGTACGACGAGAAATATTGTAATTTGCCATCAAGTGTGGGATTGATACATAAGTATTAGCATTTAAGATTTGATAAAGAATTTCCACAGATCTCTTCTGTATTTTCATTGAATGACCCTCCCTTGCCTCTCAGGTTCATTCTGTTCCTAATTGGATGCCCCTTTCTCGGTACAGTTATATTATAAAAGCAGAAAGACTTAAAATTAAGTGCAATTAATACACATTGCTATTGTGCAAAGTTGTACCATCAATATATTACCGAACAAAAAATGATCGTGTGTTCACAATACCCAAGTTCGAAAAAATCTTGAATTTATAGACGTACATAAAGATGTAACCCGGGAAAAGGGGAAGAACATGGAAGATAATTGCCGGCTGCACGACTATTTAATCATACTAAAGAATTTACGTACAGAACTTCATACTCAAAAATTTGGTTTTAGGAAATAATTCAATCCACTGGGGAACAGATTATAAAGTCACTGGCAATGGTCCGTATGTATTAAATTTTCTTGTGATGAATCGAAGCTGGTTGTTGAAACGCTCGCCTTATCCGCAAAATAAAAATCCATTAGCGCAAAAAAAAACGAGATAATTTTGCCACTATTCCTAAGGCAAGCAATGTTCGGAACATTTTTTTGCAAAAAATGCTACTGTATTGGACGCGCCACCCTGTTTCGGGAAATCTCCGAATATCAACTGATTGGATTGTAATCATTGTGCTTAGCCTTTGATCATCAAATAAACAGCATCAATCACGTCACTGATCGTATCCGGCATGCGGCTTGAGTATATTTTTTTTACGTACATTTTTGCAAGTGATGAAACAGCACCAAAACTCATTGCAATCAACGCCTCTGTCGGCAGTTGACTGATTACTTTTTTTCGCTTTCCCTCTTCGAATTTTTGAAAAACACGCATCAGATAAGGCTGAAGCTGTTTTTGCGTCTCCTCCGTTATGAGCGGGGAGTTTTCATATTGCTCGATAAAATTAATCTCGCTCCTTTGTTCACTATAATAATAAAAGATAGAACCCAGCATGTGCTTGATTTGTTGCTCAATGGACTCAGTACCATTTATTTTACTAAGAACATGATTTGCAAACCGGATTTTAATCTTTTTATAAAGTTCATTAAGCAGAATCTCTTTATTTTCGAATTGATTGTAAATACTGCCCATGCTGATCCCGGATTTTTTTGCAATTTGTGACATAGGCGTGCTGTAAAAACCTTGTTCGGATATGAGCTTAAGGGTTTCATTGAATAATCGGTCGAGTCGTTCTTCATTCATTGGCTAAGACTTCCTCCATTTGAGATAGTTCGTTGAATTCCTTTTGTGTTAAATCAACGGAAAGCATCATCAAGTTGCTTTGTGCCTGTTTTTTATTTTTCACTCCTGGAATAGGGATCATTTGATCGCTGGAAAATAATAACCAACTCAATGCGATTTGCGCAATGGATGTCTGGTGGCGTGCGGCAATCCTGTCCATGAGTTCAAATAAAGGAAGATATTTTTTTATTTTTACTGCCTCTGGCCGCGTAAAAATCTTTCTCAGCAAAGGCTTCTTTTCCTTTTCATCATGAAATAAATCCAGTTGCTGTATCCAAAAATAAACCTTCTGCGTGACTGACAGCTTCTTTGCCTGCAACGCGTATTTTCCGGTCAGAACCCCCTGAGCCATTGGCGACAGCGGGATCACTGCAATGTTCTCTTTCTCACAATAATCGATTAAACCGCTGTCCTCAACTCTTCGTTCCAATAAATGATAGTATACCTGATTCGAGCTAAGCGGTAAATCGTACTTGAGCAAACAATCGTGAAAACGAGCGGTCCGTTCTAAATTAAAATTGCTGACACCGACAGCCTTAACGAGTCCCTGAGCATAGGCACCGGCAAGAACTGCCGCATACCGCTCAAACTGGTCATCTTTGGGCGGAAAATGCAGCTGATAGAGGTCAATGGATGACACCTGCAATCGTTCTAAACTTCCGCTTAGTGCGTTCATTATATCCTCCGGACGCTTATCATTTCTTGGATTATGCTTGGACGCAATCATAATTTCTCTGCCATCTTTTTTCTGAAATTCACCCAGTATCCGCTCCGAATCTCCTCCCGCATAACTGTCTGCCGTATCGAAAAAATTAACTCCATTATCCAGACCGGTCTTATACGCATCCCACAGATCTTCTTTTTGATAGGATTTTCCATACCCCATTAGTTTAAATCCCCAGGCTGCTGTGCCTATCCCAATACGTGAAACCATGATGCCACTCTTCCCTAAACTTCTCTTTTTCATAAAATGGCCTCCCATATGCACTAAATTAGAATGAACGTTCTTTCTAAACATAATACCCAGAAGATTTCCAGCTGTCAACGCCATTGCGGCAAAAATTTCGAACAAAAAATGTCATAGGTTAGTGGCATGAACGGTTTCTATTCTCGCCTCATTTGGCGTGTTTACTGCAAGCAAAAAGCAGAGCACTGGGCTCTGCTCATAAAAAGTTGTCATGCGTCACTGCCATTCTGAAAATATGTTTTCAATGATTAGCAGCGTTTTTTGAATATCCGCTTCTGAATGTTGCGTTGAAAGATAAATTCTTCCACGGTTTGGTGTCAATCGAAGGCCAAGTTCGAGTGAACGGGCAACCAGATAGTTATAACGTTCAATATCAGCGAACCTCAGATAGTCCCTGAAATCATCCACAGGCCGATCCACTCCGAGCAAAAGCATGCAGATCGCTCCATCATGACGGCAATAAAGTGGAATGCCAAAGCGATCACCCAATTTTCTGAGTCCATCGGTTAACTGCTGCCCTAATGCGTCGAATCTCTCATAGACGCCGCCCTGCTGCAGTTGATCAATGGTCGCCAAGGCAGCTGCGACAGAGAGCGCATTCCCATTGAATGTGCCAAATGTACGAATCCCGCAGTCCATGATATGACTTTTTCCCGCAACAACAGATAATGGCAGCCCGCCTGAGATTGCTTTAGCAAAGACAGCGACATCCGGCGTAACGCCGAAATAGGCCTGTGCCCCGCCTAAAGACATTCTGAAGCCAGTGATCACTTCATCAAAGATAAGTAAAATGTTATGATCTGTCGCAAGGGTCCGCAATTCTTCAAGATAGCCTTCATTCGGAAAAATTGGACCTGAATCGCACATATAGGGTTCAGTGATGATTGCAGCAATTTCATCACGCTGCTTTTCAATCACAGCTTTAACTGCCGTTAAATCATTCCACGGCAGAATGATGACCTGATCAGATGCGCCGGCTAGCTGTCCCAAAACTTCCCGATTTTTGCTCGGCTGCTCTCTTGGCCCCAGTTCATCAACGGAACGGGCATCCGTGCTGATCATTTCTTCATCGGACCACCCATGGTATTGACCTTCAAACTTAATCATCTTAGATTTCCCTGTGAATGCTCTCGCCAATCGGAACGCAAACATATTCGCTTCTGTGCCTGTGTTTTGAAAAGCAATGCGTTCGGCGCAAGGAATGATCTCGGTCAGTTTTTCTGCAAGTTTGTTCAGATCAGCAGAGGGTGAGCAAAACTGCGTTCCTTTTGCCATCTGCTCGGACACAGCCCGATTCACCGCAGCAGGACTGTAACCGAGAATCAAAGGGCCCATACCCGCCACGTAGTCAATGTATTTATTACCGTCAACGTCATAAAGATAAGCGCCTTTTCCATGATCAAAACAAGTCGGAAAGTCTTGAAAACCTGCTTTGTGAAAGCTGCTGGCAACACCGTTTACTAAGTATTTTTTTGATTGATTATATATTTTCTTTGATTTTTCGTTATTTATCGGATGCCCGTTCAGTCTCAATCACCTCACATGATGCTTGCTCAGAACTTCCGCAGAATGCTGTGGCCCTGCCATCTCGATTAGCGAAAGATTCTGTTTTAGCAGAAAAACTTCTTTGCTTTTCCCGGATTTTTCGAATACGCGCTTATATTTTTTCCGATTCGGGATGCAGCACTTGATTAATAAAGAGTTTGGTCCGCTCATGCTTCGGCGCATTAAAGAGTTCACTCGGATTTCCTTCCTCAACAATGACACCTTTATCCATAAAAATAATACGATCGCCTATTTCTTCAGCAAAACGCATTTCATGCGTCACAAGAACCATAGTCATGCCTTCATCCGCAAGTTCGCGAATGACCTTAAGCACTTCGCCGACAAGTTCCGGGTCCAAGGCAGATGTCGCTTCGTCAAACAGCATAATATGCGGTTCCATTGCTAATGCACGAGCGATTGCGACACGTTGCTTCTGTCCCCCGGAGAGCTGACTTGGATAATGATCCATGCGTTCGGCCAATCCGACCTTCTTCAAGTATTTTTCCGCTGTTTTTCTTGCTTCTTCCTTTGATTTCTTTCTTATTTTTATCTGCGCTGCCATCACATTTTCAATGGCAGTCATCATCGGGAAAAGATTAAAGCTTTGAAACACCATTCCGATTTCAGTGCGAAGCCTGGCCACACGTTTTTCATTGTAGCGGCCGGACTTATCCGCAAAATTTTCTCCTTCAACTTTGACCGTTCCTGACGTAGGAAGCTCCAAACAGTTTAAGCAGCGAAGCAACGTTGATTTTCCCGATCCCGATGGCCCGATAATGACGACAATCTCTCCTTGATGGACCCTCAGATCAATTCCCTTTAAAATTTCAAGACTGCCAAACGATTTATGGAGCTGTGTCACTTCGATCATTGATTTAGGCATGCTTTGACAACCCCTTTTCAAGCAGACGTACAACTTGGGATAGCGGTAAACTGAGAATTAAATAGGCAATCGCAAGTATTGTGTAAGATTCAATCGTTAAGAAGGTCTGCGATGCATAAGCTTGCGTGCGCAGCAGCAATTCATTGACCGTTATAAATGCCAGCAGGGATGTGTCTTTAATCATCATAATCAGATAATTTCCGAAAACAGGAATTGCTTGACGCGTCGCCTGCGGAATAACGATTGACCACAATGCCTGACGCTGCGTATATCCTAATGCAAGTGCAGCCTCAGTCTGCCCTTTGTCTATGGAAAGAATTGCGGCACGGACCACTTCGGAGAGATAGCATCCATAGTTAATGCCAAGTCCGAGGATTCCGGCAACGAGCGGATTGAGCTGGAACTGATAATTAGGAATAAAGAACTGGGCAACGAGCGATATAAGCAGCGGCACCACGTAAAACATATAAACAAGTTGAACGAGAAGCGGGGTGCCTCTGACAATTTCCAAAACAACAACGAGCATTCCTTTTAATACTTTTGATTCGGATAAACGGCCAACCGCAATCAATACGCTAAGAACAGCGGCAAGTATAAATCCGCCTAATGTTGCCTCAAGGGCAATAATCAGTCCTTGCCATAATTCCGGTGTGAGTTCCTTGAAGGCAGTGGCAAAATCCAGGTGATTCAATATATCCATTTATAGCACCTCATTTGTCAATCAATTCTCCTGTACAGTATGGTTTGCCCATTCCTCCAATAATAACAGAAATCAGAGCTAGTCTTAAATCTTAAGAATAACTCCGATTCAATCAATATTTATTTTTGAACAGGTACGTAATAGTTATCAGGCATTCCGTATTTTTTCAAAAGATCCTTGATAAATCCGTTTTCTTTCAGGATATTAATTTGTTTGTTAATCGCATTCACCAGCTTCGTGTCGCTCTTTCTTGCGGCAGCCCCGATGTTACCGGAAGCCTGCGGTGTATACGGATCAAGAATTTTCAATTTCAAGGACGGATCCTGCTTCAGACTATAAGCAGCTACGGCGCCATCCGTTACTAAAGCATCAATCTTTCCTGTATTAGCTGCAAGAAGCAGATCGGACTGGGAGCCGAACACATTAACTTGTTTGATTTTCCCTTCTTTTTTCAGCTTATTTGCGAAGTCAAAGAACGCAGTCCCTTTTTGAGCACCAACCACTTTATCCTTTAGATCATCAACGCTTTTAATCGGTGAATTCTTCGGAATGACAAACGCTTCGCCCTCTGTGTACCAGATCGTGGTAAATTTCGCGATTTTTTCTCTTTGCGGGTTAATATACATCGCGTCCGTCACGAGATCAATATTCTTATTGTTCAGTTCAAGGAGCAGGTTCTCGAATTTTGTCTGCTTCATTTCAACCTTGGGAATGCCTAAGCGTTTGGCAACTTCTTTGATGATTTCAGCATCAATACCAGTGAATTTTTTCGTCTTCTGATCAATGTAAGCAAATGGCGCGTCATTGGAAGATCCTACAACAAGTACACCTTTTTTCTTTGCCGCAGCCAATGTATCCGTCGTTTTACTTGATGAAGAACTGCCTGATTTTGAACTGCTTGAGCCACAACCCGAAAGAATGCCGACGAGCAATACAAGAATAAGTGCTGACATAAACCAACGTTTCACGAAAAGCCCTCCCATATTATCAAATTATTTAAGTTATACAATTAAATATAAATTTTCAGTCATTAGTGATTTGAATTTTACTTTACTTTGTCGAAAAAAGCGAGACGTCATTTCTTATTTGACAAATTCCAACGCTTCTTCAATAATAGCCAATCCTTGAGCTAATTGAACTTCCGTTATCGTCAGCGGCGATAAGAAACGAATGCAATTGCCCTTCAGCCCGGCATCAAGGAGCAGCAGTCCATGCTGATTGCAGTAAGCGACGAGCTTCTTTACCCGATCTTTATCCGGTTCTTTCGTTCCTTTATCTTTAACAAATTCAACGGCTGCCATCGCACCGAGTCGGCGAATGTCACCGATAAACGAATAGGTTTTCTCCCATTCCTTGGCTCGTTCTTCAATAATTGCGCCTATTTTTTCCGCTCGCTCAATAAGATGCTCTTCTTTAATAATATCAAGTACAGCCAGTGCGGCCGCACAGGCAATCGGACTGCCGCAATAGGTGCCTCCAAGAGACCCTTTGAGATCGCACGCATCAAACAGTTCCGCCTTCCCGACAACACCGCTTAATGGGAATCCGGCTGCAATCGATTTGGATACTGTCATCAGATCCGGGGCTACATCAAAGTGTTCAATCGCGAACATTTTTCCTGTTCGGGCAAAACCGGCCTGAATTTCATCAGCGATAAATAGAATCCCGTGCTCCGTACAGAAATCACGCACATACGTAACAAACCGTTTTGACGGAATGATGAACCCGCCTTCACCTTGAACTGGTTCCATCACGATGCAGGCCACCATTTCAGGAGCAACACTGCTCAAAAAGAAGTAATTGAATCTGTCAATGATATAGTCATCATAGTCTTCATCGGACATTTCTTCCGGTTTTCGATATGGATAAGGATAAGGAGCCTGATAGGTTTCCGGACTGAACGGACCGAAACCGAACTTATATGGCTTTACCTTACTGGTCATGCCCATGGTCAAATTTGTTCTGCCATGAAAAGCCCGATCAAACGTCACAACCGCCTGTCTGCCAGTATAAGCACGAGCAATTTTCACCGCATTTTCAACAGCTTCCGCACCGGAATTGAGCAAGATCGCTTTCTTAGCGAAGTCTCCCGGAGCAATTTCACATAAGCGTTGACAAAGTTCAATATAACCCGGGTACATAATGACATTAAATCCGGGATGAATGAAACGCTCAAGTGCCTCTTTTACGGCACTGATAACCTTTGGGTGGCAATGTCCGACATTCTGGACACCGATTGCTCCGGCAAAATCAATGAATTGATTGCCTTCAATATCGGTAACTAATGCTCCTTCCGCTTTCGCCGCAATATGACGATTCCCATTACCGACGGCAGCCGCCACAAATTGATCGCGTTTATCCTGCCAAATCTTTGTTAGATTTCCTTCCAATAATTCCTTCCCCAATGTGCTCACTCCTTTAATAGATATTCTGCTAATTTTTTGGTATTATGTATAGTATCAAAATTCAAATAATTATGGTGTCAGGAGTGCCTATGATTTCAATAACCGTTCAAACTGATACTAAAAAAGAATATATTTACCGTCAAATCTATAAACAGTTGAAAAGGGAGATTCTTCTTCACCATTTTCTTCCCAATGAAAAGCTTCCCTCCAAACGAGAGCTGGCACAAACCTTACATGTTAGCGTTAACTCAGTTAACGGAGCTTACCAACAGCTTCTTGAAGAAGGTTACATTTACGCTGTTGAACGAAGCGGCTTTTATGTTGAAAAATTGGATACGATCCCGCTTTCTCAGAGTATTCCGCACTCACTGGATCCCGAGCTGGTTGAAGAAAAAGAATCCAAAAAAGATTGGATTTCCTTCTCGCATATGTCGGTTGATCGATCACTCTTTCCATTCGACAGTTGGTTTTCGTGTGAGCATCGTGCGCTTAAATTAAGCCGATTAGAATTAAACGATGACTCATCACGCTTTCCACAAGGGATTTATTCAGTAAGAAAAACGATCGCGCGCTTTCTATCAGTCGCTCGCGGTGTTCAATGTTTTCCGGAGCAAATTGTTTTAGGCGGCGGTACCCAATTTCTGTTCTACTTGCTTCGCCACCTTTTTCATGAGAACAGCTTGTACGCAATGGAAAATCCGGGTTATCGACGTATGTATGAGTCGCTTAAGATGGAACGCCTGCGCTTAAAAACCATTCCACTCGATAACAAAGGCATTTCCATTGATCTGCTTAAACAAATGAATCCTAATGTCGTGTATGTGACACCGTCGCACCAATTTCCTTCAGGTGTTGTCATGCCGATTTCACGACGTATTCAACTGTTGAATTGGGCCGCGGAAAAAGACAACCGGTACATCATTGAAGACGATTATGATAGCGAGTTTAAGTATGAGAGTGATACAATTCCATCACTTCAGGGTCTCGACAGTTATGAACGTGTCATTTACTTAGGCACCTTTTCAAAATCATTACTGCCCGGCTTACGTATCAGTTATATGATTCTTCCGCAAAAACTGCTCAAAAAATATCGAGAACGCTGCAGCTTTATCATGTCAACAAGCAATGCTTTGGGGCAGTTGACCCTGCAGCAATTTATTGATTCAGGTGAATACCGCAAACATATCAGGCATATGAGACAAGTGTACATTGAACGTCAGAAGAAGCTTATTGAGAAACTGAAAAAACGTTTCGGCTCAACAATCACGATGCACGGCGCAAACGCCGGCCTTCATTTCACCGCTGAATTCGATACAACTCGATCAGTTGAAGAAATCGCCAATCGCGCGCGAGCAGCCAAACTGGAACTCTATAACCTTAAGCCCTACTGTCTGGAGGATCACTACCTTTATTCAAAACCGGCATTTATTTTAGGATTTGCCAACCTATCTGTTGAGAAAATTGATGAAGGTGTGGAACGGCTCTACCATGCAATTTTTGAATGAGGGATCGCTTCTGTATAATGAAACGGATCAGCTCATGAAATTAAATAGAAAGAAGGCACTTGATGCGAAAAAACAGAATCCGTGACCTAATGAACGAACACACGCCAATCATTTTAGATGGCGCGATGGCGACTGAAATTGAGAAGCAAGGGATTGCAATCGACAGCGCGTTGTGGGCAGCAGCCGTCATTCACTGCAAACCAAGCAGCATAAAAAAAGTGCATCTGGATTATTTTCGAGCCGGAGCCGATATTGCGACGACGAATACCTATCAGGCAACTCTTGCCGGATTTCAGCAAAGCGGCTATACGGAACTTGAGGCAGAGCGTTTCATTAAGGAAGCCGTAAACATCGCGATTCAGGCTCGCTGCGAATTTTGGGAGACGCTTACTGTGACGCAAAAACAAGTGTGTCCCTATCCGCTCGTTGCCGGCAGTGTCGGCCCTTACGGCGCCTTTCTGGCCGACGGTTCGGAGTATACAGGGGAATACGCTTTAAATGAAGCCGGCTACCGGATGTTCCATCGCTCAAGAATGCACTTGTTAAAAGAAGCCGGAGCAGATCTGTTCGCATTTGAGACCATGCCTAATTTTGATGAAACGAAAGTACTAGCCGAGCTTTTGACCCATGATTTTCCTGATGATGAAGCCTGGCTCTCGTTCAGCCTTGCTGACGACACGCATCTGTGTGACGGAACGCCACTTGCCGATGCCGCAGCGTATTTTAACGCTGTTGACCAAATCTCGGCAATTGGCATAAATTGCGTTGCCATGAAGCGGGTTGAAGCAGCAATCATGACGATTCGCGAGATCACAAGCAAACCGATCATCGTTTATCCGAATTCCGGAGAACGCTACAATCCAAGAACCAAGCAGTGGGAAAAATCGAAAATGCAGGAAAGCTACGGATCGGCATCCAAGACATGGTTCGAAGCCGGCGCGTCATTGATTGGCGGCTGCTGCCGCACGTCACCGGATGACATTCGGAAAATTGCCGAGTGGGCACGTTTAAAATGAATTAAGAAAAAGGAGCAAGACATCTTTGCAGATGTTTTGCTCCTTTTCTAACTATTGGTGAAAACGTCACTATCAGTGGCCTGTTTAACATGATTCAATAAGCGCGCTATTAATCGTCATGCTTTTTTTTGCCCTTCCACCAGTTAAATTTTGGCGGACTGTCAATCAGCGAAATCATGGCCGGAACAAAGATCGGCAGCATGATAAAGCAAAGGACGACTAAACCGGTTATTACAGCGACCGCCCATTGAACAAGAAGCTCGATGCCTGACGGTATTAAGGTCGCGAAGGTACCGCCGAGTATGATGGCCGCCGACATAATTACACTGCCGATGTGCTTTGACGCTTCGACGATTGCTTCTTTTGCAGGCATTAATGGATACTCTTTAAACCGTGCCAAGAGGAAGATACTGTAGTCTACGCCTAGCGCTACGATGATAATGAAGGAGAAGAATGGGATGAAGGAAGAAATCCCATCTAATCCCTTCAGATCGATAAAGATAAAGTTGAGCATAAACATGGCCGCATAGTAGGCACCCATCAGAGATGTAGTGATGAACACAGGAATCCAGAACGCTCTCATGACAATAATAAGGACAAACAGAACTCCGACAATAACAATGATCGTCAGTTGATTAAGATCCTGTGTCAATATATTGTTCATGTCGTTCGTTGTGGCACTTGGCCCCGAAGTACCGATCTTGGCATCTGATAAGACGGTTCCTTTTATCCCACTTGACATTGTTGCATTGATCCTATCTATTGTACTTAATGCAGGCTTTGAATAAGGATCGTCGTCCAGAACAACCGTCATTTTGGTAACAGTTCGATCCTTAGACATAAACGCGTCAACTGACTTTTGAAATTGTTTGTCCGTTAATGCTTCATTTGGAATAGAGAAGCTTTTATTTGAATTCAGCTGAGAAAGAAAGTCATTGGTCTGGCCAAGTCCGTTCGATATTTTTCCTAAGCCCTTATTTACATCAGCTAATTTCTCGCCAAACGTATTGAAGCCATTAAGACCCTCAGCCAATTTCTGCTGACCGGTTTTCATTTGACCCATACCTTGGTTTACCTTATCCATATTCGTGACAATTGTGCCAATTCCTGATGACGCGCTATCAAGACCGGTTTTCATTTTTTCCAAGCCCTGCGCCATTTGTGACAAGCCATTGCTCATTTGATCCAGATTTTTATTCGCAGTCACGAAACCACTTGTCACGGTATTATAATTGGTGTTTAACGTTTTGATTCCTTCCGGCGTAATTTGCGTCAAAGATGCTGACAACTGATCGAGACCGGATTTCAATTTTATATAGTTAGCATCTTGTTGTACATTCACATCACTTGTGCCAAGTGCCGCTGTTACAGATTGCATTTGAGCAATCGCATCTTTGACACCGAGCAGAGCCTGGGCAGTTTGTTGATAGGAAGTTCCCATCTTTGCGTAGCCACTTTGCATTTGATCATAATGCTTGGACAGCAATCTTATTCCATCGCTCATTTTTGTGAGATTGGTTTGAATTTGCTCAATTCCGTCACTGATATTCTGTGAATTCGACGATTCGCCGCCAAGACCGGATTGAATCCGTTTTAAGCCATCGGCCAGCTGTGTCATACCGTCTTGAAGCTTGGCAGTGCCGTTCACCATTTTACTGATTTGGGAAAAATCAGCTGATCCAAGTTTTTCTTGTGCAGTCTTAAGACCGTCATTAATTTGATCGACGCCCTTCTTTGTTGACGACAACCCTTTGGTCACGGATTTTGTTTGATCGCCAATATAAAATGCAGGAATTTCCGATCCTACAGGCTGCGTCACAGAGGCGACTTGTTTGACCCCTTTGACTTTATTCAAGTCGTTTGTCAGCTGATCGATCGCCGCAAGTGATGCATTTTTGTCTAAACGGTGCTTGCTTTCAAGAACAACTGTTGTCGGCATGGCATTCCCTTTGCCAAAATGATCCGCGACAATGTTCATTGCCTTGGAAGATGGATGTGAATTTCCAAGTTCTTTGATCGTATCGAAATTTAATTTTTCCTGATGCAGCACAATTGTCGGCACAATGAACAGCAGCACAATGATCACCGATATAATCGGATACTTCGTGGACAAAGAGGTCGCTCCCGACCATAGCCTGTTCTCTTTATGCGCTCTAACATTTCTTGTCGGCCAAAACAGCTTTTTGCCAAACAGCTTCATCGCAAAAGGCGTCAGCGTTAAAAATTCCAGTAAAAGCACGACAATGCCAATGACAACAACAACACCGGACTTATAAATTGGCGATTGGGCAAAAATAAGCGCGAGGAACGCAATGAAAACCGTAAGCATACTGTAAATGATTGTTTTTCCCGCTGTCTTATAGGTATAAATAATCGAATCATCAACTGAATGTCCTCGCGCCAATTCTTCATTAAACCGATTAAAGAGCAATATGTTATAGTCCGTTCCTATCCCAAAAAGAATCAGGAGCAGCAGCATTTGCGTAAGGTTTGTTACCGGGAAACCTGTTTTATCGATTAATTGCGCGGTGATCCCCATCGAACATAGATAAGAAAACATGACTGCCAGTAAGGAAACCAACGGAGCAATCGCAGATCGGAACATCACAATCAGAACGACTAATATGAAGATAATCGTCAACGCTGCGCTTTTTTCCACTCCCGCTTGAGACGTTTTTAAATAATCATCATTAATGAAATCTTCTCCGCTCAAGTAGTGATCAACGCTTACATGTGACAGTCTGCTGTCAATATCCTTCCCAATGTCATCGATCTCTCGAGATTTTTTATCGAGCTTAAAGCTAACCATTATCGTTGTTTTATCCTTGGAAATTAAGGCCTTCTTTGCTTGAGGAGAGCTGAAGGGATCAACAACTTCGGTGATGTTCAGTTTCGAAGCGTCAGCGCTTAAATTTTCAACACCATTCTTGATCTGATCCAGTTCTGCATCGGAGATCTTATTCTTGTCATAGAAGATGATCAGATCATTTGTGCCCTTATATTTCTCCATCTTGTCTAAGATAGCGTCTGCACGTACGGACGGACTGTCCGAATTCAAGGCAGTCTGTCCTTTATCTCGGAGAATAGCATTAATGTCCGGCTGAGTTGCAACAAGCACAATGGTGGCAATCAGCCATATTGATAAAATGATCCAACGCGCTTTTATGATTGTTCTCAAAATGTTCCTCCTCATTAGTTTCAGAAATATTATTGTGTTCCTTTTAAGGTTAAATTGTTTTTCATGACAAAACATCGTACCTTCGGGCAACTCTTGTCATCTCTTGAAAAAAAGAACCTTCCTGCAAGAGGAAGGTCGCGAGAAAAAATGCTGATAAAATTAGAAAATGTGGTTTCGCCAAACCTCCGACAAAGGCGAAGGGTGAGCCGCGGGACGCGGCGTTTTGCCGGACCGCTTATGCTAACTTCCTCTAGTCCTTTAAAATTTTTTTCTTTACTCATTGTACCTAAAAGGGAAAACTCAGGGATTGGGTCTTCCCGAAGCAAATAAAAGTTCACTAAAAGCTGATGATTTTGCCCTCAAGCGCGACGGCGACGGCCTCTGTCCGCGTACTTACGTTCAACTTATTAAAAATATTCGTTAAATGTGCTTTAACCGTTCGTTCCGAGATGTGCATATCTGAAGCTATTTCTCGATTAAGATGGCCCTTGGCGACAGCTTGTAGAATCATTCGTTCTCTATTAGTCAGCTGCGTCGTTTGGGGATTTTGGAAGGAATGATCCTCTTTCACTTTAGCACGATTTAATTTTTCCATTAGTTCCGGTTGAACCAATGTTTTTCCCTTAATTGCTGCATCAATAGTCTGAAAAAGTTCATCCCGTTTGGCATCCTTAAGCAAGTAGCCTTTTGCTCCAAATTTCAGTCCTTGAATCACAAGCTCGTCTTCGTTGTAGACGGTTAAAATGATAATCGGAATGTCGCTTTTTCGCTTACCAAGGGCTTCAATCGTATCCAATCCGTTCATGACGGGCATGTTTAAATCCATAAGAATAACATCGGGTTTGACTGTGTTCAGAACCTCAAGCGCTTCCTGTCCGTTTTCAGCCTCTCCGATGATCTCGAACTGATCATTGGTCTCCAGAATTAACTTTAGACCTTCCCGAACGACTAAATGATCATCGACGACAAAAACTTTATGCTTCACAAAATTACCTCCTGTTACGTTCAACCGGCAAGATAAGCTTAATCGTCGTTCCTTTTCCCAGAGCGCTATCGACGCAAATCTCTCCCTGAATGAGACGTGAACGCTCAGAAAGTCCCAACAGACCGTATTTTCCAGGATGATTAAGGGCACGATTCGGATCAAAGCCAATACCATCATCTTTAATCATTAATAGTATGTGCTTGTCTTGACTTTCAAGCGACACGTGCACGCTTTTTGCGTGGGCATGTTTTATTATGTTTGCAAAACATTCGTCAATAATGTAGAAAAAGTGTTCCATTGTGGAGAGCGACAGCTGAGGAATGGGAGCAATCTTGTGTTCCGCCTTTATCGAAAATGTTTCGGAAAACCTGTTGATTCTCCCAATCATTTCGTCCGTGAAACTTCTTTCATCCATTGAATCACGGCGCAGATCATCAATCGCTGTCCGCGCTTTATTCAGCGTTTCTCGGGCGCGAATCATTGCCTGCGCAATAATTTCCTGTGAACGTTTCATATTGCCCGACCGCAGATGCACGTCAACAGCCTCCAACTGCATCATTAAGCCTACCACTCCTTGAGCCAAGGTATCATGGAGATTTCTCGCCATACGCTGCCGTTCACGCAGGAGTGTGAGCTCCTCAATCCTTTGATTTGCAGTTTCTAACTCGCGTAGATAATAAGTCATACGCATGTTCGCCATACGCTGCTTCGTATAAAGAATGGCGTAAACATTGACAATAGTAAAAATCGCGCCGAAAATGATCATGAATACAAGTAAATCCTTGAGTCCGTAATTGTATATGATCGCGACACAATAAAGAAAATAATAGATCGTTACAATGAAAAACAGTTTGACCTTTTTCTGAAGGGCAATAACCCCCTGCGCGATCATTACCGGAAGCAGTCCCAGTAACAAAATAGGGGCACCCTTTTCAGTAAACATCGCCGCAGCAAAGATTAATAGTCCCTGAAGCGAAAAATACAGCCAAAAGAGCTTTTGGATCAGATAACGAAAGAACCAGTTCAATAGAGATTGGACACTATATATGAACAACAGTGACCAAATCAACCTGCTTTGGAAATAGGTATATTCAAAATATTGATAAACAAACACGCCCGAATAGACAACACTCATCCAAATTATAGTCGTTAGTTTCAGTAGTACTATACTGTTCGCATTGCTGAAAAACGAATAAAAGCTCAGTTTATTCATCACGTCTTGTTAAGCCAGCCTCCTTCTTCATCAGAATTTCATTAAATGGGCCGTGGCCGACTTGATTCTACTCTTGTCCTATGTATTACTTATTATTATATACTCAAGTTTTGGACATGAGAAATCTTCGGTTGAATTGTTTCGGTTGAGAATGGGTTCACCCTGTCGACTCCGCAAAAACTTTCCGAATATGAACGACAAGCTTTGTTCCCATGTCGTGAAGAAGACGGATTTACTGCGAGAGATTCGGGCATTATAAGTATTGGACATTGATTTGTTTGATAAACTGATTCTTCTCTATTCAGTATTGAGATTTAGCTTCTGCATTTTGCCTCTGACTTCATGCATAGCCACTCACGACTTACGGCCCCATATCACGCGAGACTAAGAAAAACTAGGCAAAAAACGCCCGATCCTCTACTGTAACTCTGTAGTTACAATCGATTCATCAACTTTGTGTTTGGACAGAAAGCTCTGTTTCATTTAACGGGAGTAAAATAAGCGGAGGTTTTCCGGTTATATGCACCATGGAGCTTGTTTCGCCGGTAAATAAGGGGAATTTTTCCTGTTATACAAAGCAAAATCCTCCATTTTGAACTGATCCG
>NZ_JAMXWM010000040.1 GCF_024125445.1 Sporolactobacillus shoreicorticis | reverse complement strand
ACTTCGCCCTCTTTGAGACTTGGCGAAGCCTCTAACAAGTAAGGAACGTTTATCGTTTTGCCTTGTGCTGGTACGACGATAAGGTCATAAGGCTCGGCTGGGGATCAGGTAAGCGTCCAATCTTCCAATCTGAGAAATAACCGGAAAAATTTCGTTTAATTCGAAAATGAATGAAAAAATCACTTAAATAGATGGAGAAATTCCGCTTATCGAATCGAAAAGCGTGAAAATAGAGGATTTTTCTTTGCATAACCGGAAAAATTACCCTTATGTACCTGTGAAACAAACGCCATGATGCATATAAGCGGAAAATCTCCGCTTATTTTGCTCGTTACTTAATGAAGAAGCAAAATGATTTATGAAATAGAAATGTCTGTTCAGCACAAAGTTGATGATTTAAAACGGCATTTGGAGCAAAGGAACTTTCGCTAAATACGCATACTTCCTGTATGCAGCGCGAAAGCTATCGCGTCATGCGGTGGAACAAATGATAGAGGCTTAAACGTCCTCGTACTGATACGCATCAATCGATAGACTGTGAATCGGCTTTGCTTTTAACGGTCGATGGTTCATTCATGCAACGAACCGTTGAATCACGTATAATTGAGAAAAATAGCTCACACAAAGGAGTCTACGATTCATGCATAATGCAGTTATCAGTACTTTGTTGAATCATCGTTCCATCCGCAGGTTCAAGCCGCAATCATTATCGGAGGAACAAATAAAGCTGCTTGTTGAATGTGCGCAGGCGGCGTCTACTTCAAGCTTTACGCAGTCCTTTTCCATTATTGGTGTTGAGGATTCGGCGATTAAGAAAGAGTTGCGTGAAATTTCCGGCGATCAACCCTATGTTGAGGAAAATGGTTATTTCTTTGTCTTTGTCGCAGATCAGTATCGAAACAAGCAGATTGGTGAGCGGAACGGGGCGGATACTTCGGTGCTGGATACGACGCAAAGACTGACGGTAGCGCTCGGTGACGCTGCTTTTGCCGCTCAGAATATGGCTGTAGCCGCCGAATCTATGGGGCTTGGAATCTGCTATATCGGAAGCATTCAGCGCGATATTGAACGAACTGCGGAGCTTTTGCATCTTCCGGATTATACGTTTCCGGTATTCGGACTTGCGGTAGGCTATCCGGATCAGAATCCGGAGAAACGGCCCCGGCTTCCTTTTGAAAATATTTTCCATAAAAATCGATACGAAGAAAAGATGAGTCAAGAAGCATTAAATCAGTATGATCAAAAAGTCGCTGACTACTACCACACGCGAACAGGCGGCCGTCGTGACGAAACATGGACAAAGCAGATTGCGCAAGGATTATCCGTACCGCCACGACTTGCTCTGAAACCATATCTGGAAAAACATCACTTGGGCAGGCGCTGAGTGATGGGAGAGGAAACGTGGATGACGATTGTCTTGAGAATCATCGGAATGACCTGTGTTCAGTTCATCTCTTTGATCGGGGCACTCATCATCGGCGGTTTTATTCTCGGATTTCTTGAACGGCAGGCAAACGGACGAATGATCCACGTATTTGGCATGAAAGGTATCTATTACACGGCTTGGCTAGGTACACCAATTCACGAATTGAGTCATGCCGTTATGTGCCTGATCTTTCGTCATCGTGTGACTGAAATCAAGCTGCTGCAGGCGGTGGATTCCGATGGAACAATGGGCTATGTGCGCCATGCGTACAATCCGAACAGCCTTTATCAACGAATCGGTAATCTGTTTATTGGCGTGGCGCCGCTGATCGGCGGAAGCTTAGTGATCGCACTTTGCGCCAAATGGGTGACTGATGGTGCATCCCCTGCTTTATTTGATTGGTCGCACGCTCGGCGTCTGTTCTCATTTTTTGATTTACCTTCATGGGAGGTATTGGGCAAAACGATTCTCCGGATCTTTCAGGGTTTGTTTACTGTGTCCAATTACAGTCATCCTGTTTTTTGGCTTTTTGTCTTAATCGCACTATGTGTTTCTTCACGTATGTCGCTGAGCAGCGAAGACATCCGTGGAGCAGGGAGCGGAGCGGGGGCGCTTTTCGGACTTCTGCTTGTGACCAATGCGACCAGCGTACTCCTTGATCCTGCGCTGCATACGCAGATCACGTATTGGATCGGACGTTTTAATTTTCTGCTTATGGTCATGTTGAGCTTATCTGTGCTTTTTTCATTATTCGTTTTTTTAATCAGTCATTTGCTGTTTCTGATGGTGGGACGCAGATGATTCAGAATGCGATTGTTTGAAAAGGAGGCTGTACCGTGAACTATAGCGGATATATCGGTACCTATACAAAAGGAAAAAGCGAAGGCATTTATTCATTTACTCTTGACACAGAACGGAAGAAATTTGTTGACTTGCGTGCGGTTGCAAGCCTCGGAAATCCAACCTATCTAGCAATCAGCAGTAATAATGATTGCCTTTACTCTGTTGTAAAAAAAGGATCGGAGGGCGGAATCGCTGCCTTTGCTATTGACGCGTCAGGTGCACTTAATCTGCTCGGTCAAAACTTGAGAACAGGCTCTTCACCTTGTTATGTGAGTGTTGATCGTGAGAATACGTGCATTTTGGATGGCAATTATCACGAAGGAGCGGCAAGTTTCTATAAACCCGACCAAAGTCTGGGCGTGCAATTAAAGGCAGAACTGAAGCATAAAGGCTCCGGCGCAGATCCTGGTCGCCAGGAGGCAGCGCATATTCATTTTGCGGCCTTTACCCCTGATGAGCGTTTTGCGGTTACCGTAGATCTCGGACTTGATGCACTGACAACTTATCGGTTGGCTGAGACCGGCTGGGTCGAGCAAAGCGAATTGAAATTTGCACCAGGTACGGGTCCGCGTCATTTGGTGTTTCATCCGAATGCACCGTATGCTTATGTAATGACAGAATTGAGTTCTGAAGTCATTGCAATGCACTTTGATTCGACAAGCGGACATTTCACCATAATACAAGTGGTAAGTGCGCTGCCTGCTGACTTTAAAGGGCACAGTCAAGGTGCCGCAATTAAGATCAGCGCCGATGGGCGTTTTGTTTATGCATCAAATCGCGGGCACAATAGCATTGCTGTGCTTCAGGTTGATGAGGGAAGCGGTAAACTGGCGCTGATCGAGCATGTGGATACGACGGGAGACTGGCCGCGTGATTTTGAGATTGATCCAAGTGGACGTTTTCTTATCGTAGCGAACCAGAATTCCGGAGATCTCGTCTTGTTTGAGCGAGATCCGGTATCAGGACATCTGCGTATACTTGATTCAAAAGTCCTGGTACCAGATCCGGTATGTATCACATTTCTGCATAGGTAAGACTTATTGAAGCATGTCTAATTCTTCATTGATCTTTTTTTCTATTTTTTCAAGGCAGGCATCAATGGTGTTCGCGAAAATCCGATGCCCGTTAACGATAGCAAATGGTTTTAAACTGCACATGCCGCACACATTCAGACAATCATAGTTCATCACCGCGACTTCCGGGTGGCGGGCTATTTTTTCTAAATGCTGAACGGTTAGCGAACCATAGTCGCATACTTCAACAGTAATAAGACCTAAGCCTAATCCTTCGTTCATGATCAAACCTCCTTGGACAAACGTTACCTCTATCTTAGCCATGTCAGGTAACCAAAATCAAGGAACGTGCCGGTAACATTAGAAAACTTGGCTTCGCCAAGCCTCTGACGAAGGCGAAGACTTAGTTGCACTCATACTATTTTCCTTAAAATTTATATGCTTCTTATAGTATAAAAAACCGAAGTGATATCATTCACTTCGGTTTTTCGATTAACGTACAGTT
The DNA here is from genome assembly GCF_024125445.1 of Sporolactobacillus shoreicorticis. Classification (GTDB taxonomy): domain Bacteria; phylum Bacillota; class Bacilli; order Bacillales; family Sporolactobacillaceae; genus Sporolactobacillus; species Sporolactobacillus shoreicorticis. Next base: position 19,636 of record NZ_JAMXWM010000040.1, on the reverse strand, counting down.
TCTGTATCAAGTGTCTTAGTGTAAATATCGGAGACAAAATCCCAGTTAATGACATTGAAGAAGTTCTTAACATAGTCCGGCCGCCTGTTCTGGTACTTCAAGTAGTAGGCATGTTCCCAAACATCCAGACCGAGCAGTGGGGTTGCACTATCCATGAGCGGATTGTCCTGATTCGGCATATTGGTAACTTTCAACACGTTCTGCTTTGTGACGGTCAGCCAAGCCCAGCCGGAACCGAATTGGCCGGTAGCCGCATTGGTGAAGGTTTCTTTGAATTTTTCAAAACCGCCCAACTGTTTATCAATCGCCTCGGCAAGGGCTCCGGTCGGCTGTTTGGATCCTCCGGGTATGAGTACTTTCCAGAAGAAGCAGTGATTGTAGTGGCCGCCGCCGTTGTTTCGGACGGCGGTTCGAATATCCTCAGGAACTTTATCAAGATGGGCAATCAGGTCGGTCAGCGAGCTGTCTTTTAATTCCGGGTGCTTCTCAAGGGCAGCGTTCAGGTTTGTGACGTAGGTTTGATGGTGCTTGTCATGGTGAATGAGCATCGTTTCCTTGTCGATGTAAGGTTCAAGAGCGTCAGGAGCAAATTCGAGTGCGGGCAGTTTAAAATGACTCATAAACATCCTCCTTTTTACCAAATCGTTTACCAACCCCAATTCTATTGAATCAATAATCGGCATTCTAAGCAATTAATATGCCTCGAAATCTGCATTTCTATGCAATCGTCTATTTTTCACAACAAATACCGAATGTAAAGAACGATTCGCACTTAAAAAAAGAATGTGAGACTAGGCAGCCTCGCATCCGGATACGATTTTGTTCAGTTAAATCTTTATTCCCGCGCGCTTTATCAGGCGTTCTATGGCAATTTCGGATTGTTTTAAAACAAACGTTTGATCAATGGTTTTCATCTGCCGGTTTTCCATGACAATGCGGCCGTCAATGATGGTGGTTTCGACATCCGAACTCTTTGCCGAATAGACAATACGTGAAATCGGATCGGTGCCGAACATCGGGTTGCAATGGAAGGAATTGAGATTCAGTATAGCCAGATCGGCTTTTTTTCCGGCTTCAAGGCTGCCAATCTCTTGCTCCATACCGACCGCCTTAGCACCTTCAATCGTTGCCATACGGAAAATGTGCCGGGCATTCATTGCTGTCGGTCCGTTTTCCGGTTTGTGTATGAGTGCAGCGAGACGCATCTCCTGGAACATATCCAGATTATTGTCGCATGGCGCGCCGTCTGCGCCAAGACCGAGGTTAATGCCTAAATCAGCCATTTGCGGCACATGAGCAATTCCTGAAGCAAGTTTAAGATTGGAACCGGGGCAGTGGCTGACATGGATGCCGCGTTTTCGAATAATTTCTTTTTCTTCTTCATTCAGCCAGATACAGTGGGCGAGAATCAGACGTTTACCGGCAAGACCGATATGGTCAAGATAGATAATGTTGCGCATGCCGGTATCGTGCTCAACAATGGCGATTTCACCACGATTCTCCGATGCATGTGTGTGAACAAAGACGTTGTAATGATCGGCGAGATCACGCACTTGTGTGAGCAGAGATTCGGTGCATGAGATGACGAAGCGCGGCGCGAACGCGTAGCGGATTCTCCCGTTGTCATGGCCGTTCCACTTTTCCAGAAGATCGACACTTTCACGAATGGAATCATCCGTCTTCTCCTGAAGACCAAGCGGTACATCGCTTCCTTTATCCATCATTACTTTTCCGGACAGCGCGCGGATCCCGCTCTCGGCAATCGCCTGAAATGCTTCGCCCGTATGATGCACGGTCTCCATATCAACAATGGTAGTTGACCCTCCAGCGATCAGTTCACCAATACCGAGTAGTGCAGACAGATAAATTGATTCTTGATCATGCGCGGCTTCGAGCGGCCAAATGCGTTTCCGAAGCCAGTCCATGAGTTCAAGATCGTCCGCTTTTCCGCGAAATAGGGTCTGGCAGAGATGGATATGGGTTTGGATGAATCCGGGAATGACCGTTCTGCCGGTTCCGTCGATGACTCGGTCACCCGGTGTCGGCTGCACAATCGGACCTGCGGATCGGATGCGATCGGCTTCAATGACAAGGTCTCCATGGGTGATCGTTTCATTCTGATCCATCGTGATCAGTTCGGCATTCTTAATAATTGTTCGTTTCATTTCAGTCATCTCCAAATAGGATTGTAGAACGCAAAAAAAAGGCTACGAAAAATATGCGCACATATTTTTCGTAGCCGGGAATTTACGGTTCCCAGGTAGAAACCCTTAAACCGTATTATTAAGGATATACGAAAACAGAAAGGATGAAGTTTACGTAACTAATAATAAGCGAATATAGATCGATCGTCAATTATAGTGTCAGTAAATCTAACAAATAGTATTCTTTAGCGCGGTAAATCTGACAATTGGGAAAGTAAAACAAACAGATAATTATCTTAACATGACAAAAATAGCTGTGAATAGTGAAAATTATTTAAAAAAAGTAAATGATTTTTCTTTTCAATAAGAAGAAGCGGTGAAACAGAACAATCAGATTATCAGATACCTGACATAGAAATTTATAAAGTACACGATGTTCAATTTATATTATTATAGAAATAGTTACTTTTATGTGAGGTTTTATTCCGTAACATGTATTAAAAGATACGTAGCCTAACAAGGAGGGGTTTACTTGTCCGTATTGCATAAATTTCTTGATGAAAATATGGTCCGGGATTCATTTGAAGCTACTGCTCTTTTGGAGAAGTACTGGTCTTCAGACTGGGGGAATCCAAACGCAGTCGGAAAGGTGAGGAAGGTTTTTGTTCACCGACCGGGAAATGAACTGCTTGAGTTGAATAAAGCAAGGTTCGAGGCAGAGGCGGGTGCCCGCATTCTGCGTGATGATAAGGGAAGCATTATCAGTTATTGCCTAAGTAAAGAACCGCTTGATCTGGCAAAGATGCAGGAACAGCATGACCGGATGACCGATGTGTTGAAGCATGAGGGGGTCGAGGTAATCCCGCTTATTGAGGATAACGAATTGTTAACGAATAATTTGTTTGCCCGCGATGTCGGCATGGTGATTCCAGGTGGTTTGATTCTGGCCCGTTTTGCCTTGAAATTCAGATATGCCGAGACACGTCGAACGTTGAAAACAGCAGCGCAGATCGGCATGCCAGTGCTGGCATCCATTCAAGGCCAAGGCTTTGTCGAAGGCGGCAGCTTCATGGTGTTTGACCGCAAGACGGCGATGGTCGGCCGATCGATTCGTGTCAATGACGCAGGCATTGAACAGCTGCGCGCGATCCTTGCATGGCAGGGCATGGATCTTGTTGTTGTTGATCTTCCGTCCAGTATGATCCATCTTGACGAGGTATTCAATATGGTTGATGTTGATAAGGCGCTTGTTGATCCGACCAACCTGCCGCATTGGTTCCTGCAGGAGTTGCAAAACCGCGGTATTCAGTTAATCTACACCGACCCGCTCGACCCACCGATGACGACGAATCTGCTCTGTTTGGAGCCGGGCAAGGTACTGTTCACCTCACGCGGCGTTCGAACGATTGAAGCGCTTGAGAAAGCCGGAGTTGAAGTGATCGCGATCCCTGTAGACGAAATCAACAAGATGGGCGGAGGTATTCACTGTTCTTCACTCGTGCTTCAACGTGATCCGGTAGAATAATTCAGTAGAGAAGGTGGATTCTAAAAAATGTATGAGCTCATTAAAGATTTACCGGCGGAAGAGCAGATTGAGAAAATAGCGAGAGACCTTGTCAGCGTGAAGAGTGTCAATGGTACGGACGGAGAAGTCGCGATGGCAAAGAAACTGGAAGCAATTCTGCGATCCTTTCCCTATTTCAAACAGCATCCGGAGAATGTTTGGACGCAGGCACTGGACGGCGACAAACTGGGGAGAAAAAATGTCTTCGCACTTTTAAAAAATAAAAATGAAACGAAAAAAACAATCATTTATCATGGACATATGGATACGGTCGGTGTCGATGATTTTGGTTCGATTGAGTACCATGCGCTGGATTCGGATTACTTACAGAACTATTTTTCGTCTTATGTAAAAGACACCGATGTGCAAAGCGACGCGCAATCCGGTGACTGGCTGTTTGGGCGCGGTGCACTTGATATGAAAAGTGGGGATGCGGTACACTTAAGTAATCTGCTTCATTATACGGAACATCCGGAAGAACTGAACGGCAATTTATTGGTCATGTTTAATCCGGTTGAAGAGAATGACCATGAAGGGGCAATGGAAGCGGTCGGCGAATTGCTTCGGCTGAGAGAAGAACAGGGGCTTGATTATGCCGTAGCGATCAATACGGATTTTAACAGCCCACTTTATCATGGCGATCAAAAGCGATATATTTATACAGGATCGGCAGGGAAACTGCTCGGATGCTTTTATATCCGCGGACGCGAGACACATGTTGGTGAGACGCTGTCCGGGATTGATCCGACACTGATTGCGAGTAAAATCAACAATGCGTTAAATAATAATATGGCGTATGCCGAACAGATTTCCGGCGAAGTCATTCTCCCAGCTTCTTGCCTGTATCAGCGCGATCAAAAAGTCTTTTATAATGTGCAGACGGCGGGAGCTGTACGCCTTTATTTTAATTACTTTTTGTATGAGCGAACACCGGAGGATGTCCTTGAGCAGCTGAAGGGGGTCGCGAAGCAGACGTGCGATGAGCTTGCCGACTTCCTCAAAAATCAATATAGAGTATTCGCAGACAATTGCGGACTTCAAGGTGAGGCACCGGATTGGACAACCGACGTCTTGAGCTTCTCGGAATTCGTTCAGTCTTTGGAAGCGAGGAGCATTTCGGTGAAGGAGATTGTCGATCGAGTCGTCGAGGCTAATCCGAACGAGGATTCGCGCCAAGTCAGCTTTAAAATTATTGAGAAGCTGGAAGAAGCGTCCGGCGATCAACGTCCGAAGGTCATTGTCTTCTTTGCCCCCCCGTACTGTCCGCATAATTATTTGCGGCAGGAAGTTGAAGCAGAGCATCGCGTTAATGAACTGCTTGATCAGGTGCTCAGTGAAACGAGCAAGGTAACCGGCGAACAGTTCGCCAAAAAACGCTTTTTCCCTTATCTGGCTGATGGCAGCTACCTGTCAATGAGCGAAACGGCAGAAGAAACATCAGCTATTCTCAATAACTTTCCCGGATGGGGAAAAACATACAGCGTGCCGCTTGACCCGATCCGAAAGCTCAATATACCCGTCCTTGACATGGGTGTTTACGGCAAAAAGGCACATACATGGAAAGAGCGCGTGTACAAACCCTATTCGTATCGCGTTCTGCCGACATTGATCCGCTCCATGACCGAATGTGTACTGGAAGATCAAAAAGCAACACATTAACGAAGCTTTTATCTCCCTATAAGGGAATATCTATAGAAAAGAAGGGACAAAAAAATGATGAAAAAATTAGGCTTGATTATGATGGCAATGCTTCTACTCGTTCTGTCCGCATGCGGCAGCTCAGGAAGCAGCGATTCAAGTAAGAAAAAAACAATTGTCATGGGAACGAGCGCCGATTACCCGCCGTTTGAATCGGTTGATACGGCAAATGGAAACAAGATTGTCGGATTTGATCTTGATTTGGCAAAGGCTGTTGCCAAAGAACTTGGCTATAAACTGGAAGTTAAAAACCAGGATTTTAACGGACTGATTGCCGCACTCGGCAGCAAGAAAGTAGATTTTGTTATGGCCGGTATGGTTGATACACCAAAACGTCGTCAGCAAGTCGACTTCTCGAAAACTTATTATCAATCGTTTCAAGTTATCTTGACGAAAAAAGGTACAAATATTAAGTCGATGGAAGATCTGAAGAATAAAAAGGTTGGCGTTCAGCTTGGTACGACTCAAGAAACGCTTGCAAAAAAAGTCAGCAAAACAATTCCGATGAACATTCAAACATGGGATAAGCTGAATGAAATGGTCGAAGCGATGCGTGCGGGCAAACTTGACGCAATTGTTACCGTAGATACCGTTGCTTATGGCTATACGAGCAAGGATAAAAGCTTGCAACAATTTAAAGCCGTTGTTGATGGCAAAACGCAATATGATCCGATCAGTGCGGCATTCCCAAAGAACAGCAAACTAGCATCAAAGTTTGATAAAGCACTGAAAAAGTTGGAAGAGAACGGTACTAAAGACAAGCTGGTTACTAAATGGATCAAAAACCAGTGAAAAAAGCACTGAAAGGATAATGGGGCGATGGAACAACTTATCAGCGGATTCAAACAAATTGCTCCTTCGATTCCCTATATCATTAATGGTATATGGGTAACTTTGGGGATTGCATTAGGCGCAGCGATCATTGGTTTTGTCTTAGGAACGCTGCTGTCCTTATGTAAAATCAGCAATGTTAAACTATTAAATGGATTTGCCCGTGGCTACACCTCAATTTTTCGGGGCACGCCGCTAATCATGCAGCTGGCACTCGCCTATTTCGCGATACCGCAGCTCTTAGGGCTCGGAGATGTCAATGCGACAGCAGTCGCAATCATTACGTTAGGTTTAAATTCGGGTGCTTATATGTCCGAAATCATCCGTTCAGGTATCAATGCAGTAGACAAAGGTCAGTTTGAAGCCGCAGGCGCACTCGGGGTCGGTTACTGGCCAATGATGAAAGACATTATTTTGCCACAGGCAATTAAGAACATCCTGCCGGCGATGATGAATGAGTTTATTACGTTAACCAAGGATTCGGCACTTGTATCGACGATTACCGTTACCGAAATGATGCGACGGTCGCAGATTGTATCTGCAGAATACTATATGTATTTTCCGCCAATGCTCGTTGCGTTTCTTATGTACTATCTCGTCGTCCTTCTTTTGACGTTTATCGGCGGGCATATTGAAAGGAGGCTGGGCCGCAGTGATCAAAACTGAACACATAGTAAAAAATTTCGGGAACATCAAGGTTTTGAAGGATGTTTCATTACAGATTAACCAGGGCGAAGTAGTTGTCGTGATCGGTCCCTCCGGATCAGGAAAATCAACCTTTTTACGCTGCATTAATCTGCTTGAACGTCCGACCTCAGGTACGGTTATGGTCGATGAACACAATATGACGGCAATGAACCTGAAGCAGGTGACCAAAGTACGAGAAAAAGTCGGCATGGTCTTCCAGCACTTTTATCTCTTTCCGCATAAAACCGTTCTTGAGAATCTGATTTATGCACCGATGAAAGTCAAGGGGCTTTCAAAGGACGACGCAGTCAAAAAAGCTGAGGAACTGTTAAACAAAGTCGGATTGCTCGATAAAAAGGACCAGTATCCGAATAAACTTTCCGGCGGCCAAAAGCAGCGTGTGGCGATTGCCCGCGCGCTTGCGATGGAGCCGGACTACATGCTGTTTGATGAGCCGACCTCGGCACTCGATCCGGAGATGGTCAAAGAAGTGCTTGACGTGATCCAGTCACTTGCCGAATCCGGAATGACAATGATCATCGTTACGCATGAAATGGGTTTTGCCAAACAGGTAGCCGACAAAGTGGTGTTCATGGATGACGGACGCATTCTTGAATCAAACACACCGGAAACTTTTTTCAGCAATCCAAGTACAGAGCGCGCTCAAGATTTCCTAGAAAAGATCCTTTAATGAATCGTGTTCCAGTTTTGCTCAATCAGACGAATCAAATGCATAATTATTTCGTCGCGTAATTTATGGGTCGCGATTACGAGTGAGGTTTCAATCTTAATCGGTGTTTTGTTCCGGAAGATTTCCTGCAGCTGGCGAGAGGCCAGTTCTTTTTTGACAAGATTGCGACTGATCAGTCCGACGCCAATGTCACTCAGTACGGCACTTTTTACGGCCTCAAGGCTGCTGGATTCAATCATTTTTTGCGGCCGAATGCCTGCTTCCTGAATGAATTGGCTCATCTGCTCTTCAAATGGACCGATGATTTCGTATTTGATAAACGGGTAGTATTCAAGCAGTTCTTTAGGTGTGTGCTGCTTCAGCAGGCGACTTGAGGCAATCAGAACGAGATCTTCTTTTTCAGAGAGCATCACGTTTGTTATGCCGGCTTTCGTGTAGGAACCGGAGATGATGCCGATATCATATTCGTTGCTGTCGATACCGCTGATCACCTGATCACTCATACAGGAAACAAGCTTAATGCCGATGTTCGGATAATCACCGAGAAATTGGTGGATGATCGGTGGAAAGTAGTGCGTGCAGAAGGTTTCCGGTGCGGCGATGGTCAGTTTCGTTTCAAGCTGATCTTTCTCCTGAAGCTCTGCATTCATCTGATCAAGGGTTGCGAACACTTGATCAACATAGCGCTTCACGATTTCTCCATGCGCGGTTAGAAAGGTTTGTTTACCGATCCTGAAAAAAAGAGGATGGCTAATGTCCTGTTCGAGTGCCCGGATCTGCGCTGTAACGGTCGGCTGGGAGAAATTTAATTGTTTGGCGGCTTGCGTGAAGTTCAGCAGTTCTGCCGCCACCTGAAAAGTTTTTAATTGTCTCAGTTCCATCGACCGGTCCTCCAATGAATAATCAATTAAGCGCGACTTTTGACGCCATAAAAGTAAATAAACGTTTGTTTTCATTCATTATATAATATTGTGTGACACAGTGGTCTTTTGACGATCTTCTAATTTTTAATAAAAAGAGGTATGAGTAGAATGCCGGATAAAAGCATGTATGAAAAATCATTGGATCTGTTTCCGCCGATTGCGTTTCGGGCGACACAATTGGGGATTGTTAAAGGCGAAGGTGCCTACGTGTGGGATGAGAACGGGAAAAAGTATTTGGACTTTGCCAGCGGTGTCGCAGTGGTTAACTGCGGCCACAACCATCCCTATGTTGTTCAGAAGGCTAAGGAACAGATGGATCAGCTTATTCATGGCGGTCATAATGTTGTTTATTATCCCTCTTATATCAAACTAGCCGAGAAGATTCTCGGCCATGTGGGTTCGGATTATAAAATCTATTTCTCGAACAGCGGGGCTGAAGCCAATGAAGCTGCGATTAAGCTTGCCAAGCAAGTCACCCATCGTCCCGGCATTATTACATTCAAACACAGCTTTCACGGACGGACACTCGCGACGACAACGCTGACGGCGTCAAATGCGAAGTATCGCCGCAACTATGAAGGGTTGCTGCCGAGTGTTTATTATGCGGACTATCCTTATGCGACCCGCTCCGGCTTGACTGAAGAGCAGGAAGTGGCGCGCTGCTTGAACTCACTTGAAGAGATTTTCCATGATCTCATTGAACCGGAACAAGTGGCTTGCATGATTATGGAACCGATTCAGGGCGAGGGCGGTTACATTGTGCCTCCGAAATCGTTTCTGCAGGCGATTCGCAAAATCTGCGATGAACATGGCATCTTGCTTGCGTTCGACGAGGTGCAGACCGGATTCGGGCGCACAGGTAAAATTTTTGCCTATGAAAATTTTGATGTGAAGCAGGATATTATGACACTTGCCAAGGCGATCGCCAATGGCTTTCCACTCAGCGCGATGGTGGCAAAACGCGAATTAATGGACAAATGGCCGGCGGGTACCCATGGCGGGACCTTCGGCGGCAATCCGGTTGCCTGCGCGGCCGGTGTCGCCGTCTTTGAATTGCTTGAAGGCGGACTTGTCGATAACGCGGTTGAAGTCGGCGCCTACTTTAAAGGGAAACTGCTTGAATTTGCCAAACAGCATGATGAGGTGCTTGAGGTCAGGGGACTTGGTCTGATGATCGGTATTGAGTTTATTGATCGAAATGGGGAACCGGACGGCGACCTCGTTACTGCGATTCGGGCCAATGCGCTGAAAAAAGGATTGATTTTGCTTAACTGCGGTGTTGACCATAACGTCATCCGCTTTATTCCGCCACTGATTATAACTAAGGAACAGATTGACGACGCATTCGCGATTTTCAGTGAAAGCGTGACAGAAGCGATTAATGGTGCAATGCAGAACGTTGAAAATAAATGAAGTATGGTAACAGGTAAAAGCCGGCTGCTCCCTAAATTATTATGGGGCAGCCGGCTTTTTCAATCATTTGTTTATCTCCGTGTGAAGAATTGAAGAACAAACAGAACGGCTGCGGCAACAAGAAGCAGATAGATGATTGCACCGCCGATTTTAAGTAACAGAAGTACGAGCCAGATGAGAAACAGGATAACGATCAGCGACCATATGAGACCGAGCATGTAAATTCCTCCCTTTTGTGCGGCTTTGTATTAGTATGAGCAGGCTGACTGTGTTTCATTACATAAAAACGGAAAAAACACAGATCAGAAGAATGCCGATTAAGGAGAGCATACTGCCCATGACGGTATAGGTTTTTAACGTGTCTTTAATATTCAGATCAAAGTACTCTTTGAACAGCCAGAATCCGGGATCGTTGACATGTCCGCCGAATACGCTGCCGGCCCCGGTGGCAAGGACAATAAGCGTAGGACTGACGCCGGTTGCACTGACCAATGGAGCAACAACTCCAGCAGCGGTCAAGGCGGCAACTGTGCTCGAACCGATGCAGACACGGATCAGCACGGTGATTACCCATGCCAGAACGAGCGGCGACAGGGGAGAACCTTTAAATAAATTTGCGACATAATCACCGACGCCACCTGTAATCATCACTTCTTTAAGCGCGCCGCCGGCTCCGATGATCAGGAGCAGCATGGAAATTTGCCGGATTGCCTTTGTAATTGTCTTTTCAATATCCTCCATAGAACGCTTTTGGCGGATACCCATGGCATAGAGTGCAAACAGAACACTCGTCATCATCGCGCCCGGTGGAGATCCAATCAACTGAATGATTTGCTCGATGACCTTTGAAAACGTAATTAAATCAGTGATCAGTGTTGCTGAAATCATCAACAGGACGGGAAGAAGACAGGTGAAAATACTGAGCGATAAGGACGGCACTTGGTTATCGTCAAAGTGTCTTTTCTTATCAAGCAGCTCCTCATTCCCGGAATGTGTGTAGACTTGAGGCAGCAAATGGAAAAGCAATCGATTCAGCAGTGTACCGCCGATGAGAACGGCGGGTACCGCGATGCACAGGCCGACAAGGAGCACATAGGCCGTATTGGCGTGATAGCTCTGAACGAGAGCGGTCGGTGCCGGATGCGGCGGTAAAAATCCGTGCGTCGCCATCAAGGCGGCAATCATCGGCGTCCCCACATAGAGAAGCGAGATGCCTAGAGCAACTCCGATTTCAAATATGATCGGAAGCAGGAGCACGAGACCAACCTCGAAAAACAAAGCAATGCCAATGATAAACGATGCGGCGATGATCGCTAGTTGAATGCGTTTTTTACCGAATTTCTTCGCAAGAGAAATGGCGATGCGATGCGCGCCGCCGGCATCGGCGACAAGCTTCCCTAAGATGGCTCCGAGTCCGAAAATCAGAATGAGGTCGCCGAGCTGCTCACCGATGCCTTTCTCAATGACGGAAATAATTTTCGTAAGCGGAATACCTAGTCCAAGTGCGACAAGAAAAGAAACGATGAGTAGCGAGATAAAAGTATTGAGATTAAACTTCATGATGAGTATGAGTAATACAATCACGCCTAAGGCGACAATAAGTAATGGCAGAAAAATCACTTCTTTTTGTTTATTTTGGTTGCCCCGAAGCCATGCGTTTGAATGGAGCTTTTGGTGAACCGGTGAAAGATCGAAGCTTTTTTATGGCGCGGTGTTTGTCTATGGATCGAGAAATTAATTTTCATTGAGAGACGGACGTATTCCTGTTTTGCAAGCCTTCATGCACTGCTTGTTAATGTTCTATACCCATATTCTGACTTGATAAAACATGTCTGTAGAAAAACAGGCAGAGGGGATGCGGCGCACGACAAGAAACGATAGAATGAATGAAGAGACATTGCGGAGGTGAAATCAGGTGAACGTGCAAACGATTATGCTTGATTTAGACGGAACAACGCTGACACCGGATAATCAAGTGACTCCTGAATTGAACGGTTATCTTAAGGAACTTAGTGCGGATGGCAAGCATGTTTTTGTCGTTACGGGGCGTTCGGAGGTCGATGCGCTTAACGCGCTGCCTGATGATTTTCCGGCAGCAGGAATGGTTGCGGCAAATGGAATGACTGTGTTCGCGGGGAAAACAAAAATTTTCCAAAGCGTTTTGCCGAAAGCACTCGTCGCGCATATGCTTTACTGCTCTGAGCGGCAAAAACTGTATTATCAGCTGCATCCGGTTGACGGACGAAGAACAATTCTAAACCGGGATAAGCATTATATCATGAACGAAATCAATGGGGCGAAGCCGGAGAATGTGTCGATAAATGAATGGAAATCGCGAAGACAGGCTGTCCTTGAGGACATGGTCTGGAAAGAAATACTGACTGATGAGGAGCTGGCGCAGATCGCTAAAATGTATTTTTTCAGTGAAGATGTGGCGAGAATGGATGCGTGGAAGAATGTGTTGCGCCAATTACAGGATAAATTCACATTTGACTATTTTTCGTCGTCGCATAACAATGTGGAATTAGTAGGAAAGAATATTTCAAAGGCGAGCGGAATTCGGATTCTGCTTGATCACTATCATCTGTCCCCGGACAACGCGCTCGCAGTCGGAGATGGGGAAAACGATCTGCCGATGTTTCAGCTTGCTGGTTATTCTGCCGCCATGAAGAACGCTCCTGAGCATGTAAAGATACAGGCCGACCGGGTGACCGACGCCTCATATGCTGAAAACGGGTTATATAAATTTTTGTATCATACATTTCATTAGGAAAAATAGGAATGACGATCACAGGATCGTCTTTTTTTACTGTTTTTTTATGATTGCTTTCTAGCGATCTTCCGATATAATGAATAAGTTATTTGTTTTTTCACATCGTAATTTAAAGCCCTCGTTTGCAAATTTGTCACAAATCCATTTTTCGCTCTATACTCCTGAAAAATACTATTCGAACGTCAACTGACTATATATTGTGTCATCTAACATGTTGATCATACTATATATTGTATTATAATAATGTTTATAGGAACTATGGAGGTCGACAGGATGATTAAAGAACCGATTTTTAAAGAAAAAACGCTGGATGATAAAATTCGCGACTTAATTAATATGGATGAATATGTCGCCAATGAAAACGCAAATAAGGATGAAAAAGTATTTAATACACAGCGTGATCTGCTTGCCGGTGTGGCGGCCAGAGACTATGCACTCCGCCATATTTTGCCCAAGGAATTTGCCGATGCGCATAATCAGGGAATCATCCATTTCCATGACTTGGATTACTCACCTTTTTTCTCCATGTACAATTGCATGCTGATTGATTTTAAAGGCATGCTTGAAAAAGGATTCTCAATCGGCAATGCGGATGTGGAGCAGCCGAGATCGATCAAGACAGCGACTGCACTGGTTGCACAGATCGTTGCCAACGTATCCTCGAATATTTATGGCGGCACATCGTTCAACCGCGCGGACGAAGTATTGGAACCATACGCGAGAACAAGCTTCAGCAAATACTTGAAAACCGCAAAGACATGGATATCGGATCCCGCAGAGCAAGAACATTACGCGTACTCGATGACTGAGAAAGAAATCTATGACTCGATGCAATCGCTTGAGTATGAAATTAACACGCTGTTTTCAAGCAATGGGCAGACTCCGTTTTTCACTCTGAACTTCGGCCTTGGCCGCTCATGGTTTGCCCGTGAAATTCAGAAGGCCATTTTGAAGGTGAGAATTATCGGTCTTGGCCGCGATCACAAAACAGCTGTGTTTCCGAAGCTCGTATTCACGATCAAACGCGGTTTGAATCTTAATGAAGGCGACCCGAACTACGACATTAAGAAAATGGCTCTGGAGTGCGCAACGAAACGGATGTATCCGGATATTTTGAATTATGACCGAATCGTTGAAGTAACCGGAGATTTCAAGGCGCCGATGGGGTGTCGTTCATTCCTGCCTTCTTATCAGGAAAATGGCCAATATATAGCTGACGGTCGTAACAATATGGGCGTGGTGACGCTGAATATTCCGAGAATCGCGATTGAATCAAATGGCGATAAAGCTGCTTTCTGGAGTTTATTTGAGGAGCGGCTTGATCTGGTCTGCCGGGCTTTACTGTTCCGGATTCACACTTTGGATAAAGTGGAAGCGAAAAACGCACCGATTCTCTACCAGTATGGCGCCACCGGAAAACGACTGCACGCTGATCAGCTGGTACAAGATATTTTTAAAAACGGCAGGGCAACCGTGTCCATGGGCTACATCGGGCTTTATGAAGCGGCGACGGTGTTCTATGGCCCGGATTGGGAACATAGTCCGGAAGCGAAGGCATTCACACTCGATATTGTGAAATGTTTTAAATCGCGATCAGAAGAATGGCGTGAGAAGACCGGCTATGCATTTAGTGTCTACGCGACGCCTTCGGAGAGCCTAACCGACCGTTTCTGCCGATTGGACAAGCAGCGCTTCGGCAGCATCAAGGATATAACAGATAAAGATTATTATACGAACAGTTTCCATTACGATGTACGCAAGAAAATCAATCCATTTGAGAAAATTGATTTTGAAAAAGATTATGAACCTTATACGGCAGGTGGTTTCATTCACTACTGTGAGTTCCCTTCTTTGGTGAACAACTCTGAGGGACTGGAGACGGTTTGGGATTACGCCTATGACCGTATCGGTTACTTTGGCACGAACACGCCGATTGATAAATGTTACGAATGCGGCTTTGAAGGCGAATTTGAATCGACGGCTGCCGGTTTCAAATGTTCGAATTGCGGTAACCATAATCCGGAAACAACGTCATGCATCCGCCGGTTGTGCGGCTATTTGGGTTCGGTGATTCAGCGCAAGCCGATCAAGGGACGTCTGAAGGAGATCAACAGCCGCGAGAAGCAGCAAAGCTGAAGACGTTTCCATATCTGGGGAAGTTATTCGGAGGGTGAATATAATGAATTACGCCGATTATAAGCGCTTTGATTTTCTGAACGGGACAGGTGTCCGTCATTCCCTGTTTGTCAGCGGCTGCCATTTTCACTGCAAGGGCTGTTGGAATGCGGTTGTCTGGAATCCGGATTTCGGCAAGCCCTATACGAATCAGGTTGAGAACAGAATCATCAGTGATTTGCAGAATTCGGGCGATAAAATTCGGGGATTATCGCTACTTGGCGGCGAACCGTTTGATTATCCTGATACTTTGACAAAACTTGTTGAGCGCATCAAGAACGAATGCCCGAACAAGGACATTTGGTGCTGGACCGGATTTCTCTATGACAATTTGCTTCAGGATCCTGAGCGGTGGGAAATGCTCAGTCAAATTGATGTGCTTGTGGACGGACCGTTTGATTTGGCAAAACGAAATTTAAAATTGAAATTCAGAGGATCATCAAATCAGCGCGTCATCAATGTCAAAGAATCGATGAAACAGGGACAAGTTGTATTGCAATGTTAATAAGAATAGTGAGAGATACCGGAGTAAAGTCACACCCGGTGTCTCTTTTTGTAAGATCGGACATAAAATTTTTCATGCACGCGTAAAGAAAGAACCGATATTCTGTTTTTGAATAGTAGACGGGAAATGTGAAGCCAATTACTCAATAAAGAGTTAGACTGTATCCATAAAAATTGAGAAAATCAGGTAGCGAATATGATGAATGACATTTGGAGCGGGAATGAGATCGGTATGAACTGCTCATCTGTAAAAAAACAGGGAGCACTGTGCATCGCGCAGGGCTCCCTTGCTTACTGTTATTCTTTTTCCACTTCGTCCATGGCGAGATTGGCGATCTGATCGGCGCGTTCGTTGTATTCGACGCCATGATGTCCCCTGACCTTGTTAAAGCTGATCTTTTCTTGCGCCCGTGCAAGATCATTCAGCCGAATCCATAATTCTTTATTTTTAACGGCTTTTCCGCCTGCCGTCTTCCAGCCTTTTTTGATCCATCCGGAAATCCAACTGTTCATTCCGTTCACTACATAAGCGCTGTCTATATAGAATGCGACGGGAATTTGTCGTGATTTCAGCGATTCCAGTGCGCGGATTGCTGCTGTCAGTTCCATCACATTGTTGGTCGTGTTGCGCATACCGCCGTGCAGTTCTTTGACATGATCTCCGTATCTCAGAATAGCTCCCCAGCCGCCAACGTTATGATCACTCTGATTTCCTCGGCAACCGCCATCGCAATAAATAATAATTTCGTCCAATCAATTCACCTGTTTTCGCTAAATTCGTGTCCTTTTACTTATTCTCCGCTGTTCGCTTCGAATCCTGTGCAAGCTGTTTTAAGTATAACAAAAAAGCCGTAGATTGATCGAGTTGGCAGATAATGAACGATTTCCAGGAACTCGATTAAGAAAAACTTGCTGAAATACGCTAAAATGAAAGTATTAGAGAGAAAACGGAGACTGCAGCAGGAGAACGGACATCAGGACAGAGAATGGGGCGTGTTTCATTGTGAAGATCGGAGTGCTTGGCGCTGGTGCTATCGGCTGTTATTATGGAGGAATTTTGGCGAAAGAAGAGGTAGACGTGACCTTTATTGCCAAAGGGCAAACACTTGAGCGGCTGCGTGATCATGCGTTGATTGTTAAAAGTATCAACGGTGATTTTTCGCTGCCGGTAAAAGTCAGCAATGCAGAAAATCTAGAAAAAGATCGTTCTTTTGATTATATTTTGCTGGCAATCAAGTCCACAGCTCTAAATGCGGTGATTCCTGAATTGAGCGTACTCATGGGACCGAAAACGAAGGTTGTCAGTCTGCTTAACGGAATCGGCAATGAAGAACGGCTTGCCGAAGTATTCGGTGCTGAACACATTGTTGGCGGTTCCGCGTTTATTTCAATCATTCGCGAAGCGCCGGGTGTAGTCAATCATGTTGGCGACGGCAAACTCGTTATTGGTGAATGGGAGGAAGAAAATCAGGCAAACGGGACACTTCATGAACTCAAGGAAGCTTTAGTACATTCAGGGGCAGAGGTGCAGATTACGAACCATATAAGGCAGATCAAATGGGAAAAATTATTATGGAACATAACCTATAATCCGTTGACAGCATTGACACGAACACGCGTTGGCGAAGCACTGAGTGATGCAGATCTTCATGGGCTGCTCAAACGAATCAGTGAAGAATTCCTTTCGGTAGCGGCAAAATCCGGTATTCAAATCAGAGAACAATACATAGCAGGTCTTTTGACGCCTGATGAGAAGATTCGGAATCATAAAACGTCGATGCTCCAAGATCTTGAGAACGGTCGTGAAATGGAAGTGGATGCAATTCTAGGTTTTGTCATTCAGACAGCCGATCAGTGTGGTGCACATGTGCCGACGATCGAAACAATTTATCATTTGCTCCGATATACAGAGCGGCAAAATCAATAATGATTGTGAGATTTGTTTTACCTAGAGGGGGTTATACATGCGTTTTGTGAAAAGAATCGTTGCGATACTAATGGTTCTGATTATTATTGTCTGTGCTGCCTTTATGATTGTTCTCTTTCAGAATCGAGACAGTCAAGAAGGGAATTACGAGCAGTTGCAGCGGGAGCAGACGAATGATTCGATACCCATGAAAAAGAAGACCCTTCCTAAACGTGAAAAAGAACCTGAGCTGACGGAGAAGAAACTGAGCGCTCCATATGTCAGTCAGAGGCCTGAACTGCCCAACGGCTGTGAAGTGACGAGCCTGACAATGCTGTTGCAATCTGCTGGTGTGAGAACCAATAAAATGCTGCTTGCGGAACAAATAAAAAAGGTGCCTTTTCAGTCAGGAAAATGGAAGGGTAATCCAAATGAAGGATTTGTAGGTAATATGTATCACGGCAGCCGAGCAAATCCTGGGCTTGCCGTTTATCATGGACCGATTGCCGATCTGGCACGCCGTTATTTAGGCGGGCATGTGGTTGATATGACCGGCCGGCCATGGTCCGCGATTGAAAAACAAATAGCTTTGGGCAAGCCGGTGTGGACGATCACGAGCATTAACTTTCAGCCTGTTCCGGCAAGCGCATGGCAGAACTGGCCGACGAAACAAGGAATGATTCGTATTACTTTTAAGGAGCATTCCGTTTTGCTGACCGGATTTGACAAAAAATATGTTTACTTTAATGATCCGCTGGCAGGCGGACCGGGAAGCAGTTCCGATAAGCAAGCTTTTATAAAAGCGTGGCATCAATTCGGCAATCAAGCACTATCTTACACATCTCAATAAGAAGAATGAAAAAGCCCAATTTCGGGCTTTTTTTGCGAATCCATAAGCGAAACGATCAATTTGTGGATACTGGTCCTGCGAAACGATCTGTAGCGCCTAAGAAGCTTAAAACATAGCAAACGAAACAGCAGTCTTGGACAAATTCATAAAGTCTGATTTATTGAAATTATTCTTATTGAAAATAAAAAAATCAGATATACGTTTTGCCTATGAATTTTGGGGTATAGAAAAAGAATAGATTGTCCTTTTTTTGAAAATAAATGTCAATTCATTCGGAACTTTTGTTGTTCGCATGATACGATTCACCTGGTTTCGATATGAAAGAGAGAGAAAAGGGGAGAAAACCGTCTGTTTCGGTGATTTTTTTGCATGAATTTGAAAAAAACAAGAAACAAGCGAACTGAATCGTATTAATCATTAATGTCTTTTTATCAAAAAATACAATTAAAATACTGTGTCAAATAACCTACTAAAATAGACAATCTTATTAATTTTTCGTCAAGGAATGAGCGTAATCAACAGTTTTCACTAAACTAATTTCATAACTTACCGATATAAATAGTAAAAATATAATCGATCATTTAGATCATACTCGGGGGTGGCTTATATTGAGCCCAAATCGTAATTTTACTATTGTCGGCGCTTTTGCGGCTGCAGCGGCGGTTGCAACAGTAACGGGAGCGCCTGCTCACGCATCTGCGGACACATTTGAAGCATATCCAGCGAAAGCCAAGACGAATTTAAACGTACGAAGCACACCTGGTACGGAACAGCAGCAAATCGGTATGCTTAAAAAAAATCAGACCTTTGAAGTCATTGGCATAGACAAGAAAAGTGAAAAGGGAAATTGGCTGAAGATCAAATATGAAGGACGAACAGCATATGTTGACGGCTACTATACGGAGAAGGTTTCGGAAAGCTCAACTGCCACGCCAAGTCTTTCTGTGCAGAACGTTGTCGATTATCAGGGCACGACATCAGCGAATGTAAATGTGCGTCTTTTGCCTTCTATGCAGGGAACGGTGCTCACAACGTTGAAAGAAGGTGCCGCTGTGACAGTAACCGGAAAAACGAGCGACGGTTGGCTGCAGATTAAGTATAAAGGCGGATCTGCTTATGTCTCTGCGGATTACATAAAAACGGGTGCTGCTTCGGAAAAGAATTCATCAGAAAACGCACAAACACTTTATACCGGAACAACAACGGCGAATCTGAATGTGCGATCAAGTGCGTCAACTTCGGGCAAGCTTCTGACTACGCTGAAGAAGGGAAGCCGCGTGGAAGTGGTAGGAACAAGCGGGAACTGGCTGAAAATCAAGTATAACGGAGGAACGGCATATGTGTCCGGTGATTACGTAAAGAAGGCCGGCAGTACGTCGAGCTCTGGCGGTTCCAATGAAGCCGTCCAGTACACGGGAACAACGATGGCGAATCTGAATGTGCGATCAAGTGCGTCAACCTCGGGCAAGCTTCTGAC
>NZ_JAMXWM010000004.1 GCF_024125445.1 Sporolactobacillus shoreicorticis | reverse complement strand
CCCATTTAATCCACGATTCTACGATCAAGGGGGCTAGTTTTGTTCATGATAACTATTTTCTTTAAAATTTTTATACAAAAAGAAGCAGGCTTGCATCGCCCGCCAAAAAAATGGATCCGTTTATTTTTTTAAAAGATCAAGCACCAGACCCTTTACATCTGCAATGGAATCGAGAATAAAATCGGCGCCGTGCTCCTCTAATTCGCTCCGAGCCTTTTGACCGGAAAGACCGGTGAGGACTCCTGCAAACCGGCAGCCCAGTTGTTTGGCACAGAGCAGGTCGGCGAGCGAATCTCCGACAATCAGGATTTGTTCTCCATCAGGCAACTGCTCAGGACGGCGGGCTGTCCAGCGCTTTAAATCACTGTCCTTGCCATGATAGGAAACAAGATAGGTAAAAGGATGCGGCTTGGCAAGCGGTGCCGCTTCGTAGCTCCGTTCTGCGGCAAGCACATCATCTGCGGTTACAATATGGTTCGAATCCAGCTCATCGATCCAGTTTAAATAGGTAAACGGTTTGAACGTTTCCAATCTCGGCCGTCCCGTAGCAATACCCACATGTATGCCATAATCATGAAATGCATGGAACATTCCGCGAATATCATTCGGGTCCGCCAGAGTTACCTCTTCGTTCATAAATCCCTTCTTACCTGTCTGAACCGAAGGCTTTCCTGTTGCTGCCAATACATTTTCATCACCAATATACCATTCTTGGGAAGCGTGTTCACCAATATGCCAAAAATCGCTTTTCGGCTTGAATGCCGCTGTTTCAATACCAAGCCGCCTTGAGGCAACCTCATTGAGAAAAAAGATTAGATCTTGTTTTACTGCTTTGGTTTCTTTGTAATCCGCCATAAAACGCTTAAAGTCGGGCCTTACAGGATATTTTTTAAACAATGAGCGAAACGCATTCAGCGTGGTCTGATCAATCGGCTTCTTCAACCATTCTACTGCCTGTGTCTTCGCCATGTCAGGAAGCTGAGTTATTAAGTGAATCAACTGCTCGGAAATCGTTATGTAAATCATGTCCCAATTGGCATTCATTCCGCGGGATTTCAAGAAATTCAGCACATCATCATTAAGAAAAACCTCTGATCGGGTTGCAGCAATCTCTTCATCACTGTATTTCGTTTGAAAAGGCTTGCCATCTCCAAGTCCTAAATAATTCTCGCTGCGCAGCAATTCATGCACAGTAAGCGCCGAGGCGTCAAAATAGCGCTCTTCACTGAGAAAAACACCATCGACATCAAATAAAACCGTTTGAATCATCTTTTCACCGACCTTCTCGCTCTTTCTATTAGTTTATCATAGGAAAACGTTACACGCATTTAATTTCCGTTTAATCCGCGGCCTTTTTTCGCAATAATTGTCCAGTTTTGCCCGCTGTTTTCTGTTCGGTACAAATCACCGTGTTTGGTGATCATAACCGCTTCTCCAAACTTCGCCGGATTTTGAACAATCCGAGTCACTGTGTCGTTTTCCACTGTGCCCATATCAAGATTGATTGATTTGTTCTGTTGAGGAATGATCTGGTACAGTGCTGTTTCTTTTCCTGCAACAGCAGCGAACAGTGCCACTTGTTTGCTAAAACTGAATGCAGCGCTCGAAACCGAATTACCTTTCAAGAACTGGTGAAAATGTGCGCCCAGATCTGTGCTGACGTACAGACCTTTCGTTGTCCCGATCGCCAGAACGTTATTATTGACCGGTGATGCTTCAAGGACTCGCACATTCCCGATCGGATTTTTCACTTTTACGACATCCCACGTATTGCCCCCGTCGTCAGAATAACGCAATGCAGATTCTCCGTCTGCTTCTTGGAGCCGGTACATACGTCCCGTTTTATACCCGAATGCCCAGAATCCTTCAAGAGAATCATTCAGTTCTCGGTGAGCGATCGGGTCTTGTTCCATTGTCTTCCACTGCAAATTACCCGTCTTATTCATCTGAATAAAACCGGAACCGCCGGCAAGAAACAAGTCTGCATGTGAACTGTCCTTAAGTTTTTCCGAGTGCCAGGAACCCTCTTTATAAGTAATCAGCTGCTTGTCTGTCCCAAGCCACAACGTTTTTCCATCCTTACTGTACCCGGCGCCGAGGACATGGATAAACCGGACACCAGCTCCGCTTGAATTCGCTGCATGAACCGCGTAGATAATCCAAACTGTCAGTCCCGCCAGCAAGAGAATAAAAACAATTTTAGCGGCAAGAAGCCAGAAAACCCACAACACGCTTTTCGCACCAGATGCTTTGTATTTTTCCTTCACTTCGTACCACTCCGTTATATATCATCCCCTATAGTTTAAAGAATCTTTTGCCAGAAACCCAGAATAATGCCCGCAATGCAGTTAAAACAGCGACGGTGCTCCATTGAGCGCCGTCGCTGTCCAAACGATTCGTTCATCTTTTAGTCGCCATTGAACAAGTTAAAAAGTCCGCCGGTGATGCTGCCCTCATCTTTACTGCGGCCGGCAGGATTGCCTGGCATCGCACTGAACACACGGCTGGCAAGCCTGCTGAATGGAAGCGATTGTACAAGCACTTTACCAGGACCCTGCAGTGTCGCAAAAAACAGACCTTCACCGCCAAACAAGGCGGTTTTCACACCTCTGACAAACTCAATATCATAAGTGACACTACTCGTCATGGCTACGAGGCAGCCGGTATCAACCTTCAGGGTTTCACCGGAAGCAAGATCAAGTTCTTTAATCATTCCGCCTGCATGGACAAAGGCAAGTCCGTCACCTTCAAGCTTCTGCATAATAAAGCCTTCACCGCCGAAGAAGCCGGCCCCCAGTTTCTTTTGAAAGGCGATGCCAACCGAAACACCTTTTGCGGCACACAGGAAGGAATCTTTCTGGCAGATCATCCGCTCACCATAAAGGCTCAAATCAAGAGGAATAATCTTCCCCGGATAAGGTGATGCAAACGATACGTGCTTCTTCCCTGCTCCTTCATTGGTAAATGCAGTCATAAACAGGCTCTCGCCGGTCAGCAGACGTTTACCGGCACCAAACAGTTTTCCCATCACACCGCCGTTTTGACTACTTCCATCACCGAAAATCGTCTCCATACCGATACCGTCTTCCATCATCATAAAGCTCCCCGCTTCGGCAATCACTGTTTCGTGAGGATCTAATTCAATTTCCACATATTGCATTTCCTGACCTTCTATTTTGTAGTCAATATCATGATTGTTCACTGTTTGCTTCCTCCCGTTCATGATGGCAACTCGAACTCAGAATACACGAGGCAAACGTCGTCTGCCCCTATTACTTAAACGCAATGATATAGTAATCTGTGACGGGTTCCTTAAAGGTTCCCGACGAGTTGATTAATTTGAGTTCGTCGTATAATTCTTTTTCAAAGTTTGCTGTATTTTTGCCAAGCTTACTTTTGCGACAGGTAGATGTGGAATATAGGTAACCGATAATTGATGGAATATCACGCTCACGTTCCGAGTGGATTTCACCGGTCAGTACGGAATGAAACGAAGATTTTGCTAAAAGCTGCTCATGCCGGACAGCCAGTTTCCTGCGTTCGAAATCAGGGAACCATTTGTCAATGGCGCGTTGGACAGCTTGCTGCCAATCAAGAGAAAGACTGCCAAGCAGATGTCCCTGCCCAACCAGTGCAAGCGCGCCGCCCTGTTCAAGAAGGTCGTAACTGAGCTTCAATACACGCTCGCGATCCATCCAATGAAAGGCGTCGCCAGCTGTGATCATCCGAAACGAGCCGAGTTCCGGGCTCATTTGTTCAGAGGGCATTTTTAACCATTTCATCGTATGAATATCGAGTAATTCACATTGACTGCGAGCAGATTGGAGCATATCCGAACTGACATCAATACCGACTGTTTCACTGAAATACCGTGCCATCGGAAAAGTCAGTTTGCCGGTTCCGCAGCCTAAATCAAGCAGCCGTCCTTTTCCATCAAGTCCGCATTTCAAAGCTAAAGTCCGAATCAGCCGCTCGCTGTATTGGCCGCGATATTTCAGATAATAGTAGGCAGCACCGTCATAAAGGCCATGAGCCTGTGTCGTCTGTTTCACTTGATCACCTGTTTCTTATCCTATTCGTTTGTTACATTCTGTTATTATACAAACCGATGATCATTCGGTTAAAATTCACGATATTCCTCTTTTTGCAATGAACACCTTCTCTATTTTAACATACTATACCTTCCGACCGGGTATTTTTAAAACGCAACACTCGAATTGCCGGTCCTTAATTTTTACAAGGGGATGAGAAGATGCATTGGTTCATGATCCTTTTAATCGGCATTGCGGCTAGCATTGATAATTTTGCGGTGGGCATGTCCTTTGGAATCAAGGGGAAGAGGATTACGTGGATCGCCAATTTATTTATGGCTGTCGTGGCTTTGGCAACCTCACTTATTACGATCATTGCCGGATCACTTCTCGGATTCACGATTCCGGAATTTCTTGCAAACCTGGTGAGCGGCGCAATCATACTTGGTATCGGCCTATGGTCGCTTTTCAGTGCTTGTATTCACCGAATGACGCCTTCAAAGACCATTCCCCAGGCTGATCAGATCGACCGCGACCAGAACAACCTGATTTCCTTTAATGAAACATTCTGGCTGAGCTTCGCACTCTCTTTTAATGCGATGGGCACCGCATTCGGTGCAGGCATCGGCGGTTTAAATCCGATCGGTGTGGCGCTGACCGTCGGCATTCTTTCGTACTTCTCAATTGATGCCGGCCAACGATTAGGATTAAAAAAACTTCGTTCACGAATGGGCACATTATCTGAATATGCTGCTTCAATTTTACTGATCTGTATCGGAATTTATACGATTTTCACATCGATGTAACCATCTTAAGTAAATCATTGTCTCCTGTCTTGGTGATCATGCAACGCCTGCACAAAGAACATCTGTCCGAGATCATTCGATTTAATTCATCGTTCGGACTAGCGGGCATTCTCAGCCTGGACGAGTCCTTTAATGAATAAATTTATAGTAAAAGTTCTTGCATTACGAGCTATACCACACCGTATTGCTCGTTGCGTTCTTAACGGAACGGTCCCTCCTTAGAATGACGGTACAGTTTAGACAGTTTTTTTATGAGCATATATAATCCATAAGTCGCTGATGCGTAAAAAGCACCGATGATCGCTCCTTCTAGAAGTTCCGCCCGTCTTTCAATAAAAGCGGCATAGAACAATCCGAATGCAAAAGTAGCCGCAAACAGCATCACATCATGTGCGTGGAAGAAAAGCTTCGCGAATACCAGCAGCAACATGATCGCGCCAAATGCGGCAGCCGCTTGGAAAATGATCATTTGAATCATCCGTTTCACCCGCTCTCATTGACTCTGGTTCATCATCTCATTTTTACGCAGAAGCCTGTCTTGAAATTCATCGAATATTTAGTCATACAAAAACCCCCGGAAATTGGATTTTGTTGTCCGATTTTCGGGGGCGGTTCATGTTCTCCTGAGTATTTGGTTTTTAATTATTTGTTATGAATCAACCTTCGGTAACCTTAATTTCTTTTTCAAGATCCTTGCGGGATAAATTCGCGTTCAGAAAACCGGCTGTCTCCGGAGTGTACAGGCTCATGTGCGATTTTTTATCAACATAGACCCTGCCATGATCCAATGTGTAATCAAAGACATGGCCGCCTCCCTTACGCTCCTCATCAATAAAGTGAAGATGGAAGCCGGACACTGCAATACCTTGCGTAAAGGCCGGTGACCAAAAACCGACAATCGTTCCTTTTGCATGCTTAAAGTGGAAAATCGGCTGCGTTTTAACTGCTTCTGTCATTGGAATTGGTTTTTCCTGATAAGCAACAGTCCGTGTACTCACTTCTTTAAACACACCGTCAATTCGAAAGGCGTAAAACAAATTCTCACTTTTCATTAGCTTTTTCAATTCTTTTTCAAACGCCGCCTTGTCTAAAGGTTGATTAAACGTCTTTTCAGCTGTCGGTTGAAAATAAGTCAGCGAGCAGAACGGGGTCCTGTCTTCACTTTTGAGCGGTGTAGCCGTACCGTCTCCCCGCAAACGATAAAACGCGCCATCGAAGGCGATCATTTCCCCATCCAGATGCTCGAACGTGCCGATGCCGAAATCACCATAGTTCTTGATTTCATCGTAGTTCATCGCCCCTTCAAAGACACCGTCCAGCAATGACGACATCGTTGAAAGCTGAAACAATCGACCTTTATCTTTTTCACTTGCCATTATGGAAAAAACCTTCTTTCTAAATAAGATTACAGCATCATTTTGAAAATAACGGCAATGATTAATTTAATTGGTTTGGAATCAGGCTCTTGCCAAGAGCAATGTTATCACTGTAATCGACCGGCACATCAATAATTACCGGCCCGTCGCTGTAGGCAAGACCTTCTTTCAGAACGCTTTCAAGTTCCTCAGGTTTCGTGACCTGGAGCCCTTTAGCACCAAATGCTTCTGCATATTTAACAATGTCAATCTTTCCGAAATCGACACCAGAAGTGCGGTCATACTTCATTTTCTGCTGGAACGCAACCATATCATACGTGCCGTCGCGCCAAACAATATGAACAATCGGCAGCTTCAAACGCACGGCTGTTTCCAGTTCCATAGCTGAGAAAAGGAAACCTCCGTCTCCAGACATAGAAATTGTTTTCGCATGATTATTTACCAGTGATGCAGCCATCGCCCAAGGAAGGGCAACGCCAAGAGTCTGCATGCCGTTGCTGAATAGCAAGGTCTTTGGTTCATAGGAACGGAAATGGCGCGCCATCCAGATATAGTGAGACCCCACATCACAAGTAACCGTGGTATCATCGCTGATCAAATGGCGCAGCGTGTGAATCAGGCTCAGCGGATGTACAAGGTTGCCGTTTGCTTGCTTAGGCGGTTCGTCGCGTGCATCGAGCTTGCGGCGCATACCTTCCAGATAAGCAATACGTTCCTGCGTCATATTCAAATTTGTTAATTTATCTTTAATTCGCTGGACGTTTGACGGAATATCACCAACAAGTTCAATCGAAGGCTGGTAATAATGATCAATATCCGCACGTACTTCATCCAAATGAATAATTGTACGTGCACCGACGTTGTTCCAGAATTTCGGATCATATTCAACAGAATCATAACCGATCGTTACCACAACATCCGCTTTTTCAAGCACCAAATCGCCTGGCTGATTGCGGAACAACCCGATACGTCCAAAGAAATGTTCCTCCATGTTTCGAGGAATCAAACCGGCTGCCTGGAATGTTTCTACAACAGGGAAAGCAATTTTGCCCAGCAAAGAACGCACGGCAGATACAACTGAGAAACGGTTCGCACGCATACCCGCGAGAATAACCGGCATCTTCGCATTCTTGATCGCCTCTACTGCTTTGTCAATTGCTTCTTCAGAAGCAGTTCCCAGTTTCGGACTCTCAAGTGGCCCCAGTGCATTTACGGTTGTTTTGGAAACGAGTACATCCTGAGGAAAGCTGACAATGCTGGCTCCTGCCGATGTTGATTCGGCAGCACGAAAGGCATTGGTGACAACTTCTGGTACGTTTTTAGGATCAACGACTTCAGCACTGTATTTGGAAATCGGTTGAAACAGAGCAGCGTTGTCCATGGATTGATGGGTACGCTTCAGACGATCCGCTCTCGGAACAGCTCCAACTAATGCGACAATCGGATCGTTCTCTACATTAGCTGTAACAATACCGGTCGCGAGATTAGAGGCACCCGGTCCGGAGGTTACCAAACAGACACCCGGCTTGCAGGTAATCCGTCCGATCGCCGCCGCCATAAATGCGGCGTTCTGTTCATGACGGCATACGATCAGCTCCGGTCCGCGATCCTTTAGGACATCATACACAGCATCGATTTTTGCTCCCGGTATCCCAAATACGTATTTCACACCTTGCTTGATCAGGCAGTCAACGACAAGTTCCGCACCGGTTGCCAGTTTCTGTTCTTCCTTTTTTAAATTACTCACAATCATTTCCTCCTCATTAGGGTGAGTGTTCGTGTATCTGCTCAATACTTTTTTAATGGAGCACCGGCAGATCGTCCGCACTTTTTTCATGATCTCTGTGACTAATATCATTTTACCGCTTCCATTAACCAATGTGAAATATATTATTGAACACCATGTAATACACAGAGTATATTAATAAGGAAATCACTTTTTAATTTCTGCTGAAAACAATTCACAAAAGGAGTATTCTGAAAATCATGGAACTTCGCCATTTTATTTATTTCATCACGGTTGCAGAAGAGCTTCATTTCGGACGAGCTGCCGCACGCCTGCAAATGACACAGCCGCCATTAAGCAAACAGATCCAGCAATTTGAAGAAGAAATTGGTGTCGCTCTGTTCAAACGAAATAAACGCCATGTCGAACTGACAACTGCCGGAGAGCTGTTTCTTCCAGAAGCACGCGAGGTCGTTGCCCAAGTCAACCAGGCTGTTGATACGGCGCAGCGGGCACATCGCGGCGAATTCGGGCGTTTAGTGATCGGATTCGTCGGATCGGCAACCTATGATATACTCCCGCAGATTATCAGGGAGTACAGACGTATTTTCCCGCATGTCTCCATACGTCTTCATGAATTCTCCACTCCGGATCAAGTAAATGCACTCATTGGTGATCGAATTGATGTCGGACTTTTGCACCCTCCGGTCAGCAGTTCTTTAATTGATACCATTCCAATCAAGCGCGGATTTGCCGCGCTTTCGCTGCCGAAGAATCACCCGTTGGCAAAAAAAGAACGAATCCGGATTGAAGATCTGAAAGATGTTCCATTTATACTTGTTTCACGAGACATTTGGCCTGGCCTGTACGACGAATTTCTTTCGCTCTTTCAACAGGTCGATTTCACACCGAAGATTGTTCAAGAGGCAACGGAATACCAGATGGTCGTTGGGCTTGTTTCCGCCGGTATCGGAATCGGTGTTGTTCCCGCTTCCGCAGAGAAGCTGTTCAATTTGGAGGTTGTGTACCGAAAAATTGACGATTATCCGCTTAAGGCAGTACTCTCGCTTGCTTATTTAAAAAAAAATACGAATCCGGCTCTGAAGCAGTTTGTCTCACTGACCAGACGGATTCGTATCGAAGGATCCTAATTTTCATGATTTTATCAAGCTGTCATCCTTGCTTTTGCGACGCAAACGAATCAATCGAATCATGTGGGAAATAAAGGTTTTGATCATTGCATAGGTCGGTACAGCAAGAATCATGCCGATTGGGCCGATCCATTTGCCGGCGACAAGCAGCAGAACGATGATGGTCAGCGGGTGGGTGTTCAGCCGTTTACCCATGACAAGCGGCGAAATCAGATGACCGTCAAGCTGCTGGACGATGACGATAACAGCGAGGACAAGCAGTGCTTTGGTCGGTGAATCCATCAGCGCAATGACCAGCGCCGGCGTTGCACCCAAGATCGGTCCAAGGTAAGGAATGATGTTGGTCACGCCGACAATCAGTCCGAGGAGCAAGCTGTACGGCAGACCAATCACAGCAAAACCGATACTCGATGTGATGCCGACAAATGACGCAACAATAATTAATCCGTGAATATACGAAGACAGCGTGTCATTCAGATCGCCGAGAATGTGATTCACCTCATCATGGTATTTATGAGGGAAAAAACGAGTCACCGCTTTCGGCAGACGATTGCCGTCCTTAAGCATATAAAAGAGAATAAACGGGACCGTCACCACAGTCAGCGTCACATTAACTAGTACACTGAAGAATGTAGACAGCCCGGAACCTGCATTGTCGGTAAACTCTTTTAGCATTTTTTCGAGACTGCTTTGAATTTTATCAATAGAATAATAGTCTTGATGGATCAGCCATTTAAATCCTTGAGAGTCAGCAAGATGCTCAATACTTTTTCTCCAGCTCGTCATGTAATCCGGAAGCTGGCCGAATAACGATTTAATCTGTTCGGTCAGCGGAGGCCCGACAATCACCACAAGCAAAGCGATTAAGCCGGTTAATATAATGTAAATAATTAAAATGCTGAGCGTTCGTGGAATCTTCATTCGCTGGAAAATATCTACGAAAGGACTGATCAAGAAGAAAAGGAATCCGGCCACAATAATCGGAAAAAACAGCGTTGTGATCAGAGTAACAACCGGAACAAAAATAAATGATATCTTTGTCAGTATAAAAATAAGCAGCGCTATTCCCAAGAGTTCAATGGTCCAGAAAATCAAGTTCGAATGTTTTTTCAGCACAGTTTCCACACCTTTTCTCAAGTCCATGAAGGACATAGCTTCCACAAGTTATTAGTCTAATTATAGCTTGATATTAAGATACGAAGCAATGATAATCATGCCAATTTTCAAAGTGCGGCGGCGCCAGCCTCTAGCATGATTGACTTGTTTAGGGGTATAATCAACTATCATGTACTCGGCAGGAAAAAGGATGTGGCATAATGAGCATCATTTCAATCTTACTGACGATTTTACTTGGAACCAACCTTCTGCTTGGGGCGACTGTCGTCTTTCTCGAACGTAAAAGCGTCAGCTCCACTTGGGCATGGTTGATGATTCTCAACTTTCTCCCAATTGTCGGATTCATATTATATATTATCTTCGGACAAAACTTGAGCAGACGAAAAATCTTTAAGTGGGATCATGCGGTTCATCAGCGAACAAAAGAAACGGTTGGCAGACAAATGCTTAAGATTGTCAACCATGACCCCCCCTTCTCCCAACCGATCCTTTGCGATTATCACGGTCTTATTTATATGAATCTTAATAATGATGAAGCACCGCTTACCTTAAATAATAAATTGTCTATTTTCACAAGCGGAGAATCCAAGTTTCAGAGTCTTCTGCAGGATATCCGATCTGCAAAACACCATATTCATATTGAATACTACATTTTTCGGGGTGATTTTTTAGGAAATGAATTGATTGACACACTCATTCAAAAAGCGGAACAAGGAGTCATTGTCCGCCTGCTTGTCGATGATGAAGGTTCAAGACGCCTGCCCAAGAAACTTATCCGCCGCCTGACTCATGCAGGCGGCAAATTTCACACCTTTTTCCCTGGTCGTCTACCGCTCTTGAATTTGCGTATTAATTATCGTAATCACCGGAAACTCGTTATTGTCGACAGTTCAATCGGCTACATCGGCGGATTCAATGTTGGCGATGAATATCTTGGTCTCAGTAAGAAATTCGGTTTTTGGCGTGATACGCATTTGCGAATTGTCGGAGAAGCTGTGAACAGCATTCAATCACGATTCTTTCTTGATTGGAACCAGGCATCAGGTGAACAGGTTCCGTTTCAATCCTATTATTCAATGGATGATCAGAAAAAGTATGGGGAGGTCGGCATTCAAATCGTATCAAGCGGTCCCGATCAGAAATGGGAACAAATTAAAAATGCATTTATTAAAATGATCCTGTCGGCAAAAGAAACCATTTACATCCAAACCCCTTATCTGATCCCGGATGAAAGTCTGATGAATGCCATATCGATTGCATCCCTCTCGCATGTGGATGTCCGGATCATGATCCCGAACAAGCCGGATCATCCATTTGTCTATTGGGCAACTTTCTCGAATGTCGGACTGCTGCTTGAAGCAGGAGCACGTGTTTACCGTTACCAAAACGGCTTTCTGCACGCGAAAACAATCATTGTTGATGACCGCATTGCAACCGTCGGTACGTCAAATCTCGATTTTCGCAGCTTCAGTCTCAACTTTGA
Organism: Sporolactobacillus shoreicorticis; assembly: GCF_024125445.1. Lineage (GTDB taxonomy): Bacteria > Bacillota > Bacilli > Bacillales > Sporolactobacillaceae > Sporolactobacillus > Sporolactobacillus shoreicorticis. Next base: position 237,415 of record NZ_JAMXWM010000004.1, on the reverse strand, counting down.
AGTCAATGCGTTTATCTACCATCAGCAAACCGCGAAACAGCTGTCGCAAATCTTTAAGAAGGATATTCGATTATCAAAAGAATTGACTATGTCCGACTACCGCAATCGTTCCTTTATTATCAAATTTAAAGAAAGTATCTCGCGCTTGCTGTCCCCGGTGCTGTAGTAAAATGAAAGAGCCGAGCGAAATCCCCATCGCTTGGCTCTTTTTCTTGTTTGTTATTCATTTATTCTTCTATTCCTTCAGACATACGAATCGGTCTTAATGCGGGAACACCTTCAGGTACATCCTGATGCTGCCTGAGAATTCCCTTAATCGCTTCGGTCAGCGGAACAACCTGTTTCGTCCTATAGTCATAACCGATAAGCGTCACGCGTCCACGTGCATGCCAATTGCCGCTCGGTCCCGCAATCGCATGTTCCACATCAAAGCTGGAACGGGAAATCGTGCTGATCCATGTATAAATGGTAATTTCTTCGTCATAGTTGATTTCCTGAATGTAATCACAATGTGTCGAAGCAACAATCACACGCCAGTCATTCAAATCCATATTCGGCGTGAACCAGCGGAAAATCTCGCGTTTCCCTTCTTCGAAGTAAGTATAGTAGACTGCATTGTTAACGTGCCCCATAGCATCGCAGTCAACAAAACGTACCGGAAGTTTTGTCGTAATCATTTATAAGCCCCCATGAGTTCCGATTAATAGCTACCGGGGACTAGTTTACCACAACCGAGCCTGACTGTGTGCCAGTCTTCCTTAACAATTCCGTGTTCGGAAGAAGCTTTTCCGCGCGATATTCCGAAGGAGAGCATTGTTCATACTTCTTAAACATTTTTGTAAACGAAGCATTATATTCATAGCCTAACTGATAGGAAATTGTCAGCACACTCAATTTCGAATCACCAAGCAGCTCCTTTGCTCGATGAATGCGAAGAAAATGAATATATTCAAGCGGGGTCATCTTCATTTTGCGTTTAAACCAATCACAATAATAGGATGGCGTATAATGCTCCATCGCAGCAAGCGATTTCACGTCGATCTTTTCAGTATAATGCTGATGAATGAAACGTATGGACACGCTCGCCGGTTTCTCGGCCATTTTATGAAGCCAGTAATTGAGCAATATAACAGCCTCTTCATGATTGCCCTGCATCACTTCATGAATGAGCAGATCCTTAACGGACTGCCAGATGATGCTTAAGTTCCAAATCAACTCACTTTGCCCGTCCAATTGATTTCTCAGATTTTCACGGATGTAACGTCCGGGGATTTCAATCACAAGACTTTCATTAGACTCAGTTGAGCAGAGAGAGTAAGAAAGACCGACAGATAGCAAGCAAAACTGAGAACTATTCACTCGCTTTTCGCCGGACTGAGTTAAGATACCCGTGTATCCATGAATCGGAATCACAATTTTACAATGCGTCGCGCTACAATAATGTTGTTCCTCGCTGAATGACATAAAGTAAAAATAGATGCCTTCCAATGGGTCGGACCTCCTGTCATCTTGTTGTCTGTCTCGGTTGACGAATGGCCGTCTCCTTTTAATCTTCTATCCGTTTTTCCCTCTCAATTAACCTTCATTTGGTAGTATATCAGATAATAGAAACGTGTGCGTTCGAAAATAGCTCTTTTCTTAATAAAAAGTCAATCCAAATCCTAGAAGTCAACAAATTTGCATTTTGTAACCGCATACTATGAAAAATGGAAAAATTAAATCCGAAAAACGGAAAAGTAATGGACTTGCATTCCTTTTATACTCTTCCTGTTAAAACAAATTGCAGGGGGAAAATGAATCAATGCATCAGTTAATCGCGGAATTTTTGGGGACGGCGTTAATGATTATTTTTGGTGTCGGCGTGCACTGCTGTGAGGTGCTGAAGACATCAAAATATCAGAACTCCGGTCACATTTTCGCCATTACAACATGGGGTTTCGGTATTACAATCTCATTATTTATCTTTGGAAATGTTTGCATCAATCCCGCGATGGTTGTCGCACAAGCCATTCTCGGCAACATTCCATGGTCAAGCGTGATCCCATTAAGTATTGCAGAAGTACTCGGCGGTATCGTCGGTTCTATCGTTGTCTTTATCGCTTATTACGATCAATTCAAAGCATCGAAGGATATCGACCGGGTAAAAATTCGCAACATCTTCTCAACAAACCCAAACGTGCGCAATTTACCGCGCAACTTTTTTGTCGAATTTATTGATACGTTTATTTTTATTACCGCAATCTTAGCAATCTGCTCAGTTAAAACACCGGGAATCGTGCCGATCGCCGTTGGTCTTCTTGTATGGGCAATCGGTATGGGCATGGGTGGTCCTACAGGATTCGCCATGAACCTCGCTCGAGACATGGGCCCTCGTATTGCTCATGCCATTCTGCCGATTCCGGGCGGGAAAGCAAACAATGACTGGCAATACGGCATTCTTGTACCAGGGATCGCACCGTTCCTCGGCGCAGCTTGCGCGGCTTTATTTGCTCGCGGGTTCCTCGGCCTCTAATTTATATTCATAAAAAGCATAGCAAGACCGGAAGGCGTTAATTACTGCTCTTCCGGTCTTTTTATTCATTCAAATTTATTTCATTTGCCACTGCGAAGAAACATAAAATAGGAGCAGACTAAAAATTAATTATTGCAATATTACTTAAAATGTATATTTTTCTTATTAATTAATTCACAATATTGTGCCTAAATTGTAACAAACAATCAGGTTCCTTCTAATATGTTGTGATTTTTAAATTTTGATTTACCTGCTTTTTCCGGAATGCCCGGACTTTCGGAATCTCTTTACAAACAAATTATTTTCAGCGTAAACTTATTCGAGTGACTGGAAAAGAAATGGGTTCGCAGCCATTTTCTCACGTAATAATTTTAAACAGATTAGAGGTGTACTATTATGGTGGATATGCCAAGCATTACAGAACTTGAGGATTTTCTGATCTATGGTCGATTTAAAAATTTTTCTCTGGCAGCTAAAGAGGCCAAGGTAACTCAATCGGCCTTCAGTTTTCAAATGAAAAAATTGGAGCAAATCATCGGCGTTAAGCTGATTGAGCGTTCTAATCGAGGCAGTAAGCTCACTCCGGAAGGAGAATTTTTTTACCGAAAAATAAATGAAATTCTTCCAAATTTAAAAACAGCCATTTATGATGTCCAACAGGTTACTGGCAAAAAACCACTTGAGCTGAAAGTCGGCGTACTGACCTCATTGGGTGATGTGCTCATGAATCAGCATGCCGCCTATTTTCATCAAAAATATTCTAATATTTTCATTACCGTCTACAGCATGGAAAAAAGTAATTTGATTCATTCTTTGGAAAACGAACGTATTGATATTGCCTCGACATTTCTTTCGCCTGATATGCAATTGGGTCCCTACGACAAGGCTTTTTTCAGAATGGATCGAATTGCCTATTACGCCCCGAATCTATCTTTTTTTGGAAAGAAGATCAGTGCCGAAACAATTTTACACTACCCGTTCGTCAAATATCCGACACATTATCTGATGAGCAGTATCACCGACAACTATTTAATTCATAATGCCCATGCCGAACCCAAGGCGACGGTTCAATTATCCACACCCTATGCCATCGTAAATTACTGCAAAGAGAATAATTCGGGCGCCCTGCTTCCCGAACGGCTGCTTACCGCGCTTCAAGAAAATAGGCAGCCGGGAATGCAGTATGCCATTGACCCGATTCTTGATCTGAAAACCTATCTCTTATACAAAAAAGAAAATCCCAAATACGATATGATGAAGCTGTTTATCGATTACGTCATTAAGCTCAATAAAGCGTTTCGAATGGAATAACAAAGCCTTTACTCTTTTTTAATTCTTCGCAGGTTCACCAAAGATTTTCCGCATCGAAAGCCTTTTCACTTTTTCTGTCCCACCTTATCTCCTTCCCCACAAGCTGCCATCATTTTTTTTTATAACTGTCATCTTTTATATTTGTTATACAAAACGCAAAAGTCTGTGTATGCTTCTTTATGAGCTCTTAAGTCAAGAAAAGCAACGGAATGCGCATTCCATAGCGAACCTGAAGAGGGATGAATGTAGTGTCAACGATAAAATTACCTTATGACAAAAAACAACTGAATTTATCCATTGATGAAGCACATTTAGCCGGCATTCTCAAATCGGAGACCGAAATCAGCGAAGCCCACCAATCAGAATCAGAGATTGTTGAGGCTTCACTTGATCATCCAATTGGTTCTCCAAAATTGGAAAAACTGGTAAAAGGCAAGAGAAAGATTGTCATTATCAGTTCTGATCACACGCGGCCGGTTCCATCAAAAATCACAATGCCGATCCTTTTGCGGCGTATTCGTTCCGTTGAACCCAATGCAGAGATTAAGATTCTTGTTGCAACTGGATTTCATCGGCCATCCACTCATGAAGAACTTGTCAATAAATATGGGGAACGTATTGTTGCTGACGAACAAATCGTGATGCATGTGTCCACCGATGATGCATCGATGATTAAAATCGGGACCCTTCCCTCCGGCGGCCCTTGTATTGTAAATAAAACAGCAATCGAAGCTGATTTACTGATTGCCGAGGGATTCATTGAATCGCATTTCTTTGCAGGCTTTTCCGGCGGTCGAAAATCAGTACTTCCAGGTATTGCATCGTACAAGACAATCATGGCCAACCACTGCGGTGAATTTATTGATTCAGATCAGGCGCGTACAGGCAATCTTCACCATAATCCGATTCATAAGGATATGCTCTACGCGGCAAAAACGGCAAAGCTGAAATTTATTCTTAATGTCGTTCTGGATGAGAGCAAAAAGGTGATCAAAAGTTTCGCCGGGGATCTGGAAGAAGCACACAAGACAGGCTGTCGTTTCGTTGAACAGATGGCCGAGGTGAAAAAGGTGCCGAGTGAAATTACCGTAGTAACCAACGGCGGCTACCCTCTTGATCAGAATATCTACCAAGCGGTCAAAGGAATGACCGCAGCAGAAGCAACAAACAACGAAGGCGGAGTCATTATCATGGTTGCCGGCTGTGCCGACGGACATGGCGGCGAAGGATTCTATCACAATATCGCAGACGTCGATGATCCAGCAGAGTTCCTCGAAAAAGCAACACACACTGCTCGTCAGGAAACCGTTCCGGATCAATGGACATCGCAAATTTTGGCACGAATTCTTTCCAGACATCATGTCATTATTGTGTCTGACCTCGTTGATCCGAACCTGGTTACCTCCATGCATATGGAACTTGCCCTTACACTGGACGAGGCACTGGAAAAAGCATTCGCGCGTATGGGAGAGGATGCGAACGTAACCGTGATCCCTGATGGTCTTGGCGTTATTGTGAAATAAACGGTGAATGTCTCAGAAAAGAGCATTCATCGATTCATTAAAGGAGCTGTACTTATGCTGCCCTCGCAAGCTTCTAAACTAGATAAATTAAAAACACTGTTGCGCGGATACAAGAAAATAGCGATTGCATTTTCCGGCGGTGTCGACAGTACCTTTTTATTAAAAGTAGCTCAAGAAGAATTGCAGAACGGTGCCCTAGCACTGACCATCCAATCGCCGACGGTCACCGAAGACGATTTAAAAGATGTGAAGTCTTTTCTAAAAAACAATACGATTAATTACAAAATTATTCAAATGAATCAACTCGAGAAAGCCGATTTCCGGCACAATTCGGCAAACCGCTGCTATTATTGCAAGGCGATGGAATTCAGCGAGATGTCCAAAGAAGCGCAGAGGCAAGGGATTCATTGGCTGGCTGCCGGAATTAATCTTGACGACAAAGGCGACTTCCGCCCGGGCATGCGCGCACTGAAAGAGATCGGTGTCGTCAGTCCGCTTAAAGAAGCGGGAATGACAAAAGCGGATATCCGCTTCTTTTCAAAGATGTATCATCTGCCGACATGGAACAAGCCGGCCAGTGCGTGTCTTGCTTCACGAGTTCAATACGGAGAACAGATCACCGAGGAAAAGTTAAAGAAAATCAGCGAAGCAGAACATGTTTTGAAAGAGCTGAACATCCGTAATCTGCGTGTGCGCTATCATCATGGAAATATCGCAAGGATTGAGGTTGCGCCGGAGGAACGGCAGATCTTCTTTGATGCCGAAGTGATGGATCGTGTGGCCGAGCAGTTTCGAAAAATCGGATTTGCTTATACGACACTCGACCTGCAAGGCTACCGACGAGGCAGTTTAAATGAAAACCTGGATAATAAAACAAAGATCAAAGTGAGCATGAACAGTCATGTATGAAGACAACTTAAGAGCCTTGTTGTCTCAAGTTAAAGACGGAACACTGGATCTTGATGAAGCAATCGGCCATTTAAAAACACTGCCGTTCGAAAATCTTGGCTTCGCCAAAATTGACCATCATCGAAAGCTTCGCAACGGATTTCCTGAAGTCATTTATTGCGAAGGAAAAACGGTGCACCAAACACAGAAGATTGCCAAGGTTCTCGCCCGCACAGGAAACACCGTTCTTGCAACACGTGCTTCGGAACAAGACTATCGAGGCGTATTGGAAGTTGTTCCCGAAGCCGTCTATTACCCTGAGGCGCGCTGTATCGTCATTCATCCATCGAGCCCAAACACGTCCAGCACGCATTATCTTGCCATTGTCACTGCCGGAACCTCGGACATTGGCGTGGCTGAAGAAGCAGCAGTTACCGCCGAAGCGTTTGGCAACTCGGTAGAACGCATCTATGATGTCGGCGTTGCTGGCATTCATCGGTTATTCGCTCAGCTCGATAAAATCAGAAAAGCGGACGTCATTATCGTTATCGCAGGTATGGAAGGTGCATTAGCCAGTGTCGTCGGTGGTTTGGTTGACCGGCCGGTCATAGCCGTTCCGACAAGCGTCGGATACGGCTCCAGCTTCAACGGTCTCGCCGCTCTGCTTTCCATGCTGAACAGTTGTTCCAGCGGCGTAAGCGTCGTTAATATTGATAATGGTTTTGGCGCCGCATACAATGCCAGTTTAATTATAAAAGAATTGGAGAACAGGTGTCAATTATGAAGATTTTGTATTTAGACTGCTTCTCAGGAATCAGCGGAGATATGCTTTTAGGCCTGTTAATCGACTTGGGGCTTAAAGAAAGCGATCTGACCGGAGAATTAAGAAAAATGAATATGGGCGGCTACACGGTTCATTTTTCAAAAAAAAGGACAGGAGCAATTTGCGGCAGCGATGTCACGGTCATGCTTACTCATGAAGCCCACGGGAAGGGGCATCACCATGGGCTTCATCGTAATTTGTCAGATTGCTGTAAAATCATCCATGAAAGTTCTCTGTCCGAGTGGGTCAAAACGATGTCCGTACGTGTGTTTGAAGAAGTTGCTCAAGCAGAAGCGCATGTTCATGGCAAGTCAATTGACGATGTGCACTTTCATGAGGTTGGTGCAGTGGACAGTATTGTTGATATAGTCGGAACATTTATCGGTTTAGAGAAATTGGGCATAAAGAAGATTCATGCCTCGCCTCTTCACGATGGTCACGGCTTTATTACGTGTGCCCATGGTCAGATGCCCGTCCCTGTTCCTGCCGTTGCACAAATGCTCGCCTCAGGCAGCCGAGCGATTCCCTATATTCAAGATGATGTAGCAACCGAACTGGTTACACCAACCGGAATGGCCATTGTTAAAACCATCGCCAGCAAGTTTGGAGCTGTTCCCATGATGAATATTCAACGAATCGGATACGGAACAGGAAAACGTAGTACAGGCCGAATAAATGCTCTGCGAGGGATTCTTGGTGAACAAGGGCAGCCAGAGAACAGTACACAGGATGAAGTCGTTCTGCTTGAAGCAAATATTGATGACCAAACAGGTGAAATCCTTGGCTACGCAATGAATCACCTACTTTGTCAAGGAGCTCTGGACGCCTATTACACACCGATCTATATGAAAAAAAACCGTCCGGCAGTTAAACTCTCGGTACTGGCGAAACCTGAAGATGAAGAAAAAATTACTGAAATTATTTTCAAAGAAACGACAACTCTTGGCGTGCGTGTCTTTCATTGTCCGCGCTATAAAATGCACCGTGAATTTATTCAGCTGGCCACACCATACGGCCAAATTCATGTCAAACACGCGATACGGAATAATGTTGAAAAATGGGCGCCGGAATTTGATGATTGCGCTTTTCTTGCAGAAGAAAACCAGGTGCCGCTGACGGCTGTCTATGATGCCGCGCGCCAAAGTATTCTACAGTTACAGAAAAATCAAACTGCCGACACGATGTAAAAAATTGGTCTGCACAAATAAAATTCAATGGATATCGCAATGAAAGGAAAGAAAACAAGATGACTTACTCATTAACCGTTCGTTGTATCAGTGAACTCATCGGTACAGCAATTATGATTATTTTAGGAAACGGTGCCGTTGCAAACGTTGAATTAAAAGGCACCAAGGGCTACCACAACGGATGGATGATTATCGCGGTCGGTTACGGTTTCGGGGTCATGATTCCTGTCATGATGTTTGGGCCGATCAGCGGCTGCCAAATTAATCCGGCAATTACATTGGGAACCGCTGTTGGAGGTCTTTTTCCATGGTCCGACGTACTTCCCTATATTATCTCCCAAATGATCGGAGCGATGCTCGGGCAGATCTTATTAATTTTTGCTTATAAACCTTTTTATGATCAAACAGATAATCATCAGGCAGTTTTGGGTACTTGTTCCACCATTTCAGCATCAGGCAGCCAATGGGATGGCTTTGTCAATGAATTTCTCGGTACGTTTATTCTTGTCTTCGGGGCGATGCTGATCACACATTCGACTGTATTGACCCATGAAACGGGCGTCGCTCAACTCGGATTAGGGTTCCTTGTATGGGCACTTGTCGCTTCACTCGGAGGTCCGACCGGTCCCGGACTGAATCCTGCACGTGATCTAGGACCACGTATTGTACATGCCCTTTTCCCACTGCGACAGAAAGGTACTTCTGATTGGAATTATTCATGGATTCCTGTCGTTTCGCCGATCATTGCTGCTATCTGTGCCGTTCTACTTTTTAAAGGAATCTATTAATTTCCATTTATGTTCGATTTTTTGTCATGAAATGAGGGTTTTCCAATGAAACCAACTATTCAAATTTATCGGCACAGTGTCGTTTACATTATGACATGTATTCTGTTCAATGTAATGAGTTTCGTTCTTTTCTTCATTGTATCAGGCCTTCATCCGGCAATTATGGGCGCAGGTTTAATTGCCTATCTGCTTGGCTTGCGCCATGCATTTGATGCGGATCATATTGCAGCGATCGACAATACCGTACGCAAACTCGTTGAGCAGAAACAGGATTCTTCCGGGGTCGGTTTTTTCTTTTCGTTCGGCCATTCAACCGTGGTCATCATTATGTCCTTACTTATGAGCCTGTTTGTTCACTGGTCTCAACAACAATTTGGTATCATCAGTCAAATTGGCGGCCTTTTCGGTCCATTTATTTCAGGGATGTTTCTACTTTTGATTGCTACATTAAATTTAATTACGCTCTCAAATTTAATTAGAGCATTTAGAAAGAGAGACACAGATATGGTCAATGAAGAAATGACAGACGCAGCACCCTATGGATTTTTAACACGGATCTTCCATCGTCTGTTTCATTTTGTCAATCGCAGTTGGCACATTTATCCGATAGGTTTCTTGTTCGGATTAGGTTTTGACACGACAACCGAAGTCGCTGTTCTTGCCCTGTCTGCCGAATTGACAAAGGGATTCTTTTCAGTTCCGGCTATTCTCTCTATCCCTTTATTATTTACGTCGGGCATGATTATTGTTGATACGCTGGATTCTGTCATGATGTCGCGCGCCTACAAAATGGCGCTACTGAATCCCGCTGGAAAAATTATTTATAATTTAATCATTACAAGTTTATCTGTCTCTGCAGCCGTGTTTATAGGCTTTACAGAATTGGTGCAAACATTTTCCAGTCTTTTTCAATGGAAGGGTTCGTTCTGGCATTTTATCAGTTCGTTAAATTTGAATTCAATCGGCTATTTACTTGTCTCATTATTGCTCACATCATGGGTGATCGCACTTATTCTGTGGCGGAAGGATAAAGCAATACTGAGACAATAGTCATGATCAAATTGTTTTGCTTACAGCTCATACAATTTGTGTATCTGGTACTTCGATCATTGACAAGAACTACGCCCCTGGCTTAAAAGATGGGTCTTTTAAGCCAGGGGCGCTCTGTTTTTTTATCGTAACCATGTAAATTAAGTGCGAGCAAATGAGCGTTAAATCATAAAGATCGGGATGCCCACAAAGCATTAATCAAAACGTTTTCCTTTGAACATATTTTTAATCATGACAAGCAGCATCGGCAGAAGCGACACAAAGACGATCAATAGCATCATTAACGAAAAATTATCCTTAATGAAGGGTATCTGTCCGAAAAAGAAGCCGGCCATCAGTCCTGCCAGTGTCCAAACGACGCCGCCTAATACATTGTAGAAGATAAAGAACGGGTAATGCATCCGGCTTGCCCCTGCAATAAATGGAATAAACGTGCGGATGAACGGTGCAAAACGACCGAGAAATACGGCAAAACCGCCATATTTATTGAAAAAATGCTGCGCCTTCTCCATCTTTTCTTTATTAATCAATTTGTGAAAACGATTATGCTTCTCCAATGATTGTCCAATCTCACGGCCGACCCAATAATTAATGGTATCGCCAAGCACCGCGGCAATCGCTATTAAAATCACGAGCAGCCAAATATTGAGTTCCGTTCCACTGTGAGCGGCAATCGCACCGGCAGCAAACAGCAGCGAATCGCCAGGCAGAAACGGACAGATCACCAGCCCCGTTTCAATGAAGATCACAATAAATAAAATCGCATACGTCCATGCGCCATATTGATTCACAATTTGAGTGAGAAATTGATCAATATGCAGAAAGACATCAATAAACCAAGATACAGAATTCATCAATACGTCTCCTCGCCAATTTGTCCTGTTTCAAACAAGTATACAAAATGTCTGTTGGAAAAGCTGTAACCTAAATAACCTAATCTTCATCGTACCTGATTTTCAATCATTAGAAAACCCTAATTTTCATTCTCTCAATACGAAACAATGACTTTTAAGAATCTCTTAACAAAAAAAGAGCCCGAGACGGGAATCTCGGGCATGTGCGGGCAAACTCAGCCGATTGCTTCTTTCATAAAAGCTGTAATCGTTTCTTCTCTGGAATCGCTCAGCGTTTTACCTGTTGTCTGATCAACAAAAGTCGGAACCGTCATGAATTGATATTTTTCTTTCAGCTGCGCAAATCGTTCTTCATCATCTTCACGCACAAACACTTCAATTTGATCATTATATTTCCCGTCAAGCGCATGGTTCAGCACCATCTTCGCCCGATCACAATAGGGACATACTGTTTTTGTTATCATCAATACTTTTTTGTCAGCCATTATGTTCACTCCTTTCTTCTATTGTAACCAATGATCAGCGATTCTGTCATGCAACCTGTTTCACGACCATTGAACAGATTCCATGTGGGAAAACTGATATATACTTGGAGCAAAACCTTAAAATGGAGGAAGCATAAATGAACCTGTTTGATGCAAAACAGCCGGAATTGCTGAATATTTCATGTACGCTCCGTCTCCGTAAATTCAATAGGGTCGCCCCTCAAGCTTTAGTTTGGTATCAGAATGAAGAAACATTGCGGCTTGTCTGCCGGAACAACCCCGCACCGTTTGATCTTGTGCGTTTAAAACGGATGTATGATTACCTTGAGCAGCATGGCGAATTGTACTACATTGAATGTGCGGATAACGGATGGTTCCATGCTATAGGGGACGTTACACTATGTCCTCATGATCTGCCGATCGTCATCGGCGATCCCGCGTATCGCGGTAAGGGAATCGGAAGCCAGGTCATTCGTGCCTTAACGATACGAGCCATGAATTATGGGATAAAAGAACTCTACGTGGAAGACATCTATGATGATAATATCGGATCGAGACGCGCATTCCAAAAATGCGGTTTCACGGCAAGCAAGAAAACGCAATTCGGCCATTCATATCGGCTGACCAAAACTACGTTAACTGTTCACTGAATTCTATTGACAGTTCAAAAGGCAAATAGTAAAATCATCCTTAATCCCCTGCAGGTAAGTAGGGTTTATGGACTTAATAAAATCATTTATTTAATTTAAAAGGAGAATCAAACAATGAGCAATCCAAAAAATTCATTTGGTGTGCGCGACATTGTACTTGTCGCACTCTTTGCTGCAGTGACATACCTTGGTATCTCTGCTCTTAGAATCCCGCTTCCGGCAGCTGTTGGTGCACCGTTCATTCATTTTGGCAATTCGCTGCTCGTTCTCGCCGTCCTGCTTCTTGGGGGATTCCGCGGAGGCCTGGCGGGCGCGATCGGTCTTGGACTTTTCGATCTGCTGAGCGGCTATGCGTCGACTGCACCGGTGACCGTCATCCTTGCATTCCTTGTTGCAGGCATCGTGACCTTCGCCTTCCGTCTGCTGAAACATGTTGACAAACCATTGAATATCTTCATTCTTGCTCTGATCGCAGGTGCATCAAAAATCGTACTTGAGTTTCTGCATGGCTTGATTGTATTATTGCTTGGCGGCAGCGCGTTTGGCGCATCCGTTGTCGGTGCGTTTACCAGTCTGCCGGCAACAGCGATAAATGCGGTCTCAACCGTGATCATTGTTTCCGTGCTGTATTTTCCATTAAAGAAGGGATTATCGGTCTTCGATTCCAATAAAGGGATTTCCAAAGTCTGATTAAACCGTGTATGATTAAGTTCGGACGGGTATTTCGTCCGAACTTTTTTCATTTTTTCATATCCGTAATTATTCTTAACGATAAGGAGAGTTCACATGAGCGCTCTGATTGAAACGAAAAATCTCCACTTTCAATATTTGCATCACCAGTCGCAAAATGAATGGATCTTAAATGGGATTGATTTGACAATTCAAAACGGTGAATTCATTGCTATTCTCGGATCAAACGGATGCGGAAAATCAACGCTCGCGAAGCATTTCAACGCATTGCTGATGCCCTCAGACGGCACCGTACGGGTAAACGGCATGGATACGGGTGACGAAAAAAAACAATTTGAGATTAAAAAGCTGATCGGAATGGTATTTCAGAATCCTGACAATCAATTGATCTCAACGATCGTTGAAGAAGATGTTGCCTTTGCACCGGAAAATTTAGGCATGCCGCCTTCAGAAATTCGTGAACGTGTGGACTGGGCACTTGAAGCCGTGGATATGTTTGATTATAAAAGGCATACGCCGTTTAAATTATCAGGGGGACAAAAACAGCGTGTGGCAATCGCTGGAATTCTCGCGATGCGTCCGCAATGCATTGTCCTTGATGAGCCAACATCAATGCTGGATCCAAAGGGTCGCACTGATGTCATGCAGACAATTTGCCGGCTTAATCATGAATTCGGGATCACGATCGTGCTGATTACGCATCACATGGAGGAAGCTGCACAGGCAAAACGGGTACTTATGATGGATCATGGACGAATTGCATTCGATGATACACCGGAACGCACCTTTGAGCAAATTGAACGCTTAAAGAAACTAAAGCTGGATGTCCCACAAATTACCGAATTAGCCCATCGCCTGCAGCAGCGCGGCATTCGTATTCCAAACGGAATGACTCAGGTCGGCCAATGCGTGGAGGCCTTGGCTGCTGCTTTGGAGGAACGTTATGGCCATCATTGAACTCAGAGATATCAGCTTCCGTTATGGTACCGGCACACCCTTTGAGAAACAGGCACTTCAAGACATTTGTTTATCCGTTGAACATGGTGCGTTCATCGGAATCATTGGTCATACCGGATCAGGAAAATCAACACTGATTCGTCACTTTAACGGATTGCTCCGACCTGATTCCGGACAAGTACTTGTAAACAACGAAGATATCTGGAAACATCCTAAGCAAATTCGCTCGATTCGTTTTCAGATCGGGCTTGTCTTTCAATATCCGGAAACACAAATCTTTGCAGATACGGTCGCTCGCGATATTGCCTATGGGCCTAAAAATATGGGACTTGATCAGGAAACGATTAATCAGCGCGTTCGTGAAGCTTTGTCCTTCGTCGGTCTTGATGATTCTTATCTGGATCGCAACCCGTTTCGCCTGTCAGGCGGAGAGATGCGCCGTGTTGCTATTGCCGGTGTCATGGCGATGAGACCGGCAATACTGGTACTGGACGAACCAACGGCCGGACTGGATCCTGAGGGATGCCGCAACCTGTTTGATCATTTGGAACAGTACCGGCGAAAAACAAACACAGCGATCGTCATGGTTTCTCATAGTATGGAGGAAATTGCCGAGCATGTGCAGCGAGTGCTTGTCCTTGATAAAGGAAGAATTGTCCTTGAAGGATCCGTTCCTTCTGTTTTTGCCCATGCAGGTATACTCAATCAGTTCGGTCTTGATGTTCCGCAAATCACTAAAGCCCTGCTTGGCCTTAAAAAAAAGGGATATCCGGTCGACACCTCTGCCGTTACAGTGGATCAAGCGGAAAACGAGCTCTTAAGATTATTTGAAGGGAAAGATGATGAATGACGCGTGATATTACAGTTGGTCAATTTCTTCCGGGCCAATCGCTCTTGCATCGGCTTGATCCGCGGACAAAAATTGTCCTGACCCTTGTTTTTATTATTCAAGTGTTCGTATCCAAAAGTGCGCTAAGCCTATGTTTTCTCATCGTCTTGCTCGGAGTTCTGATCGCCTGTTCCCATGTACCGGCGAAAAAAGTATTTCGAGCCGTTCGACCAATGATTCCGGTCATTATCTTCACGGCGTTAATTAATATTTTCTACGTCTCAGGGAATCCTGTATTCCACTATTCCTTTATTCGGATTACAGATCAAGGCCTATTTATCGGTTTTACATTGTTCGTTCGTTTAACCGCACTCATTGCCGGATGTTCGCTGATCACATACACAACTTCGCTAAATCAGCTTGCTGCGGGACTTGAACAGCTTCTCGCTCCACTTAAACGATTCCATTTCCCGGTTAATGAACTTTCAATGACTCTATCGATCACACTCCGTTTTTTGCCGACGATCGCCGAAGAACTTGATCGCATTATTGACGCGCAAAAAGCACGCGGTGCTGATCTTAGCAGCGCAAACCTATATAAAAAAGTTCATGCCTATTTTCCGATCATCCTCCCTTTGTTCATGTCTGCCTTCAGACGTGCATTCGAGTTGACAAACGCGATTGAATGCCGCTGTTATCAAGGCGGAATCGGCCGAACGAAAATGAATGTGCTCAGGCTGTCTCGATTAGACTACCAAGCAATCGTCTTTTTTTGTGTTGCTTTTGGTCTCTCCATCGCTTTCAATTTGTATTTTCCAACTTTTTTCTAATCATTCATGAATTGACGTTGAATACGTTAATCGGTATATTTGCCCTCCCAATATCGGAACTGGATACATATAATGCAGTATCTGATTGATGAGGGGGTGTTTTCATGGGCTGTCCAGATAAAGGCGGTGCCAGCTACAGTGGCGGAATCGGCAACGGCTTTGCTCTGCTCGTTGTACTGTTCATCTTGTTAGTTATCGTTGGTGCTGCATTCTGTTACTGATCCGTTTGAGTTCTGAAGCAACTCATCCA
Organism: Sporolactobacillus shoreicorticis; assembly: GCF_024125445.1. Lineage (GTDB taxonomy): Bacteria > Bacillota > Bacilli > Bacillales > Sporolactobacillaceae > Sporolactobacillus > Sporolactobacillus shoreicorticis. The sequence continues at coordinate 221,788 of NZ_JAMXWM010000004.1, read as the reverse complement.
TCCGGCACCCATTGATGCCGCTGTCTCTAGTTAAATGCATAGCCTCCTGAAAAAGAGCGTCCGGACTGTGGACGCTCTTTTTTGCACAACCGATCTAACGAACTGCTTAATTTAGCATTATTTTCCTATACCGTTCATTCGCATAGCAGCAATTGCCGCTTGTCGTCAAAAAAGTGAAACAAGTATTCCGACATACTCTTTCAATGCGGTGAATGCGGTTCCGCCGTTTGAGGGGACAAACTGCCCGGGATACAGGAAAACCTTCCTGCTTACCAAGTAATCAGTCGGATAAGCCGTAACATGCATGCCCTGCTTATTAAAAATCAGGACTGCACGCGGCATATGAAAAGCAGATGTGACGAGAATAGGTCTGTGAAAATGAAAACGGTCAAGCAATTGCTTCGTATTTCTAGCATTCGTTTTTGTCGTAATGCTTTTCTTTTCCACAATAATTTCAGATCTCGGCACACCAAGCGCAATCAGCTGTCTTTTCCCGATTTCTGCTTCAACCCCACTATCCGGATAAACCTTCCCTCCTGACAGAATAATCGGCAATCTCGTTTGCCTGTACAATCTGTATGTAGTGAGCAGCCGATTCGCTGCGCTTCCGGAGAGCTGACCGTTTCCATTCATATCCGGGGTGCCAAGCGTCGCTCCGCCGCCAAGCATGGCAATCACGTCACCTTTTGGAACAGCGGGAGGCTGATAGCGTTCTTCAAGTGGGTGCACAAGCAGAATTCCGGTTAACGGAATAAAGGAAAAATACATAAAAAGCATAAGTCCGCCAGTTAGATAAGCTGCTCTTCGCTTCTTTTGAAATAATAGAAAACTGACTACGGCAAGCAGTGTCACAAATAATCCGGGCGGCAACAAAAATCCATAAATAAATTTAATGCCGTATTCCATAGCTCACCTCTCCCGATCAGACAATCCTGACTGATTCTTCACCATGTAATTGATTGTAACATCTTGAAAAAGGAATGTGGTCCAATAGACGGAACAATTACAGAAAAGAGGCCGCAATCATTTGATATCGTCATGAAAATAGTACACGGTAACCGAGATTGAGCCGTTATCCCACTTTTACTCTGAAAAACTGTTCTTTAAGTGCATAAAAAAACCGAGAGCACTGTTTTATTTTTATGGAAATCCGTTCGCCAATGAGCGTAGTCGTTTCATAGTTGAAATTTCGTGCGCTGGCATCACGTTTTCGTGCATAGGATTATCTTTTCATGCATTGAATCACCGTTTTTGTGAGTAGGATCAGCTTGTCACTCTGTTCGTGCGTTGATTTCGCAATGATGTTTTATCACGACACAATGTCCGCAGATTATTGGACGAACAATCTTCACCCGCTTTTTAATTCCGAGACAACAAAAAAAGCACGCATTTTGCATGCCTTTAAATCGCATCCCAATTAAAACAATGTATTCCATGTCTTCATACCAACGATTCCATCCACTGTCAGTCCATGGCGTTTTTGATATGCCTTAACAGCTTCCTCTGTCTTCAGGCCAAAGATACCGTCCACAGCTAGTGACAGCGCCCGTTGAACCCGTTCCACATCCTTCCCCTGACTGCCTCGTCTAAGGAGCACTCCGGGATAAGCAACCACCGCCGTTCCCGATGATGCAGCCGACTTCGCTTTCCGAGTTACGGCTTTGGTTAATGCTGCCCGGGTATCTGGCCCGACAATACCATCGACCGCAATTTTATAATCACTTTGCAACGCGCGCACCGCACGTTCCGTGGCCGTTCCGAAAATACCATCGACGCCTGCCTTGCCGATAGAATAACCGGCTTTAATCAAATCCTGTTGCAGTTTTTTGACCGCTGAACCGGTTGATTTATTTTGTAACAATGGGCTCTTCTTAGACGATGTTGCGTCCTGTTTCGCAGGTGCAGATTTTGCTGATTGATTTGGCGCATTTTCTGCAATGATCGTTTTATTAAGGATTCCTTCAGCAATCGCCTTTCCGATCACATCGGTTTTCGCTGAAACAATTTCCGCATCGGTTTTTGTATCCACAAACCCGCATTCCACGAGAATTGCCTGCGGCTTGGTATTTCTGAGAACATAGAGGCTTGTATTTTTCTTAATCCCGCGACTTCTCAATCCGGTTATCGCGCAAATATGATTCAAAACGCGTGTGGCTACCGCATCGGTTTTGCTGTCATACTGATAAACTTCGATTCCGGTTCCGCCTCCAGCATTCAAATGAATCGAAACAGCCAAAGTAAGGTCGGTATGGGCATTCACGTTTCGCACAATCGCAGACAAATTTTCATTTTGAGTCTTGCCTACGTCATCCGTGTCGTCATAAACGGTTTGGCCGTCAGCTCGTAAATACTTAATGGTGGCATCTTTAATCATACGATCCACCACTTCCTCCTTAATATATCCCTGCGCGCCCGGTACAAATGCATTATGTCCGGCATGAATACTGTATTTTGCCATGTCTCGACAGCTCCTTTTCTATATTTTTATGTCTGTCCTTCCTTTTTTGGAAAGACAGATCACTAATTATATAGAAAAGACACGTTTACCCGGTGGGAAAAAACAGCCATCGGTGAGATAAACGTCTCACTGACGGCTGTTTTCAAAAAATGATACAAAAATCTGTTCGATAATTTTGTAATCTGAATCGCTAAGCTGAAGACCCTCGCTTTGCACATTTGCAAGCAATTGCTCTGGTGTACGCGCGCCTGGAATTACTGGTCCAATCAGCGGATTCTTCATGTACCATGCAAGGACAATCTGCGCCACCGTCGCATGATAGGTCGCAGCGATCGGCTTCAGCTGCTCGACTTTCGCAACATTTGCTTTTAGCTGATCCGGTTTATAGAGATCAATGTTTAAACGATGATCCCCTTCTTCAAAATGCGGCAGATTGTCCGGAGCGTAGCGCCCAGTCAGAAGAGCAGCAGCGAACGGTTCATACGGAACAAATGAGATGTGCTGTTCACTTAAATATGGTAGTAATTCCTTAACCGCATTTTGCTGAAGCAGATTGTACTGATTCTCCACCAAGTCGACATAACCATCTGCATCTGCCTCTTTCACCTGATCCAAATTAAAGTTAGACACGCCGATCGCGCGAAGCTTTCCCGCTTCTCTCAACCGTTGCAGCGCGCCGACAGCTTCAGCCTTGGGCGTGTCTTGATCGGGGAAGTGAATATAAAAGATATCCAAATAGTCGGTGTGCAGACGTTGCAGACTTTCATCCACGGATTTAGTTAAAAACTCTGGGGTGTTGTTTAAGGTCACCGTTCCATCAGCAGCCACCTGCTGCGCACCCTTCGTTGCCACGACCACTTTATGCCGGTCATTCTTTTGCAGCACCTCGCCAATCAGTTCTTCAGAATGCCCAAGCCCGTACATAAATGCTGTATCAATCAGCTCAACATCATGGTCGATCGCTGACTGAATAACCTTTTTCCCGACTTCGTCATCCAGATTCGGAAACAGATTGTATCCGCCGATCTTGTTGGTTCCAAGGCCGAGAGGGTTAACGCTCAACTCTGTCCGTCCGATTTGAATCTTTGCCATTAAATCACCCGCTTCTCTATAGATTACTTTTATCGTAAAAAACAATGCCTGTGACCTTAAAGCAGCCTCGGTGATCAGCCGACCGTTCATTTGCCAATCACATGTCGTATACATATCTCAATTAATCTTCATTGCGCAGCTTTTTCCGCATGCTGTTTCTTTATTTTTTCAAGCAAAATTCCATCTAAATATAAGTCCAATGCGGTTAATGCCAACAATTGAGCACCGAGAGGAATTGAAGCGAGTCCTTTTTTGCTTGCTGCTGCTTCCTTGAACGCAACCGTATGTCCGCCAATTGGTTGATCAGAAATAGATAGTGTCGGTTGAATGGTCGGAATCACCTGGCTGACATTACCTACGTCACTCGATCCACCTAGTTTTCCCGAATCCTTTTCATAGGGAATCTTAAATGCTTCTAAATGCTTTGCAAATAGTTGATCAAACGATGGTGTGAGAATCATATGATCTACCTTATTCTGATAAAGACCGAACTTATAGGTAGTACTAGTGGCTAATGCTGCTCCCTTAACTATATTCAGAACTTTTTCTTTGACTTCATCCAGTTCCGGACGTGTCGCGGCCCGGAGGTAGAACTTTGCCGACGCATAATCCGGTATCACATTCGGCACATCGCCGCCGTGGGTAATGATCCCATGAATTCGGATATCCTCCTTTAACTGCTGGCGCAGCGCATTGATCCCGTTAAAAGTTAGAATAATCGCGTCCAGCGCGTTAATTCCCTTCTCAGGAGCGCCTGCCGCATGAGCAGGTTTCCCAAAGAATTCAATAGAAACCGGATCATTGGCTAGTAAACTCCCAGACAACTTATTCTTATATCCCGGATGGACACATAATGCAGCATCTACATCGTTGAAAAATCCATTTTTCACGAAACTTTCTTTCGCGCTTCCGTTTTCTCCGCCTTCCTCTCCCGGAGTACCGTATACCCTGATCTCACCGCCTAAATCATCAATGAGTGAGCGAATAGCGACTCCTGCCAAAGAGGAAGTAGGCCCAAACAAATTATGTCCGCATCCATGTCCCAATCCGGGTAACGCGTCATATTCAGCCAAAAAAGCAATCGTAGGACCCGGTTTGGATGATTTATAGCGCGCGTCAAATCCTGTGCGATGACCGGCCACATCCTTTTTCACATCAAATCCACCCTTTTGTAAAAGGTGAATCAACACATCAGAAGAATGAAATTCATGATTGCTTACTTCCGGATGATGATGAATGTCTAGCGATGCTTCCTGATATTCTGTTGTATTCTGTTCAATAATCGCTCTAATTTTCGTTTTGTATTCTTCTACACCCATTGTCTCTCACCCCAGTTCAAAAAATAAGAAGCACAAAGCTGAAACAGCAGTAAATGATCGCAGTCAAAAACTCATAAGCTAAATAATGATTGATTCTCGTTTTCTTCTCTTGGTGTTTCTCATTCTTCCAACTGCCTTTAAAGAAAAATCGTTTACAGCACTGTATAAAGAATGCAAATACTCTTTCACGAATCAGCCATTGAAACGTTGCCATAATACTTAACGAAAGCGCCAATAAAAAACTTGAGTTGGATAAGGTAAGGATATCAAAACGGCCGCCTTCCCACAGAACGAAAAGATAAAAGATCGGCAGTGACCATAATAAACAGTTAATGAGCGTTATTCGTTGCTTGTGTTTTCTCATACGCTAATTGTCCCTTATAATTCTCAATCTGATTTTCCGTGCTTAAGATGTAATGGTTGGTTCCTATTTCATGGATTCCGCCGATAAGATCATCTTCGTTAACATGATAAATAATGCGAGAACGCTTTTTATCCGCATACGGATCAGCGTACGGAATAGCAGACAGCAGGCTTTTTGTATAACTATGAATTGGATAATGATAGATTTCACCGGCATCTCCGGACTCAACAATTGTGCCGCGATACATCACAGCTATTCGGTCGCTAATATGCCGCACCATTGAAAGATCATGGGCGATAAACAAATAAGTAAGCTGTTTTTCTTTCTGCAGCTTTTTCAAGAGATTGACAATTTGTGCTTGTATGGATACGTCAAGAGCAGAGATCGGTTCATCACAAACGATCAATTTAGGCCGTACCGCTAAGGCCCTGGCAATACCGATTCGTTGACGCTGTCCGCCGGAGAACTCATGTGGATAGCGGTTGGCATGTTCCGGATTGAGACCGACCGTTGCCAATAGCACTCTGATTTGATCATTTCGATCCTTTTTCGATTTAGCCAGATGGTGAATATCGATGCCTGCACCAATGATATCCAAGACCTTTTTCTTAGGATTCAGTGATGCATAGGGATCTTGAAAAATCATTTGAACATTTCGATGAAATTCCAACTGTTCTCTTTTTGATTTGATTCGTGAAATATCCTTGCCTTCGAAATAGATCTTTCCCGCCGTCGGCTGGTACAAGTTAACAATACTTCTCCCGGTTGTTGTTTTTCCGCAACCGGACTCGCCCACGAGCCCAAATGTTTCTCCTTCGTATATATCAAAACTAATACCATTGATCGCTTTCACTTCATTTTTTTTACCGCGGGAATAAATTTTCTGCAATCCCTTTACCTGAATCAATTTTTTTCGTTCACTCATCGTACCCCTCCTTATGCCTTTGATGATAAATGTCATACCGACGCTGAATGGACGCAGGCACTGCTATTTTAGGAGCCCGCTTGTCCAATAACCACGTTGCCGCGTAATGAGTCGGCGATACTTGGTAAAGAGGCGGCTCAAAGTGAAGATCGACTTCAAGCGCATAAGGATTTCTTAGATAAAATGCGTCTCCTTTGGGCGGATGAATTAAATCAGGCGGCGAGCCGGGAATCGCATACAAGTCTTCCTCTGTTTCTTCTAATGATGGAATGGATTGTAATAATCCCCATGTATAAGGATGCTGCGGCAGATAATAGATTTCTTCAGTTTTGCCAAACTCGACGATCTTCCCTCCGTACATCACCGCAACTCGATCGGCAACCTTTGCAACAACGCCCAAATCATGGGTGATAAAAATAATCGACATTCCTGTTTTTTTCTGTATTTCTTTCATCAGCTCAATGATTTGCGCCTGAATCGTCACATCCAAAGCCGTCGTCGGTTCATCGGCGATTAAGACTCTAGGATTGCAGGCTAACGCAATCGCGATGACAATTCTCTGCCTCTGACCTCCTGAAAACTGATGCGGATAATTTTTGTAGCGTTCCTCACTATTCGGGATGCCGACAAGATCCAACAAATCAATGGCCCTTCGCTTTGCTTCGTTCTTTGAAAGATGTAAGTGATGGATCATCGGTCTGGAAATTTGTTTTCCAATTTGCATCGTCGGATTAAGCGAGGTCATCGGATCTTGAAAAATAATTGAAATTTCTTTCCCACGAATTTTTCTTAATTCCTTCGGTGTTTTTAACAGCATTTCCTCATCTTCATAAAAGATCGTTCCTTCGTCAATTGAAGCATTTTTTGAAAGCAGTCGAATGATGCTTCGGCATGTTACCGACTTTCCGGAACCGGATTCTCCTACAATCGCTAAGGTTTCTCCTCGCAATAAATCAAACGAGACTCCCCTGACCGCGTGAACTTTCCCAGAGAATGTGTCAAAGGAAACCTGTAAATTTTTCACGGACACTATTTTTTCAGTCATTGGATTACCCCTTCATCTTCGGATCAAAAGCGTCTCTGAGTCCATCAGCGAAAATGTTAAACGAAATCATGATTAAGCTGATGACGAGCGCCGGATACCACATTAAATGCGGATAAAATCGAAATGTCTGGTATCCGTCATTAATCAGTGTTCCTAAAGAGGCGCTGGGTGCGCGCATGCCCAACCCAATAAAGCTTAAAAACGCTTCAAAGAAAATGGCAGTTGGAATGGTGAACATGGTTTGAATAATAATGACACTGCTTAGATTAGGAAAGATCTCGCCAAGTGCGATTTTCAATGGACTTTGCCCCAGAACCTTGGCTGCCAGAACAAATTCCTGATTTTTTAATTGTAATGTCTGCCCCCTAACGACCCGGGCCATCGTGATCCATCCGACCAGAACCATCGCCATCACGATCGATACAATTCCGGGTGGAAACACGAGCAGCATCAATACGACAACAACAAGTGTCGGCACGCCTGAGATGATCTCCAGGATGCGCTGCATCACCGTATCAACCTTGCCGCCAATCCAGCCTGAGGTCAGACCATAGGCCACACCGATCGTCAGGTCAAGAAAAGCGGCGAAAAAGGCGATAAGCAGCGAAATTCTTGTTCCAAAAAGCAATCGTGAAAGCAGATCCCTGCCGAATTTATCCGTACCTAAATAGTAATAGCTTCCGGAAGGCACCTGTTTTTGTTGATACACATCCACCCAGCGATCTCCTTGTTTCGCATAACCGTTAAATCCATTAATCGAGACCCCGGGAATTTTGGGCGGTAAAAAAGAATATCTGACTTCCTGAGCATTAGGATCATGCGGCGTTATCCAGACCGACACGATTGAAATGAATAAAATAAGAAGCAATACGACAAAAGAAGCGACTGCCCCTTTATTTTTCTTTAATCTTCTCCAGCTGTCTTGATAGAAGTTAACCGATTTTGTCTGGATTGCTTCGTTTTCATAAGCTTTCTCAGAATGATGTAGTCTGAAATAGTGATCAGGGATCTTTTCGATCGGACGTACAGGTTCGCTCATTCTTCATCCCCCTCACTCAGGCGTATCCTCGGATCGATCAATACATAGAGAATATCAACAACCAAGATAACGGCGACCAGTAAAGCAGAGTAGAGAATGGTGAGACCCATGATTGTAAAATAATCATTTGAAAGAATTGATTTGATGAATTGCTCACCAATACCGGGAACGGCAAAGATTTTTTCAATGACTAAAGAACCGACCAGCAAGCTGGCAACCATCGGACCTAATATCGTGATAAGCGGAATGACCGCATTTCTTAAGCCGTGTCTCGCGGCTATTTCCCATTCTCCTATTCCAGTGGCGCGCGCTAATTCAATAAAATCGCTATGCAAAACGTCGATCATCTCAGTTCGAACAAATCGAGCCGCGTCCGCCATTGGAGCGAATGAAAGGGCAATCGTTGGAAGAACGGTTGAATAAAATCCCTGATCCCACAATCCGATCGGCAGCCATTGCAAATGAATGGCGAAAATAAGCTGTAAAAGAACCGCAAAAACAAAGTTAGGAACGGAGCGTCCGAGAATCGCGGTCAATGAAGTGGAGGTATCAATCCATGTATTCTGAAACATGGCTGAAATAATGCCTAGAATGATCCCAACCACTGTACCCAAAATAATGGCCTGAATGCCCAGTTGAACAGACGGACCAATTCTGGCCGCAATAATTTTTCCCACCGGCTGATCGCCGAATTGCAGCGATATACCGAAATCACCTCGGGCGATACCGGCCATGTAGAGCAGATACTGCTCGGCAACCGGTTTGTCTAAACCATAGCGTTCATTCATCACTTTTTTCTGAGCGGAAGTAATTTTTTCTTCATTTCCATAGGGAGATCCCGGGAGCTTTTGCATGAGAAAAAAAGTAACCGAACTGATTAATAGAATCGTAACCAGCATGTAGATGATTCTTTTACCTATGAATTTTATCCATTTAGCCAACCCAAAACCTTCCCTCCAAAGAACATCAATAAAAAAGAGAGGGGCAGAAAAAGATCCCCTCCCTTTTTGTAATGATCGATCATTATTTCACAAAATACGCACGTGTTATGTCAAGGGGGGCTCCAAGATTATGTGTTACGATTCCCTTAACTTTCGTATTCACCAGGTAGTTTTCCGCACCTTGATCTAATGGAATAACCACTTGTTTATCCAATAAATACTTTTGAGCTGTCAGCAAATCTTCCCATCGATGATTTAGATCGGTCAAATCCTTTGTTTTAATTTTATCGATCAGCTGATCATATTTAGGATCGTTAAATTTGGCGTGATTATGTTCAAACGTTGAGTAGAACTGATTTAAATAGCTCACCGGATCAAAGTCTCCGGTCCAGCCTCCGAGAGCTAAGTCAAACTTATAGGACATCATTTTCTGGAAACGGACCTTTGCAGGAACGTTGCTCAAATTAATCTTTACTCCTGGAAGTGCTGTTTCTATTTGACTCTGCAAGTATTCACCGACATCCTTAGAGACATCATCGTCAGTAGTCAATAAGGTAAAAGATACTTTGTTCTTGCCAAGTTCTTTCTTCGCTTTATTCCATAGTTGCTTTGCCTTTGCGGAATCATGCTGCACTAGGTTTCCTGCCGCATCCGCGAAATCTGTTCCATCCTTCGGACTCTTCGCAATGCCCTTTGGAATTGCTCCGGTCGCCGCCCTGGAACCGTCTGCAAGCACATTGTTAACGAGTTCATTGCGATCAATCGATAAACTTAACGCTTTTCGCAGATTTTCATTTTGCAGATCTTTATTTGAGCTTGTCCCTAACTCAAGATTTGTTGCGCGCAGTGCTAAAACTTTCTTATATCCCGGATCATCTTTGTACTGCTTAATAAAGTCACCGGATAGTGCCGCGGCGTCAACGGTACCGTCTTGATACAGATTAATACCGGTTGCTGTTTCTTTCACAACCTGTACATTAATCTGGTCTAGTTTAATATTTTTCTTATCCCAGTAATTTTTGTTTTTCTTATACTTCCATGTCAGCCCGGTACCGTCCCAGTCAGTCAGAACAAATGGTCCGTTGCTCAACGTATTCTCACTGCTTGATCCGTATTTATCGCCCTTCGCAGTTACGAATTTTTCATTTTGCGGGAAAAGATTCTCATCAGAAAGTGTTTCTTCAAAATATGCGTCCGGATATTCCAAGTTGACCTGAAGCTTTGTATCGGAAAGTGCTTTAATGCCTAACTCGCTTTTATCCTTTTTTCCTTCATTGATGGCTTGCGCATTCTTTATATTGAAGTATGTGCTGGCATTTTGTGCCGCCGTCTTTGGATCAAACAAGCGCTGCCAGGCAAAAACAAAATCCTTTGCCGTCAACGGATCGCCGTTAGACCATTTCAAACCTTTCTTAATATTAATCGTGTATTCTGTTTTCTTATCATTTGTCGCCTTTGGACGCCCGTCGGCAATGGCGGGAACAGGTTCATTTTCCCCGTTAATTTTGTACAATCCTTCAGCAAAAATATCAATTTGTTCTGAGCTTGCCGTGTCATATTCTTTCACTGAATCGGCAGTTGGCAGTTCGACAGTCGCGATCCAATTCAATACCTGTTTGTCGGCCAAATTGCTCGCCGATTTTTTATTTGATGAAGCATCGTCTCCACTTGTGTTCGCTCCACAGCCGACTAATGATGAAACGACGAACAATGCGCCAACGAGCATCATTACCTTTCTTTTTATCTTCCCCATGTTTTCTACCTCTCTTTTTTGAAAAAACTATTCTGTTGCTGTTCTGTTTTGAATCTCCTGATACAGTTGACGTCAATGCCAACAACAGCATTCTTGATGTTTATTGTCCAATTTCATCATAGAAATTCCCCCCATTGTTGATGTTTCTCTGCTGCACTTGCCTCTATTCGGCATTGATAACAGTATAAGAATTAATCCACAGTAAGTCAATGTGTTTTATTATATTTAGATTAGATTTTTCTTCAGTAAAGGTGAATATTCGTTTATTAACAATTACTGGCTCCATGCACTGTATCAATAGCTGCTGACCGCCAATCGTTTATATTTAGAGTAGGGCTACAGAAAACTCTTGAATAAATAGGCAACTTATCGTAAACTACATTAAAACCTTATAATTAATAAATGATTCTTATCTAGAGAAGCTGAGGGACTGGCCCAATGACGCTTCAGCAACCGTCGTTTCGCGACAAGGTGCTAATCCCAGCCGGTAAAATGTGCCGGAGGGATAAGAAGAGACTTGAACGCGCAGCCTTCTTCTCCCTCGAAGAAGGCTTTTTTGCATCGAAAATATGCTGAGTCAATGAAATCTCTTCGGACAGACCGACTTCACCAATCGGTGCGGTTGTAACAGAATCATTAAACAAGAAAATTATTTTGAGGAGGCAACAGAAGTGACAGTAACCGCTGCAAAACAGGCACCATTCAGATTCGACCAAGTAGGAAGTTTTTTACGCCCGACCAAATTGAAAAGGGCTCGGGAGAAATTTGACTCAGGAGAAATTGACAAAACAGCATTAACTCAAGTAGAAAATGAAGAAATAAAAAAAATTGTTGAGAAGCAAATTCAATCGGGACTGAAGGCAGTCACAGATGGAGAATTCCGCCGCAGCTGGTGGCATCTTGACTTTCTTGCCGCATTAAACGGTGTCGAAAGCTATTCTCAAAATGCAAGTTATAAATTCCAAGGAGCAAAAACACGCGATACAAACGTGCGCTTCGTTGACAAGGTTTCCTATAACCCGGAACATCCTTTTTTTGAAGCATTTAAATTCATGCAGAGCATCGTACCGGAAGGCATTCTGGTCAAGCAGACAATTCCTAGTCCAACGCTCTATTTCCGTGATCATCGCAGCAATGAAGCCGATCATTGTTACGCTACGCGTGAAGCATTCTTAGCAGATTTGGCCACTGCCTATCATCAGACGATTCAGCGATTTTACGACCTTGGCTGCCGTTATCTTCAACTTGACGATACAACTTGGGCCTTCCTGATCGATCAAATTATAAATGCCAAGAATGCTGAGGAAAAGGCAAAAAACGAACAAATTGCTGAAGACGGTGTGACTGTAATCAACGAAGCTTTAAAACGACTTCCTGAAGATTTGACCGTAACGACCCATATATGTCGTGGCAACTTTCGGTCTACATTCCTGTTTTCCGGCGGCTATGCACCGGTCGCAAAATACCTTGCGCGACTAAATATCGACGGTTATTTTCTTGAATACGACAATGAACGCTCCGGCGACTTTGCTCCGCTCGGTGAGCTATTTAAAGAAGACTCCAATAAAAAAGTTGTCCTTGGTCTGGTAACCTCTAAATTTCCCGAACTTGAATCCGTAGTCGGATTGCAGAAACGAATCGAAGAAGCAACAACCTATGTCCCACTGAAAAACCTTTGTTTGTCCACGCAATGCGGCTTCGCTTCAACCGAAGAAGGGAATAAACTTACCGAAGCACAGCAATGGAAAAAAATCGAATTGGTTGTCGCTGCCGCGAAAAAGATCTGGGGAAACGCCGATTAATCAGCGCTCCGGAGCAATCAAAATGCATTTATCTTAGACAAGTCCACATAGAAAAACCGCTCAGTCCTGTTACGGCTGAGCGATTTTTTTATAACAGATACTTCTCTAATAATCAGTGATAAAAACAAATTCATTTCTCAGTATGTCGCTTATCTCTAATAGACCGCTTGGCAGTATTTAATTACAAATCCAAATGCATCCGTTGTCGAAACTCCTTTACTTTACTTCGGCTGACCGGAATCTCGGCTTTAAGATCGTTCAAACGTACGAGATAGGTCTGATTAAACCACGGCACAATTTCACGGATTTTGGACAGATTGACTGTATAGGAGCGATGACAGCGAAAGAATAACTTTTGGGGCAGCATCCCCTGAAATTCGGACAGGCTCATTGGCATTGTATACTGCTGATCGTTGGTATACACCAGCGTCACTTTTTCGTTTGCTTCCGCATAATAAAGGTCATCAACATCTTTGACAATGATTTTCTCATCATGGCGCAGATTGATCCGCCTCGGATGAATTGATTCGTCTTGTGCGGCTGCTTGATCACGTGGATCAATTATTTTTCCTATCGATTGATGATCACGCCGAAATGCGGTCTCCAGTTTGGCCAGCATCGGTGCAATCCGCTTTTCATCATAGGGCTTCAAAATATAATCGAAAGCCTCCAGTTCAAAGGCTTTTGCCGCATGTTCCTTATAAGCCGTAGTGAAAATAATATACGGCTTCCGTTTGAACTTGCTGATATTGCTTGCTAAAAGCATACCGTCAAGAGATGGAATATTGATATCCAAAAAAATTGCATCGGTCTCATTTTCCTGTAAAAATTTCAACACATCAAGACCGTCTTCGAAGCAGTCTGTAATTTCGATTGAACTGTATGTCTTGATTAAGAACTCAAGTTCATCACGCGCTAATTGCTCATCTTCAACGATAATTGCTTTCATTAATCCACCTTCTTAATGTCGAAGTAAACGTCCGTACCGGGCGACAAATGGCGAATAATCAATCCGTTCCCATAAATTAATTTTACGCGCTGATGAACGTTTAGCAAACCGATTTTCTTTGCCGGCATTTGCTCTTGATACAAGTGATCAATCGTGTTCTGATCAATACCTGGTCCGTTATCCCTCACATGAATACGAACACAATGATTCAATGCTTCTACGCTTATCGTAACCTTGCCTTGGCCCCCCGCTTTCAATGCGCCATGCTTGATCGCATTTTCCACGAGCGGCTGCACCAGAAGGCTGGGAATTTTTATATCGACCGGATCAAGGTCATAGTCTACCTCCAGTCGGTGGCCGAATCTTGCGCGCTCGATTTCGACATAGTCCTTTACCTGCTGAATGGCCTCATTCATATCAATCAATTCGTCTGTTCGTTCGATATTCGAACGCATATATCCGGATAAATGGATAATCAATTCACGTGCTTTTCCCGGATCTCTGCGCGTCAGAGATGCAATCGTGTTCAGTGCGTTAAAAAGAAAATGCGGATTGATCTTGGATTGAAGTGCCCGCAGTTCTGCCTTGCTCGCCGCCTCTTTGATTTGTTCCATTCGGGAAATCTCCAATAAGGTGGAGATCATCTGTGAAAGACCGATTGCCAGTGTCTGCTGAGAATAGGTCATTCTTGTCGCTTTGCGATAGTATGTCTTAAGCGTCCCTGTAACTTCATCCTTTTCTTTTAACGGAATAATAAGTACGGATTGTATTTGCGGCAGATGATGCTCCGACGAATCGTTTGAGAAGGTAATATGGCCTTGCCTAATCACCTTTTTCGTCAATTCGCTGACGATATTTTTGCCGACCGTGTAGCGTTCCTCACCAAAACCAACGTATGCAAGAACGGTCTCTTTATCCGTCATCGCCACAGCATCCGCATGAATTTCTTGTTTAATGATGCTGCAGATTTTTGCCAGAGAATTCTTATTAACAGAACGAAAATAAGGAAGTGTCTTGTTAGCGATGTCCAGAGAAAGCTTCGCCTGCATCGCAGCGATTTTTTCCTTTTCTCCTTCAACACTCATGACGAGCAGAACAATGAAACCGATATTGACTTCACCTAAGATCATTGGCAAGGCAATCTGCGAGACAATACTCCAGCCGCGTTCAAACGAACCGGCCATCAAAAGGATGAGCACCATCGTTAACAGTTCGCAGAACATCCCGCCGGCGATACCATAGATCCAGCGCTGTGATTTCTTTACCTTTTTATGAATCCATACCGAAACAACTCCGGCAAATGAGCTTGTAATAAAGCATGGAAGTGCCGAAACGCCTCCGATATCAATCAAATAGCGGTGTGTACCGGAAACGAAACCCGTAATCATGCCGACCGCCGGTCCAAATAGAATGCCACTTGATACAATCGTTGCGATGCGGACATTCACGAGTGATCCTTCCACGTGAATCCCTGAATAAGTACTTAAAATGGCAAACAGGCAAAAAATAGATGTCAAAATCGCAAGCTCGGTTGGCGAATGCTTTTCGCGCTGCAAGATCTCTTTAAAACGCGGGATCCGAGTGATTAAAAAAAGAAAAACAATCAATAATGCCGCCCGCTCGAATAATTGAAACAGCATCGTCACAAATGATGTCATCGTGGTTTTTCACCCGCTTCCAGCTCGTAATGGTACCGATTTCATAATCATTTTAGCAAACTTTTGCAAATCTGCGCCACCCTTCGTCGAAACAGCAAAAAGTTTCTGCCTCAAACACCTATGATTTGGATGCTGAAGGCAGAAGCTTTTGCGAAAAACTCACAAGCTATCTATTTATAATGCTCTTTTTTCATCCTCAAAACAAATTATCTTCTTTCTTCCTGTACTTTGTGAGCGGCAAACAAAGGCGCGCGTTTCATACCCGGAACATGGAGCAGCAGCGCAACAACGGAGGCGGCGACGCATAGCAGCGCAATAAAGTTGAACGTTGGCGCGAATCCCCCTAGAAATCCGGAAACGAAGGATACGCTTAACCCGCCGATTCCGAAACCTTGATAGATGATTCCATAGTTTCGGCTTTGATTTTTCAATCCGAAGAATTCGGAAACAATCGTTGGGAAGATTGTGATATTCCCGCCGAAGCAAAACGCGACGCTGGACACACAGATGAAGAACAAAGCAAAGTTTAGTTTCAATTCACTGAGAACAAGTGCGGCTGCCGCCGTAATGAACAGCGATACGGCAATCACTTTCAACCGATCAAAATGATCGGATACGGTGCCTAGTACAATGCGTCCGGTGGTGTTGAAGATCGCGACAAGCGCAACTGCATTCGCCGCCGTCGCAAGATCCAACCCGGCAAGGCTGACACCGATATTCGCCACACTGCCGATCAGATACAAGCCGCTCATACATGCGGTGAACAGAACAAAGAATAAAAGATACGCTTCCTTCGTGTGCAGCATTTCTTTCAAGGTATAATCATTCTGAATGCTTTTACTGCTTTTTTGCGGACTTGCCGCAACTTTCGCTTCTTTAATTAAGAACGCGCCAACGATAAGTAAGAGGGTGATGATCGCGCCCCAATAGAGGAACGCTTGCACAACACCGACAGAATCGATGAAAAATCCGAGAACATATTTGAACAACAGGCTTCCGGTTCCGTATGCGCCTACTGCAATTCCCGAAATCAACCCTTTTTTCTCAGGAAAATACTGAATCGCATTCGACAGTGTTGTCATGTAACCAATACCGTTTGCGGCACCAACAAGTATGCCTGCGAAAATATAAAGCATCCACAATGATGAAGAAATCGAACTGATCATCAGTCCCGCACCCATGCCCACACCACTAAGAATGAGCAATCCGCGAATTCCCAATTTCTTCTGAATGCTGCTCGCCGACAAAGTCGAAAAGGACAGAGCAAAACTCATAATTGAGAACGTCGTTGCGACCGCGCCGACACTCCAGCCGTACGTGTCGGCAAGCGGTTGATTAAATAAACTCCATGTATAGATGGTACCTAAACCAATCATTGCAATAACCGTTCCAATCAGCACAGACAGACGGGATTGTTTTGAGCTTTTCATTTCATTTGTCATTTTAATGACCTCTTTTCGCTCCAATTAGTCATAGAAAGCTGTAAAATCTGCTTTTCTAAAGAATTTATTTTCTTTCCACACACTAATTGTAGCAACAAAAGAGATTATGAAAGCGTTAACAGAATGAGATGACGAAAATCAGGAACGAACGGCAGAAATGACGGATTAAAGTTCAGGGCTGTAGTATCTGCGGCCCAAGAACACGGCAAAATAATAAATGGTGCATTCTTTCGAATCACCATTATGCTTTGAAACATATAGAAAAACTGTTTTTATCATTGAACATTTCTCAACCGCTATGAATCGGTTGATGAGTCGCTCTTTTTTCAACAGAAGGATTTGGAACGCGATCTGATTGACCTGTCTGAGCGGACGGCTTCCCATCTCCCGTTAGATTAAATAATTCGGCAAAATGATCGACCGCACGAATTTCCTGATCGTGTCGCGCTAATTCCTTGATATTATGAATTGGATCACGGAGCAGCTGATTAATCATTTGCTCTGTCTGCCGGCTGATGATCTTAAACTGTTGCTCCGTCATTCCGGGCAGCTTATTCTCAATGCGCCTCATCGCACCGGCATGCAGAGACAGTGCTTTTTTTCGCAAAGCGGAGATGACCGGTATAACAGCAAGTGTCCGAAGCCATTCGGTATACTTCATCTGCTGCTGTTCAACAAACTGCTCAATTTGCAGTGCAGCCCTCCTTCGCTCATCCAGGCTGTCATCAACGATCCGGTCCATGTCATCAATATCATACAGAAGGACACCGTCCAATGAGGCAATCTGCGGATCAATATTTCTCGGAACGCCGACATCGATAAGGATCAGCAAACGCCCCGCACGTGCCGCAATAAGCGGAAGAATATCCGCTTTTGTGAGCAGAAATTCAGGAGCCGAAGTCGACGTAAAGACAATGTCACTTTGCTTGATCCGGACCGCAAGTTCATCGAGAGTCGCAGCCTTTCCATGAAACTGCTCCGCTAAATGAACCGCGTGTTCTTTCGTTCGGTTCATCACCGTCAACTGCCCCATACCGATCACAGACAGATGCTTGAGTGTCAGCCTGCTCATATCGCCCGCACCAATCATCAGCACCGATCTGTTTTCAAGTGAGCCAACCGCATTCTGAAGCATTTTAACCGCCGCATAGCCGACCGAAACCGGGTGATCATTAATTTGCGTCTCATTCTGTGCGCGTTTCGCTACATTCAGCGCCTGTTGGAACAATTCATTGAGAAAGGTTCCGATTGTTCCGGCATGCTGCGCCGCCAAAAAACCGGTTCTGACTTGACCAAGAATCTGCGTCTCACCCAAAACCATTGACTCCAATCCGCAGGTCACACGGAAGAGATGGCGAACCACTTCCTGATCTTCCTTAATCATTAAATAGGGAGCAATTTGCTCAGCCTTTATGTTGAACCATTCGGTAAAAAATTTCGTGCTATAATAACGACCATCATGCAGTTGTTCACAGACGACATAGAGTTCTGTTCGGTTGCATGTCGATAGAATCACATCTTCAGCAATTGTTTTCGCTTTTCTCAATTTAAGGAGTGCCTGCTCTAAATCCGACGGATGAACGGTTAATTTCTCTCTCATGTTCACCGGAGTATTTCGATGGTTGACTCCAATTGTCAGAATATGCATGAACCCGCTTCCTCCGATCTTCTTCAAACAATGGAACCGATTGAAACGGACGGGTGTCGCTCCATTAGCCACTGTCTTTTAAAAAATAACAAAAAAGCGGCTTGAAATCAAAACATAAGCATTAATTAAATGATGTTCATCACTTGAAGTAAAAAATAATATGACTTTTTTGTTAAATAGTCATAAAGAAATCACCTACTTTTAATGAATGGAACGTTGTAAGTTATTTTAAAGCCTCGATTTACGAGCGATGATTAGAAATACCCGCTAAATTTGCACTGATTTTTTTTTGAAACTGGCGGTACAGCCATAAAGCGATTAGTGAGAAAGCAATCGGACCGATAATAAGGAAGAACGAATCCAAATACCTGGCCTGTGTTATGGGTTGGATGACTGTAAAAATAATAGCAGCCACAATACTTACACTCACAGTACCACTGGCCCATGGTACCTGTGACTCCGTTAATAATTCATAGGTACTGCGCTTACGCCTGAATAAGGGAAACGATAAAGCAACGATCAGATAGGGAATTGATCGCGAGACATTTGTCATCAGGGTAAGATTGTTGTATAGACTTGTCGCCTTAGCATTACCAAAAGACACAAGCAATACTAAACCGATAATCAAAACAGCCTGAACCCAAACGGCATTGCGGACAATATTATGCTTGTTTTTCCGTGTCAACGCCTTTGGCCAATAGGATTTCGGTGTTCCTTCGATTATAGCTTTCAATGGAGCATAAGATATTGTGACCAGCAAACCGACATATGCCCAGAATAACGCTAAGCCTGTGATACGCAAATACACTTGACCTACAAGTGCGGCTTTATCCGCCGACAGACCGCTAATCTGTCCGACTTGCTCACCTAGATTCTGCATTAAAAAATACATCGCGTTTCCCAGACTGACGTCTTTATTTGCAAAAAGGGTGTGCCAATTTGCACTTGCGCCCCAAAGAAAAATTCCCGATAAATAAGTGCCAGCGATAACAAACGTCGCGATTAGAATCGCTTTGGGAAATTTATTTTTACCTGTACCGGTTTTGTCTACCAGACTGGCAACGGTATCCAAACCACCAAAAGCAGTTATGCCGAAAATAAAAAAGCCCAGATTTCCAAATAAGCCTTGATATGTAGGATTTTGAGCGGCGAGCAGTGAATGCATCCCCTGAAACGGCTGGCTAAAAGTAAAGTTGTTGTGAATTAAAACAAACAGATTGCTTATGGCTGCAATACCAAAAAGAATTAAGATGAATACACCGCCTAATAACATGAAATGGGAGATGGTGGTAAACCCGCGACTAATTAAAAGTGCGACAAGCGCCACTGCGACTAGCGAGCCCAATCCTAACCACCGTATTTGCGGTATACCCAACACTAAACGAGAAGAAGTCGTTCGATCCTCACCAAAAAATAGAATAGACAGCGGAATCCAAAACTTCATAAACAAGCTTGCCATCCAAATCGTATAGCTGCTGTACCACAGAAACACGGTCATAAAAGCTACTCTTGGACTGGTCGAATTCACAATCCAGCTATAAATGCCTCCGCTTTGATTTTTAAAGTTGCCTGTATATTCAGATACGATCAAGGCGTAGGGAATAAAAAATAGAATACCAGCTAGAATATACCACGGAATCGCGGCATAGGACATCAAATAAAATGCATTAGACATGCTTGTAAAAGAATAGACGGTTGTCGCAATGATAATCACTAGCTTAACCAGCGATAAGTTTACTGCTTTATCTGACAAAAAAACCACCACTTTTCCTTTTATTAAATGAACTTCCAATGCCTGCCACACCGATTAATTAACGATTTTCTTTTTTACATAAATTAAGAAAGTATAAAGATTTAGAGGAATTTAGTGTAAGTGCGACGGCGGCTTGGCGAAGCCAAGTTTTCTAATAATACCTTTCCAGAGCCCTGATCATATCCATCGCTGTGTAGCGATCGGGAATCACATCGGGCGGATACCCCAAATTTGTCAGCGTCTGAGCGGTTATGTCCCCGATTGAAACGACGGTACTGCTGCCCAGAACTTGGCGCCAAAGGTGTTCATCCAGCATTTCAGTAAAAAAGCGAACAGCGGATGGACTGGCAAACGTCAGCGCGTCAAGGCTTCCCGATTTGACAACTTCTGCCAGTCGCTCTTTTTCCTGCCAGTCGGGTATCGTTTCATAAATAGTAGACTCATATACTTGCATGCCGATCAGCCTTAATTCATTGAATCGGGACATGTTGGCTAGTGATCCGTGCGGAATTACAATTGTTTCTTCATGAATCTCTCGTTCCCGAAAGGTTCTGACCAGCATCTCTACATTAAAGGTCCGAGAGACAATATCGGCATGTAATCCTATTTCTTCTAATCGATGTGCGGTCTGTATTCCGACAGTCGCGATTTTCTTTTTCTTTAATAAATCCGACATATATCGGTATTCGATCAGAAAATCAATGCTGTTGCGGCTGGTAAAAATGATCCAACCGGCCTGTCGAATCTGTGCACGCAGCGCCGACTGTTCGGAGCAAGAAAGTGCAACAGATTTAAAACAAATGACCGGAACACAAATCGGTATTCCGCCTAATTGATGAATAAAAGCACACATAGAGGCCGCTTGCTCAGCTTGGCGTGTAATCAGTATGCGTCGTCCCTCTAGAGAAGAAATCATTCATCGCCGCCTCCTACAGACCCTCAAGAATCTCAGCGGCACCCTGTCTAAGAAGATCCTTCGCGGCAAGTAAACCAAGTTCTTCCGGATTTTCTCCAGTTCGATCTGTTTTCAAAACCTGTCGCCCATCGATCGAAGAGACAAGTCCGTTCATTTGAAGCGTCGTATCGTTTAGCCGTTTGCAGAAGGCCGCGATCGGCACCCGGCAACTGCCGTTCAATTTTTGTTGAAAAGCACGTTCGGCGCGAACCGTACGTTCCGTATCATCATCATTGATTTTTCTCAGCAATGTTTTCAATTCAGTATCCGCTGAACGACATTCAACCGCGAGTGCACCTTGACCCGCTGCCGGCAGCATCACAGACAGGGGAAGAAGCTTGTCCTGATAAGAAAGGCCGAGTCGCTGCAGCCCCGCGGCAGCAAGTATGATCGCGTCGAAATCTCCGTTCGCAAGTCGTTTCAAGCGTGTATCGACATTACCGCGCAAGTGTCTGATCTTTATGTCCGGCCGCACATGAAGGATCTGCGCTGCCCTTCGCAAACTTCCCGTACCAATGACCGTTCCCGGAGACAACTGATTGAGCGACGCACCCGTTCGTGAGATCAAAACATCACGTGCATCCGCTCTTTTCGGAACAGATATAATTTCCAATCCATCGGGCAATACAGTAGGCATGTCTTTCATGCTATGGACAGCAAGATCAATTTTTCCATCTAGAAGCGCGCGCTCGATTTCCTTAACAAACACCCCTTTACCACCTAAGTTAGAGAGCGGAACATTTTTCATTCGGTCACCTTTCGTCAAAAGATGCACGATTGAAAAATCAAAGTGATCCTCTATTCGAAGCAGCGCATCGATCACTTCATAGGTCTGCGCTAATGCAAGTTTGCTTTTTCTTGATCCGACAAGGATCGTTCTCATTACATTATTCCTCTCTTTTCGCCAAGCTGTTTAAAAACGGCATCTGTTAATCGGCGAAAACCATGTATCTATTGACACCTTTATTCGAAAGAAGTACCGTCCGGCCTTTCATTATTTCCAGAAAAGACAACGGTTCCCTGTTGGCGTCTTCATCCACATTTATACCTAGCTTTGTGTTTCAGATGCTTGATTTCGAGTCCACTGATTCATAGCTTTCATTAATTCATCTTGATTATTTCTGTCATGATATTTTGGTTGAAGTATACTTTTAAGATACGCCTCTTTAAGCTCCGAGCTCAAGCCCTTTTTTATGATCTCTTGTCTAAATACATAGAGAAAGTCCAGATAGTCTTCAAGATCTTCATCGAGATTACAGGCGATCTGGTCGCGCAGCTTTTTTGCATAAAGAGGACTTGCTCCACCTGTTGCCACAGCAACAGTCAGGCGACCGCGACGAGTTACGGCCGGTACGGAAAAATTTCCAAGGGCTGTCTTTCCCGCGACACAAATTAACTGATTCGGACCTGCAGATCGAGCAATCTCAGTATTCACACTCTCGTTATTCGTTGCTACGATTGTCAAGAATGCATGATCAGTGTCTCCACTTCTCCAATTTCTCCTTATCCAGATGACATCATTATGCTCCGACCACTCCTGAATCTGATGAGATGCTTGCTCACAAATGACGGTCACCTTGGCGTGACACCGGATTAACGAGCGGATTTTACGTGTCGCAATGCGTCCTCCACCGATGACAACCGCAACCCTTCCGTCAAGATCAAGATTGAGTGGGTAATCGATCATAAGACATCGACTCCTCAATTCTTTTCTTGAGCAATCGGATCAGCAGCGGATGGTAGCCTATCGATCGACAAAGCACTAGAGAAGATCGATTGTCTTTGGCAGCTATGATCCTTTTCATGGACTTCATCAGAATTCCCGAAAATAGCAGGTAAGGTAAAATGTACAGTTTACCCGACAGGTGCTTCGATGCTTGTTCGAGCCCTTCTTTTAACAGAGGCCGGGCAGCCGCCATATAGCATACAGAAACATGATGGATGCCCCGTTTCATCAACATGGAACGAATTTGAGCAAAAGCTTGCGGTATTTCTGGGTAACTTGATCCTCTGCCAACGACCAAGACATCTTCGACTCGTTCCGAACCAGTTTGCTGTTCACGGAGTCGTTCGAACAGAATATCAATAATACAGCTGTCTACGCCAAACGGCTGTCCATAGATAAATCGGACATTGGGAAATATTTTCCTTGCCTTGTCAATGATACCGGGAATATCCCGTTTGTCATGCCCCGCCGACAGAAGGAGGATCGGCTGAACAACAATGCAATCTGCTCCAAGATCAACGCAGTGACTGATTCCTTCAAGAATCGTCGGTCTGACAAGTTCAAGGTAGCTTATTTTCTGAATAGGCACATTGATCTGATCCATACATTTCTCAAGAAATTGATTCACTTGATGGACACCCTCAGCAACTCGTGAACCATGGGCAACATACATAATTGCCTGCATCGGAAGACCTCCCTTAGCTTGTTTTGCCGCACCTTTGGTTTTCAAACCACTTCAATTGCTCCCTGAGCCTCACAACCTCACCGACAATGATCATGGATGGATTGCAAATATGCGCCTGCTCAGCTAATTCACATAGATCACACAAAGGCGCGGTAAATGTGCGTTGATGCTCCGTCGTCGCCCATTCAATAAGCGCTGTTGGTGTAGACGGACTTCTGCCACCGGCTATCAGCCCGGAAACAAGATGAGGCAAGGCGGACACACCCATATAGATCGCCAACGTATCAGCCGCTGACGCTAACACAGACCATTGCGCTACACTCTTATTGCCGACTTTGCTATGACCGGTCAAAAAAGCGACCGAACCCGCATAGCCTCGGTGCGTAACTGGAATACCTGCATAAGCCGGTGCGGCAATCCCCGCCGTAATTCCAGGCACAATTTCAAAATCAATCTGCTCTTTAACCAGTTCGGCTGCCTCTTCTCCGCCGCGCCCGAAAGTAAAGGGATCCCCCCCTTTTAACCGCACAACAATGGAATATTCATTCGCATAATTCACAAGCAGTCGATTGATCGCGCGCTGATTCAATGGGTGCGCATGAGGTTTCTTCCCGCAATAAATCAGTGTGGCATTTCGTTTCGCTTCCCTGAGCAGATCTTTATTGACCAGCCTGTCATAGAGAATCACATCCGCAGTCCGAAGAATCCGCAATCCCTTGACTGTTATCAGTCCCGGATCTCCCGGTCCCGCTCCGACGAGGTAAACTTTTCCCATGCCGCGCACCCCCTACTCATAAGATTTCCGGGGCTGGATCAAATAACCGGCTCCACTTTTTTTAATGCCTTTCTTCTCGATTAAGACGACATCTCTGATTTTCGGCTGAATCAACAGATTATGCTGAATTTCCTGATCTACCACCTGCAAAGCCGCTTCCTCACTTTCCGCAGCGGCAATAACCGGAAGTTCACCTTCCTCCGTAGACACAATAAAACGAAATAACTTCATCGTCTTTTCACACATCCCTTATCAATTGTCGAAGTTTTCCAGAATAGCATCAAGAACAACCTGCAATTTTTCTGTCCCCAACCTGTTTTTAAATTCAAAGAATGTTTCCCCTTTTTCTTTTTCATTCTTAAAATAAATAAGAAATTCCTTAAGCACGTCGGAAATCACCGATGCTCTGATTCTTCCCTTCAGACGTTCATTGAAATGACCGCCTCCAATGAGCGTGCCCCCTACAAATAGCTCATAAGCGTCAACGAGTTGATTATTCTCTGCTCTCAGCTTAAGACCTTGAATGCCGATATCGGCAATTTGACGCTGACCGCACGAATTGGTGCACCCCACCATGTAAATGCGCACCGGAACATCCAGATCAACTTCTCTATCGAGCCGAGCGGCGATCTCTTCCATTCTGTCCTTGGTGTTCGTCAATGCCTTATTACAGAATTCATCACCAGTACAGGCCATTGCGTAGCCGGTGAAGTGTGCCGGATGAATAGGAAATTTTTTGAAAATATTGTCTGTCAGTAATTCATCCAGTACCTGATCCGGTATATTGGGGATAATCAAATTCTGAGAGCTTACCGTCCTCAGTTCTCCATTTCCATATGTTCGCGCAAGTTCTGCAATTCTAAGAAAGTCATCTGAATGGATACGTCCGACGGGAACACTGATTCCAATATAATTCAAGCCCTTCTGCTTTTGCGGATGGGCGCCAAAAAAGAAGCCGCCGTTCCATCCACTGATCTCGTCATGACCCGCTGCGGGTAGCGGTCCTGTCAGTTCCAAAACCTTTTCTTCAAACTTACTGATTCCCCAGTCCGCAACCAAATATTTAAGCCGCGCGCGGGCCCTGCTCTTTCGGTAGCCGAAATCCCGATAAATTGTCGTTACCGCTTCCGCAACTTTAATTACCTGATCCGGCACGACAAAAACATTTAACGCATCGGCAAGATAAGGTTTTGCCGCAAGGCCGCCGCCAACTTTAACATTAAACCCTAACCGCTTCTGCCCATCAATCACTTTGGTTGCGGGTGTAAATGCGAGGTCATTGATTTCAGCCTGCCCGGCATTAAAGATATTTGCATTGACCGATATTTTATATTTCCTCGGTAGATTAGAAAAATCAGGATTATCCTGAAAAAATCGATAGATTTCTTCCACAACCGGCCGTGTATCAAACAGTTCATTCGGATCAATACCGGCCAATGGATTGCCGACTACATTTCTGGGTGCGTCCCCTTCGGCTTCACTCGTTGTCAAATCGACCTTTTTCAATCGATCAAAAATTTCCGTTAATTTTTCAAGCGGTACCCAGTGAAACTGGATCGACTGTCGTGTTGTAATATCCAAAACATCCCGACCGTAATCGTGTCCGATTTTCGCAAGTGTCACCGCCTGCTCATCGCTCAATATACCGGTTGGAACTTTGACGCGCAGCATGAAAAGTCCTTTGTCCTGAGGCTTCTGCACCGTTAAACCAGCATATTTAAAATACATGTACTGATCTTTCGGAATCGATTCAAAGCCGGCTTTCGCGTAGTGCGGAATATCATCGAAAATGGTCAATCCGTCTTTTTTAAGCTTACTTATTTCATTCTTATTTAGTTTTTGATTGTCTGCCCACACCTTTTCATAACTCAAAATACGTCCCCCTCTCAAACAATTTTTAATCGCCTAAACAAAAAAATTTTTCAATTTGGAATTGAGGAAATACCTTGCAAAGATCAAGATTTTATCCCTGTTTTCCAAACTCGGCTTCCATTTTGCTTGTAACAGTTTACTTATTTCGTAGATTGCAAGATACAGCTGCCATCAACAAGGCAGTTTCTTAACCACTTTAGATAATTGTTAATTTCATTCATTCTAGAATTTTGACCGTTCATTGTCAATATATCTTATCGGATTATAGGTATTTAGATGCTTTTTTCCATATCACTAAAAAAATTAATTATTTGTGATTGTTTTATTCCGAGTAACATGATAGGATATTAACAATTTAATTGACTCTTATCAAGAGAGGCGGAGGGAATTGGCCCGATGAAGCCCGGCAACCACTTTATATTACATAAAGTACAGGTGCCAAATCCAACAGGTTTTCCCTGAAAGATAAGGAAGAGGTTCTAAGTGCCAAGCCCTTTCTTTCAGAATGAGGCTTTTTTTGCACAACCGGAAAAACGAGGTGACCGTAATGAAACAACGTACAATGAACTGCTGCATGTAACCGTCAACCGTTTATGAGATAAGAGTCTATTAAAACGAATGGTACCTGTTGCTTAGTATTGTGACCAATTTAAAGGGGGCATTTGACCATGTCAATCGACTTAACATCTGAAGACAATTCGAATACCGTAAGAAAAAGCGGCTGGTTTGAGCTGATCAGAAAAGAAGACTGGTGGGCGGTATGGATTGGTTTATTTCTCGTTCTGACAGGAATTCTATTTTGGACGACGGGCCATTCAATAAAGGTACTGACCGCACAGATTCCGAGATGGACTGATTTCCAGACGTTGGGAGGTGCGTTGTCTTCACATGCAGGATCCACTATTTTATTATTTGTAACTTATCTCATCCTGTTCTCGATCACGGCAGCGTTTCTTCGTATCAAAGTAGGTCAGTTTGCAGCAGGTTTCACGCTATTATTCATTATCAGCGTCGCGATTAACATTTTCAGCTCCTGGGGATGGGCACAGCAATATAACCTCGAAGCACCGATCGTCGCTCTCGCCATTGGGCTGATTGCCGGAAACCTCATTCCCCTGTCCGGATGGTTTTCCTCCGCATTACGTACTGAACTCTATGTTAAAGTCGGCATCGTCCTTCTTGGCGCAACACTTCCGTTTACATTAATCATTCAAGCAGGACCTGTCGCCTTCCTTCAGGCCACCGTAATCGCAGTCATCACGTTCTTCGTCATCTATTTTGCCGGCACTCGCTGGTTTGGCCTTGACAAACATTTTGCCGCGACACTTGGCGTTGGCGGTTCTGTCTGCGGAGTATCCGCGGCGATTGCTGTCGGCGGTGCGATCAAAGCGAAAAAAGAACATGTCTCGATTTCTATATCACTCGTCGTCATTTGGGCAGTTGCTGCGATTTTCCTGCTCACCTTCCTCATCAAGTTGCTTGGCATTCCGGCAGGTCCGGCAGGGGCATGGATTGGCACTTCCGAATTTGCAGACGCAGCAGGTGTAACAGCAGCCAGTTCATTTGGTGATCATGCGCTGAATTCTTTCACGTTGATTAAAGTAATCGGCCGCGATATTTTTATCGGCGTTTGGGCATTCATTCTTGCATTCATTTCGATCACATTCTGGGAAAACAAAAAATCAGGAACGAAGGCAGACGCTTCAGAAATCTGGCATCGTTTTCCCAAATTTATCATTGGCTTCTTTGCCGCATCAATTCTATTGACAATCTTTATCGCCGCAAACTCTGCATCCGGTCGTGCAGTGATCAATACAGACGTGATCGCTCCAATTAAGGAATTTAGAACTTGGGCGTTTACCTTTACATTCCTGTCAATCGGATTGACAACACGCTTCAAGGAATTGACATCATTCGGTTGGCGGCCGTTCGCCGCATTCAGTACAGGAGCAGTCGTCAATATCATTCTCGGATATGTACTCTCTGTTCTCGTGCTTCAAAACTTCTGGGCGTCGCTTTAAGAACATAAATTCACTTTACGGCGCAAGGTATGTTCAAAAGAAGAAAGGTGTTGACGTTGATGAAAAAAGATCGATTGACATGCGACCAAAGGGTCATCATTATTTTAACCTTCTATCCGCGATCAGCTCAACCAAGTTCAATAAATAGCCTTAACAAGAAGAAAAACAAAATCTCGATTCCCGACACCAAAGCAATCAAGGAATTCGGCCGTTTTATATCTGAGCGTTTTGAACAAGTTGCTCGGATGATTGAAATTCTTTATTCTGTAAACGATGATTGGGTAGTGACCGAAAAAAAGGATAAAATTATTTTGGAAACGAGTCGTCTGGATTTTCATCTCGCTGTCAATGCGTTGGCTGATGAAGGCTTCCATGCAAAAGATTATCAGCTTTACGTAGAATATGAGCGAAAATGGGGTATTCTTTGAATTGGCCCACCCTTGATTAACCGTAAAGAAATCCGCTTAATTTTTACAAATAAGAAGGAGTGCCCTGACAGCAAACCGGTTGCTTTCAGGGCACTTTGTATGCGGTCGTCGTTTTAAGAAAAACAGCCAGTAAAACAAATGAGGTCATTCCGACATTGAACAGAATCGATGACCAGATCAAAAATTTGGGCAGGTAGTTAAGGCAATCGGATAATTTTTGCAATGCTCAATAGATCAGTTTTTTCTCTACCGGCAGGAACATGTTTGGCAAACCATTGACCGATGAACACAATAATCCAGACCACTATCGACCTGAGTTACCATCTACTAATAGAAGTCATAAGGGTGAAGATTTGACTGACAATTATTTTGGAGATTAAGATTGTAGTGGAGTGTGAGGAGGGCTATTATGAGTATTTCAAGTGAAAATAAAATAATTCAAAGTCAGCTTTACAAGCTTTTGGGGGTAAACCACAAGTTTCAAAATACTGGGATGAAAAAAATGTAAGTAATATAGGTATACTTTCAACCGCTGATAGACCTTATAAAGGTATTACATCATACGCAACAGTTGGACTCTCCGACTATTCTATTGAATGTACTGTCGATGGACCCCCTTTACGAATAGAGATTGTTGGAGCTAGTGCATCAGAGTATAAACATTTTCCTAATGTGTTGGCAACCTGTGCTTTTTGTATTATAAATTCAAACTTTTTAGTATCTCATGGTAAAATTTTTCGAGATATGATAAGGATGTATTATCCTAATAACGAAATGAAACATGTTCTATTTGTATCACCATTTTTGTGGGAAGATTTAAAGACACTTGATTTTTCAAACAAGAAGGTGGCCTGGTTACTCGCTGTTCCAATTTCTGAGAATGAGTATATATTTGCCCAAGAAAAAGGAACAGATTCATTAGAGGAATTATTTGAAGAGAAAGAGATAGATATATTTGATTTGGAACGAAAATCTATATTGTGATTTTCTGTATGTTAACCTCGACTGGCTAAGGCCCTTCAGGGTTTTCTTACAGGCTTGAATTGTCAAACTAAGTGCAATACCTGATTATAAAAGGCCTCAAAAGGAGTCCTCCATCCTAAACATTTGCGAAGTCGGTGATTTAATTTCTCTGGTTGTACGCGGCATTAACGAGAAACGGGCGCTTCAATTGACCGCCAAGGGCCGCGCCTTTTTACGTGACGAACTGCATGCAACCATCTAGACATGAACACTAAGCTGACAGCAGGCTATTTGACCGTAGGTGGCATCGCCTTTAAAAGAAACTTTTTATATGGCAAAGAATAGCGCTTATCATCAACGCTTTCTCCAAGCTATAAAATCCGCTGAATTTGTTTCTTGAGATCAGGTAATACCTTCTCCTCAAACCAAGGATTTCGTTTAATCCAAATATCGTTACGCGGTGAAGGATGAGCTAACGGGAAATATTCAGGTAAGTAACTGCGGTAATTTTTAACAATCTGAGTTAACGTCATTCCCGAACTAATTTTCAGATAGTACTTTTGTGCATATAAACCAACTAATAAAGTTAACTCGATATCCGGCATAGCCTGAATTAATTGATGATGCCACTTTGATGCGAATCCCTTCCTTGGTGGAAGATCGCCATTTTTCCCTTTCCCCGGGAAATAAAAATCCATGGGAAGAACTGCTATTTTCCCCGAGTGATAAAAAGTCTCCTTGGATACACCCATCCATTCTCTCAGACGAATGCCGCTTCGATCATTCCAGACGATTCTCGAATCCTGCGCTTTCTGACCAGGAGCCTGACCTATAATTAATAGCTTGGCCGTCGGAGCAGCAGAGTAAAGTGGTTCGATCCCTCTGTTTGTGTAATCACTATTTTCCGGATCTTGTTTTATCTGATTAAAAACATCTTTTAACACGCTCACCTGTGCTCACCTCCAAATTAGTGCGGGAACCGGTAACCGATTCGGATTCCAGTTACAATTCTTCAATTGTTTAAAATACTGAGACAAGCCACGGTGCCGCATATAAAACCATAAATAAGATGCCGTAGCCGACACCTAAGCGGTGGAGCATTCCGGAGATAAGTCCGATCAGCAGGACACCGCCGATATTAATCCAGCCGGCGTCCATATACGCAAGCAGGAAAACAAAAGCGCAAAACAAGCCGAGTATGGCTTCGTGCGGAATTCGTTTAAACACAAAGCTGCAAATGGATTGTGCGTATTTAATCGCCAGCGAATAAGCGACCAGTATGGCCACCCCGGCGCCAATCACGGTCGCCAAAATGAAATCAGTGTGTGACAGGACATGGTACATATTATGCGTCGCGGTAAAGACCGGCGGGGCGTCAAACAGTGCATGGGCGGGACCTATGGCAACCGGAGAAAGTGGAATCCCCAATGCGATCAGCGGAATCAGCGTCCCGGAAAGATAGGTCGCGTTGGCGAGCGCGTTCATACTTGAAACGGCAATGGACGCCCGATCAACCGGATCCTTTGTCCGTTTTGAAAAAAGTTCGCCAAGAAGTGTCGTCATTCCTACCGGACTAAGGATAAAGGTGAAGCAGCTGATCAATGACGCCCCGGCACTGATCAACCATTCCCGTCTTTTCAGCGCGCTAAACGGATTGAACCATTTCCACTCGAAATGCATTTTCTGAAGCGCAATCGTTCGCAGCTGATCAGACCTCAGATGTTCTCTTTTTTCTTTATCCATCAGTTCAAACAGAGTCAGAATGACCGGTCCAATCGTAATGCCAAGAAAGAATGAAATAAAGACCGTTGTTCCTTTTGGCACAACGCCGATCCCCCAATAAAGATAACGCAGTCCTTCAATCAGAAGTGTAAAAGGAAGAATTGAAACGAGCGCCAGTAACTTATTCTTACTGAGCAATGCAAGCAAAACCGCACCGGCAAAGAAGATCGGATTCGCGTAATCTTTAATCATTTCGGCAAGTGAAATAAAGTTTTTTGCCAGCAGCAAACTCAGAAGCAGGCTGACCGGAACACTGACCAGTACGCCAATCAATGAGCCAGCCGCCATTTTACGCAGCGATTGGTCCGCCATTCCCTTTCTTTTAAGCAGCTGTGCATGCTCAATGAGCGGACTGGCCATGACACCTCCGGGGATACCGGCGATGGCCGCAGGAACCGCATCCATTAAATTATTGGCAATCACCGCCGAAATAAAAAAGCATAAAACAACAACCGGCTGAATACCGGCAAGCACGAGAATCAATGTGACGGGAACCAGAACAGCCGTTTCGTCCGTTCCAGGAATGATACCAATAATTGTATAGATAAGTGCGGCGGCAACAGCCGCAACAATCATTTCCAATAGAAGAATAAGATCCATCGATCAGTTCCCACTTTCTGTCTCTTCGAAAATACGTTTTGGTTTAATGAAAAGCGAACAAATAATAAATCCGACAACTGCTCCGATTAAGCCGAACAAAAGCGGCATCGGCGCGTGATTCGGTGCAATAAAATAGCCGCCCAATGTCGTAAAACTGTTAACACCAATCGCAAGAACAAGATCTTTAATCCGGACAATGTCGTCCCAAATTTCAATGGTATCAGGTTTCTTCTTTTTATCAGCAGCCATCGTGATTGATTCTCCTCTCTTCAATGCACCAGAATGAACACAAACAGAAAGAATGCCTTTGCGAATCCTGCTTTTGTTCAGTTATCGCCCTAATTTCGACGAACGGACGGCTAATTCTTCCGGTCTTAGCCCTCTGAGCCGCGCCCACTCCAAAGGTGCACCGTTCAGGATCAGATCCTTGCCACGCAGTGCCTGCAAATTCGGACAGCCTAGAAGCAGCATAATTTGACTCAGTTGCTCTTTCCATTCTTCGATCTGCGCAATCAGACCGTCCGTGCCTTCTTCAAGTGCTGTATGGAGAAAGGTTCCTGAAATGCCGACTGCGCGCGCGCCAAGCGCAAGCGCTTTAAGTACGTCAAGCGGGTGACGCACGCCTCCGGACGCAAAAAAGGTGCCCTGGCCTATGTAGGGCTGCGCTTCGAGCAGAGAAATCACCGTCGACTGCCCCCAGTCCTGCAAGTAATCGAATCGCGCACGTTCTCGGCGACGATTCTCAATCGTAATAAAATTAACCCCTCCATTACCGGCGACATCAATAGCCGCCACACCTGCGGCGATCAGTTTCTGAAAAGTTGCGCGGCTCATTCCGAACCCCACCTCTTTTACAACAACAGGAACGTCAACAGATCGGACAATCCGTTCCAGATTTTTAAGCCATGAAGAAAAATCGCGATCTCCTTCAGGCATCACGATTTCCTGAGGTGCATTCAAATGCACTTGAAGTGCGTTTGCTTCAAGCATATCGATTGCCCTTTTCGCCTGTTCTACGGCGAGTTCAGCACCAACATTAGCAAAAATAAATCCATTCGCGTTTACTCGGCGCAGCACCTGAAAGGTATCGAGCAGTTCCGAATCCCGTAAAGCCGCCTTTTGTGAACCGGATGCAACCGCAATGCCTGTCGCGGCGGCGGCCTGAGACAGGCATTCATTAATCCTCTTTGTTTTTTCACTTCCTCCGGTCATCCCATTTATAAAGAAAGGAACCGGCCAAGAACCGATCGGAAGTTCTGTCGTATGATCAACCTGTTTAAGACTCATTTCCGGAAGCGAATCATGAATAAATTTTACCGAATCAAAATCGTTTGTATGCTGCTGATAAGTTTCCTGAAAAAGCCGGACATGCTGATCTTTGCGTGATTCCATCACATTAGCCCTCTTCCTGTTCAAGATGAATATCCGATACATGCAGAGCGAGCGGGATAATCCCATGTTTTTGCCATTCCGCCGTCAGTCCGTTTCGATTCGTTTCGCGGTAAGCAAGAGCGATGCCGCAATCGCCTCCGCCGGCGCCGGACGTTTTCGCTGCGCCTCGATAGCTTTCGGCGATCATGCAGAGCTGATTCAATTTTTCCGTTTCAATGGCTACACCGCACAGCTCCGATAATTGAGCAAGAATTTTGCGGTTTTCGCGAATTCCGTCTAAAATCATCGCCGACCGTTGTTTCCGAAAACCGTCAATTATTTTCTCGACACACCGCTTACTTTGATTCAAAAAATGCTGATAGTCTTGCTCTTTAACCCGCTTAACT
This sequence comes from Sporolactobacillus shoreicorticis, assembly GCF_024125445.1. Lineage (GTDB taxonomy): Bacteria > Bacillota > Bacilli > Bacillales > Sporolactobacillaceae > Sporolactobacillus > Sporolactobacillus shoreicorticis. The sequence continues at coordinate 188,015 of NZ_JAMXWM010000004.1, read as the reverse complement.
TTTTCTACCTGACGAACAAGTCTGAATGTCGAGGCAGGTGTTCCTGTCCATCCGACAATCAGGTGCAGATCCTGCGGAAGTACAAGCCGCTGTACGGACAACTTCGGCCAGTTCAAATGAAGCAACTCGATCCAGTTTCTTCCTGATTGGATTGAGCGCGCCAGCCAGTCACGGTCAAATGATGTATATTCGATCCAGCCACCGTAGACACTGGCGGCAATATCCCCGCATGATCCGTTTCCCTGAACATTGAGATGAGCAAGAGCGGCCAGCTTAAAAATAATTTGCTGATCGGCTTTCACATCATAGAATGCCAGCAATGCCCGCACGCAGGCAACAGTCACGGCGGCACTGGAGCCTAAACCGTATTTTCGTCCATCTTTACTGTCCAGATCACTGTTTATTGTCAGCTGGTAGAGATCAAGCTGTTTTTCCATTGCCAGTATGTATCGTTCGGTCCATTTTATTGCTGATAAAACAAATCGAAACGGAGAAACATCGCCATAAGTCTTCCATTTGTTTGCCGCCTCGCGACTCCAATTCAGCGATGCACTTACCGATTGAATGCGTCCGCTCACTTTTTTTTGCTCAATCTGTACCGTGACGAATTGATCGACAGCGGCGATGATGGCCGGATAGCCCGGTTCAACAACCGCATATTCGCCTGCTATATAAAGTTTTCCCGGTGCATGCCGGACAACGCGTTGCATTGATGCAGACCTCCTTCACTGAACGGGACGGTCGATATACTCAACCCCCGGCCCCGGACGGGCAACAATCAATGCATCCGTCGGGAAAAATTTGGCTAGATCTTCGAGAATGTGACCAACATCCTTTTCTGAACAAAGGAGCTTGACATTCGGACCGGCATCAATCGTAAAATAGCACGCAATTCCCTGTTCACGCAGATGAATCGCCCGTTTCATTGCGGTGATTGTTCCTTCTTCCCAATACATAAAGGGGGGATCAGCGGTGAGCATCGCAGCATGCATTCTCAAGGCATTAGCCTCGGCTATTTTTCCAATTTCCTCCAAATATTGTCTTCGAATGGCGGGTTCTATTCTGTCAAGATCTTTTTCCCCAGCCTCAACCCATACCGGATAAAAAGGTGACGTCTCTACCGTACGCTTCATGCCTTCGCGGCTGGACAGCTTTTTGATCTGCCTGTTCACCGCAATGGATATAAGGCGAATCGGCCACTCTGCCGAATCGACTGGGACGGCATAAGAACTTGCATCATCGCTTCCTTTCATCCATTTTACAAAACCACCGTATATCGAACGCGAAGCCGAGCCCGAGCCGCGGCGTGCCAGTCGTGAAAGGGCGGTTTTAGCACAGTCAATGCCGTACGCACGTGATGCTGCGGCTGAAAGCGCCGCAAAGCCGGAAGCGGACGAAGCAAAGCCGGAAGCAACCGGAACATGATTCCTAGTTACAATCCGGGCGAACAGGCGACTTGCCGACTTTTCGCGAACGAGATCCATGAATCGACTGATTTTCGCGGCAGAGGCGTCGCTCAGATTCGTGCCGTCCATAATCACCTCGTCCTCATGCAGTTCTTTTTGCGGTTCGACGCTGGTTTCTGTGTAAAAGGCATCGATCGTCAAGGATAAACTGCTGTTCATCGGTAAAATTAACTGTTCGTCCTTCTTCCCCCAATACTTGATTAAAGCAATATTCGTATACGCGCGTGCCGCAGCGTGCAAAGCGCTCACTCTCCTTTTCTATTGATGCACCTCAATGCAGCAGACTTGGCGCGGATGGCAGTTCTCTGTCTTGAAGCGGCTGAATCCACGTCCGGCGCGCCCCCGCATCGATTAATTTCTTTGCCAATCTCTGCGCCTTTCGCGCATCTTTAACCAAAGCAATCATACAGCCGCCGCAGCCGCCTCCGGTCATCTTTGCTCCCAATGCCCCATCCTTCATCGCCGTATCAACCAAATGATCCAAAGCGGGATGGCTGACGCCAAGCTCTTGGAGAAGAAGATGTGCCTCCAGCAAAATACGCCCCAAGATTTCTTCCTTAGTCGCCTCCAGTGCCTTTTTCGCATGCGAAGCAAGCGCCCCTAATTGATTTACTTTTTGCCGAGCGTGTACACTTTGCACCAGATGCTGTTTCAAAGCAGTGACTGCTCGTTTCGTCTGCCCTTTTAAACCGGTATCAGCGATCACCAGGCAGGAAGGCAGCGTATGATGAATCCATTCCGTTCTTTTTTCTTTCATAAAGAAAATCGGGTGTGTACTGCTGGCCGCAGCCGCATCGAGGCCGCTCGGATTACCATGGCAGCATTCCTCGGAAAGGCCAACGAGCGTGAGCAGCATTTTTCGTTCAAGCGGTGTTTCAAAATAGTTAAATAAACTGCGAACCACCGAGATGGCGATCGCAGCACTTGAACCCATCCCCCGCTCTGCAGGGATTGTACTGTCGATGGAAATCATTAGCCCTTTTTCAGGCTGCTTTAAAACGTGAAGCGCTGCCGGAATAATCGTTTTGAGTCCGGCAATTTTACCATCCCCATCACTTAAGATACCATTATAGAAAGTACATTGCAGCCTCAGCGGACCAAGGCATCGGCTTGTTTTTGCCACTGCATGCACTGCCGGTACGGGCATGGCAATTGCCGGCTGACCGTAAACAACAGCGTGTTCGCCGATCAGAATAATTTTACTGCTGCTTGTTCCGATCCCTGCTTCGTATTCGCTCATCTGTATTTACCATCTTTCCTTAATTTCTGTTCTCTTTATTTAGAATCATGCTCATCACATTTTCCCAATAAGCTTCCGCGTGTCCGATCGATATACGTTTCGAACAGCCGTTTATGACATAGTTGGTGCCTTTCAGTTTTAATTAATGATTGATTGAGAAATCCATTACGCACTCCTTAATCTATTCTATTGATAAGCATTATCATTTTCAATGATTTTGTTTCAATTTTTTCGGTATCATTTTATTCAGCTTCTGTTCTATATGCTGGATAAATAGCCGGAAATTATTATTCAGAGCAGTTAATGGACAAAAGGGTCAATTGCTCTTTATCATCGTACTCAATTTTAACAACTTTTTCTTTAACTGTCTCGCTTTATTGATCTGTGCGCGACAGTTTCAGTCACTTTTGCTTTTCCTCCGCGCTTGTCAAAGATCACAATCAGTACTTCCCCATGCTCGGTTTTCTCAATTACAATCAGATTTACGACTTGAACGATGAAGCTCATTAGGTAATTGACTTCATATGTAAAAAGATAATTGTTCACTTTAGTAATCGCTTGAGTGATCAATACGTAATTACCGATAAGATCCTGTAACAGCTCACTAATCTTTCTTAACGCGCAACTTCAACACTTATCCCCGGACCCGTACTACATCTCCGCAATTTTATGTTAGAATGAATCAAAATTCTGCTCAGGAGTAAGCTATTGCAAATTTTAAAAATCACATCATACTCATGAAACTTTTTCAAATCATATTAATCGTTATCTTAATACCAACCGGTCTTTTCATACTGGGAGACCTGTTCTTCGGGTTCCAATATCAGCATCCTGATAATCTTTGGCTGAGATTGCCCAGTTTATTCTTCTGGCTTTCTGCGTTACTTTACGTTCTGTTTTTCAAAAAATTCAAGGATTAAAAATACCGTCGTACTATAAGCTAGTATGAATGAAAAGCTTTGTATCATGCCTGTCATTCTTGGACTGCTGTGTTTACTTATCCGCGCAATTCCATCTGATATTGGAATCTTTTAGTGATTGTTCCGATCATTTTTTGAATGCTGTACGTTTCGATCAATGATGCGCAACACAGAAAGGAAAAGCCATAATCAAAAATAACCGTTTATAATAAAACGCCGTATAAAGATAAAGCTCCGTCCGCGCCGCTGGATTGATCCATAAGACTTCTTATTCGCTTCATCTGCTCTCCACAGTTGAGCTATATAATCATCCATGGTATATCGACTCCATATTGCTTTTTCATAACCGAAATTCGTTTGGATTTTGCACGGAAAAATATTCCCCATACCAAATCGTTATTCGATGTATTCGGTTAAATCGGTAGTATACTATTTTTATATCTTTAAAATGAAAGGAAAAGAAATAATGGGAAAACAAATTTATATTATCCATGGATACGGAGCTCAGCCAACCAATCATTGGTTCCCTTGGTTAAAAGAAAAGTTAAAAGCAGACGGTCATCAAGTCCTGATCCCACACATGCCAAATTCGTCTAGCCCCGACAAGGAAGAATGGTTGGAAGCATTAGTCAATGAAATAAAGAATTTAGACAGCAATACCTATTTTGTAGCACATAGCTTAGGATGTATCACACTATTGAAGTATCTGGAGAAATTAGATCCGCTACCAAGCTTTGGGGGCTTTATTCTTGTTTCCGGCTTTTCCGCTCCATTACCATCTCTACCTTCAATAAGTCCTTTTACCGCAAAAAAAGTGGATGGCAGCAAAATAATTTCTGCAACGAATTCACGTGCTGTTATCGCTGCAAAAGATGATTATATTGTTCCTTTTCAATTCAGTCAAGATTTATCCGAACAATTGAATGCATCATTTTATCTTGTTGAAAAGGGAGGACATTTTCTAAAAAACGATGGTTTCATTACGTTCCCATTGGTTTTTGACCTTTTAAACAATATAATAAAAAAATCCGGGAGTTGAGTTCGGATTAGATCAAAAATATGTTGAACAAAACAAATTACTACGTTGATCAAGATTTAGACGCCAAAAACGTGCAAAGATGGCGCTTGATGTTCAGGAACTCGATCAGAACCTCACCAATGAGTATAGACAAATCAATGAAGATCTACCAAACATCAAGTCATTATTATGAAGAACTAATTAATGCTACCCGCCAAGGTGCCGATGTTCAGCCGATGCATTTCAATGCAACCGCCTATCATGACAGTAAAATCTATCAGGTTCAAGATGAAATACGACAGGAAACGCAGAACTAGCAGAACTATTTGAAAGTCAAAGAGCATCAGGAACAGGCGCGAATAATGAATACTGAATCCCGCCTGCCAGCCGACTTCCGTATGCGCCTTTTAAAAAGGATCAAATGAACCGTGGGATGACGCAAGGCCTCATTGATACGGGCAAAGACATCGTCTATGCCTTTATTGATATGGCTCAAGATCCTAAAAAATCTGCGACTAACACAGTTACTGCGCTATGGAATCGGAAACAAACTTCAGTACTCATCGCCCAAGCAATCACTGAATACTATGTCAAAAATATGGTACATGGGGACGCGTACACACGATCAAGGTGGGTTACCCACGCCCTGGGCATGACAGTCACTTCAATTGTCGGTACCAAGGGCGTCGGCCAAGTGAGCAAAGTGGCTAACCTAGAAAAGCTGAGCACGCCAGCAAAGAAAGTGGGTACGCTGGCACAAACAAAACAGTTAAGTATGCAAACAAAGCAGCAGAAAAAATGAACGGATGGGGTAACCCATTTGCGCCAAAAATGCAAATTGCAGCAGATATCCCCTATAATACAATTAATTCTTCAGGCCTCAGGAAAAGATTATTGGGAATGGCAGGTAGGTATAACCCATTCACTTTGGGGCAGTGAATGGGTTTTTATGCGCTTTGGATGCGTCCGTGTGCCAAAATGCCCCCTTTACTAAAAATGCGGACCTTACGCCGATTATAGCAAAATGCATTGAGATAGGACTCACCTATCTCAATGATTCGAATATGTCGTTGTGAAAATGATCCATCCTTCGCCTGATAGATAATTTCCAGCACATCGCCCGGTCTCATGGAATTATCCTCAATGTCCGCGGAAACCCTCTTCAAAATTTACAAGACCATCCTTTTTTAACTTGGTGATTGAAATCCGATAGCTAATTGGACTTTGATCGCCGAGTTTTTCTTTGAGCTTAGACTCATTATAGTCTTTAATCCACACACGGGTGGTAGTTTCACAAAGCGCAGAAACTCATTCATAAAGTGGTTTCGCCTTAGTTCACTAACTACTTGCGTTTGTTCCGTTCGTGTTGCTCTCTCTGATGAATTAAGGTATCCAATTTTTTAAGTACTCAATCTGAAATAATTCATTTTCCTTCTCAAGATCCTAATGTCGTCCTATTCCGGTTGATCAAAATTTTTCAACTTATTCTTCTTTTTGACTTCTCGCTTTACATGTTCATGTTTCATAGGTGGACGTCCTCGTTTGGTTTTTAATCTATCCACACCCATTGATGCAAACCGCCGATTCCATTGATAGATTGTTGACGGCAATGCAATTTTGAAATATGGGCTGCACGTTCGAGTGTTGAATTGTTATCCCTCATTCACTTTAATTCGTCAAGCTTACAGTTATAGGCATAAGCTGGCCGTTGTTTCAAATTTTTAATGCTTAAAATGACATTTTCCTGATAGTAATGCACCCATTTCAAAATCAGTTGTTGAAAGGGAATCTAATACTTGTGGCAAAACAAAACGCTCCCCATCCCCTTGAGATGGTCACTAACAACCTCCATCTTAAAATCAGTTGAGTATTTTGATCATATTAAAGCCCCCTGAATTGGATTTTGATTGTCCAACTTCAGGGGGTCAGTTCATTGACTTGGTGTGAGCTATTTAACGTTTACTTTCAAACAATTGCTTGTGCCCAAATAATTTCTAGAGTAAAACTTGATCTCAAAAAAGTCAAATCCAATTCTTATTTTATAATGCTCCTTATATTTATTTTCATGCTGCTGATCTCGCTACCAAGTATGGGCGGTACTAGTAAAGGGATAATCCTATTTTGTTCAAAATTATTATTTCATAAAAATACGTCCAAGTTGATCAATTAAATTCTCTAAGTCTATTCCGAGTTGATTTGGTTCATCATTTTTATCAAAACCTCTCTCTATAAGCTCCTCACTCACAGCACTTCGTAATTCATTTCCTAACTTTTCATCGATATCTATTTCTGAGTCATCTAAAACCCATAGAAGATCTGGCCTATGCGTCCCTAAACATTGTTTGAGCAATAAAATCATCGTGTCATTAAGCTCATTCACTTTTTTCTGACCCCTTTTGAATTTTTCGCATAAGTTGTTATTACCTTTCCGGCTTTATTAAGTACAACAACTGCGTTTTTTCCTATATATTTGACTCTGCCTCTTGATTGGTTCACCACTCGACTTGGTTTTTTTACAGCATCAAGTATAGCCAGCGTTCCTCTTGATATTCCCACTTTTTTGCAACGTCTTGTTTCTTCAATCCTAATTCAGCAATCCGACCAGACAATTTATTCATTTCACTCTCACCCCTCTTTTTTTACAATTCAACGTAAATTAGGGTTGTCCCTTTAACATTTTTCAAAAGAACAAACAAGAAAGAAAATTATCCGTGTAATATTTTATTTTTTCTGTCTGATGAATTAACCATAATTGAATGAAGAATAAAGAAGAGAAAATCAAAATTTCACTTTCCAACCAGCTCCATCATACGAAAAGGCTAATATAAAGAATGATTTCTTTATGTTAAAAATACGACAGTTTTCTTCTTAAAAACCCTTTTTTACTTCACAGTCATCCATCTCCCATGTTTTTCTATATTCAAATTGTGAAATCTGCGTCGCCCTTGTCTGTTAATTGAAATAATACTGAAACCCTTTGCTTTCCGTTAACCGGATTGGTCAGTTCTGAAGAAACATGGAAAATCATCCAGATTTAGCTCTCACTACCAATATACAAGAGAAGATTACTCTGAAAACCATTTCATTACAGAAGTGTCTGCCATGTATCACTTGTCACCCTCTACATTACGAATCTATAAAAAACTTGGTCTGCTTTATAAAACATACCGCATTATGGAGATCACCGAATCTGTAATAACTATGTCTAGCACGTTTAAGTGCAAGCTGTTGCTTTAAAGACACCGGCATAACGCCAGTGGAACTGTAAAATCCTCTTTACGTGGGCGAGGACATAACCTGGATAAAATCATCAGCCTGTTTGATGCTCACTGCCGGAAAGTGGCCGCCCAACCAGTACACTTGTTCTAGAAATTTGACCAAATTAACCTTTATCACACCAAACGACGATCACATTCTCACCTGACTTCAACTGTTTAAATGGGCCGGGAATGGTTTGTCCGTCACACTCATTAAGCTTATTAAAGTAGTCCCGATTTAAATACAACGGGTCACCGGTGACATTTTCAAAATCCGCTTCTGCTAATCTTACCCGGCCTAAGCTGGCCGTTGTCTGGACCTGGCCCCTGAACTGATCAAACGATGCCGGCAAATGAATGGTTAGCCTTACCTCATCTTCCGTTCGCGTTATTTCGCAATGCAAATCGAACCGGTCATCTTTTAAATAATGCACTTCATTCATAAACGGGATTGCTCCATTCAAATACACATTATGATTAATGTGAACCGGCTGTCGCACCGTTTCAAACATTTCGACATCCCCGGGGAGCCTTTGTTCAACCGCGGCCACGTAGTCCTGCATAGAGATCGGACTACCATTATATAAATTAGTTCCGTTATTTAATTCCGGATCAGCATCACCAATAAAAATATTATTGAAGTAACGGTCATCACCGCCATACACCATCGCGTAACCCTTAATGGCTGTTTGATGGGGGATGTGATATGGGGTTGCCCGGTTAAGAACACTTTGAATTGTCGTACGGCCCATGATCAGATTATTAACGAATGCTCCTCCTTGCGCATATTCATCAATTGACCGCTTAGAAGCGAAAATATTATCAGCAACTAAAAACGGTCCGTGGCACACTTCAATCAAAAAATCCCGAACATTATGATGATAAAAATTTCTCATAACCATCGTTCCCTGCGCCTGCCAATCCAGCCAAGTCCCTAAAACACAATGGTCGATTTGATTATGGACAATTTCAACATCAATCGCCGCATGAAGTTTAATAGCTGAAATTTCCCAGCCGCCAAATTCATATTTTGTGCCAATGTTATAAATGTGATTTTTAACAACTCGGCTGAAAATACCGCCCAAGTTGCCGACAATTCCACTTTGACCACAATTATAAATCTGATTCCCATAAATTAAATGTGAGCCAACCGACGCTTTATCCCACCCAAATTGCTGAGCACGAAAAACACGCTCAATCTGATACTGATATCCGGGCCGATCATGCCGATTTGAAAAAGCATTTTCATCAGCAAGGACAGGAGCGCCAATACTAATTGCACTGCATTTAGCGTCGTGCAGCCGATTACGCTTGATAACCCAGCCTTTAGACCAATGTGGCCCGATCAGCCCGATCTGTTCTGACGTCGGCGGTGCCCACGGTGTCGCTGCCTGACACATTTCGAATCCAATAACCGCGATAAAATTGATCCTAGGTTTTGACGGATAAAAACAGCATGGCCGCACACTCATTTCAACTAATTCATGATTAGGATTAAAACTATGAAAATTAGCAAAAATAGTAGTCGTTTGTGCGCCCGCCTCTGCATACCACTTGTAAGCAGTTTGTCCGACATCGGCCATTTTCAGCGTGATGTTTGTTACATATTCCGTCGCTTGATCACGTTCTTCACCAGCAGCCATTTCATCAAAAGAAGCTGCTTCATAAAAGGATTGCCCATTTAAATATAGATCACCGGTGTGTCGGTCATTACTTTGTTCCAGCCAGTCCCCCTGCAAGCGAAGCTGAAATGGATTGTCCTTTCCAAAAACCTGATTATTGACTTCTGCCTGCCAAATACCGGAGCGAATCTGTACCCAATTTGTCACAACTTCAGAGCCCTTGATTACAACATGATCACCCGGAACAGCTTGATACGTAATCCGTTGATTGTCACTGAGACCTGAGAACTTAGGATCGACCCTTTCTCGGTAATTGCCTTCATGGACAAAAATTGCGTCTCCGGGTTGCGCCAATTGCGCGGCATGGTTAATCGTTAAAAAGGGTTCTTGTTGATTCCCACAATTGCGATCGTTACCTTTTTTTGCAACATGATAAATCATCGGTTATGTTTCCTTCCGTCAGCTAATAAAGCGATTTCATTTTATTTTAATCTGGTTTATAGTTAAGTTTAAGTATAAACAAATCTAATTACAGCTGATTCTTAAATATAAAAACAATAATCGCAGTACAAAGTAGGAGTGATTTAATTTTGGCATTTTTTCAACACTTCGGAATGGAAAGTACACCTGTTTTTAAATATTTCGATCTTGAAGACTTTAGCTTTCCGTTACATCTGCACCGTGCTTATGAGTTTCTCCTCGTTCGCTGCGGTCAACTGCATATTCAAGTCGACGATATTGACTATCACGTTAATTCCAGACAGTCTGTGATCGTTTTTCCCAACCAGATTCACGGCTTTGACATGACTCCGACAACTAAGGTTACGGTTGTTATTTTTTCTCCGGAGTTCATTGGCGCATTTAATGAACAATATCAGGAAAAAGTGCCGGTTCATTCACTCATCTATTTGAGTTCGCCAATTAATTTCCAACATACATCAACAACCTTTGGCATCAAAAGTTTACTCTACGGCATTTGTGATCGAATCGTCGCACAAACAGACTTTTGTGATCGCCGCCACTCATCTCAATTAGATACCGCTTATAAAGTATTGAATTACGTTACGGCCAACTTTCAATCAGACTGCAAACTTAAAAACCTGTCCAAAATGATTGGTTACGACTACTCATACCTGTCAAAAGTATTTACCAAGGTGATGAACGTGTCCTTCCCTGAGTATCTGAATAGCTACCGCATTTCCTACGGCCGCCAGTTGCTCAAAAATACAACGCTTTCAGTTTCGCAAATCGCCTACAAATGCGGGTATACCGACGTTCGCGGTTTCAACCGCAACTTTAAACAGCTAAATCAGTGCACGCCGCAAGAATTTCGCCGCACTGTTATTAAATATGATAAAAGTCTGAAAGAAAATTACGTTAGCGGTTAAGATGGCTGGCGATCTGCGTGAAACATTGAGCTTGTTTCATGCGGTTTCCGAATCGTAAGGAAAAGATCATACCCATTCACACTCGGGTTTTAATACCTGTGTTCATCCGGTTTATTACACAATACGGGTACGTCGATATAATTAAGTTAATGAAAAAGCTTAATTCGAAAAATCATTTCAATATTGTCTCGAGCAAAGTTCGTCTTTTTTATGAGTTGCATTATAATATTTTCCCCATGACATCCGCATCGGCATATGAAGATTGTCCACTTAAAAAAGTTCTCTTATATAACAGAAACAGGATGAATAACCGCTTAAAAACATTGATTTCACCCTGTTCACTTATTCTTTTTTTCCAAAAAGCAGCAAAATATACTTTATCCCAAATTCTTTTCGACCACTATAAAATGATCCGTTTTAACGATATGTTGCTGCTAATCACTCACTCATTACCCATTGCTTAATAACCCGTTTGTCAGTTGGTAACTCGTCGTCAAGCCATGATGGTCTGCTTTTTTAATTTTCAAGAAACTTCGGTGTTTACGGTTTTTCTTAAAATTTCGCTCGGCCTTATCGCCTACATCAATAGTTTCGACGCGGATGGAATTATTTTGACCAAAGCCTCCGCCATTTACTATCAAAAGCATACCATTCAATAACGGCACCATTTGCCGATTATAGGCTGCTCCGGTTTGAGTTTTAAACGTTTGGGCCGCAGTTATCCCTGTTAGCAGATCTTCCTGATCCTTAAAGACGTAAACATCTCCACTCCCGGCATTGTTAAATGCAATTCTTCCGTCATTCAGCGTTACAATATACGGTGACCCCCTGTATGGTGAAACGACATTCCCATATTCATTTGAATTCCATTTTTCGGGGCTCTCCGGATCTGAAGTTACTTTAAGTTCGGATCGATCAAAGGAATTGCCGCCTTCGTGCTCATAGGTCATCGCAAAGTTGCCGTTACGAAGCTGCGCGACAATAGGCATTCCCGGCCGTTGAGCGTCTTTAGCCGGGATTCCCTTGAAATCAACATCCACTACAGGCTCGCTCCAATTTACGCCATCAGCCGTTGTTTCATGAACAATCGTCTGAGAACCTTTTACAGTGTTATCCCGTTCATCAGAATAATAGACAATCAGCTTGTTATGATGCACCATTAGAAATGGTTCCCAGACTGGATCATACCCCATCTGATTTCTAGGATTTTCACCTCCGGTCGCAATGCTGCTCTCAAATTTCCACGTCTTCCCGACGTCTTGACTCTTCATTAGTTGCAGATCCGTATTACTTAAATCGTTTGGCGTCGAAATGCCCGCCAACACAATTGTCCCTTTCGGCATGTTGCCGATTCGATGCGGCAGCTCATACAATTGCGGGCAATTCATCATGCCCCAATCTTTGTGTTGCGTTTCTGAAACATCTGCGATCTGTTTCCAAGTCGCACCATTATCATCGCTCTCATAGATCGGGAACGTTGGATGGCGCCCGCTTTTGGCGACGTCATTTCCGATGACCTGCTCAAACGTTAATAATATTTTACCATTATCACTGAGGTTAGCCTGATGTTTCAACTGAACGGCCCGCGGCGATAGAACACCGTAATTCTTATTATTTAAATAACCGCCCGCCGGTGTTTGTGACGAGTAAACCGTTATCGGTCCCATTGTTGACGGCTTAGCAGCATCTGCTTCCGTCGAAACTGTAAATCCGACAAACAAAACCGCAACCGTAAGTAGTGCTGTGATCGGTAGAAATTTCGCCATTTGAACTGGAAGCCTCCCTGAAAATCAAATTAGTCAATCACAAAAGTATTAAACGAGTGCGCCTGCACTACTGCTTCATAGGTCTGACCCTTCACGCTAATCGTGATGTCCCGTGCGCTGTTCATGCTGTTGGACATAACGACCACAATTTCTGCGTCCGGGTTTTCAAAAGCTACTGATTCACCGTACAGATGACCCGAATAGTCCAGAACGTGAGCCCCAGGTTTTACGAAATGAGCGAAGTGCTTCATAACATAGTACTCAGGATTATAAGTTACCTCGCCATTATCAGGATTAATTGAAATCATACTGTTCTGATGCCAGCCCCAGGTACTTTCACCACCATCATTAAGGACGGAGTTCCAATACAGGTAGCCATTGACACCGTTACTGATATAGTGGCGATACAGATTAAAGACATACTCTGCATAAACCCACGTATTACGACCGTTCCCACATTCACTTTCAGACTGTAGGTAGCCTAATTCAGGAAATGACTGAACCGTTCGCTGAAGAACAGATTTGCCGGCCCATTGATAAGTCACGCCTTTGACATATTGGTAGGTCTCGGGGTCCGAAAGTACTGTTCCAGTGATCAACGGATAATCAGTCGTTTCATCCTTGACCATTTCCGTGTCCTCAAGTGGCGAATTAATGGTCCCAAGCCAAATCTCAGTATCCAATCCAAGTTTTCCAAATGTCGGACCGAGATAGATTTTAATGAAGTCACGCAATTCTTCTCCCGTCCAATAACAGGAAGGGAATTTTTGATCACGCTGTGGTTCATTTTGAACATACAATTGCCCGATATGAACCCCTTCGGCATCGTACGCCCGAATAAACTTGGCAAAGTAATCGGCATATGCCTGCTGCGTTTTGGCGTCATGCTTCAAAACTCCATAGTTATAAACCGGAATCGTCTTCATCCAAGTCGGCGGACTCCATGGAGAAGCCGAGAACTTAATGTCCGGATTCCGTTTTAATGCTTCTTTAATGTAGGGAAGCAAATATTTTTTGTCCCGTTCGATCGAAAAATTCGCCAAATCATAATCTTCGGGTGTTTCATCAGCGCTGTACCAACTCAAGGCATAATCGCTCGCGCCTACCGGAATTCTGCAAATGCTGTAATTCATCCCTACGCCCGGTTGGAACAGGTCATTAAGAATTGCATCACGATTTCTTTCAGTCGTATTTTGCAACGCAACGGTGCCTAATTCATTAAAGGTCTGGCCGAAGCCCCAGAACTCCTGCCGCTTCATGTCGCTTACCTGCAAATGATTATGTCTTTTTGCCTGCGTTGACGTTAAATCTTTTTTCTTTAACTTCAATGTCTCTGTTGTTTCGTAGTGAGTTGTACTCATCTCGTTGACCTCCACAAAAAATTTTATTAGTTTTCATTAATACCTTGATTTACAGTTTCTTGCTTATCTGATTCTCCTTTCAACTATGTCCGGAATCAGACGAAAGCGTCATGATTAAAATCGGGACTTCAAACAATTTTCATCTCATTTTAAAAGCGGGAGATGAGACCTTCACTTGACCACAACCCCCAGTTTCCGATAACTGTGAACGTTTATTTCACTCTTTTGATGAACAGGACAAGAATTCCTCCGGCAAGAGAAAGGACCGCGCAGACCGGGAAAATCCAATAATAGCTCCCACCCGCGATCGTCACAATCGAAGCCGCAACGATAGGTCCGAGAATTTGCGACCCGGTATTAGCCAGATTGAGGATTCCCAAATCCTTTGCCGCGTTCTGCTCATTGGGAAGAACTTCCAGATTGAGCGCCTGATCGACTGAGAAGAAGATACCCATTCCTAGTCCGGCTAGCGCGCCATATACAATCATCGTCCATGGGGCATTTGTAAAGGCGGGCATGAATACGCCAACGGCAACCATCAGTGCGGAAACGAAGACTGGGATCTTTCTGCTTTTTATCCTGTCGGAAATCGTTCCAGAGCTGATCGACATGACAATAGCAGTTATCATCAATAGAGTGGAAATAATGGAGACGTACTTCTGCTGACCACCTGTATTAAGCAGGATATAATCGCTTAAAATATACAACTGATAGCCCATAATCGCAGTAGTTGCCGTGCTGATCAGCATCTTGCCGAACAGAGCGAGATAAAAATCACCGGCGTCATGAATAGGAAAGATAAAATTCTGAACGAACATACGCCACGTGAATTGTTTCTTCGGCATACCGATGCTGGGCGGTTCACGCATGATGATTGCCGCGAGAGGTCCAGACAGAAGTGTGAGCAGCCCCATCACAACAATACCGGTGCCGACCGTCGTGAGGAATTGCGCCCCCACAACTTGGCCGCCGTACTGCCCAATGACATAACCGAAAGCATAGATTGAAGAAATCGTGCCCCGATGCATCGGGGCCACTCGGTCAGAGATAACAGCTATAAGCGGAGCAACGATCGCATTCAGGAATATCTGATAGACGCACCATGAACCGACCAATGCTGGAATCGAACTTACCATGTTAAAGACAACAAGCATAACACAACTGCCGATGGAGCCCGCTATGATCCACGGAGTCCGTCGCCCCCAACGTGAACGTGTCAGGTCGGACAGTCCGCCGATGATAACGTTGGCAAGGGTAGCGATAATCATCGCCGATGTTGCCAAAAGTGCAACAATTGTCGCCTTGTTTCCGGGAGCAATCTGCTCGACCTTGGCAGGCAGCAACACGGCGTTAACGCCAAGGTATGGCCCGAGCCAAAGCAATGCTCCCAATCCCGTAGCAATACCGATTTTAAGAGGAATTTTTGACTGTTGGCTGTCCGAAACGGATCCGGACCAGCCACTGAAACTAGCATTCGTATTTGCAGATTTCATTGTTTTCACCTTTTCTTTTCAGTAAATTTGCGAATCGTCACCAATTCTTACTCACGTAATTTTTACAAACCGGAAGCCTCAGTCATTTAGCAACCGCTCACATCGGCACCACGGTGGTATCTTCAAAAAGCTATAACTAACATCAATGTGTCATGCAACCGACAGCGTTGGCTTCGATGAATGAAAGCTTTACTGGTGTATTCTTTACTCGCTATGACACATCAGGCCGCGTGCTCACATTCTTATTACTTTTGCAATTATTTTTGATTACCTGCTTTATCGTTACTCAGCACTACGACTATAACAACAAGTTACATGCGTCGACAGCAGAATAAGTAACCGATTTCATTTGGTGGTGAAAATTTAAATGAACCCCCTCCTCTGTCAAGTTTTTATTTTAAAAGCGTTTTCAAAAAATAGTGAACTTGATCAAGTTCACTATTAGTTTATTAATAAAACAAACTTTTACATAGGATTATTATTGATAATCAATGGATAAAAATTGTGTTTATCACCGCTTTTTAAGGTCCGTGACTAAAATCCAGTCGTATTATCACATGCTCTGTTTAAAGCAAGCCGCCGATATTAACAGTACTTTTCGGAAACTGTTTTTGCTATGATGACAACGGTTTATTTTAGTCAATGAGCCCTTGGTCTAAGCTCACCGGCTTTTAGCCAGTAGATCTTTTCAAGACTCGGTGGCACTTCAATGGCTTCTGAAAGCTCTGCTATAATGGTGTCAGGTGAGTAAAATGGGTTATATCCATAATGGAGGTCTCCAGTATCATATTGTCTGGACGACCAAATATCGTTGTAAAATCCTACAGTAAAAAATTGCTGTCCAGCTGTGAGATCTGATCCGGCTGGAGTGCAAAGCATGAACTATTCAAAGTGCCGGTGAAGCACAGGAAAAAAACACGTGCACCTGCTGTTATCCTATCCACCGAGTAGCTGTTTGAGGAAGCTGATGCAGAATTTCAAAGGACGCCCCCTCAAAGAAGGCACAGGAAGAGTTCAAGGAACTAAAGCAGAGGGCGGATAAGAAGGGGCAAACATTTATATCTATAGACTCCGGAATATTTCTGCAGGACGGTAGGAGCCTTGACGGAAGGAGACAGGAGTACATTCAAAATGTTGAGCTTGCTTGAGAAGGGCCTTTTTTAACAGACTTTAGCCGGAACAGAGATTTTAAGTCATAGCAACGAGCCCCTGTACTTTTAATACGAGGTATTATTCTATCAATAATCCATTCATGGAGATAAGCAGGACAATAACATGAATAGACACCATTGTAATTTTGTTTTAAAAAAACTTTTCAGAGAAAATCTATTAAAGACATTGAGACAACCTTAGGAACCTATGGCCATTTGTATTTCCCAACAGCAACTTTGATGTCGCCCATAAATTGAACGAAACGGCAACCCGGTAGCCTTCCTCCCAGTATCGTCCGGATTAACGAATCGCCATTTGAGAACTCCGGTGTGGACGAAACCCATAACTGTGCTTCGAGAATTGACGATCAAGCACCTGCATGAGCAATTGATCGATCGCAGCACAGAGTCTCAACAAGAATTGGTGTAGTGGGTTTTTTTATATCATTTACATAGGTAATTCATATCAGACAATATTTATCAGAAACACATGTTTCTATCATCTATATGGAGGAATCTATTATGACGCAGATTGTTTTTATTTCTGGTATACACGGAAGTGGAAAGACCACTCTTGGAAAGAAAATATCAGAAGAAATAAACATACCATTTGATAGTGCAAGTAACATAATTAAAACGGTATCATCCCAAAACTGGGATAAATACAAAAAGGTCACTGATATTAGTGGCAATCAAAGCAAATTGGCTAAAGGAATAGCAGAGTTATATGCAAATGATAATATTTTGATTCTTGATGGGCATTTCTGTTTGTTAGATAAAGATAATGAGGTCATTGAAATTGATTTGAAAACCTTTCAAGAAATACATATTAAATTAATTATTTGTTGTACTGCCAATTATCATACTATTTCAAAAAGGTTAAGTGAACGTGACCAGAATTATAAAGTTGACTTAGAACAAATAAAACTGTTCCAAGAGAAAGAAATCGAGCATGCAACCGAGGTATCAAATCAACTTAATGTTCCGATCATTTTTTTTGACGCTGAGAAGAACAACGAAGGTGAACTTCTAAATAATATCAAAATAATTGGAGGGATATAAAATGCAGTATATTGATTATGACGTTCTAAGTATTCGAACAAAAAAATTCAGTGACTTAGATCTAGATAATCCATTCTTTGATACCTTAAAAAATGACTATCCTGGTTTCGAAAATTGGTTTATACGAAAAGGAAATGAAAACGCATTTGTTGTTAACGATGGTGGCATACAAGCCTTTCTTTATATGAAATTGGAGGATAAGGCTGAAGATTATTCAATTTTTGAAAAGCCTCTTCCATCTGAATTACATTTAAAAATTGGTACTTTCAAAATTACAAAAAGTGGGTATTATTTAGGAGAGCGATTCTTTAGAATTATTCTCGAACATGCTCTATTGAATGATGTCGATGATATTTATGTTACTATATTCCCAAAAAGAGAAGAACAAAAAAAATTAATTGGATTTATGGAGACATTTGGTTTTTCACAATATACCAAAAACAGGAAGACAAATGAACTAGTATTTATGCGTAAAATGAATGTAGTTCAAGATATGGAGCCTAGTTTAAAAAATTACCCCTATGTGAATAAGAATCTCACAAGAAATTATTTTATGCTCGCAATAGATGCGGGTTACCATACTAAATTAATTCCTGACTCGATTCTAAGAGGTGAAGATCCATCGCTTATAACTAGTGATATTAACGCAGCAAATGCTGTAAAGAAAACATATATCGGCAACTATCGAATTTTTCCTACCCCAGGGGATATAATCGTTTATTATCGAAATAAACCTGTAGGCCAGAATGGATCCGCCAAATACCTCGCTATTGTAACAGGATTCGGCATGGTTTCTGAAACATTCAATTCTATCAGAACGTATGCTGAAGTTAGTAAAATTGTTTCACATCGGTCAGTTTTGACAACAGAAGAAATAAAAACTAAACTTAGAACACATAGTAGCTATGGAGTTAATATACTTAAATTTTTTGATTTGTTCTCTTTTAAACGCAGACCTATACGTAATGATTTAATCGAGAACGACATACTTGTTCCGACCGGTGGCACAACTAGTTTTGGTGGTATTGCATATGAATATCCGACAAAGAAAATCACGAAAGAACAGTTTGATCTAATTTTAGAACTTGCAAATTTTAATGAGAATTTGTTTATTTAAACTATCGGGGGAGAAAATATGCGAAGTATTATTTTATCAATTCATCCTTCTTTTGTTGATAAAATATTAAGTGGTGAAAAGCGATTTGAGTTTAGAAAAGTACTCGCCAAGAAAAAACCTCAAAGGTTGGTCATTTATTCAACATCACCTATTTCAAGTGTTGTTGCTGAGGCTGATATTGAAGACATTTTAGTGGACACACCCGATAATTTATGGGATAAAACCTCTAATTATGCTGGTGTAGATAAAATATTCTTTAATGAATATTTTAAAAACAGACAGCAAGGAATTGCATATCAACTAACAAATATTACTCAATATGAAAATCCAAAATCCCTTAAAGATTATGGATTGCAAAACGCACCACAATCATTTGTGTATATTTAAAAAGAGGCAGCCAGTTTCTGGCGCCTCTTTTATTTATATACTTTTTGCTCGATAAGCTGACTTTCAATACGATGAATTCTCTCAAGTACCTCATCCTTAGTCAAATGATCAAATCCCGCTGCTTTCAATGATATGTGATTGGACAATGCATTAAAATTATCATATCTTTTCACACGACCTACTTTCACACAGAGGATCTTGAACTCAAGAAGATCGCAATTGCTTTTAGAATTGAGTACTCTTGCTGGCATGGTCAACCGTATGCCTACCGTCTTTCAGAGAACTCAGCTGCTTACATAATCGAAAACAAGCAGGTGGCCGAATATGAGCAGCGGGAGCACTTCTTTCACGAGCTGGGACATATTGTCCGGCACTGCGGTGATCAGTGCGATATGCCGGAGCTGTTTCTTCAAATGCAAGAGGCAGAGGCTCGTCAATTCGCGCTCTATGCAGCCATCCCCTACCACATGATCGATTTCAACCGCACTCATTCATTAAAAAGTATCATGCAGGAGTTTCATTTCACGCTAAACCTGGCTTACACTCGGATTGACGGTATGTGTCAACAAATCATCGTGCAGCAGAATGGATCCACTGACGAAAAGAGGTGCGAGTGAATGGCAAGTATATCCCGGCGAAGCAGTATCGTGTCTCCTACAAAGACGGAACCTCTTACCGGAATAAAACAAAAGGTGGATTTATTACAAAGAGACAAGCCCAACTTGCAGCTGCAGACATTGAAGCTAAGCTTGGTCGTGGGGCAAAATTGAAAGCCGGTGATCGCTTATTCTCTGAGTATTTTCGTACCTGATATGAGACGTTCCGTAAAGGAAAAAAGTCCCCCGACAATGATCGGGATATCGAACGTGCAGTAAGATTCGCTGAAAAGCACTTTGAAGGAATGACCATCAAATATATTTCGCGTCGTCTTGGCCATAAGAGCGTGATCACAACGCTGAATACATACTCGCACATTATTGACGACCTGGATCAATGCGACTCTGAATCAACAGATTTAGCCCTGAATGATCTCTATTCCCTGCGCAAAATTAGCGCAAAATGATTTGATTTTCGTTGACGATTGCCCAAAAATAAAAAGAGCCTTCAACCGCGTCATATCAACGGTTAAAGGCTCTTTTACTTGGTTTATGCAACCATCTCTGATACTCCAAATATGGAGACGGTGGGAGTCATACTCAAATCGTTGATAACTAATTCATTAGGGTTTTTCGCAATCATCTTGTCATCTTCCCCTCAAAAACCCCTCATTTATTCTACGGAGGGAAATCTCATGAAAAATTGGAATGCATCTGAAGCAATGATCGAAGAAAACAATCGTGCACTTGTTGATCTTAAAAAATATGAAGAAGAGCATCGCAATGATCTACCATCGAGCGCCATATATTGGGCAGTCGTCCATGAGATCGAAGCTTTAGAAAAAGAAAACAGAGAATTAGGGCAGTGATTTCCATGCCTAGGAAGTTGAAATTAACTCTTGAAATCGCATTGGTTTCACTCATTTCCTTGTCCTGTGCTTTTTTCACTTATCGAATGTTTGGCAAACCTTTGAGCCCTCATCACACCGTCACCCGTATCTTTGATGACCACGTAGACGTTTACCGCGTCAAGGACGGTGTCATGACCATTCGCGCAGAGGCTGAGGGTTGGGATGGTACCGGCTGGTCACAGTCAAATGCACGGCGTGATGGACTGAGAAAGATTAGCAAGCTATATGCCACTGTGACCGATGAAAACTATACCGTGAAACAAATTAATGTGACCGTTACGTACTATGGAAAGAAAGAGATTCAGCAAACACTTTATATAGAGAACTAAGTCTCATCCCCCATAAATCTTCAACAGTCGTCTCAAGCACACTGGCCAGCTTTATGGCCACGTGTAGGGATGGCTCTTTTGTAAGGAAAAGAAGTGAAGTGACGCTTTGATCAAGGATATTTCAGCGATCGAGCACGCTCTGAGTGTATATTTGATCTTGTGCCTTTGATCGCCAACTTGGAAAGGTCCCAATATTCAGTGCCACTCGCCCTACTGATTCTCTCCCTTCCACAATATCTTTAATCGCTGCTCGCTCTTCTCTACAGACAACCAGATCCTATTAGACATAAAAAAATCTCCTTTGCATCAACAGATTTTGATTCATCTGTCAACTCAGAGGGGATCATATCACATATTATTTGACGCAGCCTTTTTTATTTGTAGGTAGGAGCAGTTCCATTATTATCTAAAACGTATTTGAAATAATCTGGCAATCTAAATGTTGAATTGTCTCCTAATTGCACAACCCTCATTTTCTGGATAAACTTGCTTCCTTTACTGAAGATATTTCTTAGATCTCCTTTATATACTAGATAATTTGTATCCGATTGATCACTGCTAAAAAATAGGTTAGTTAAATTGTTTTGCGGATCGTAGTCAACCTCTCTTATTGTGTCTGATATATTTACTGTATCGTTAGGCGCATAGTTTTTCATTGAAAAAACGGTTTTTCCGTTATCGCTGAATTGGTCAAATAGTGTCCCTACCGTTATTTCTTTCTTATCGAATGATTCAGTTACATTTTGCCCCCATGAGGGATTAACTAAATCTCCATAACCTTTTGTGTAAGCAGATTCTCCACCATTGATTTGGGAGTCACTTTGTTGGACATCAATACCTAAATTAGTGTTATCCAACGAACGTGTTCCAAATGTACTGTTAGCGGAATCATATCTGTATGAAATGTATGGAGCGAGTTTGTATTTACTGTTTGAAACAAATTGAACCTTATATGTACCTTTTAACCCAAATTTAAATCCTCTGTAAACCCCAGCTGTAATCGAAGTATTAATAGTATAGTTCCCATGTGGATTTATTACTAAGAGTGAGTATTTTTTGTATAGCATACTAATTATGTCGGACTGGGCGGTCAACGCAAGAGAATGTGAGGTAGAAAGTGATTTCACGTTGTACATAGCACTAGCGCCATATTTACTTCCGTTCAAGGTGATGGATCCCGGAGATACGGTCTTTCCATATGCACCGGAGGAAACTTGAGCAGGGACGTTATAAAGATAATTACTGCCCTTTTTTATAATGTACCATGCTGCGCTTCCCCAGGGAATAGATGCCGCCTTTGCTTCATGTCTGGGAAATTCAGTAAATAGTAAACCTAAAGTGAGAGAAAAGACTGTTAATAGGATTATAATTTGTTTTTTCATAAGTTCCTCCTCAACTCAAATATTGTTTTTAAATCTTATAGTTAAGAGATACGCTAAAATAATAGAAACTACTATTAGGAAAATGCTAATTAGAAAAGAGCCCGGCGTGGAATAAAATGCATTTGAAATATACCTAGATATATATATCATAAAAAGAAAGTTAATAATATATTGAATCCACCATACTATTTTTTCTAACATATCATAGAAGTCTCCCTTTTCTATATTGTTTCTGTATATACTTCCTCCCATATTCCTTCCTCGTTATTTTCAACAAATATAATTATACAACTTTAGTGCTAACTAAAAAACGCATTTTTCATACGTGACTCCGAAATCTTTTGTGCGGTATTCCGCACGTTTTGATGCGTGAACACGCACACCCCCGCATGTTATTCTCCGATTTCGACGGTGTTCGACATTATATGACAAAGCATCCGTCTGATTAACCTATAAAATTAATAGTCTACAAAAATCTCATGTTCACACATTAGTCACATTATTAAACGATCTTCGTATCACTCAAATATGTATCCTGCCATCTTGGCGGGTTTATTACGTTATGTTATTTCTTCGGTTCTTCGTATGTCAGCGCCTGCTCGCTGTCGCCAATGCCCGCGGTTGTCGGATCTTGGATAACGCCCAGCGTGCCGAGTAGCGTGAAGACAATAGCGATGGCCTGCGTGAGTTGATCGGTCAGCGCCTTGCTATCAAATTGGATTGCCCACCATCCCGACGAATTACCAAGTGTGAGCACAGCCGCCAAAATACCGATTACCTGCGCCACAAACGCCACAACAAAAGTCTTATTCTTAAATCGTACCAACCAGTTAATTTTCATGAATGATCTCTCCCTTATTTTAATTTCAGAATTTGTCCTGGATAAATCGTATCCGATTTGAGCTTGTTCAACTTCTTCAACGTCGCAACCGTTGTCTTGTTCTTAATCGCAAGATCCCAAAGCGTATCGCCTTTAACCACTTTGTGCGTTGGTGATTTTTTCAGTTTGGATTTTTTCTGTGCGGCAATCACATTGGTGTAGGCAATGTTCTCATCCACGTTGCCGGAGATACCCGGCACTCGAGCACTGGATGTTAACGCCTGGCAAGCTGTTTCAAACCGCTTGTGACTGCGCCAATGGCCAGGTCTCTGCGCTCATACTTGCCGGTGATCTTGATAAAGCTTAAATAGTCAATGATCGCCAATTGCTTTTTATCCGGATGCTTTTTCATCGACTTGCGAATGGTTGCGCGGATGTTGGCGATGGTCTGTGACGGTCGGTCATGAATCGCTAAGGACCATCGTTCATAGATGCCCATGCCTTTGATGACGCTCTCCACGTCTCGTTCGCTCATGAATCGTTCCGGATTGCGCCACTTGCCCGCATCGATGTTGCCAATCACTGACAGCAGCCGCTGCTGAATTTTTGTTTTCGGCATTTCTAGGCTGAACAGATCGACCACCACATCATCGGCCGCTGCGCTCTTGGCAATATTCAGCGCAAAGGCTGTCTTACCCATGGATGGCCGACCGGCAACAATGATCAGGTCATCATCCTGCAGACCGCTTGTCATGCGATCAAGATCGGTGATGCCTGTGGTTACACCGGAGATATCGCCGCGCTTCTCAAAAAGTGAGTCATAGATTTTCATCATGCTTTCGCGATCGGTCATCTCGTCATCGATCGGACGCGCATCGGCGATCTCATCCAGCGATTTTGCCAACTCTTCAATGCCTTCGGTGCTTGGATCGTTCACAAAGCGATTGGCTTTAGCCCTAGCTTCACGCAGCTTCCGTGCATCGTTCAGGATCCGTTCGTAAAACTCAAAGTTCGATGTCGTTGCAATCCCGTTGACCAGCTCAGCCAAGTAACCAATGCCGCCTGTTTGATGCAGCTTGTTGCCAAGCTCTTTCGCAAGTGTCACCGGATCGATCGGCGCCTCTTTAAGATTCAAGGCTTCAAAGCCAGTGAAGATCACTTTATGTGCTGCCTTAGAAAAATGATCCGCAGTCAGCCAGCACATGTCCATCAGCTGATTGTCATACAAAATGGACCCAAGAACTGCCTGCTCGGCTTCGATCGTTGCTTGTTCCTCAATCATTTTCGAACACCTCCAAGCGTGGCAGTCTGCTTTTATTTACCGGATGCGCCTTGGCTTCCGCTTCCCACTGGCGCATCTTCTCCGTCTCCTGAGACAATCCAGAATCGCGTCCATTCACGACAAGATCGGCCTGCGTGACGGCTTTTTGGATCGCTAACGTAGCGATAGAAGCGCTCCATTGTTGCGTTAAAGTCTGCGTGCTTTGTCGTTGCAAGCCAGATGTTCATGTATGTATCATCAGCGACAACGAACGGATACATTTTCACGATGCACTTAACCAGATGGGCCACTTGCAATTGATTCATTCTGCCTCAGCCACCTTTCAATCGCTGCATCATTTTGCTGCGCACGATTCGTTGGAAAACCTCTGCCTTGCTTTTGCTTGCTCTCTTGCCGGCAACGCGCAACCATTTTGTCAAAACCTTTTCTTAGGCTGTTCGGAGATAAAATGACTGTGCTCCAAAAATCATCTTTCTGTGACCAACGAATGAGATACTCAACCTGCTCTTTCGTTCGCTTGTCTCGCTCCATCATGAGACGAATGTCATTTGCCCATTTATCCAACTTTTCCGGAGCTTTGTAATTCGGGTTATTGGCTTGAATCAAAGAGAGTAATAGATTCGCCATTCCCAGGTGCTCGTCGGAAAACTTTGTTTTTCGACAAGAAGTCTTTTCTTTTTCTTGTTCTTCTTCTTTTTCTTCTTCTTGTCCCCCTGTCGTTGACGTGTCGTTACACGTATCGTTAACGACACGTAAGAACCGCTCTACAATCGTATCGTTAGGAATGTGCTCAACGATTAACGTAAGCAGCGATTTGTCTTTGACGGAGGCTAATTCTTTGTCAATACAATCCAGCACCGATTTACCTGTCTTATTAAGGTTGTATTTGATCAACCGATGATGCATTTCAAACCGATTAATCAAGCTGTTGACCGTTTCAAGTGAGTAGCCAAGATCAAAGGCCATTTGCTTTTTTGTAATCTGATAAACGCCTATTTGAGCCGTCAAAGGATTGGTTAAAAGGTAAAGATAAAAATAGCGATCTTCCGGAGTCATTTCCTCAATCACTTTAGGATCCGACCAAAAATTCACATGAATCTGCCTGAATTTAGCCAATGCCTCTCACCTGCCGTTCCTGCTTCGCCAGCCGGTAATACCTACATTTATTCGCCTTGGCATAAGAAACGACATGAGGCTTGTCCTGAACGATCATGTTCACTTCCAGAGTGGCGAAGAACCCGTACCAGTCTTTGTTTGTCTTGAGTGCCAAACCATCGTCCCCTTTCCTGTCGGTGTTCCTGCCCGCTGCATGAGCAACACTAGGTATTACCCCTGCGCCGGGCAGGAACATGTCCGGCATTGATCATTTACTCAAATGTTGGTTCTGGTCTCTTCTCAGGAGTCACTTCATTACGGTCACCATCAGAATCAATAATTAATTCGGTGTGATCTTGGCAAAGAGCCATGAGAAAAACCTCAAACTCATTAATTTTTCTGAGTGAACTTAGATCGCTAGCATGTTTATAATCAATGGTCCAGCCCTCGTTTGACGATTTAGTGTATCTATAGAGCTTAATTTCAAAATTCATTGTTTCGTCATGCTCGCATTCAAAAATCAAAGTAGCATGTTCGAAGCAGCTCCAGTCTCTCTCGGTATCGCGTTCAAATTCAAAATAAACGTCAACAGCTTCATAGGTTGGCTCGTCATCGTAATCAATGTCCAACTCGTCAGTATCAACATTTTTCTCAACGAACGTCATCCAACGATTAAATAGATCCGTTACCTCGATTTCTTTGATGTCGTGATCAACCATCAGATTTTTGAAATTACTCAGAAGTTTTTTATTATCCAATGCAGAATTTTTGATCACATCCACTAAGACACTATCCAACTTGATGAGATATTCGGAATAGTCGTAGGATTCCAGGTATGGAATCATGACCGATTTCACCTTTTTTTTGATTACCTGTGTAACATCGCCATACGAGCGAAAAAGATTGTCAAGCGCATTTTTCACTCCGTTTTCCAGCTGCTCACTGATCAGTTTTTCAACCGTTCCATCTCCAAGTTTTTTTTACTGATGACATCTTTAATATTGCTTTCCAAGTTCATGACCAAGCCTCCCAATTTTTTATCCTAACCGCCTTACCTTGCTGTTTTCCGGAATAAAAATATCTCTGAAATGGAGCTTGAGAAACTGCTCCATCTTGTCTGCAATGAAACACCATTTGTCGCCTTGTGCTTCTGGAAAATGTGTGAACGTCTCCAGCTCTTTTCTGAACCGTGGCTGATACAAAATGTTGTCCTTCAACCAGTTTTGGCTTTTCCCGGTCTTCGCCCTTAGGTCGTCCATGTGCCACCACACCATTTCCGTACGGATCAGCTTTTGAACCTCAGCCTTCAAAAAATCCTCATTCAAAATGACCTGAACACCTTCCAAATTGACCACCTCTCCCTCAGCATGCTAAAATGGATGCATATCCTATTTGATTGATGAAGCATTTCAACAGGTCTCCGTTGCACCGGAGGCTTTTTTCATGCGCTTCAAAGCTGCTTTCATTTCCGCAAGCTCAGCCATAACCCACCGTTCACTCCATACGCAGCCCAACTTTTTCAAACCCTTGCGAATCTTCTCCAATTCGCTGATCCGATCCATGACTTCTTTCATCGCTTTTTCACCTCGATCAATTGAATTCCATTCGCCTGTTCCAAACGATCATGCTCGTTTACAAAACGAGTAAACTCATTGCCATTCATTCTGCACGACACATCATCAAACAAGATTGCAAGATTGCTAAGTTCGCGCAGCGCTTGGACATTCTTGTTCATTTCCCCATCCTTCTCGCCTTCAATGTGACTTCCAACTGTTGGAACATCGTCCGAAAAGATAACCCGTACTCCTGACAATTCACACGGACCAGGTTAACCATCGAACACGCTGCTTCGAGCACTTCCTCATTGATGCTCTGAACCTCTTGCTTGTCCCGATCCGTTGCATGTTCAGGTGGCTTGTACAGCTGAGCCTTTGCCAGCTTGTCCATTGCTTCCTTCGTCTCTTTCATCGCCAGGTCAATCATCGCCAGCGTGTCTTGCCGAATATAATCACCGTCTAGCGGTGGCAGCGAGACACCATTCGTTGCCAAGACACCAATCTCCATCATGAGATCCGGATCATCGAAGCGATTGTTCAACTTCGGTAACACATCACCAGGAACACGCCGTCTCTCATTTGCCCACGCACTGACCGCCTGCCGGGAGTAATGAACATCCACAGCCAAATCCGCCTCTTTCACGGCCCCTGCTTTCATTGCATTTTTTAACTTTGCACCGATTGACACATGTCCACTCCCCTTTATTCCGTATAAGTTGCACCGTTAAGATAATTGATTAACGCTCTTTTGCAGTTTTCATACACTCTTAATTCCGTTTGAGCTTTACTAACGGCTGATTCGAATCCAAGATCACCGTACTTTTTCAAGTCCTTCTGGCTCATTTCAATGGATGACTCAACATATTTTAAAAAGACATCACAGGCTTCTTTAGGCGGCATTGGTGGATAATGGTATTGCTTTACCAAAGAAATTCCTCCTTCCATTCAGATCAGTGCAGGTCATTTTGTTTGGTATAATATTCCTATCTGATAGAGATAGGAGGTGAAAAATATGAGCGAACATGCATCTAATGATGAAATTGCTAGAGACATAACCATTGCTTGGCTCAGTCAGCCAAGGTCAAGTCGCTTCGTCACAGAGTAACAAACCGCTGAAGCTTACAAATTATTTTTTAAAGCTGTTGAAAAACCATATGAATTAGAAAGCAATAATTAAATCTGTTTTGATAACTCTGCTATGGCTGCCACCATCCGCGGAGTTATTTTTTCGATGCCATTTATTCTCAATTCTTGGCATAAACAAATTACCGTTTTCGCAACCTCCTGATCTTTTTTTAACTTCACAGCATCTGTTTCAAGTTGAAGTTGATTTAACTCTTTATAGTCCACCTTGCTCCCCCTCTCATCTGTGTCATCACCGTCAGCCGCTCCACACCCATAACTGCTATGTTTAATTAAGGGCGCGCTACCACAATATTAATTGGACTTGTCCAAGAATCGTCAGCCGGTAAGCTGCCTTCCATTAATTCAATAATCCGATCCATTTTGTTATTGAGCTGAACCAGGAGCAGCTCCGTGTTACTTAACATTGATCCACCTCCTTTCAGTAAGTTAACAACACATATTGTGCGGATTGTCATCAAAAAAATATCTTGAACATTTGTTTCATAGTAATTTGCAAGTCGAACCTTTATTTCGTTTTTTGGAATCCTTTGACCATTTTCATACATTTGAAGCGCACTGATACTTATATGGTTTGCATTCGATACCTCTTCTCTTGATCGATTTGCGCGTAAGGAAATTAATCTTTTTGCAATTAGCTGTTTATTCATTATCACACCACCGTTCCGCACGTATTGTGTTTATGAATTTAATATAAACCACACTTTACGTGTTGTAAACACATTTAGTGCGATTAATTATAAACTATATAAATATACACACATAACGTGTTATTATTTTAATAGGTGATATTATGGCAGATTTCAAAAATAGATTAAAATCGCTTCGAATTGAAAAAGGCATTACTCAAAAGGATTTAGGCGATCGACTTAAATTAAGTGAGAGCGCCATTGGAATGTACGAACGAGGAGAAAGACAGCCTTCTATTGATTTGTTAAGGAAAATCGCTGAATTTTTCGATGTTTCCAGGCCATATCTTCTAGGTGATAGTGACATTCGCAATTCAAGTGATAAAAATGAAATGTATTTCTTCGATAAGGACAAGTGGTCTGACGAAGAAATTGAGGAAGCTCGCGCCTTTATCGAAGCGCGCCGGCTGATGAAGAAGAATAAAAAAATAATTAAATAACGAAAAACCGTTATTAGAAATCAAAAATAAAAACCCACTACACCGAAGATCAACCGCAGATTCTTAACAATAATTGTGTAGTGGGTTATTTTTATAATTCTCAGCGGGTCTATTGGAATGGCTATTTATTATCGAATTAAATACATGGAGGAGAAAACGGATGTTAACAAGAGCTGATTTACCTAATCTTGTTGAAAAGGCATTAATTGAAAGTGAGGGCAAAGCCACAATTGTACAAGTAAGTAAATACATATGGAAGAATTATCGAGAAGAATTAGAAAAATCAGGAGACCTTTTCTTTACATGGCAATACGATTTGCGGTGGGCGGCGTATTCGTTAAGAAAAAAGAAAATTATGAAACCATCTAAAAAAGGGTTCTGGGAACTATATTAATGGTACTAGGGGGATTATTATGGTCGAAATTAGCGAAACAAGTGCTATCTTTCAATTTAGTCCAAGAATAATATTAGAATCATTAGGATCAAAAATTATAGAATCAGATAGTATAGCTATTGCTGAACAGATTAAAAACGCTGTTGATGCAGGTTCAAAGGATAAAGTTATTGTGGACTTTTCAAGAATTAACGAAGACCTTATCACGATCACAGATAGTGGACAAGGGATGTCTGTTGATGAAATAAAAGAAAATTGGTTTTTTGTTTCAACTGATAATAAATTGTCAAATAACCGAATGTTGGGCGAAAAAGGTATTGGACGATTTAGTTTATTTAGACTTGCTGACAAAATTGAGATCGAAACTATTAAGGCCGGATACATAAACAGCTTTACTTTAGATAAAGACGAATTAAGACAAAAAGAATATATTTCAGATTTTCACGCCAGTATTTTATCAAGAGAAAATGTCGAATCTAATAATATTGGTACAACGATCTATCTTCGCAATTTAAAATCAAATATCAATCTTTTTGAGATTCAGAGAGAGCTGCAAAACTTAAACGAACCAGAAATTGATGATATGTTCACTATTATTTATCCAACTAATTATGATCAAACAATTTATTATCCGATTGAATCTTTTGTTAAAAATGCCGCTTTTCATGCAATAATCGAATTAAATGATGAAGAGATACAATCTTATGAATTTAGTTGTAAAATTCAAGATAAATCATTTTATGAAAATAATTCTACAACTACTATCCAAAGAAGCATTGAGAACAAAAATTTAAAACTTAACACTGGAAAGACAAAAATAATTATTCATAACTTTTATGATTACAAAAAAATCAAACCTTTATTGACATACTCCAGAAGCGAATTACAGGAACATTTCTTATCAGCTTACCAAGGAATTAATGTTTATCGCAATTATTTTAAAATATATGGACACGGTGAAGTAGACTGGCTTAAATTAGCAGAAAGACGTGTCAAGAAAGTCAGTGATCACATTGATAATAAATTGACTTTTGGCTACATCATTTTGGATCCCGATAGATCCATTGAATTAGAAGAGAAGACTAACAGAGAGGGTTTCTTAAGAAATAATGAATTAATTAATTTTAAGGAAATAATCTTATTAATTCTTGATCAGTTTGATAACGATATTAACAATGTGAAATATATTATAAGAACAACTAATCTTCTAAACACCACTTCAGTAAAAGTTGATTCAAAACAAGATCTAAATAATAACGATTGCACAGATAATAATAATAAATCTTATGTAAATAGTTCCAACCCAAAAAACAATACTGGAGATAAAACAGAGGAACAAACTAAAGAGAAAGTTAAAGAACAAAGTGAAGAACAAACTACTGATAATGATCGCCAAGATGAAGATGAGTCACCAAAAACAGAGTCGAGTGATAAAAAACAATATCACTTTGAGCCACGTATTGGTACCATTGATAAAAATATCTTTGATAGCATAAGATCAGAAAAAGTAAAAGAACTTGTCAACGAAATTACTAGCATTTATGCTTACAAATACAAATTAGCAACAGCTTTTTTATTACGCTCCTTTTTTGAAGTAGCCATGAATGAATACATTATTAATAATTTTGATTCAGTAAAAAAATATAATAATAATATGGTTATTTTAAATGATTTAATAAAGCAAAAGTTTTACAATAAAAGCAATCAAGAAGTGATAAAGGATCTTTCTATAAAACAAAAAATTGATCTCTTTATTAAAAAATTCAGAAATAACAATGTCGATCCCCGATCTATTAATCATTTAAATAAACTTGTTAAATTTATCGATGATATAAATCTTGCAATCCACTGGAAAAATAAAGTAATAAGCCTAGATGAGTTGCAAACCCACTGGCTTAATACAAAGTTTTTCATCGAGTTTTTATGTAAAAATGTTTAATGAATAATAGCAATTTGGTTTAGTTGTTCTTTAAGCCAAATTGCTATTATTTTTGCCATTAAAGGTGGAACGGCGTTTCCTATTTGTTTGAAAGCTGCAGTCCTGCAAGACTCAAAATAATAAGTATCTGGAAACGATTGCACTCTTGCGGCTTCCCGGATAGAAATTGATCGGTTTTGATTAATATCTGGATGTATAAAATAATGACCATCTTTTGATATATGAGCCACAATAGTGTGTGAGACATCATCATAGGGTACAACATTAAATCGATCTAGGAATGTTTCTGTATTTTTATGGGTTTGCAATTCTTCAGGTAACTCATTATATTTAACTTTTCTATGTTCACTATTCCATACATTAACACATCGACGATAAATTTTTAAATCTCTTTCTTGATTTGGTCGTGATTCATGCTGCGATAGTACATTCCAATCAGGTACCCTAATTCCACAATCAATCAGATATTGATTAGGTTGACCAGCATAGCCATCCCTCGGGTCATATGATTCTCCTGAACATATATTCGGCAGATCGCTAAATAAGTCACGAATAGTCGAATGTGTCTCTTCAATATCGAAATCAGGATAATCAAAGTCAATACCAAACCTAGCTCCAATGATAATAACACGTTTTCTATTTTGGAGTACCCCGAAGTCTTTTGCATTTAAGATTCGATAATCAATATTATAGCCGGATTCATGCATTTCTCTTTGGATATCTGCAAAAATAGTACCATTTTTAGCTGAAAGAATACCTTTAACATTCTCAAAGACAAAATAATCCGGCTGATAGCGCCTTATGAACCTTATATATTGTCTGTATAAATAATTACGTGGATCATTTTCCATATTTTCTGGATCTCTTGACCTTCCTGCTAGAGAATATGCTTGGCAAGGAGGTCCCCCAATTATTAAATGTACATGCTCGTTATTTAATAATGGATCAAGTTTATCAAAGACATCATCAATTGTTTCATCTGAAATTTCAGCATTAATTACTTTATGTATAATTTCTTCTGGTACTTGACTATACAATTCATCACGAGTAATTTCATTTCTTAAATATCTCTCATATATGTCAAGTCGATTGATAGAGTTTAAGTAATGATAAACTTCTCTTGTCTTTAAAGTTAGACAGGCATCGCGATCCATTTCTACGTGTGCTCGTATATCAAAATCAGCCTGTCTAAAGCCTTCAGACAGACCGCCTGCTCCTGCAAATAAATCAATTACATTCATGCTAATCACTCCTAATTTTGAGTATACCAGGATTGCAAGCACAAAACATCATTCTATCATAATTTTATTTAGAAATTTTATTTACTCAACAAAAGTAATAAATTTTGATGTATAATCGAACATATATTCTCATTGGAGCTGATGACATGCCTCGACCTTACTTCCCTTCCTTGGTTGAATCCTGGGTTTCACAGAAATTCATAGATCACGGTATCACGAAGCCCGAAGATCTCGAACTTAAAAAGATTGCTCAAGCGTTCGGCATTGAATATTCAATCTGGCATGGTCATCCCTTCGCCTATCGCCTCTCAGAGGACAAAGCAGCCTACATCATTGAAAACGAACAGCAGCCGAATATGAGCAGCGTGAGCACTTCTTTCACGAGGTGGGACATATTTGTCCGGCACTGCGGTGATCAGGGCGAGATGCCGGAGCCATTTCGTCAAATGCAAGAGGCAGAGGCTCGTCAATTCGCGCTCTATGCAGCCATCCCCTACCACATGATCGATTTCAATCGCACTCACTCATTAAAAAGTATCATGCAGGAGTTTCATTTCACGCTAAACCTGGCTTACACTCGGATTGACGGCATGTGTCAACAAATCATCGTGCAGCAGAACGGATCCTTTGACGAAAGGAGGTACGAGTAAATGGCAAGTATATCCCGGCGAAATGGTAAATGGCAGTATCGTGTCTCCTACAAGGACGGAACCTCTTACCGAAATAAGACAAAAGGTGGATTTATTACAAAAAGACAGGCCCAACTAGCAGCTGCAGACATTGAAGCGAAACTTGGGCGTGGGGCAAATTGAAAGCTGGTGATCGCTTATTCTCTGAGTATTTTCGTACCTAGTATGAGACGTTCCGTAAAGGAAAAAAGTCCCCGGACAACGATCGGGATATTGAACGTGCGGTAAGATTCGCTGAAAAGCACTTTAAAGGAATGACCATCAAAGAAATTGATCGACTCGCCTATCAGCAAGTTCTGAATAAATATGCAAAAAATCATTCAACCGCCTCTGTACGGAAACATCATATTTACATGCGCGCCTGCTTTCGTGATGCCATAAATCACGATGTGATTTTCAAGGATCCAACCTATAAAGCAATGACGCTTGGAAAAGTTGAGGACAAAAAGGAGAGCCTCAAATACATTAATTTCATCGACGCACAGAAACTGATTAATGAGTTAATGAGCGATTTACGGCCGCGTTATATTTCTCGCTATATGATCTTATTTGGACTTGCAACGGGCTGCCGCTTCAGTGAAATATTAGGCATGACCCGGGACTGCATTGATACGAAAAAGCGAGCAGCAAAAATAGAAAAGACATGGGATTACCAAGATACAAACACATTTGCACCTACTAAAAATAAAGCATCCATTCGTATCGTCCGATTGGACAAACAAACTTGCGAGTGGCTTGATGATCTAAAGTCATCTCAAAAGAAATCTGCAGTCAAATCGGGGCTTAGAAATGAATCAAATCTGTGCTTTGTTAATGATCAAATGAACTTGGTGACCAATACAGCGGTCAATAAGTGCCTGAAAAGCTTATGTACGAAGATCAAAGATTAATTCAATCACCTTCCATTCTCTGCGCCACACGCACGCGTCTATGCTGCTCTACAAGGGGATCAACATCAAATATATTTCGCGTCGTCTTGGCCATAAGAGCGTGATCACAACGCTGAATACATACTCGCACATTATTGACGACCTGGATCAACGCGACTCTGAATCAACAGATTTAGCCCTGAATGATCTCTATTCCCTGCGCAAAATTAGCGCAAAATGATTTGATTTTCGTTGATTTTCGTTGACGATTGCCCAAAAATAAAAAGAGCCTTCAACCGCGTCATATCAACGGTTAAAGGCTCTTTTACTTGGTTTATGCAACCATCTCTGATACTCCAAATATGGAGACGGTGTCCGCATAACCGTGGACAATAATCGCTGTTATATCAACGGATTTCATCACACTCGATTTGCATTAGCCAGCAAATCGCCAGCAACGGAAATAGATCCAAAAGGTAGTTACCCACGTCCGGAGCGGTTTATTGTGCCGTCGTGCATTTTAAGCACTTTAGCCCGAATGCCCATGTACAGAGATGGTTTTTTTTATATTTCCAAAAGCCCGTGGATAACTATTACGATTAACTAAATTGAAAGCCTTTGCCAGATAAATATGATTTATTGAATAGCTGCTCAGCGCTGTAGTTTCTCTCAATGCTTGCACTAGCAAATCTAACAAGCTCGTTATTAAAGATATAAAAAAGTTCATCAAAGGAACTAGAAAAAAGGTGTTCCTCTATAACTGTATATTCCGAAATAAATAGTGTTGCTATTTTTTGGGTGTTATGTTTCAACTTGTATGTGATTCTGTGGTTGCCGTCAATGACCAAGTAATGATATCCATTGCTGAAATATGGAACAACAATAATAGGATTATTACTTCCAGCATATTTTTTTGTATCTCCAGTAACTTTAGTCCAATAAATACTTTGATTACCGCCCTGAAATTCAGTAATAGGAATCATTTGGCTTTGTGGATAATAGTTTTTAACCAGTTGATTTGCAATTGAAACCCGAAAATGGATGAGCACCTTATTAATTCCCCAATTAGTTGGCAATTGAAATATTTCTCTTTCATTTTGTACTTTACTAATATAGTCTTCAACTAAGCTTTTCGTACTGAACTGTTTTTTCAAAATTTCATCATGCTTTCTTAATTTCCCAACCCATCGTCTTAGGTAAATCTCCTGCAGCTTATTATCCAACAGTATTTTTTTGCTCTTAATCTCATTAAAAAATTTGTGGTAGTCGATCTCATAAATCCGAAAATTGACATAATCAAATGGCATAATAAGAGTCTCCTTTTCTATGGAACTAAATAAATCAATGCGGCGTTATGCCCTGAAACAGTGAACTATTTAAAAGTATAATGTCCCATCTATATATTTCTAATATCGTCAATATGAATGAATATTTTTATATACCTTGACATAGCCAGATATGGATGCCTAAATACAAAAGAAATTCCATTTCCCGATACTACTGAAATTTATTTTTCTGCTCTGACAAAGTACTTATATGGTAAAATATTCTTATAAATCCAATCTGCGAGAGATACTTATGACAAGCAATATCTGCGCTAGTTGTTGATTTTCTAAATAGCACAGCTTTAAAAATGAATACTAGGGAGATGGACAAGCAATGCCACAGAATAACAGCAGTAGCCAAGCGTACACTAGTAGATTAAGTTCCAATGGCGGAACAAGATCAGTCGAAAAGCCAACGGCAGTTATTCGACCATCGGATTCTTCGAAATCACAGTCAAATAAATCGCATAAGAAATGAGGGATTGAAATGAAGAATAGACCCGTAGGGGACCCTAGAAAATCTCAAGATTCGGTCGACAAGGATTCAGCTCGAATTCAGCCACCAGCAAAACCTAGTTCTGGGGGTAAAAAAGAAAAAAATGAATGAAGATAAAGAAGGATTCCAACGAAAACATAATTACTCAGTTGATAAAGAATCTGCAAAAATCGAAGTTAAAAAAGTAATTAATACACAACAAGGACAGCATTTGAAAGTTCCTAAACAGATTAAAAATACAAAAAAATAGTGGGTCACTCTTTAAAATCATCTAATTGTGCTTGACGAATGTCAGCCTTGTCGAAAATTTTTACGTAATTGCCCGTTTTTGTATCGATAAAATAATTATCAGCCTTGAGACCGTGATTCTCTACAAGCTTGGTGAAAAACTTAGTTTGTTTAAGATATAAATTGCGTTCCGGTTCAAATGTCCGGGACGCTTTTCTTATTTCGCCAATCACTATCTGTTCTGGTTTTGCGATATTACCTATTTCTACAACTTGAGCATCGCTATGCAGGAAAATTTCATCCCAAACAGAAGTAGTCTTTGACAATTTAGCAAAGCCTCTCCACTTGCGTATCATATTAATAATCCATAAATAAAGACTATAAAGCCATTTTGCCCACACAACCGCATAAACAAAACTAATTATCAAACTTAGGAAAATAAACATAAACATAAAATTAAAACTAGTGGATGATTGTTTTAATTCATCAACTGTATCAATAGTATTTTTTGTCATTTTAATGACAGAATTGCTTGCCATTAAATTATAAATATAGATCGCTGTTAAAGACACTGGAAGCCACATTAAAACGGCCAGAGCGGTAAATTCTGCTGTGCTATGTTTGACAACCGGGTTAACTCCAAATGCTTGGATCCAAAAGTACAGCATTAGCCCAGGAAGCAAAAATATTAGGGTACCTAAAAAATTATCCAAGCTACTTCTCCTCCCCTTAGCTTTTATCTAGTAATATTTTCACTAATACATAAATACATAAATACATATTAGCTAGTTTCTCATATAAAATAAAGTAAAAATCGAATGCTAAGTATCTCTTAATTTTTGTAACGTAGGCCATTTTTATATGTACACCCGCTCTCGCGGGCGGTAAAAATTATGCTTATTTAAGTTCAGCGTCTTTCTTCGGCGCTGCGTACTCTTGAGCCTGCTTGCTGTCACCAATACCTGCAGTTGTTGGGTCCGTAATCGTACCGACGACTCCGCCGATTAGTGTAAACACCAAACTGATCCATGCCGTAATAGTCGTTGTAGCCTTTTCCGTGTCAAAATTAACACTCCACCAGCCAAGCAAGTTTCCCACGCTGATCACGCCAGAAGCGATACCGATTAATAGCGTTGCTAAAGATGTCACAGTCGCTTTATTTTTGAGACGAAGAATCCAATTGATTTTCATACATGCTCTCTCCCTTAATTAAAATAATGTGTTCCATGTCTGCTTGCCGACAATGCCGTCAATGCCGTCAATGCTCAGTCCATGACGTTTCTGATAGGCTTTTACTGCGGCTTCGGTCTGTTTTCCAAAGATTCCATCAACCGTTATACCAAGTGCCCGCTGAATCCGCTGTACATCCTTGCCCCGGTTGCCCCGTTTCAGCACATGACCAGGATAGGGGACGACGGACTTGCCGGACGGCTTGCTTTTCTTTGCCAGCGCTTTGGAAAGTGCTGACTTTGTTTGTGGCCCAACAACGCCATCTATGCCAATTCGATAATCCTGCTGCAGTTTGCGAACGGCTGCATCCGTCGCTGGGCCAAAATCGCCGTCCGCTCCCGATTTTCCTACAGAATAACCTGCAGTGATCAGATCATGCTGCAGACTTTTGACCGCTGATCCTTTGCTGCCTTTCTTAAGCAGGGCTGATACCTTGGCCGCTGGCTTCGGTTTATTGACGGGCTTGGTCTCCTGTTTCGGTTTTGATGCTCCAAAGAAGTAATCCAGTCCTTTATTGCCATTCAGATCAGACAGATCCAGGCGCCCATTGTAAAAGGGCTGATTACCTTTACTCGTGTACTGCCAAAGATCGCACGGCCAGTCCGGCTTCGTACTTTTATTGCCATTATTCACGCCGTATCGAGGCAACCAGAGAAAGTCAGCTTTAACTTTGTCCAGATGGTGCGCCTTATACATGTTGTGCGAGCAGTAAAAACCAGCCTTATATCCGGCTGCTTTCAGTACATCGATGTACGCCTGTGAAGCAGCTGCCAACTCGGATTTATTCCGTAGCGAATCGAGCGTCAGGCTTTCAACGTCAAGAATCAGTGCCGCGCTCGCCTTATCCGCACGTTTAATTAGATCCCTAGCTTCCACTTTTGCATCCTCGATAGAGACGAAATGTCCATAAGCATAGCTCATGAAGGGAATGCCGGCTTTTTTCGCGTTGGCTACGTGCTTTGCATACTCCTTATCCAGTGTCAGTGAGCCGTATTGTACACGCAAAATCAGTCCGTCTATCAACTGTTTCGCTTTGCCCCAGTCAATCTGATCACTGTCTTGATATTTTGATAGGTCAACGATTAATGCCATTCTTTTACAGCTCCTTTTCTTTATCTTATGCATGTCCTTCGATCACTGAGGCGGCAGACGTTCTTCAATTCCGTCCAGTTTGTTGATCACAATGTCGTATTTCTCCGAGAATTCGCTGAGCACTTTGTTTTGATCGTTAATGACTTGATTTAATCGTGTTTCACGCTCATGCGCCTCCTTTCTGTACGAAAATAAAAGCCAAACAAAGAGGGCCCCAAAGGGACCCTGCGTCAAAAAATATGAAATAACCTGGCTTTCCAAGTGGCATCATCTCCTGACAATGAGCAAAAATAAAAGACCTCGGAGGGTCTCTTTAAGCACAAGCATTTTAATTTTTAAATCGCTCAAATCCATCAACCTCGGCTTGTATATCTCTTAAATTAATAATATGATCAGCAAAGGCTTCTTTACCCTTGTATTTATAATATTTTTCCGCAGCTGAGCAGATATTCTTGCATAAAGTGACTATATTAATCTGAACCGTCTTTTGCTTTTCTATTCTCTTGATCTCTTTATGAGGAGTTTCCCACGTCTCCCCAAAACTGTCGCTGCCATTTATGCATAGTTCAAAATGATACGAATACCTATATTCGTCATTCTCTTGATCTCCCCAAAATTTTTCCTTAATATTCGAATCACCCGAATGCAAGAAAGCGCATCTTAAACCATAGCACAGTCTCCCTGTAAAATAGGGATTCTTAGCCCTTTTATCGTTATCCCAACCAGAAGGATCTGCATATAAGTGTTCAACCCAATTGTCGAACCAATTTTCATACCGATTTCCCACATTGTATTTTGGATATTCAACCTTTCCACAGATATCCGGCAACGTCAACGCTAAAGCCAAAGCAGGAAGATAACACTCGCACTCAAGAGCCCGTTTAATTGCTTCAATTTTGTCAAGCATTGACCAACACAGCTTTCATTAAGGCTTAGGCTTAGTATACATCAAAAAGCTCTATAAGCTAATAGCTGATCTGCGTATTTAGCAATAAAAAGTCCGGACCTAGAGATCCGGAAACAGGTGTTTTTGATGTTTCATGCACTATTTATATCGGTCCGTATTACCGACTGTTTACTTATGCCGCATAATCCTGCCCCGTGATCGTTTTAAAATCTGCTTCGGTAATGTCCCCGGACTTTACAAACTCTTTCACGTCATCGCTTGTGTAAAGATTCATCTGATAAAACTTAGTGATCCAGTTAAGCACCGGCCGACGCCTCCTTTAATGCCGCAATATCCTGTTTCATTTTTGCCTGTTCGAGTAAAATTTCTGCGATTTGCTGTTGCTCTTCGCTTGCTGGTTCCGCGTCAAATTCCGCACCGTCCGCCAGTGTAAATTTTGAAAAGTCGGTGATGCCGCGGAAAGAGAAAATAACAGTAGAACCATTTAATCCAATAATCTCACTGTCTGTTTTGATAATTTTTTCGGCTTGGAATTCTTCTCCACTAAAGGTTAAAGTTTTCACTGGATAATCCCCCCATTGTATTCGACTTCGGCTGTTTCACCGGCAGGCATTGCTGTTCCGGCTTTAAAAATAATCGATGAATCAACACCCATTCCAATTTCATTTCCAGAACCAGGAAGTAAATCATAAACTTTAGCCGTTGCTTTGCCCGTAAGAAAAATGGCCGCCAACGTATTTGATGCACTAGACTGTTCATAAATTTCAACATTTGAATTTAAAATATAAAATCCCCGAACTCCATTAGACTTTCCGTCAATTTTAGTATTTCTGATCATCGTATACCGGCAATTTGATATAGACAATACGCGATCAAGTTCGGTAACCCCGGCCGATATCAGATCCAGATAGTGAAGCTCAAGATGAGACGAGATATTGCTAAATGCAAGGTATTTACAATTAATTGTCGCACGTCCTTCATCGCTTTCTATTGCGATGTCTCCACCAAGATGATTCCGACAGGTAATAATATCTTCATTAAAAGTCGCTCCTGAAGCCAGATGTATCGTAACGGTGTGCCGAATAAAATCCGGAATAAGATCCAAGGCATGTTGTACCGTTTTAAATGGTTTATCCTCAGATCCATCCCCGGTTTCGTCGCTGCCCTCGGAATTCACGTGGTAATAGATATCTGCTGTGGTCATGGTTGGAACATACCCAACTCGTGCCACTTCCTGATTGCCGCCCGCACCGAAAAACAGGCGCTTGGTATCCGTTGCAACACCAATTTCCCCCGCCATGAGCTGCGGCAAATCCGCTTCATTTCCCCTGTAATGCTGTATTGGTCTGTAACTCACGACCATACACCCCCATCAATTAAATTAAATTTATCCTCAATAGTGCGATCTGCGAATGTTCCGCAGTCGATCACTTCTGTGTCCCTGGTTGCGCCGAATTCTCCGGCATCGATCGGGGCAAGCTGCGCGGCAATCAAACTGTAATCGGCATCAATACGCTCCCCGATCGTGTCATGACTGTCGCCGGTCTCCGTATTGGTTCGGGCAGCCACAATTTCAGCGCTGGACGGATCGTCAAGCGTCATGTTTGCAAGTTCATCGTTAAATTTCTTTTCAAGCGTGGCTTGTCTTTGTTCGGTTTGTTCCGTCCGGGTTGTCGCTGCCTCTGTTTCCTTATTCACAGCGTCCAGGCCGTCCGCCAGACTGCCCCGCACTTCCCGACCGTACGCGGCGGTTCTGATTTTATTTAAAAAGTCCTTGATATTTGCCATTAAGCTGTTCCTCCTTCCAGTGCTTCAACACGGCTCACTAAATCGTCCAAGTCTACAGCAGCGGTCACGCCAATCAGAGCAAGCTTTTCGCTCAGCGCATCCAGATCAATTTCTTGCAATACTGTAATCAGATCAAGTTTTGTTTTGTCTGCGGCCGACATCAGGCCTGCAGTTTCTGGCGTCGCTTCCTCATAGCTTTGCAGCCCGTCCAGCTTCGTCTTATCTGCAGCAGACATCAACCCGTCCGTCGTCGGCGTTGCTGGTCCGTAAGACGGTAGGCTGTCTATAGCTCCATTCAGATCGTCAACTGCTGACTGCAGGTCTTCCACAGCCTGCTTCAGCCCCGGAATGTCCCCGTCCGCTAACGCTTGTTGCATCGTTTGCACGGTGCTGTCCACGGAATCTAGTTCTGTTTTTAGTGTGCCGATCGTCTGCGTTTGACTTTCCACCGTCCGTTCCAGCTGAACAATACTTTTAACTTGTT
This sequence comes from Sporolactobacillus shoreicorticis, assembly GCF_024125445.1. GTDB lineage: Bacteria > Bacillota > Bacilli > Bacillales > Sporolactobacillaceae > Sporolactobacillus > Sporolactobacillus shoreicorticis. Next base: position 145,842 of record NZ_JAMXWM010000004.1, on the reverse strand, counting down.
TCCGGCTGGCTCTCTGGTACTCGGTCAGTGTCTGGTACTTGTCGCCGATTGTAAGTGAGATATTCATCGGATTCACGAGATCGTTGTCCTTTTCAATGACCTGCAGGCGTTCGTTAATGCCGAACACCGGATTAACCACCGCATAGCGATTCCCAGCTTCCAGCTCGTCAAATTCACTATTAAGTAGGCTTACATCGACCGGTGTCAGTGAATACGTGATCTTCGCCGCTTTCTGCTGCGCCAGAAACTGTTCGCCCTTTGCCTTTAATGTTGCTTTATCCGATACGTCGTCCAGTTCAAGAGTCCCTTCAACGACACCAAATTCAGCGATCATTTCCGGGTCGTCCAGGTAATCCTTACCGCCATTCACGTCGGCAATCGTGATTCGTGCCTCACTCGCTCCCGTATCATCTGGGTTGTCACTTTCAATTTTTGCACCCAACGGAACTAGGCGCGTAATCACGTCCAGCGGATCGATCTCACGTTTCATGTCCTTCAGGTTTGACCTCAAACGGATCTCGGTCTCCGAATCCTCGCCGACCTCTGCCAGGTAATCGATATAATTTCCGTCTGCCGCTTCCCGGATGACCAAAAAGCCGCCCAACCGATCGAGCAGCTTGTCCTTAATCGTTGCGTATGTTTTATCGTAGCCAAGATACCGATACAGGCTGTCGTTCGGATCCGTTACCGTGACGTTTCCGAGTTTAAACTGCTTGCACGGCTCAACCTGCCGGTTGTGATTCTCAAGCATCACGCCAAGAAAATCACGCACGGTAATGTCATGATATTCGCCGAATCGTTGATTCGAGTCGTTAAGATATGCCAATCGATCTTCACACGCATACTCGATACTGAACAGTCCGTCACTAGACATCGTCTGTGTAGGTTTGAGCACCCGGCCTTTGAAAATCCGCTTATTTCGCTTAATATCCCGAGCCTCGATCAATGTTTTCAGCGGCTTAATCTTTCCCCAGCCGGCGTTGTTCAGGTTGATCGTAAAGGACATATTTGAAATCCCGCTGATTACTGTGTTCACCGTACCAGCAGATAATTTCACGCCATTCGGGTACGGCGATTGAATGACGGTCCCCGCCTGATCATCCGGACCGTCGAATATTTTCACTTCAAACATAATCAGATCAGCTCCTTATAAAAGCTGAACTTGATCGTTCCCGTGCCGCTAATCGTCATCGGATTTTCACCAATTTCCAGCCGAAAGGACTCGCTTTTACTTTGTCCTGAAGGCACCTGGTAGGTCGTGCCGTTCTTCACGATTTCCATTGCCGCACTGGCCGTAATCGTCGGCACAACACCGACCGAACCGATGTTCATCATATTTATCATTAGCGTGCCATCGACATCGAACGCAACTGGTTGGGCGTAATCCAGCAAGAAATTAAATGGATCCCAGAGATCATTGCCTTCCTCAAGCTCTCCCCGCATGAACGGGTAGGCTTCAAACTCTAAAGTAATGAGCAGCCGGCCAAAGGGATGATCGTCATCCACGTCAACGCTTGTACATTTCGCCCACCAATAATAGCCTTTGTCATGATCGTCAATGAGTTTGCCAAAGCCCGGTTTCATCAGCCAATTTTTCAGGACAATCTCGTCAACCTTGCGATACTGATAGTCTCGTTGATAAGCTTCGAACTTATAGGAGAGTGTTCGATTTTTATAGATTCGCTCACCCAAAATCATAGAAAAATCATAGTTTCCCTGCATGAAGGGAACCTCTACAGCGATTGTCTTTTCTTCCGGTGTAGGTGCCTGTCGCTCCATCAACCGCATGCCATATTCCTTTGTGTGTGCACCATTGGTGTAAAAACCTTCCTCAATGTCCATCACAGCCCCCACCTTTCCGAGAGCGCCAATCGACTGCCGCCCGCACGATCATATTCGGTATAGGTGCCGCCAACAAGTGCACCGGTATCCAGAACCACGACCTGCCGGCTATTCGCCATCTTCTCTAACAATCGCTCAACACGACCCATATCTTGCGTCTGTGACTGGCCAGTGCTCCGGTCTGCATAGCTGCTGTTCTGCGCAGCCTCCCGGGCGTATCTCATCGATACATCATGTGGGATCACTTGGGAGCCATCCGGCAGGTTGACAAGTTCCCCTCGTCCACCTTCGTTCATTCGGGCAAAGCCGCCCTGCCAGCTCTCTGTCCCGTGAACCAAGTATGGAATCTTACCAATACTGACACCAGGTATTTTATTGATCAGGGAAACAGCTCCGTTTATGCCGCCAATGACGTTGTTAACGAAGCCTTTGACCTGTCCGACCAACTGACTGACAGCCCCAGAAATACCGCTGAACACGCCGGACACAAAGCCGGTCAGTCCGCTCCATGCACCTTGGATCGCATCAAACACGCCCGTGATTCTCCGGGCAACACTACCCATGATGCGGTTAATTATGCTGAATACTGTGTTAAAAACGCCAGATACAACCGAACTGATGCCACTAATCACCGCGCCCACACTACTCATCGCCGCTCCGATAAAAGTCACGATATTCCGGAACACACCGCTGACCACGGAGAACACGGTGCTAAAGATCCCGATGACAGGGGCTATAATCAATCGGATAACACTGACGACGCTCGTAATCACACCGGCGACAAACGCAATGATCGGACTGATCACGGCCATAATCGCAATAATAATGTTGCCAATAAATGCTACGATCGGACTGATGACCGCGATGATTCCGGCGATCACGTTAACAACAATCGTCAGGACAAGCATGATGACCGGCATCAGCGCCTGGATCACGGCAATAATCATCTGTATGATCGCAATGACCGCCGGCGCGACCGCCTGTACAATGTTCATGACGACTGCAATTACATTTACAATCACCGGCATTAAAGAACTGAGCAAAACCGCAACGAGTGGAATGACCTGAGCAATAACCTGTGCAATAATCATGACCACCTGAGTAATGATCGGAACCAGTTGATTCACCAAGGAAATGAGCACAGGCAAAACCGTCTGGATGATCGACATAAAAGACATGCCGACCTGCAAAATAACTGGAATCAACGTAGCAAAAGCCTGCATCAATATCGGAATCACTGAGCTCGCAATCTGGCCAAGTGCTGTTCCAATTGTCGAGACAACCGGAAGAACCATAGCGACAACCTGCTGAAAAGCGGCCGTAATTTGTGGACCAAAGTTCTGGAACAGGACGATAATGCCCTTTACAATTGGATTCAGTCCGAGAAGGATTGCTCCCAATTGAATGGCGAAGCCACTGCCAATACCGCCCGCCGAATTAAAGCCGTCGATCAGGCTGGAAAAGAAGGTTGTAAAAATGGGAATAACCGCTTGGATCACACTCCAAATTGTTTTGAAAACGGAACCCATTTGCGAACCAAAGTTCATAATCACCGGCTGGGCGGCTGACCACATATTCTGAAGAACAGGCAGAATGGCCTGCACGACGCTTGTCACTTTGTCCCCGATTGCGCCAAACACAGACAACACGCTATTCCGAAACTTTTCATTTGTTGCCATCTGATAACCAACCACGCCAACCAAGGCAGTGATCGCGGCAATGACTAAGCCGATCGGGCTGATTAAAAAGCCAATAGCAGACGCGAGTCCACCAAGTCCGATCGACAGAATACCGAGTACTGTCAGAACGGGGCCAGAAAGTGCCAAAATACCAGCTGTCATCGCAATAATCTTTTTGGTGCCATCGTCCAGACCGTTAAACTGTTCCACTACGCCCGTAACCCATTTTGCAATATCGGTAATCATCGGCGTGAGCTGGCTCATGACAGAAATCGTTGCCGACTCAATTGCGCCGGACAGGTTCTGCAGTGCGCCGCCGATACCGGCCTTCATCTCAGCTGCCGTCTTTGCACTTGCTCCGGATGAGTTCTTTAACTCGTTCGTTAAGCCTTTCAATCCGTCCTGCCCGGCATTCAACAACACAAGCATGCCGTTTGCAGCTTCGGTACCGAAGATTGTGGACAAGGCCGCGAGCTTTTGCGTTTTGGTCATCCCCTGCATGGACTTGTCCAGGTCACCAACAAGTTGATTCAGTGGCTTAAAGTTCCCGTTGGCGTCTGTCGCGCTAAATCCAAGTTGTGCCATGACCTCGGAAGCCTCTTTAGTAGGGGCGGCCAGACGACTAAAGGCCATTCGTAGCGTTGTACCTGCCTGCATGCCCTCGAATCCTGCATTAGTCATAATACCGGTGGCCGCAGACAGTTCTTCTATACTAATGCCCAAGTTCGCGGCGGGAGCTGCAGCATATTTAAAAGCGTAGCCCATGTCGCCAATCCCCGCTGCCGTTTTGTTTGCTGTCATGGCCAGAACATCCGCAACTTTACCGGAATCCCCGGCCTTCATCTGAAAGCCGTTCAGCGCACTGGTGATGACATCAGCAGTCAGTGCCAGATCTTCACCACTTGCCTCAGCAGCTGAAATAACACCGGGCATTGCCGCAATCGTTTGATTCGCATCGAAGCCCTTGGCGGCCATTTCGCCCATTGCGTCAGCAACCTGGGTACTGGACAGAGAGGTACTTGCTCCAAGGTCTAGTGCGGATTTCGTCATCGCATCGAGTTGTTGCGCATTTGCCCCAGCGATGGCTCCGGCTTTACGCATCGCGCTGTCAAAATCAACTGTTGTTTTAATGGCTCCGATAAACGGCATCGTGACTCCGGCAGTAATTCCAGCACCGGCCAGTGCAGTTTTTTTACCAAAATCCTGGACTTTTTGACCAATCGCCTTGGTTTTTTCAGATAAAGATTCCAGCGTTTGATTCGCGCTTTGAAATGCCCGCGTAAAACCGCTGGCATCCCCCGTGATCTTTGCACTCAACGTATAGTCTGCCATCGCTCAGCCTCCCTTCTTTGCCCCATTCGCTCGGTAAACCTTTTCCACCCACGTCTTGCCTTTTTTCTGTTCGATCGCCGTAATCGTCTTCATAGCCTGTTCGTTGTATTCCTTGTCCGCCCGTGGCGGCTTTTTGGGGAAAAGTTCTTGGAACTTCTTGCCTTTTTTGCGGTTGACATTTGCTTCCGCATTCAAGACGGCATTCCGGACCCACGTCACGTCAAACAGGAATTTGTTCTCGTATTCTTTGCGAATAAAAACTTTTTCCTTTTCGGTTAGCTGATCAAATTCCTTACGAGACATGCCAAGCCGCACAACAAAAAAAGCCAGGTCCCTCTCGTATTGAAAGGGCCTAGCCAGTAATTCTTTTCGCCGTTCTGCCGGCGTCAGTTCTCCCGCACCCGGTAGAGCCCTTTCAATAAGCTCTACCGGAACATAAAAGCCATGTCATCTTGTAGCTTCTCCACAATCGCCATATTGACCGAGATTAAGCCATTCTCCTGTACAACCTTTTCAAACATTTCGGCCGCCTGCTTCTGCCTTACCGGCGATCCGGTGGTTTCCTCGACCAAAGCAAATGAAAAAAGTGCTTCAAGTGTGGCATATGGCATAACCCCATTATTTTTGGTGATTTCACCGACGATGCTTGTCTTTGTTACGGTTTCAATCGTTTTCACTTTTTTCGTGTTATATTTCAAGGTGTATTCTGTTCCATCTACTGAAAACATTTAAAGACCTCCTTACGGTTCCGGAGCAGTCGGTGTCGCGCTAACAACTTCACTCGCCGCACTGTCTCCTGCTTCGTTGGTCAAAATCGCTCTAAAGCTATATTCCAGTCCATTCGTCAGATCACTGAATGAATAAGTAAGGTCGTCCGCGTTCTGCACAACAGGCGCACTCCAAAGATCATCACCGTCTGAGGCTTTCTTTGCTTGGAACTTAACCTTCGTGACGTCCGCTCCGCCGTTATTTTCCGGCAGTACGGCAGTCAGGGCTACCTGACCATCCCCAGCTGTAGCTGTAAGCGTCGGCGCATCCGGAACAGTTACGGTACTCTCCAGATCAACCAAAGCACCCGTACCGGTCAGCGTGATCGAATAGGTCGTCGCGTCATCATAGGGCGCTTCAATCGGGTAACTCGTCACAATGGCCAACCCGCCAAACATATCGGTCTGCGTTTTTTTATTTGTGACTTTAATTAGGAGCAGATTGTCATTCTCATAGGCCTGGATCAGCAGCTTATGGGACTCATCGCTCCGAACATACACGCCGTCATTATCAATAGACCATTCCTTAAAGCCACCAAGGTATTCCTTCCAACCTCCCTGTGTATCCTTTGAGGTTACTTCCACCGTATCTTTATCCCGGTTAATCGTCAGCCCCTGCTGGCCGGCAAGGGCTAACAGCTTATCACCAGTCGCATTCCACAGTGACAACAAAATATCCTTACCAGCGGTCGCTGAATTAAGCCGACTGGTTAGTTGATCATATAATTCTGTTTCAGCAGCCATTGTTTTCCTCCTTAGATTTTGACCTTATAGCCTGAGAAAACGACAAAGTCATAGCCAATGATGGCATGCTTGGTGCCGTCTTCCTCGTTGAGAATCTGTGACACACCATTTGGCACCTGCAGAATCATTTCGTAGCCGTCCGGCAGTTCAATGTCCTCGGTCAGCGCCTCCTCCAGCTTGTGAATCGCGTCAAAAATAGCAACGGATCCTTTGCCTTCCGTGTGTACGTGAATGACCGCCTGGTATCGGTCTTTCATCATGGTTTTACTTTTCTCCGGTATCGAGCCAAGCATTTCCGCATGATAAAAAGGCACTGGCGCATTCTCCGGTATACTGTCATAACAGCGTAGATCTGTATTGGCTTCAATCTTCTGAATGATCGCCGCCAGCACATCCGTGAATGAAAGCTTTTGATACATGCGTTCACTCCCTCAGTTTTTCTTTCAAATCTTCTTTATAGATTGATCGTTGGGTGTCGACATTGCGCTTTAAGTAATACTGCCCAGGCACATATCCGCCGTTTACCGTACGATGGCCATACTCGACATGCGGTGCGTAGCTTTTCAAATACCCCACTTCCCCCTGGCGGTAGGTCAGGGAAATACGAAGCTGCCCGGAAGCATAAGGTGTACCACCGGTTTCTGGTGGCACCCCGCCCTGATACGGCTGCTTCTGTCCACGTGTGTAAATGTCACGAATGTTCTTGTTGGCCACGGCTTCAAAATCCGTCGCGCTCTTCTCCAGCAGCTTTTGAGCCAGTCGATCAGCACCGATTAATTCAAGCTTCATGCGGTTTCACTTCCGTAGCGGTTGACAACAACAATCCGCCAGCGCGTTGTGTCATCACCCTGAATCTCGGTAATCGAGTAATACAGGTCCTCAAACTTGATCTTGTCTGCAGCCGTCAGGGCTTCTTTCATGGCCCGTGTTACAATCTTTCGGTTATTTTGCGTGATCTGCCGAACATCCAGAGCGATTTCTTCAGCCGTCCAGCTGGAGAAACGGCCGACTGATTCACCCGTTTGCACCAATTCATTAATTGGATTCCCCAGCGGATCCGTGCCAGATTGTTGATTCGCATACAAATAGAGTGGCAAGAATCTCATAGGAATCTCACCACCCCTTTATTCACGTTCTCCTGTTTCTCCGTCATCGCCAGGTATCGGTGGAAATCTGCATCATATTCGTGCAGCATATCATCCACAAAAGAAACGCTGAACGTATCCACATTCTCAGTCTTAACACCTTCGTGATAGCTTCGATTGTACATCGCACAGACAACCTCAACAGCTACAGACTCAAGTTCCATCGGAAACTCGGTTAGCCCCAACCGCAGGTTAATCCGGTCTGTTGCCGTCTGCGACAGCTCGGCCAAAAGATCGTCTTTAATCTCTGGTAGGCGTATCTTAACTCGATCCGTTATGGCCATCAATGATCACCAAGTTCCGCAACCAGTTGAGCCTTATTCATATGCACAATGTCCTTAATACCTCTTTCTTTAGCCAACGCCCGCAGCTGATTCAAGTTTAGGGCTTCAAGTTCGGACTTTCTCTTCTTAACCAACTCACGACGTCGCCTCTGAAATCCCATTAAGCTCATTACCTCACCCCGCAGGTGCCGTTGGTGTAAAGTGTACGGCTAAGGAATCATCCCAGGCACTTTGTCCAAATTCATTAGCGGCCGCAAACTCAATCGAGTATTCCGTGCCGTTCTCAAGTCCTGAAACCGTGCCAGTGAGATCTGCTCCAGCATCCACCTGTGATCCCCAAGAGGCATCTGATGTCTTTTTCAAGCGATAAACATACCCAGTAATTGGCAATCCACCATCGTCTTCCGGCGCAGTGATTGTATAATCGCCCTTTCCGTCACCGGCTTCAACCGTTACACTCGGTTTGCCTGGAACAGAAAACGACCCGAGAAAGTCCTTCAGTCGCTGCAGCTCATCATTTCTAATGCTCAGATGCCCATAAAGATGATCATTTTCTGACATTCGATCATCAATGTGAGTCAAAACAGTATCAATAATCGCCATTTCTTATTCCCCCCACTTACGCAATTTTAAACTTGAACGCAACCATGCGAATCGCTTTTTCTTCGTAGACGCGTTCCCAGTTCTCCCCATTTGCCAGTTCTGCGTTTGTCGGGAAAACGTCTGCGACACTCGCTTCAGTGAACTTAATGCCACGCGGGTGCAGAATATAAAGCTGACGGTTGATCAGAAAATCTTCACCACTAGAGGCAAGAGAATCGCGATCTGTCTCGGTGGCTAACACATCCGGATGTGAGCCATTGCCCCAGGCCAGTGCACCGGTACCAAACAAATACGCGGTTCCGATTTTAGTAGTCGTGTCAAATGGCATGCCATCATCCACGATGACACGCTTATTCATGAAGTAAGGAACACGGACATTCTGACCGGCTTCCTGAACGTATTCAATCAGCTGTCTTTTTGCTAGATAAGACTCAACAGCAGAGTGAAAAGTTACCGCTGTCAGACTGTCCTTGGCATCACCCATCAGCTGGTTAGCGTCGATGAAAGTCTCGCCACTGATTAAAGCAGCATCACCCTCAGCTTCGGAAATATCATGTACTTTTCCAGCCAGCGATTCGGAGGCGAACACACCTGCAAGTGTCGAAAGCAACACCTTCTGACGATCACGCGCCCAGAATCCTGAAACAAGATCAGCTGTTGAACCTAGCGGATCGGCACCAGACAGGTAAGCTGACAGGCCATTTGCGCCCCAGGCTCTTCCGCGTCCGTTCTTCCGAGCAACATCCTTGTTTGTGCCGATCGCTCCTGGTGTTAGGGAGCCCTGGTCTTTCAATGTTTCTGACTCGCCCGTCAAATCTTCAAAGTAGGGCATATTGATCAACGTACTCGGGCCAGAAGCTAGTTGATCGAACAGTGCATTATTCTCGGCAATGCCACTATTTAGTACATTTGAAACTTCCATCGTTTTCTGAATCACATACTGGGTAAAAACTTCCGGCTGAATAATATCAGCAATTCTTGTAACAGCCAATTCAAACTCCTCCTTATGCTTGTGCTTTTAATTTTTTGTACAGTTCCGGATCCTCCCGGAAAAGTCTTGCCTGTTCCGTCAGATTGAAGTGTTCCTTACTGAACGGATTATTCGTCGTTGGGTTTTTAGTCACCTTAGGCGGTTTGCCAGCCAGTGCTTGCTTCACGCCGGCTTTCACCTGCTTTTCAACCAGCTTCACAAACGATTGAACCGCTTCCTGTGTATCTTCCGCTGTGTCTTTCACGACGAACGAAAGCAGGGTGTCGTCAGCGATAATCTCGTGTTCAGCCAGCATTTTAGAAGCCTCTTTGGAAAGCGCATGATAGGCATCTTTCTTCTTGTACGTTTCCAGCTCTGCCTGCAGTTTCTCAAGCTCGTACTGCTTTTTCTGTTCCTCGTTCATCTTCGCCAGCTTCTCGGCCTCTTTCACGGCCTTCTCTGCTGCTTTCTTCTCCCGAGCTACGCGCTGTTTGATCAAGTCCTCAAGCTCTTCCTGCGTGTAGGTCTTACTATCTTCGTCTTTTGGTGGCTTACCGTCTCCCGGATCTTTCGGCTTTTGATTGTCAGCCGGAGGATCTGCCGGCGGCTCGTCTTCAGCAAAGAACTGCAAGTTCAACGGATATTTTAGTAAATCCATGTTATCTCCTCACTTTTTATAGACTTGGTTGTCTGCCAATCACATGATTTTCTTTAACGTCTCAATCAAGGAAAAAAGACAATAAAAAGAGCACTCAACGAATTAGTCGAGCACTGCTTATTTTTCGAGTTCTTTAATTTTTTGGTTTGCTTGTTCCTCTGTGATCTCATCAATCAGGGTCAGCGTTGAAGTATTCCCAAGGGATTTTTCTCCGCTATCATAGCCCATGAGCCGATCCATCAGAAGGTTTTGATTATCGACCACCCAGCCCCTACCTTTTTGATACAGATACGGAACAAATTGGTCAACCTTACCCAAGAGTTTCAAATCATTAATATAATAAAAGTTCATAGGCTAGTTCACCTCACTGATTCGAGCTGGTCTTTTTAGTTTCTTTGACAGTGTTGCCATTTCCTTGGCTAAAGCCACGGCCTCTTTTGAAGCTTTATCGCCAATCACTCGCCATTTTTCATACAGATCATGAAGCTTGCCGTTCTTCAGTGCAAAGCTTTCCGCCGTATGATACTGAAGCTCAAATTCATAGCCATCAGCATTCTTCACGAACGTATTGATTCCGTTATAAGGATTAACCGGATTGTTCCAGTAATTCTTCACCACAGTTTCAGTGTACCCGTTCTCCTTCAGCAATTCAACGGTTTCATAATAGTGGTCCACCAGTTCATTAGGATCCGCTATCGTGGTATATCTTAATATGTCTCTAATCTTTTTGTTTCCTTCACTCTCAATTTTACGTGTCAAGGATTCAACGGACTTTATTCTATACTCCAATCCTGCCAAACTGGCACCGACTGTAGCGGCCGTGGAGACCAGAACTGCTGTAATCGCGGGCTCCTGCTTCTTTGCCTCTTCAATCATCTTATTGGCTGCCACTTGCTCCCTGTCATTTTCAATCGGCACGGCTGTCGTTCGGCAGCGCGGATGAAACGGTGGGTAATTGACGCCGACTTTCGCATCCTTGAAAGCAAATTCTCTGCCGTCCATAGACTTACAAATAGCACTTGTCCTGCGGTCCATAATTGCCGTAATTTCATAGCGTTCAACACCGGCGTCCTCAAAGGCTTTCTTGTTCGACTGATTCATCACAAACGAACTTTCTGTCTCAATCAACCGCCGTGCGTCCTCAGCCCCAACACCCATACGATGCTGAATGAGTTGCGACATCTGCTGATAGTCTTCCCCGCGAATAATCGCATCCCGGATTTCCGTGTTCAGTGTATTGATCAGCTTTTCCTTATTCGACCAGATTCGATCAGAGAAGTTCTTGCCATCAATCCACTTCTCGTTCATCGTCAACTGCAGCGCATCGTCACTAACACTGAAAAAAGAAGGTGCGTTTTTCAGCCCTTTCATCGTGGACAAATAGCCGCTGCTGTAGGCTTCTTTCAGTAACTTCTCAAAGCCTTCCTGTTCAAACACCCCGAGTTCGACCATGCGCTGCCTGGTGGATAACTGTAGCCCTTCCAGTCGGTTCAACCGGTAGATGCTCTCACGCACGGGCATGAGACGCTGATATTGCGGATAGCGTCGGGCGAATTCCTGATAGTCCTTGTACAGCAAATCACGTTCAGACTGAGAGAGAGCAAGCACCAGCTGACGATATTCAATTACGTCGTTCACCGCATATTTGGCGTAATAGCTGGCGACTTCTTTTTTGATCTGTTCTTCCAGCCGCAGATACTCTTTCCGCAATCGCTTATCCAGCTTCGTATTCCGCTTGTCCTGCGCGTTGTACAGCTGAATCATTCGATTTTCCCAATAGCTTGACATAGTCATCACCCGGAGCACACAAGAAATAAGCCTTTTAACGCCGTGCTTAGGGCGAGATAATAGGGATCACCGTATCCTTTCCGGCCTATCGCCTACTTGCTTCTGCTTTCTTCAACTAGAGCCTTGGAAATAGACTCGATTGCCTGCTCAATCGGCATATAATACTTGTCATCATCCATCGGCGCGAAATGCAGATGAAGCAGTTCATGGACAAGCGTTTGTTCCATGTCATAAGCCATTGGAGAGCCCACATTTTGATAGTCATCAAGACTGAGCACATAAATAAGCGCGAACCGACTTTCTAAGTTCCACTCACATTTACCGGCCTCATCTCTATGATCCATTTTCGAGAGTGGAACGATCTTTGCCGTTATGTCCCAGTCTCTTAATCTGAGCCGTTCCTGCCAGTATTTCAATTTTTCCTGAAGATTGGATTCAGTCAGAATAAGATTCCCCATAATCATTCCGCCTTCTCGTACGTCTTTTGGAAAATGTCTGGCTTGCAGGGATATAGTTCACCAGAAATACCTTTAATCACGTAATCGCCTGGAGAAACTGTATGATCGCCTTCAAGTGTGTGGATTTTAAACACCTCGTCTTCAAAATAGGCAACACCTGTTTTAAACGCTTTGATAATCCATTCAGGATCTTCAATTTGATCCGGCTCCCCTGTCCATTTAAACGCCTCAATCACTACCGGTTTCTTGCGGTACTTCGCCATCATCATCGCCTCCTGTAGTATTAAAATCACCATCCGGATAATTCGTCTCCGGCTCCTCGGCTTTTATGCGCTCAAGCTCCTGCTTTGGATTATCCACAATGCTCAAAACACTCAGCTGCGTTTCTTTCGAGACAATGCCCTGCAGGCTCTTTGCTACATTAGCTTCATCCACGAGATTCCGCGGAATGTTACGGGTAAACGTATAATTCAAGTTTCGCCATTCATCTTTCTTGCTGGCCTCGATGAACAGTGGAACGTTAAACAACATTTTAAAACGCCGGTTCATGCCCGACGTGAATTTCCGTTCTTTCATGGCTGCCAGATTCTTCATCGGCTGCAGTTTAAACTCAAGAGCTACGCCCGACGCATTGCCGAAACTCTCATCGTTAATGTTGGCCACCATGCTCATCTGATAGATTAATCGCTCAATCCGATCCAGCAGGTGCTCCTGATTCGCGTCACCGTTTGGTTTTTCCATAAATTCAACGATGATTTTTGATGTATCCACCTCTTGACCAGAAATATTGATAATTCGGTTATCCCGAATTTTCTTCAGCGTTTCCTCGTCCAGCTCGGCGCCCAGGATCTTCATGTATGCGTCCGCAAAATAGTCAACGTCATTGGCTTTCTCAGACACTGCCTTGTCGTAAGCATTGATCAGCGATTCGACGGATTCAAATACGCTCTGCCGCTCTTCATTTTCAATGTACTCGATAACCGGCACATCACCATAATAATGTGGCTGGCTGTCACCAAGTGCAAGGCCGTCATCACCCTTGCTGAAGGCAATCTCTTCGGCTGCCGTGAACAGCTGACCTTTCAGCCCGTCTTCCGTCTGATGATATCTAACCGAAAACAACGGCTTCTGTGCAATCGTGTCATCGTAGACAATGAACATGTCGAGCGGCGTGTTATAAATGCAGCACGTCTCTGATTCTTCATTCTGATAGAGCAGCTCGAAGCCGTGACCGTATATGCTGGTAATCTTACTCAGTTCGGCTTGATTATCATCCATATCGTTCCGAGTCAGGAAGTCATCCACCCGTTCGTTCACGCCCGGATCATCATGGCTGACCTTTATCGGGAGCCCGATAAAATAGCCGTTAAATGTGTCGGTAATGTACTTGGCATAATTGACGACCAAGCGATTATCCGGCTTGTAATCGGGCTTGTCCTCTTGGTCGAGAATCGGGGGCTTGCTTTGATAAAGTTTTTCCAGCCGCTGATAACGCGGCAGCTCGGCCTGATGCAATTCGATAAAATGGCTGACCACTTCAGCCGTGATTTCTTCCTCTCGTGGAAACCTAAAAACCATGCTCACAACCCCCCTTTAAAAACTTTGACCTGAACACTTGATCCCATTTTTTCAGCAATACCCGTCAATGCGTCCGGCGCATCATCGTGGTCATTCTTGCCTTCTTTTTGATACCGTGTCAGCGCCTCATGCAGTTCCGGCCATTTATTCCGCCATCCTTCTGGAAAATACACATGATCCATCACCCAGGTTGCATTGGATAGAATCCGAGCCACTTTGTTTTTGCTCTGGTGAAACCAGCTAATTTTTGCTTTATTGGACCGATACTTCTGCCTGAGGATCCGTTCTACACTCCGGGCGAATCCGCGACCGCCGTTATTCGATTCGATCCATGCTAGATTGACTTTATTTCCATGAATTTTTTTAGCAAGCAGTGGCTCCGTAATCTCCATCGCGTCTTTTGTAAAAATAGCATCCAGGATATACGCCTCATCATCAAATGTTTCGCCAAAAATAAAAGAAGCCAGATAATCGGCTCCTTCATCAGCGGTATCAGTGTAGCTGGCTATGCGCTTGAACACCGGCAGGCTGCCCGCTTGGTACGTCTTAAAACTCGAATACAGCTTGCCTTTCACATCAATGGGCTCCTGCTGATAGTTTGCTGCCGCAATGTCAGCGCCCATTGTCTTCGTTTTCCGTTCATATTCTTCTCTCGTCAAAATCTCATCGCAGAGCATAGAGCCGTCATCCTGTAGGGCTTTTAAGTTCACGTGTCTAACTTTATACCCTTTCGCCGGAAGCTCTGTCAGGGCCCGTCCTGCGAGGTCTAATGTATGCCAACGTGTCATGATCAGAATGATCTTGCCTCCAGATTCCAACCGGGAAATCATTGTATTGGTAAACCAATCCCAGTGGCCATTCAGCACGTTGGCGTTATAGGCTTCTGATGCATTCTTAATCAAGTCATCGACAATAAAATAATCCGCGCCAAAGCCCGTTGCGGTACCGGTTGGAGACGTTGCTAGATAGTTGCTGAAATGTCCGTCCAAGCTCCACAGATTCATTGCCCCGTCGCCCTGCTTAATGCGGACACCGGGGAAGATTTCACTGTAAACGACCCTATCCGGATCCGCCTTAATCTCCTGGATCGTGTTTCGCACATTCTTTGAGAACGTCGTGGACAGTGTCTCATTGTAGGATCCGGTCATAATTTTCATATCTGGATGATTACCCAGCATCCACTCGACAAAATTTCCAGCCGTCCGAGACTTCCCGTGACGTGGTGGTTCATTCAGAACCAGTACATCATCTGTGGATTCGGAAAAACGCTGCAGCTCATCGGCAACCTCAATCAGATGCTTCCGGCTATACTTGAAAAATTCAGGTGATTTTAAGTGACAGTACTCAAAGAAATCCCTCCTGGCGAGCTCGATCTGAGCGCCTTGTCTGATTTTATTCATGCTTCTCACTTCGGGCAATCTTCCGCAACTCCTCGGTGGTTAATACGGAATAAGGATTAGTAACGTCTAAACCACCAGAGAGTTCGGTCTTATCAACGGGCTTAAATCCTGCCCGGTCAAGAAAATCCTTCGCCGCTGCGATTCGATCCCGATCAGCTGCAGACTCGTCTTCCATGATGTCGTGCATGACTTTTCGAGCCTCTAAAGCATCAAACATGAATTCCTGTCTCAGATCCGCTTCCAGTTCTTTTTCTCGTTCTTGCAAATACCTGATAATTTTAGGATTTTTCAGAAGTTGGCTACTTTGTGATGCCGCTGATTTCGGACTATATCCTGCGTTGATCGCTGCTTGTGTTTGATTCTTTTTCCGATACTTCAAATACTCATCAACAAACAACTTCTGCTGTGCTGTAGCCTCATTCTTCACATTTCGCCGCCTCCTTTTTTGTATTAAAAAAGAGCCCCGTAGGACTCTCTAAATCTTATAGGTCATATCGATAGGAAACGCCGGCAGCTTCTCGTGCTTCTTTCGCTGCCGTTCTAATCTTCTCCCGCACGTCATGCGGGCTTTTAATCCGTCTCAAAACAAGTTTCGGCTTGGATTCATCGGCGCTGATTAGTTCAATATCCCCGATGTCCAAAACCTTATCTTTAAGCTTTTGCCGAACGGTAATGTCCTTGACTTTGAACAGTTCGATATCATCCCGGGTCTCAGAAACAAGCCCTTGCTTCGTAATCTTCAAACGTTCGTTCGTCAGCTCGTACTTTTCTTTCGGCATTTTCAGAAAGCCTGCATTACCGCCTTTAATCCCAAACATGTACGTCTCGAATTCAAGAAGAGTCCTCTCTTCACTCAACGCCGACATCTCCCTTTTCTTTTCATTTTACCGAAAAAAGGAAATGAATAAAATACCCTCTCATAGATTAGTTGGCAAAAGGGCGTGAAGTGGGCGTGTTTTTAAATTTATTGCGTCCGCTAGCGAGACAATCTCGTACACGTCGCCTTGATAAATTCAACTCTGCTGCTACTTGCCTCTGACTCAGGCCATAGCCCTCCGTCAGGATAAATACTTGACGCTCACGTACACTCAAAGTCATTAAAGCATCCACAATTCTTTGCTTATCTTCATCACTCACGGACTCTCGTTCCGGATCTAAGTCCAGGCACGGATATAAGTCCATATCCGGCTCAAACTGTGTCATCTGGTACAGCGATCGAGAGCCCCAATCTTTTCGATTTCCCGGCTCCTTACCGTTTCGCATCCAGGTTAAACTGTAGGACAGATTCGAGATCAAACGATTCACGGCTTCCCGTTCAACTATATTCTCTTTATTCACCTTGTCGTGGTAATTCTGCAACTCGTGCATCGTTCTGCTGTACTCGTCAATCAACTTGCCCACCCAGGGCTTCCGTTCAATCGTCATGCTTGGCCACTTCCTTCAGTCTCGCTTTCACGGCTTCAAGTAATGCCTCTTGTCCGCCCGCTTTCTGCTGCAGCACGTTCAGTGCCTGTTCATCAATCGTTCCCTTGGCCACCAGGTGATGGACAATGACGCTCTCTTTCTGTCCCTGCCGATCCAATCTTGCATTCGCCTGCAGGTATTGTTCCAAACTCCATAACATCGAGAACCAAACAATGATATGTCCGCCGTCCTGCATATTGAGTCCATGGCCAGCTGACGCTGGATGCACCAGTAACATTTCAATCTTGCCCGCATTCCAATTCGCAATCGTTTGCGAGTTTTCGAGTTCACGTGCCTGCTTGAATCGTGCCTTAATCCGTTCAAGGTCATGCTTGTACTGGTAGAATACAAGAATCGGCTGACCGTTCGCCTCTTCGACAATCTGTTCTAATGCGTCCAGTTTCACGCTATGTAATTCCTGGACCTCACCGTTTTCGTTATAAATCGCTCCGTTCGCATATTGCAGAAGCTTGTTCGATAAAACCGCTGCCGTATTGGCTACAATATCACCGTTCGCAAACGGCAGAAGCAAGTCTCTCTCTAATTGTTTATACCGTTTTTGCTCGGATTTATTCAGTTCTAGCTCAACCACGTTATCCACGCGTTTCGGCAGCTGCAGGTAATCGCTCGCCTTCATGCTGACACAAATATCCGATATGGCTGAATAAATTTGCTGTTCCGCGCCTGGCTTCAATCGCCAGCTGAAGACGATATGCTGACTTCGCTTGTCCGGCTCAAAATATTTTTGCCGATAAGCTGTTACCGTTTTGCCTAAACGTTCGCCGCCGTCCAGTAAATAAATTTGTGGCCAAAGGTCCAAAAGTGAATTCGGTGCCGGTGTTCCGGTCAATCCGATAATGCGATGAATCAACGGCCGCACTTTTTTTAATGCTCGAAAACGCTTTGCTTTACTGCTCTTAAAACTGGACAGCTCGTCAATCACGACCGTATCAAATGGCCATTTGGTTTTATAATGATCCACCAGCCACACGACATTTTCACGATTCGTGACATAAATATCTGCCGGTTCAGCCAGCGCCTGAATCCGGTGCTGTAGATTGCCCAGCACTTTGGCCACTCGAAGATTTTTCGTATGATCCCACTTTTCGGCCTCACGCGACCAGGTATCTTCAGCCACCCGCTTCGGTGCGATCACCAGCACTTTGACCGAATCGAAGTAATCAAATAGCAGCTGCCAAACCGCTGTTAAGGTGCTGACTGTCTTTCCCATACCCATATCAAGCAGGAGACCAGAAGCCGTATGATCGATGATCCAGTTGGTTGAATATTCCTGATAGGCGTGCGCCTTATACTTCATTTCCAGTCACCTCCCGGATTAAATCGTCAATTTGCTGATCCGAATCTATTTTGATTGCTTTAAATCCTAAATTCGTCAGCTGCTGTCGGCGCTTTGCCTGCAGGACGCGAAGCGGTTTCCCTGGTGCTTTCATCTCGACAAAAATAATCCGGCCACCCGGGAAAAGCAAAATCCGATCCGGCACCCCAGCCAATCCGGGAGATACCCACTTCGCGGCAATGCCTCCCAGTCGCTTCACCTCGCGTTCCAGTCGTCGCTCCAATCTGCTTTCTTGCACGTCAGCCTACCTCCCTGAAAATAATCAATCGGGGGACCAATAACCCGAGACCATACGCAACTTTATATAAAACCCTATTTATAGATATTAGATTATAATCATTCTAATCTAATATCTATATATCCTATTATTCTTTAATATTATATTTATATGGTCCCTATGGTCCCTATATAGTATTAAGTGCTGATATAATAGTATTTATACAGTGACCTTGATAGGGACCATGTTGAGGACCATGACCTTTATGGTCCTCAACATGGTAATTTATAGAAATTTATTCCAAATTTTACATGGTCCCCATTTTCCCATGGTCCTCTATGCATGGTCCTCAAGAATAAACGCCTTTTGCTTGCCGTATAGAGTGAATTTTAGCCGTCCGCGATTTTTATCGTAGGGCTTCCACCCTGATATATTTTGCATAATATCCGTGATTTCTCTTGACCGCATCGGGTTCAGATCTTCCGGCCGATTACCGAAACACTCCGCCCATATTTCCATCGCACATGTACGATCATGCACAAGTGTTCCTTTTTCGCGGATAGCCGGATTTTCAGCTAACCAAGCTCTGCGCTCACCAATCTCCCGACTATCCCAATCTTTTGGTAATTTCAGCTTCAGGTACTCTTCAACCAGGCCGAATTTGTCGTCCTCTTCCAGGTGCGCCTCTTGCATTTCCTGTGCGGCCTTCTCCAGTTCCGGCGACAGCAATAGAGATTCACGTGCATCCCAGGCGGCTTTCGCCTCTGCCCAGATCTGATCCAGTTCCTCGCCCTTTAAATCATTCCATATGTCCTTTTTATGCTTCTGCTTACGCACCGTTACCGGCCACCAGCGCCGGTTACCGGTCTTGTCAATCAGGAACATGCTGATGTTCGTTGTGCCAAAAAACACACACTGACGCGGGAACTCGTCCACGTGATGGCCATAGCTGACACGGAAACGATCCACTTGTTTTGCTGTGAAATGCTTGACGGCCTCAGTCTCCGCCCGCCGTGTCGCCTTGAGTTCGGCCAGTTCGATCAGCCAGGCACCCTGCAGCTGTTCGTAAGCGTCCTTGCCCTTGATGCTGTCCAGACTGTCACTTGTCCAGCCGTGTCCCAATCGGCGGATAAAATAGCTCTTCTTCGCGCCCTGAGGGCCAACAAGGACTAGGATCTGATCAAACTTAATCCCTGGCTGCATCACGCGACCAACAGCGGCAATGAGCATCTTCCGGGTCACGGCTCGTACATACGGCGTATCATCAGCGCTGAGATAATCAATCAGCAGCGTGTCCAGACGCTTCTTGCCGTCCCACTGCAGGCCGTTCAGATAATCCCTGATCGGATGAAAGGCGTTGTCTTGCTTGACCTCCGCCATCGCATCAGCAACGTTCTGCTTATGGCTGATGCCATAAATGTCACTTAAGTAGTTGCGCAAGCAGGCATCATCGTCATCGTTCCAAAGGGTACGGCGGCTCTTTTTGCGCCAAGGCAGATTATATAAGACCTCGCATCGATGCGAGAAATCGTTTTGGCCAAACTTGCCGGCAAGATTCTCATCATTTCGCAAAATAATCTTGATGTTTTTGACGGACTTGTCAAAACTTCCGTCCTTATTCTGATCCAGCTTTTTAACCCAGTTGATGTCGTCCTTAAAATCTTCGTTCGCTTCCGCCAAGCGCTCTTTGATGTTGGTCTCTTTGACTTTGTCATCCTGCCGTGCGAAGTCGATCATGGCGCTGTAGCTTGGCAGCTTAATGACGGGCGCGCTCAGATCCGCGTCTTCGTCCTGATCGCGAAACTTATGGATCCGCACTAGGTCAAATGCGTTGACCAGCTGGCCGCCGATCGGATCAGTACCATGGTGCGAGTAGCAGAAACGATCATCATCGTACACGATCATGCCGCCGGTCGTAGATCCATTTTTGTACGTATAGCGATGCGCACCTGCAGGTTCATACACGTCCGGAAGAAAGGTCTCAAGTGCTTCAGTCACGGTAAAGGCGCGGCAGAACGCGCCGACCATGCCTGGTTTCGCCAGTGGATCGCCTTGCTTCTCTGCCATCTTCTGACGGTGCTGTTTCTGCCGGCTGGACTCCGGCCAGTAAGACGGATCCTTCCAGTTCGGATATCTGGCCAAAACACTGTCCGGATCCAGCCAGGCGGCATCCTGAAATTTAAAAACGTAGGGTACATCTGCCGGCACTGACGGCCAGTACATGAGTCGTTCCGCTTCGTACGTCGTGTCATCGAAAAAGTCGATGCCGAGATCCTCGGCCAGCTTTCGCGCGATCGGCTGATATTCGTCCGGCGTAACCGGTCGGGACAAGGGAATAATTAACCGAAGCCGCGGACGCTGCGGCGTATGTTTGTGCGTGCTGTAACAGGTGACAGCACAGTCCATTGAGATTTCCACCATGCTCCAGAGATCGCCTTTAATGAAATCCGCGTCAAGCGTGACCAGGCTTCGAAAAGCCACCTGTCCACTCTTGCGCCGTCCGCCTTTTAACGTGCCGCCGACAAAGCCCCCACGGTCTTTAATCGCGTCCTGTTGTGCTTTTGATAGTTTCATATACTCGCTGTGCGTCTCACCTGTTACAGCGGGCTTGTGAAGCCGCTGAACGAGTTCAGACCACAGCATTGATTTATTCTTCCAGTGCATTTCCTTCCGGCTGTGACCAGTAGCGATCGTCAGGCTGCCATCGTTCTGCACGTTCGTTTTTTGTTGAGGGTCGTTCATAAAACTCACCTACTGTCCTTTCAAAGTTGCATCTTTGGTATACTTACAAACCATGGTGGCGACTATTTCCAGTTCGAAAAAGTTTTACCGATAAATAACTGAAGTGTCCCCGATTTCATAGGTTTTCTTCAGTAATGATCGGATCTTTACTCTTGTTTTTCTTGATATTTTTATCTCTCCTGTTGTATATTCATAAACTGGTACATTGTAAATGCGTATTAGCTTATCTCTATATCGCGTTTTTACGTCTAAATATTTTAACCAGTGGTCGCCTTTTGGATACGGCCCTAAAGGATCAAGCTCTGATAAATTTTTCAAACAGATTTCCTTCCTTCGCTTTAGCTGTCTACCATGAATCACTAATCACTTACGTTTCCGCTCATGCATCTTGCTAAATAAATCAGCAAGTACAATTCCCGTCTGGGTTAATTCAGCATTATTCCGAATAAGTCCCTTTCTGTTTAAAATGGCCATCTGCTTATCTGTGACTAGGATTAAATTGTTCAGATCAAAATTGAGCCGATCACCGTCTCCAAAAATTAATTTATGACCTTTGGGTATCGGACGACCATTAGCCTTTTCCCATATGAGCCGGTGTTTTTGACGCCATTTCCCCGGATCCGCAATTTTAATGTACATGTATCCATCACTTTTCATTTTTTCAGTGCCAACGGGCATATAATTGGCAGGTTGATGCCCTTTTTTAAATTGTGTGGGTTCCCAGCCACCGTTATGCGTGCCCTTGTTTGCAGGTACATGACCTTTTTTATAGTGACCAGTTAGTCCGCTGCTAAGCCCATGGTTTTTCTTGTAGGTTTTTACTTGTTGGCGTGTGAGCGTCAGACCGAAGTTCTCATTTAGGATTGCGGTCAGTTCGGCATTTCCCAATCCTTTAACATGATCGCTAAGAAACTGATCTTGTTCCGGAGTAAGCAGACGTGCCATATTATCCCTCCAGCATTTTGGGCAGCTGTGCATCAAGCACCAGCTGACCATTCGCGATGATCTGAGTGGCAACGCCAGCAATAGACTTTGCCCGTTTCATTTCAACTTCAAGTTCTTCATTCGAAAGGCTCTCATCACTTAATCGTTCCAGTTCAGCAAAAAGATGGTTGTTTAAATCGCCTAATGTGTTTTTCATTTTTCGGGCATCTCCTTTGATCGTTATGGTTTACTTCGCGGGCTCAAGTATCGTAAGCACGTAAGCTTCTAAAGCTTGCAGCTGTCGATTTGACTGTTGATACAGATTGAAGTATTTGTCTCGATCCTGTCCGGTGTACATGAGCTGGCTTTCGATGTCTTTTTTTTCATCTGTGATTTTTGCAATCTTAGTTTCAAGGTCATCAGCGGTATCATTAAGGGATTGGAGCTTACTCTTTGCGTCTTTCAGTTGCTCTAGCGCATCCAGTTTTTCCGCTTCCAAGTTCTTGACCCTTTTCTCAAGATGAGTAATCGTATCGGCTTGATTTTGGATCGACTTAAGATAGTCAGCCTTCTCCTTTTTCCATGGATCAGCTTTCTTTTGGGCAGAGCTTGGAGCGTTCATTTTCTTTATGTTTTCTGTCAGTTTATCTTCGAATGGTGCGATTTTCGTCTTATTTTTGCAACGCCAATTATAGAGCGATTTCTTATTAACACCAAGCTTGTCCGCCATTCCGTCAAGCGTTAATCCCGAAAAAACAAAATCCTTGTATTGGTCAATCGACATAAGAGGTCTTGCCATTGTTGCTTCCTCCTTTTCGCGGTAGCCCATTCGCTCCGCTTCCTGTTTTAATGCGGCATAAAATTTTGCGAGTATGCGAGATACCCGAATTTGAGAAATGCCGTGTTGTTTTCCGATTTCAAGCTGCGTTCCCACATCATTTAAGTGTGCAAGGATAATTCTTTTGTATTTATCTTTAAATTGATTGAGCACTCGCTTGGTTAACCTTAGTGCTTCATCTTTCAGCAAATGATCCTGGTCAGGTGCAGCCAACGTATCAAGCAGCGTCAATGTTGATCCCTCCGATTCACAGATCGGAGCATCTAAACTGACTACTATGCCTTGACGCTTTTTCGCTTGGTTGGCACGGTAAATATGGCTAAAGGTTGCGCGCACTTGCAGACCTGCGTAGGTTGAAAATTTTGTTTCACGACTTAAGTCAAATTTTTCGATTGCCTGGGAAAATGCGGCCATAGTTATGCTTAGCGCGTCTGCATATTCCATGTCGATTGGTTTGAATTTTTTTGTGAAAAAATGCGCAAGTGACATATTCAATTCAATAATCTCGTTTCTTGTATCTATGCCGCTCTGATACTGCCGAATTAGTTCGAGCGTTCGATCATCTCGATTCACGGCGCATCAGTCCTTTTTGTAGTAATGAGTCTCATAGCCGTCTGCCTTAAGCGGCAGGCCTTTCATCCAGGCTGCCTTACGGCACATGATCGCGGACATGTCATTCGGCGTGATGCCGTCCTCAGGTACCTCAGCCACCAGCTCGTCATGCACGTGAAAGACAATAGGGATCCCAGCTTCATCGACGTGCGTCATGGCATGTGCCAGGCAGTCGCGGGCGGTTGCTTGGACGATGTTCTCGACTAGCTTCCCACCGTAAGTCCGAAGCCGTACCCAGTTCGTGGGCATGCCCGGAAGCTGTTGTTTGCTTTTTCCTGTTCCCTCGTACGTCAACTGATCACGGCCATAGGTCGGATCCGGTTCAATGCGCGGCTTGGCGAAGGCAATACGCCGGCCACTTGGCAGCTGGATGAACAGCATTCCCGATTCATAAATGAACTTGAGCCCCTTTTGCAGGCTGACGGTCGTCTTTTTCTTGACCGCTGTAAGTGCCGCATTGTTGCAGTCTCTCCACAGCATCACAATCGCAGGACTTGCATTTCGCCATTTCTCGACGATGTCCGGTAATTCGTCTCGAGATAACCCCATGTCAAGTGCGCCCATCTGAATCAGTGCCCCAGATCCACCGCCATAGCCCAGCGCAAGCTCGGCCACCTTGCCCTTCTGCCGGAGTGGATCGCCTTTTTTTATCGACTCGATTGGCACGTGAAACATCTGACTGGCTGACGCTTCATAGATTTTCCCGTGACTACGAAAAACGTCGAGCCGCCATTTCTCGCCGGCAAGCCAGGCAATGACTCGTGCTTCAATCGCGGAAAAGTCAGAAACCACAAATTTATGCCCTTTTGCCGGCACCAGGGCTGTCCGCACAAGTTGGCTTAGTGTATCGGCTGTATCATCGAATAGCATTTTGATGCCCTCCTCATCGCCTGACCAAAGCAGTTGACGCGCTGTGTCCAGGTCGAGATCTGTCATATGATTTTTCGCTAGATTTTGAGGCTGGATGATTCGTCCGGCCCAACGCCCCGTATGGGATGCGCCATAGAATTGTAGTGATCCGTGTACACGACCGTCCTGACAAACGGCATCGGCCATCTTGGTATATTTAGCCGTGGATGTCCGAGACGTCGCCTGACGGATCCTGAGGACTTCACGAACGGTCTCATTGGGTGCTCGCTTAATCAGTCCAGGCATCAGCTTTTTACCAAGGCTTCCGACTTTGTCCATGCCCTGATCTTCCAGCCATTTTTTAATTTGTGCCGGACTGTTTGGATTTGGGAGCCCTGTCAGCTTCTGTGCGCGTTCGAGATAATAGGAGCTGTTTGCTTCATCGATCCGGATCGCATTTTCGACCAGCTGCGGATCAATGGCCACGCCACGATCGTTTATTCGTTGGTCGATCGCCCACAGATGATTTTCAAAATCGCTTGGCGCATATTTCAGTAAACGCCCGCGAATATCGCGTTCAACGTCCACGTCTCGGCCGTTGTAAAATTTAAACCGTTCCCAGCCGTCCGGATCATCCTGTGGTAAGTGACGAGTGCGTCCTTCATTCAGCAGATCCGGCTCGCAGGGGATCGAGAAAAACTTGATCAAATTCTTGCCGGCACTGTCTTTCTGCACGTCGAGCTTCAGCACTTTGGCCACACCGTCCAAACTTGCAGGAAGACCAAGTGAAAGCGCCAGTACCATACTGCAGCGCCAGTCTTCCGGATTGGCATAGCCGAACGTCTTAGACAAGCAGGTGCGTTCAAAGTTTGCATTAAAGGCGGTCTTGACGACACCACTAAGCTGCAGTGCATCTTTCACATCTTTCGGTAACTCTTCGCCCTGTTCCAAGTCGAGCACTTGCACCGGATCGTTATCGAAGGCAAAAGCGAAAAGCAGGATCCGGAACTTCGGAGAATCTACATACTTGTAAACTCCATTGTCGATGGAATTATCACTAAACGTTTCAATATCGATACCAAGCGTTGTCATAGTGGTACCTCCTTCCTATCAAAAAGAGGGAGAGCGTTGTCCCTCCCCCTCTCAGTCCAATTACTGAATGTTTAATTAACCGAGAAAATCGTCATCATCGTCATCAGTTTCAAGAGCGTCGAAGTCATCTTCTGCCTTCGAACGTCCGCCGAGATAGTCGCCGTCTTCCCACTTTTGAATGTTATTCAGGCCGCAGGCAATGCCCTTGTTTCCGCTCGTGTTATAAGCGTAGAAATTGATGCTTGCGCGAATGTAGCAACCACTGTACAGGTCGTCTGAATCCAGGATTGGATCCTTGTGCTGATCAATCAGTCCTGGTTTCGTTTTGCTGTTTGCGTTCAGGAAGTACGCACCGGCAAATTCTTCTTGATCCGGTCGTTCCTCGTCTCCGTCACGCAGAGGCGTTTTCAGTGATGCCGGAATTTTGCCGCCTAGTGTATTGATGCCAGCTTTCTTGGCCGCCTCCACGGCAGCCTTAATCTTTTTCAGTGTCGTTTTGTCCGTTTTGGAAATGATCAGGCAAACCGAGTATTTTTTCTGCTGCGCGTCATCTGCCGCCCACGGTTCAAAAACGTGGAGATAAGCAGCACGCACCTTTCCTGTAATGACTTTCGTGTCTGTGTTTGTTGGCATAGTATGTTTACTCCTCTTCTGATTTGGAATTATTCTTGCATTAAAGCGCCATTTAAGGGCATCGTCGCCGATTTTGTCCCGCAGTTTGTCCCAGGCTTGGCTTTTCGTTCGTTCTTCAATGCCAAACACGAATTGACGTGAAACCGTACTGTAGATTCCGTACATCAGCTAAAATCGCTAACCGCTGATGCCGTTGATCCAATCTCCGGTCGTTTATCCGATTCACGGGCTAGCGTTGGTTTGCCAGCCGGCTTTACAACTAAGCCGCTAAGCAGTTCATCAAATCGCTTTTTGCCGAGCAGCTTCTGCATTTTCGTGATGGCCAGAAGCTTTTTCTGGAAAATCTGTTCGTCCGTGTATTTTTCCTTGCGAAGCTTCTCAGCGACCTGGTCTTCATCCGTATACTTTCGGTTACTTCGGCCTTCAACAAGTTTCCAGCCAGGGAACTTCGTTCCATTTTGGGCGTTAACCAGTGCGTAATTCTCCACGTCTTCAGCCCACTTCCGGAGCTCATCCGCTTTCGTCAGCACGTCACCAATTTCTTCCGGCGCAAGTGTCGGCGGATCCGCGAAGTCCAGTTTGGCAAGTTCCAGGTTCTTATCCGCTCGTGCACGGCAAACGGCACGCGCCCGGCAGAACCGGCACCAGTCACCAGCAAGAAATTCGCCTTCGCCGGCAGCGGCTTGATCTGCGGTTGGCTTGACCGTTTTCATCGCCCAGGCTTCGAGCTCGTCCACAGTCAGTTGATCGGTTGAAATGCTGTCCAACCGTGGTTGTACGATTGTCATACGGACATGATCAGGTTCATATAATGCACCGAACCCATTCATTGCCCCTAATGCATAAAGTCTCATCTGGGTGTTCCCGATCGCACTGACGGGAACACCTTTGCCATACTTTAGGTCGACGACTTCAATCGCTTTGTCGGAAAGAACCAACGCGTCACCGGTACCAAAGCCGCCAGGAACCCACGGCGAGAAGTCCAGGCGCTGTTCAATCATCAGGAAAGCGTCGCCCGCTTCTGCCTTTGCCCCGCTGAGGCGTTCCATGACCGTTGTCACATAAACGTCCACATAGTCCAGCATTTCCTCGGCAAAAAGTTCATTCTTCTTGTACTTGTTCAGCCGGCGCGTAAATACCGATTTTGTGAGTTTTCCAATTTCATAGAGTAGGTGCAGCTCTGCGAGTTCGTGCGCCAGGGTTCCCTCTTGGGCAAAGACACTGGCAACGCCGTCATCTGGATACTGCAGTTCCAACTTTGCCGATGGCGGACAATGCAGCCACCGACTGGATCCGGATGCGGATAGGTTGGCATGATCTCGCGCTGCATGATTCCCACTCATGCGAGTTCCTCAGCTTTCTTAAGAAGCTCCGCATATCTTTCTCCCGGCACGTCTGACAACTTTTTGACACCGAAACTGGTCAGCAACGCTTTAACATCTTTTTGCTTTCCGGCTTGACTGAGAGAGGCAAGTTTTGCGCGCACCGTTTCCAGTTTGATGGTCTGCGTTGTCGTTGTTTCGGTTTCCGGCTTTGGGTCTTCATCCGGATGCTGCAGTTTCTTGGTTTCCGTTTCTTCCGGTGGGAAGTCTTCGTCCTTGGCTGTATTCCATTTCTGTTCACGCATTAGCGCTTCAGTGCTCTTGTCACCAAGTGCCGTGGCAAGATGATTCAAGGCGTCTGCAAGTTTATCGATTGATTGTTCAAGTCCCATGCTGATTACCTCCTTATCGTTTACCGCCAAAGATCAATTCCATGTCTGACTTTTTCGCTTTTCTCGTGCGAAGTTTTTGCGTCGGCTCTTCATATTCATAGGTTTTGAGCTTTTCAGCAGTCAGCTTACCCTCTTCGACAAGTTGGGCAACGCCCAACAGATCGATGTATGATTTGGACACGCCGAGATCGGCGGCTAACTGATCCTTGTCCAGCTTTTTTGAAATGGTATCTTTGACCGTAAGGACATAAGGCGTGTTGTCCTTATAAGCGATCACGTTACCGTTTTTAACAATGTGGTGGATGATTTCTGCTGTGTTGGTGTCGATCCGTTCTTTAAGAGCTGCACGATCACGCTTCATTGATTCGACTTCCTGATACAGTCCGTTGATTTTGGACTGCTTAATTTCCGTGTTAACGTTGAAATCCATGATCTTCCCTCCGTAAACCGCCTGTGCTATACTGGCGGTAGGTTAGTGTGTTTTTGGGTCAGTCGTCTCTGCCAAGGCGGCTGATCTTCTTTTTCTCACCGGCACGATAATTCGATCAAAGACTACCGGGTCGTCTGCGTCATTGTAGCTAAGCATGTCGCCGTCACTTGCATAGCCTAGCTTAGCGAGATAGTCGTCAATCGCCTCTTCGAGGTCAGTCCAAAGCAGTTCAGCTTGCTCAATCTTCCTCATTCTGTATCACCCCCTTAAAGGTGCCGGAATGTCGTTTTCGGATCGGTAAACATCATTGCGATCAAAAAATCTTTTGCGACACCAGCCATCGGTTTCATAAGGTTTTCTGTAAGTTCCGGATAATCTGCTTTCAGCATCAAAGCTAACTCTGTGATTTCTTTAATTTGAGCCAATGCGCCAAGCTGTTCCGCGCCGGAACTCTTCTGCACATCCTCTCGAAGCCGCTGAACATGTGATAAAAATTTTGCTTCCGTTTCTGGACTCATGCGGTTCATCTCCTCCCTTCAAGTTCACCACTTGAGAAAACTAATCTCGTATCGAACGGTGTCACGTCGAATTTCACGGAACTTTGCCTTGAGTTCTGCCCTTGCTTTACTACCCATCCACGACTCAGTTTCTGTTTCATTCTTGGGCTGTCCGAGTAGGTCAATCACTCGTTTCAGCTCAAAAATCAGTAGCGCCCTTTCGTCATCCTGCTTCATTTGATCCACATCCCTCCTGAGCTTCTTCCGGATATTCCGGATCCTCAGTCCAGGCACCCATGACTGCGCGCACCTTACGATACGTTGGAATGAGATCAGCGTTTAGCGGCGTACCTGCTTTGATATAACAGTCGGTGCAGAGAAACAGTTTGGTGTTTGGATCATACGTGCCTTCGTCCAGCTCAACAACATCCCTTGGGCTTTTGTATCGATCGGGTTCAGCTAGCGTGCGATCGACGTATTCTGACATTTGCACCGGTCGTTTACCGCATCCGGCGCAGCGAGTGACATAGTTTTCATTGTTCATTTTTCTCACGCTCCTTTCATCATCTGGAAATACTTGCTTTTCATTCGCAGTGCCCAACGCGCAATGTTCATGCGTCCCGTTGCTGTCATTCGAATCTGAACGTCAGCAAAAAACAGGAACATTAATTTTCGATAATCGGGCGTACCCTGATACTCAAGGAGCACGTCAGCCGGTAAGAAATAGGCTTCTACACAGTTATTAGCGCATTCGTTAGTTAATGTTTGTGCTTGCATCATTTATCACCCCCTTAACGGCATTTTGAAACAGCCTTAATTTCTCGCGCTCTTGGTCTGCCACGACCCAAATCTTTTCAAGTGCTTCCGTTTTGGCTATCTCAATGTCTTCGCTATCAAGTCGTCGTGCGGTTATGTCGAGTTTGTAGCAAGTCATAAACCAACCGGTGCAATGAAGTAACCGATGCACGATTAAATTAAATCCGTCTTGAACTCGTAATTCAAATTGCGTTGATCCGGTACGCTTTTTTTGATTGCCATCGGTCGTGTCTACCCACACTGCAGCCACTTACCTCACCTCTTCCTGCCGGATATTGATCTCAGTGATTTGCTTACGGCCAGACATCACTGAAATATGGATCCGTTTGCCATTAAAGATCGTTTGCAGCTTGGCCAACTTAAAAGCGATCTCGGTTGCTTCAAGACTGGTATCGAATTTTTGCTTTTTAAAGCCGTGAATGTGGTCAATCACTCGGTAAGCCATTAGGACACCCGCTCTTTAAACAGGTCTGCAAAGTTTTCCTTTAAAAACTGCTGCATTGGCTCGGCAAGGAATTTCCACCGTTCACCACGGACTCGCGGATAAAAAACAGGTCCCCCGTTATTCGAATCAAGCTTGTCCCGCCATTCGGGGCGAAAAAGGATGTTACGTGTTAGCCATAGATACTTATAGCCGGTATGTTGTTCAAGATCGCGGAAATTCCAAAAAAGCTTGTTGTTATCCATCGGCAGCAGCCTTCTTTTCAGCGAGTAGCTCATCCAGGACTCTGACTTGCCCTTTTCCTGTAATGAGCGTTGTCGATCGCTGAAGATCATCACCATCCGGCCGAGAAATAATTGTAGGTTTTGAGACGAACAACCCTTGATCGATATAGCGCTGAACCGGATTATTCTTTTCCCGACCGCTTTTGATTAGATATCCTCGATCGCGAAGCCAGGCAAACATGTTATTACGTCCAATCTTGATGCCCTGTTTGTCGTGGATCTCTTTAGCAAAGGAACCGATCGGAATTGCAGCGTTCGAGTTGGATACTTGCTTCCCAAATTGCGTAAAGGGCTTGTCCAATTCCATTTGACCGCGAAGTTGCTCAACGCGTTGATTTGCAAATTTAAGCGCACGTTTCATCACCATTTCCGGGCTGTTCCACAGGCGTTCAAGTTTTAAGAAATACTGGCGCGCCATTTTCCCTTTTTCCGTTCGCTGGATCATGGCAATCTCTTTGGCCATGTCGAGTTTGAGATGGTGATCTTTAAAAGTTGTTGCATTTCCCTGAGCTGTCGTTCTTTTTTGATCGACAGCTACAAAATCTTGATTTTCAACAAATCCGTAGTCCGCCATACGTTCAAACCAAATGTCATATCTCGTACCGACTTCCAAAAATTCATGGAGTTCACGACCACTGATCAAGATGTCACCTGATTCGTTTTCATGCATTGGGATTAATTCGTTTTTTGACATACTTATCCCCCTCCCCAAAAAGTTATCTAGAAAATCGTTATCTATACTTGCGCTAATTTAACTAACGCTTTATAATAGAAAACGTTAGGAAGTCTTTTCCGAATCTTCTTCCATAAGATCCGGAAAAAGGTCTTCAACTGTCGTTTCGAAATACTTTGCCATCCGAAACATGAGCTTTGCGCTTGGATCGCAACGCCCTGTTTCAACATTCCTGAATTGACTTTCAGAAATGCCGAGATCAACGGCGGCCTTTAGCTGAGCAACATTCTTTTTCTTACGATGTAGCTGAAAAGATTTACGGCGCGAATTTTCGACAGCGTTCAATACTTTTCCCTCCTTTTCGTATGTTTTAGATTACATTATAAGTATAATCGTCATCTAAACAGACGTCAAGGGATATTTTAGATTTATTTTTAGGTGGTGATTATCTGTGAATATACGAGAAAAGAAAATAATGGGGGAACGGCTTAAGAGGCTGCGGGAAAAATACGGGCTAACTCAGGATGAGCTTGCCGAAAAGCTTCATTTAAAAACGAGGGCCTCAATTTCAAGTTATGAAGCGGGCCGCGCGGTTCCATCAAGTGATACTCTTAATGACTTGGCTGATTTCTTTAAAGTTTCGACGGATTATATCTTGGGACGGGATCATGAAGAGCAGCCGGAGAATGAGATGTCTTCTGCCTTGACTGATGCTCTTATTGATTACGAGCGACTAGGTAGCGCCATTAAAACAGAACGAAAAGCACAGGGTATTACTCAAACAGAGCTTGCGGAACTTGTCGGGGTAAGTCAAAAAACTATCTCACAGTATGAATTGGGCTATCAAGAGATACCGGAGGAAATGGCGGAAAAAATCGCTAACGCTTTTGGCTATAGCTATCCAGCTTTTTTGGTGGAACACGATCTTTGGGGCGGAGAGATACCTGAACAATTTGATGGCAGTATTGACGCCTATAATGCCTTTAAAAAAGCTGAGGAAGAGGATCAACGTAGAGAGGCACAAAAGCAGGGGAAAGAGTTGATAAGTGAATACCTGAAAAAACGGTCGAGGAAAGAGTTGATAGGCGAATACCTAAAAAAGCATCCTAAACAACAAGAACAACGCACGAATCTTAATGATAGTGGCCTCCCAAAGCTTAATAAAAAAGACGAGCTGGATATTGCGAAGCAATTAGAAAAGATGTTGAACAGCATGGATGACGGTACGGCCTTGGCCTTTGACGGCGAGCCCATGGATGAAGAGACAAAGGCCCTGGTCAGAACGGCTATTGAAAGTAACTTAAAGCTGACAAAGCAGCTAGCCAAGAAGAAGTTTACGCCCAAGAAGTATCGCGATTGGGAGTGATCTCGTTGAATTGGATTTTGCGGGTACTTGATAGAGAAATTAAACGTTTTAAGACCGCTGACCCTTTTGAAATTGCTTCTGGAAGGCACATAGTAATCCGGTATTTTCCCCTAGGGGACACCTTCGGTTTTTACATGAAAAATGCCCGGCATCAGGTCATAACAATAAACTCTGATATCGAAGATTTCAAAAAACTATATACCTGCTGCCATGAATTAGGACATGCCGTACTCCACCCGAATGAAAACACTCCGTTCCTAAATCAAAATACGATCCGTTCACGCGGTAAGATCGAAACTCAAGCTCACTATTGGGCTACTATGGAAGTTTTAAAGTACAGACAATCAAGGCCTGAATACTATGAAACTCGGAACCTGTTACTAAGAGAAAATGGTATACCATATGAAATGGCTAAATTTTTTTAACCCAATAAAGAACGTATATTCCCATTAGATGGAGGGGCAATTTCATGGCATCATTTCGGAAATTAAAAAGCGGATGGAAATACCGTATCACTTACTATGACTCCGAAGGAAAGCAACGCGAATTCGGTGATAAGGGCTTTAGAACAAAGGCAGAAGCGCGTATCGCCGCGCAGGAAGCGGAAGTCCAATTTAAACACGGCGATAAAATCGACAAAGGCAGCATCGCCTTTCCTGTTTACATGCGAGCCTGGTTCGAAACCTTTCGCAAGGGCAAGAAGTCGCTTCGGAATGACGAAGACATTGAGCGGGCCGTTTGTTTTGCTGAAGAACATTTTGCCGGTGTTGAATTAAGAAACTTAGATCGTAAAATGTATCAGAAAGCCTTGAACAGCTATGGAAATGGGCATTCTACGAATTCTGTAAGTAAACGACATATTTATATGAAAGCCTGCTTACAGGAAGCGCTACATGAAGGTATCATTCATCATGATCCAACATTTCACGTGAACGTTAAGGGAACAGTGGAAGAGAAGGACGAGGATCTCAAGTATATCAGTTTTGAAGGGGCTCAGAAAATCAGTAATTATTTTATGGAACGCTTAGACAATTTCGACTATATTTCCCGCTACATGATTTTATTCTGTCTCGCGACTGGTTGCCGCTTTGGTGAAGTACTTGCACTTACCTGGGATAACGTCACCATTGATCGAAATGAGGACAATGAACCTATTGGTGGAACGGTAAACATTAAGCGTTCCTGGGATTATCACAAGAACCCACGATTTATACCGACCAAAAACGAAGCGTCTCGGCGCGTTCTGCCGATTGATAACACGACCTGTGTATGGCTGGACAAACTACATGCCCAGCAGAGCGAATTTTTTTTAAAGCATAAGACGCTTTTAAATGCGTGGCGAAAAACACCCTTCGTGTTCGTTAATCATCAGATGAATCTTATATCGAATAATGCGGTAAACAAAACACTTAGGCGCGCCTGCACAAAGTTTGGCTGCACAGAGATCACATTTCATGGCCTGCGTCACACCTTTGCTTCGATCCTATTGTATAAAAAGGTTAGTATCCACTATGTGAGCCGACGACTTGGCCATGCAGATATTGGAACAACCTTAAGAACTTATGCGCACATCCTGGATGAGATGGAACAAAGGGATTCTCAGGCAACCATGGCTGTCATGGACGAACTATTTACCAAACCGAAGAATTCAGTTGTCCCGATCAAACAGAAGGCATAAAAACAGCCAGTTTTTAGCCAGCAAAGTTGCAAAAAGCTATAACAAGCTATAAAATGAAAATCCTCAAAAACCGCGTCAGATCAACGATTTTGAGGATTTAGAAAAAGCTATAAAACTCTCCGAATGGAGACGGTGGGAGTCGAACCCACGTCCAGAAGCATCGTGATTTAAGTTTCTACGAGCGTAGTCGGCATATTAGCAGTTCGCCTCGGCGTCGGCCTGCCGACAGGTTTTCGCGAGGCTATCCCGATTGTTCTCTTCCATGGCCCTCAGGATGCGGGCGTCCGGCGTATCCCACTAGAGTGAGTCCCTGATCCTACCACATGGGCGATGGAGGGAGGGACCGCTAAAGCTGATTAGGCAGCTAGAGCGAGGTTGTTATTCGTTTTGCCAGTTATGGCTTTGGCGTTTTTACGAGGCCGACCCCCTCGGCTCGCCGCTTAAACCCGACCTACCCCTGTCGAATCCGTAACGTCCCCGTTTCAAAAGCAACGGGACTTGCGGTGAAAGTAAATCATCCATAACTGTAACTGCTGCTAACACAGTAATATCATTATAGCAATAGAAAGCAGATTTTTCAACTTACATTTTCTGGTGATCGCGAAACGCGCGGGCGATTTCACGTTGAGCAGTTTGTTTTTTCATCGACTCCCGCTTATCGAACATCTTTTTGCCTCGGCCGAGGCCGACCAGAACCTTCGCAAATCCGTTCTTAATATAAATCTTGAGCGGAATTAGCGCATAGCCAGTTTTATCGGCCTGCGGACCAAGTTTATTGATCTCTTTTCGGTGCATCAGCAACTTGCGAGTGCGAAGCGGGTCGTGATTGTAACGGTTGCCCTGCTCGTATTGACTGATGTGCATATTATAAACAAATGCTTCGCCGTTCTCCACGCGAGCGAACGCATCCTGAATATTGACTTTACCGCGGCGGATCGATTTGATCTCCGTGCCCTGCAGCACAATGCCCGCCTCCACCGTCTCTTCAATAAAGTAATCATGATGTGCCTTGCGATTTTGCGCAAGCACTCGGCTCTCGCCTTTTCCCATATCAAACACCTGCCAGACTTTCGTTCATTGTTTCATTATAGGTCATGTGGACCTTGCCGGGCAAGCGCTTCACCATTTGTTCCGATTAGCGCCGCCTTTTTCCCGAAACATAATCAAGAAGAACGACAATGACGATGAATACGATTGAGGCAAGCAGCATATCGAGCATCGTTTTATTTGCTTTTGTCATGATTTGCGTATACCAATACCATTGAATCGCAAAACACGCAACAAATAATCCGGCGTAATACAGCAGTTTTTTCATAGATTCTATGCCTTCTCTCCGTCCGGATAACCGATTTCTTCATAGATGGCATGTGCGACACCGTCTTCATCATAATTCTTGGTCACACGATCGCAAACGGCTTTAATATCATCATTGGCATTGCCCATAGCGACAGAAACTCCTGCAACCTCGAACATCGACAGATCGTTGTAATTGTCACCAATCGCCATCACTTGACCGAGCGGAATATTTAAATAATGGGCCAGATGATCGAGCGCGTTTCCTTTAGATACGTTGGGGGGCATAATTTCAAAGTTGCCTGTCCCGCTTGAAACAATGCTGTATTTATGTTTTGCTTCATAAACATCGCGAGCTTTTTTCAGCTTATCGTCGTCAAAGGAAAAGATAATGATCTTGGAAAATTCTGTAGTTCGATTCTTAAAAACGTTCCAATCGTCAACAAAGCGATAGAAATCATCCCGTGTCGCTCCCTGAAAGCCGACCGAACGATCTTCATGGATTCCCAATCTTTTCAGTTCCGCGCGCAGCCACGTTGTTCCGTCTTCAGGAACATAGATATGATGTTCGGAATAGACACCAATATAATAATGCTGCGCTGCAAGCTCTTTGACAATTTCCAGTGCATCTTCCCGGTTTAGAAAATCTGCGCCAAGCAGTTTGCCGTCGGAGGAATGAATCGTCGCGCCATTCGTGCCGATCAGATGCGTCTCCATGTCGAGTTCCGTCATTTTGCTTTCAATATCAAAGAAGGCACGCCCCGAAGCGATTGCCAGTGTCACACCCTTTGAACGTGCGTAACGCAATGCCTTCAAATTTCCCCAGCTGATCTCGCGATGCTTGTTCAACAGTGTTCCATCCATATCCATTGCAATTAACTTTATCATTAGATCCTCCTGCTTATCATTGATGTTCTCGGCGCGCGAAATCGACAAAGCGAAATTTATCCGCGCGATGCCGTGATTCGGTGAATTGAAACAGTTCGGCGCTCTCTAAGTAAACCAGGCTACGCACCACAACAACATGGGTATCCCGACTCATTGTCAAATAACGTTTATCCTCAACGCCTGCATGTTCGACTGTAATTTCCTTTTTCGCAAAACCAATTTTCAATCCAAGATCGTTTTCAATATAATCATACAGGGAATGTTCGCAAATGTCTGCCGTCAGTATCGGCACAAGTCCCTGAATTAGATAATCTTTATCTAAAATGACTGCTTCCCCATTTACTGAACGCGATCGTATCACTTTCCAGACCATTTGATCGTCATGAAGATTCATCACCATTTTCAGGTGATCGTCCGGTTTCATTAAGACGAGCTGGTGTACATTGGTTCTCCACGTATCCTTCGAATGATTGGCAAGCTCACGAAAACTTGTTAATCCGGAAATCGGGAAGTTCTGCCTGCTCACATCCAGAACGATTGAACCCTTCCCTTGAATCTTTTGAATATACCCGTTGCGCGACAGCATCGCAAGCGCCTTACGAATGGTTTCACGTGATGCTTTAAACTGCTCACCGAGTTCATTCTCAGTGGGTAACAACGAGCCGGCAGCGATTTCTTGTTTGTGTATTTTTTCACTGAGCGCGTTATAGATTAAGATGAATTTGCTTTTTCCCATAATTACCGTTCTCCTTCAATGTCTGAACGGCCTTTTCGGTTCTTTCCGATCAATGCGCTTTGTTTCAGACAGTAAAAATAAAAGGGCAAAGCTGAGCTGCCCTCTTATCCATAATCCCATTATTAGTATATCAAAATTTTGATTTGAAAGCCTTCACATATCGGGCAAATTAATGAATTTCTTCATTGTATCTTCAAGATGATAAACAACGGATTCATAAGGCCGAAGATTCAGGCTGTACAGGTGTGCCGGACTGTCTGAGTAATTACTGATCAGTAATTCGCTGCGGGCAGCTGCTAATTTTTGCGGCACTGAGAACGCTGCCGCAGACCCGGTAAAATTGCTGACAACAAGCAGCCGGTCACGTGCTCCGCTGCGCAGATAGGTAAAGATTTGCGTATTCTCAGGAAGCAGTAATTGAAAATCACCGTTGACGATCACATCAAACCGTTTCCGAAGAGCGATTAGCTTCTGATAGTGATAGAAAACAGAATTCGGATCAGCCAACGCCGCCTCAGCATTAACGGCTTGATAATTTCTTGCGACTTCGATCCACGGCTTGCCTGTGGTAAAACCGCCATTCTCGCTCGTATTCCATTGCATCGGCGTTCGGCCATTGTCTCTTGATTTTTGCCGGAGAATCGCTAAAATCTCCTTTTCAGACTTGCCCTCGTTCTGAAGAAACCTATAGGCGTTGAGTGATTCCACGTCACGATAATCATCAATTCGTTGAAAATTGGGATTGGTCATGCCAATTTCTTCACCCTGATAGACATATGGCGTTCCTTGCAGCATGTGCAGGGTTGTTGCCAGCATTTTCGCAGATTCAATTCGGTATTCGCCCTCGTCTCCGAATCGAGAGACAATTCGCGGCTGATCATGATTACACCAGAACAGTGCGTTCCAGCCGCCGCCCTTGTGCATACCTTTTTGCCATTCGGTCAGAGCTTTTTTCAGATCAGCAAGTTTTAATTTGCCAAGCGCCCACTTCTGTCCATTGGGATAGTCAACCTTCAAATGATGAAAGTTGAACACCATGCTTAATTCTTTATCGTTCGGATTCGTGTAGCGGATGCAGTTGTCAACCGTCGTTGAGGACATTTCCCCCACCGTAACCGTTCCGCTGCGTCTGCTGAATACCCGTTCATTCATCTCATGCAGAAATTCATGAATGCGCGGTCCGTCCGTATAAAAAGGCCGGCCGTCTCCCGGAGATTTCGGATCATGATCATCGGGAAACCGCTGATCCTTCGAAATAACATTGATGACGTCAAGGCGGAAACCGTCCGCACCTTGATCAAGCCAGAAATTCATCATTTTGTAAATGTCATCTCGGACGGCTTTATTTTCCCAGTTCAAATCCGCTTGGCTGACATCATACAGATGCAGATAATACTGTCCGCTTTTTTTATCCAGTTCCCATGCCGATCCTCCGAATTTTGATTGCCAGTTGTTCGGCGCGCCGCCGTCTTCAGACGGATTACGCCAAATATAATAATCACGATAAGGATTGTCAACACTGCTCAGCGCCGCTTTGAACCAAGGATGCTCCGTCGATGTGTGATTGACGACAATGTCCATAACGATTTTCAGTTCTCTCCGATGTGCCTCAGAGAATAAGTGTTTCAGATCCTCCATCGTTCCGTATTCCGGCTGCAGGCTGTAGTAGTCGCTGATATCATAGCCATTGTCGTTTTGCGGTGATTGATACATCGGTGTCAGCCAAAGGACATCGACACCGAGCTTCTTCAAATAGTCCAGCTTCTCTATGACCCCATTAATGTCTCCGATCCCGTCGCCATTAGTATCCATGAAACTTTTCGGATAGATCTGATAAATGGTTGCCTTTTTCCACCACTCGTTATTCATTCGTATCACACCCCATCTTTTTACTTTGCACCCAATCTCTTTTAAGTTACTCTTCGTCAATCGACTTCTTGCTGAACTTAGAAAAAATGTACGTCAGAATAAACGGCAGGATCAATACAATCAGCATACCGATGAAAAATGGTCCCCAATATTTCGGAATGATGGACAGAAAACCCGGCACTCCGCCGATGCCGATTGATGTCGCCTTAACGTTGCATAGCGTGATAAAGGCACCGGCAATACCTGAACTGATGATCGCCGCAAGGAATGGATAGCGGAACCTAAGATTTACTCCGAACATCGCCGGTTCGGTAATACCCAGCCACGCAGAAACTGAAGAAGTCATCGCAAGCCCCTTCAGCTTAGCGTCACGAGCCATTAGGAAAATGGCAAAAGCCGCCGCGCCTTGGGCAATGTTCGATAATGCGAGCATTGGCCATAGAAAGGTGGAGCCGGTGCTTCCGATCAACTGGAGATCAACCGCAAGGAAAATCTGATGCATGCCTGTGATGACCAGAATGCCGTAGAAAAAACCGTATACCAAACCGCCGATAATCGGCACATAATGGAACAAACCAACGATTCCGGCCGTGATCCAATTCGCCAGCTGCAAGGTCACAGGTCCGATAATCGTAAAGGAAAGCAGCCCAGTGACAAGCAAGGCAACCGGTGCGACGACAAGCAGCTGAATGGAATCTGTGACATGTTTTTTCAAATAAATTTCAATTTTTGCAAGCACATAAGAGGCCACGAGTACCGGAAGCACTTGTCCCTGATAGCCGACTTTATCAATGTGCAGGCCGAACAGATTCCAAATCGGAACCGTTCCTTTCGTCTGCGCTTCTGCCAAACTGTACGCATTAAGCAGTGACGGGTGCACCAGTACAAGACCGAGTACAATGCCGAGCAGCGGATTGCCGCCGAATTTTTTCACAGCGGACCAGCCGATTAGCGCCGGCAGAAAAACGAAGGAAGTATTTGCGATGACAAGGATAATGTCGGCAAAATCTTTCCACTGTGGATAGGCCTGCACTACGGATTCTTTAAAGAAGATCCCCGGATTTGCCAGCACGTTGTTAATTCCCATCAGCAAACCGGCTGTAACGATTGCAGGAAGAATAGGAATAAAGATATCGGCCAGCGTTTTAATTCCCTTCTGCAGCGGATTCATTTTTTCCGCCGCCGCGTCCTTTACTTCTTGTTTCGATGATTCCCCGATGCCTGTCAAACGAACGAATAAATCATAGACTTTATCAACAGTGCCATTGCCGATGACAATTTGAAATTGTCCGTTGGCGGAGAAAAAGCCCTTCACGAGATCAAATTGATCAAGCTTTTCTTTGTCTACTTTATTTTCATCTTTTAAAATTAAACGAAGCCGGGTAACGCAATGCGTCGCGGCGCTGATATTTTCAGAACCACCGACCGTATTAATAATCTGCTTAACTGATTCTTCATTAATGACTGCCATTCGAATCACTCCTGTTTTATGATTCTGCGAATTAGTCCACGATACATCTTTTGAAGCGTTTTCATTTATTGCTTTTAAATTGAGCTGCATTTCAGCACTGCACGGCCGCTGCATTGCCTAAATATCCACTCAGCTATTTATTACATTTAGTAGTATAACGCTTTCATTTTAATTTGTATAGTCAAATTAATCATCTGATACAATTTGTATAGATAAATACTTGTCCATTCACAAAAGATCGGTAAAAATATTTTTTAAAAGCAAAAAACCCCAACCGCCGCATGCAACAGCTCGGCGTTTGGGGAGTCCGTCTTCATCATTTATTTACTTTTGCTGTTATTTCGGTAAGAGCTGCCTTGACCTGATCCTCGGCTGTTTCCACCGCGACCATGACCGCCGCGGCTTCCGCCTCTTGAGTCTGAGCGTCGGCCGCCGTTTTTGTCTCCAAAGCGTTTCTTGCCCGGACCGTTGCCTGTTCCTGTTTTTCCCTGAATAATCGTTGGACGCGACTTGCGTTGGCGTGGCTTCTGCGGTTTCATGCCGACTACTTCAAAGTCGACCGCATGTTCCTCAAGATTCACTGCGAGAACACGAACTTCAATCTCATCGCCGATACGGAACAGATGTCCGGTCCGTTCACCGACAAGTGCCATATTTTCTTCACTGTAATGATAATAATCATCGGTCAGATAGCTAATATGGACGAGCCCTTCGATCGTGTTCGGCAATTCAACAAACAAACCGAAATTGGTGACACCGCTGACCACGCCGGAGAAAGTTTCACCAACCTTGTCCTGCATATATTCGGCCTTTTTCAAATCATCCGTATCACGTTCTGCTTCCACCGAACGCTG
Source organism: Sporolactobacillus shoreicorticis (assembly GCF_024125445.1). GTDB lineage: Bacteria > Bacillota > Bacilli > Bacillales > Sporolactobacillaceae > Sporolactobacillus > Sporolactobacillus shoreicorticis. Next base: position 104,855 of record NZ_JAMXWM010000004.1, on the reverse strand, counting down.
TTCGCATTCGGAGGTGTGCTTGGCAATTTCCGGCATTTCCGCTTTCCAATAGGCTAATGTCTTCGGGTCTGTTTTCTTCTCAAACAAATATTTACGCAACAGACGGTGAACCGTCAGATCCGGATAGCGACGGATCGGCGATGTGAAATGCGTGTAATATTCTGTTGACAAACCGAAGTGTCCCAAGCATTTGTCATCATATTTTGCCTTCGCCATCGAACGCAGCATCACTGTGCTAATCACTGCTTCTTCCGGCTGCCCCTTCGCCTTTTCAAGCAAGGACTGCAAAGTACGCGGATGAACATTGTCCGGTGAACCATGGAGGACGTAGCCAAAGTTTACAACAAAGTCAAAAAACTTTTCCAGTTTCTCCGGATTCGGTTCTTCATGAACACGATAAATGAACGGAAGATGAAGTTTGTCTACATGCTCGGCAACGGTTTCGTTAGCCGCCAGCATGAAGGATTCAATTAATCGTTCAGCGACTGTCCGCTCACGTACAACAACGTCGACCGGCTTGCCCTGATCGTCGACAATAATCTTTGCTTCTGTGAAATCAAAGTCAATCGCGCCGCGATCCTGGCGATGCTTTTCAAGAATATCTGCCAATTCGGCCATGAGGTCAAAGAATGGGACCATCTCTTTATAACGTTCAAGTACCTCGTCGTCTTCACGTTTCAAAATCTTGCGTACATTGTTATAGGTCATGCGTTCTGTGGAACGAATGACACTCGGAAAAATGTCGTGGCTGACAACAACACCTTGCGGATTGATCTCCATCTCGCAGCTGATCGTCAAGCGATCAACATGCGGATTCAAACTGCAGATTCCGTTCGACAGGCGATGCGGAATCATCGGAATCACGCGGTCAACAAGATACACACTCGTACCGCGCTCGTACGCTTCAGCATCCAGCGCTGATCCCTCGGTCACATAGTAGCTGACGTCCGCAATATGTACGCCTAATTTATAATTGCCGTTATCCAAACGGGAAACGGTTACCGCATCATCTAAATCCTTGGAATCTTCGCCGTCAATCGTCACAATCGTCTCTTGACGCAAATCTCGGCGACCGGCATAGTCATTCTCCGACAGTTCGCTCGGAATAGCTTCTGCTTCCGACAGAACTTCCGGTGGATATTCAAGCGGCAGATCATGCTTGTATATAATTGATAAAATATCGACACCGGGATCATTCTTGTGGCCGAGAATCTGAGTCACCATCCCCTCAGCGTTCTTACGGCCTTCCGGATACTTCGTTATTTCAGCAACAACTTTATGGCCTTCCATCGCACCGTGTTCCGCGTTTTCCGGAATAAAAATGTCACCAGTAATTTTATTGTCGTCAGGAATGACGAAACCGAAATGTTTGCCTGCATTGAAGGTTCCGACGACCTTGGTGATCGCCCGCTCAAAGATTCTGATTACAGTGCCTTCAGGGCGTTCGCCTGATGATTTGTGAGACACGCGAATGACAACGGTATCACCGTTCATCGCACCGGCAAGGTCATTCGGACTAACAAAGACATCATCCAATTTTTCATCTTCCGGAATAATAAAGGCAAAACCCTTTGCATGCGCTTGAACGCGACCGGTCATCAAACTCATTTTTTCAGGCAGACCATAGCGATCCGAGCGTGTCCGGATCACAAGCCCCTGCTCTTCCAATTCATTCATTTCTTTCACAAGATCAGTAAATTCCTCTGTCTGGTCTGCTTCAAAAGCAGTTTCCAGTTCTTTTAATGTCATCGGCCGGTAAGTTTCTTCTCGCATGTAATTCAGGATTTTCTGAATGCGTTCTTCCGCCATGTCGTTAACCTCCCTATACTTAGGAAACAGACCAATCTAGGCTTTCAAGAAACGCATAGATATCCTGGTGCAGCTGCACTTTCTCTGTTCCTAACGTAATCACGTGTGTTGAATTTTCGTACCACTTTAATTGCTTGTTTGCAGAATGAATGGAATCATAATAGTAGTGTGCGCTTTCCGGGTTGATCATTTCATCCTTTTGCGCCTGAACAATCAGTGCGGGAGCAATAATTTTGCGGCTGTTTTCTCTAACATGGTCAATAAGCGCAGACAATTGATCCAGCACCGCCGGAATGTGACGTCTGAACGTCTGCAATTCGGCAGTTATTTCCTTATCGCTCTTCCCCTGATATTGCTTGTACCTGCGCGCATACGCGGTCGTACCGGCCATCAAGCGATCACGCATCGCGGAATAAGCAGGAGCGCACATTGGAACAATACCCTTCACTGAGAAAGTGTATCCACATTTGAGTGAAAATACCCCGCCTAATGAAAGTCCGCAGACCGCGAACTCGGAATAGCCGCTTCTTTGCAAACGATCAACAGCGGAGCACACCTCCTGCCACCACGCTTTTGGCCCTGTTTCGAGCAATTCTTCCGGAGGACCGCCGTGTCCTGGATAAATCGGCCCGCAACAGGTGTACCCGCGCTGATTCAAGTAGCGTCCGAGCTGCCGGACATCAATCGAATTACCCGTAAATCCATGCAGCAGCAGCACAGCACGCAGTCCGGATTCAAGGAAAAATGGTTTTGGACGTTGTAATTCCATCCTTCCTCATCCCCCAAACAAAAAATCCGCTTTGGCCTCATTTCATGCAAATCCTGCTCTTGATTCTCGCAAATTCATTTGAACCGTGCAAGTCATCCATAAACAGGCTTCTATTCTGAAATAGGCATCTTCTTCCAAGGTACATTATACGCTATATCTTTGGTCAGGTCTAAAGGAAACCGGAAGTTTTTAACCAAACAAGTTTGCCCCCGCGCTTAAAACAAAAACCGGAGTATCCGCTCCGGTTTGACACGACTAACATTATTTAAAATAGTAGCCAATCAAAAACGCGCAGGCAAAAAAGACGATTGAGAAGAAAATCGTCAGCCGTTTAATGCCGACTTCAATCCCTCTCGCCTTTTGCTTGCTGAATAATTGTTCAGCTCCACCGGTAATTGCTTCGGATAGACCGTCGCCCTGACTTCTTTGAATCAAAACAAGTGCAATAACGATAACAGCTGAAATAATCATAATCGTTAACAAAAATGTATGCATTGACGTATACCCCTTATCTTCGAATCAACGTTCATTCAGTCATTACGTCTAATGTACCATACGGGCGTGCCAAGAGCAACCGGCCGCAAACGATTTTTAACCCCTGCTCATTCGCGATCTGCTGTCTTACCTATTCTTCTTTGCTTTCCGCTTATAGGTCACTTTAGCAACCGTCACGCAGATCTCATAGAGAAGCAGGAGCGGAATTGACATGACCGTATCAGAGACAAAATCCGGTGGCGACAGAACGACACCAATGACAATCAGCACAAAATAGGCAATCCTGCGCATTTTTTTCATAAGCACTGGCGTCAGTATACCCAAATTAGTCAGAAACACTACGATCACCGGCAGCTCAAACAAAACACCGAAAGGAAGAACGACGTTAATCATAAAACGAAAATAGCGATCCGTTGTAAAAAGCATGTGAAACATACCATTGTTCATACCAAGAAGAAAATGAAGAATGTTCGGAAATACAATTTCATAGCCGAAAATGATCCCGGCTATGAACAGTAAAAAAATTGCCGGTATGTAAGAAAGCGTCAATTTACGCTCTTTCTCAGTCAACGCCGGAGCTACGAACAGCCAAAGCTGCCACGCTGCAAACGGAATCGTCACAGCAATTGCGGTAACGCCGGCGATCAAAAAATAAACACCGACAATATCTGTTGGCCCGAGCACAGCCAGTTTATTAGAAAGACCCAAATCACTAACAAGCCAAATATAAAAGTTTTTTGTAAAAAAAAGCATAACAGCAGCACTTAAGACAAAAACAACGAAAATAGATATGATTCGTTTTCGCAACTCATTGAAATGGTCCATAAGCGGCATGTTTTTTTCAGTCATTGGGTTACCATTCCTTAGTTCTTTTTCCCACTGCTAGCCTTCTCCGCGTCAGAAATGATGTTTTTATTGTGCTGATCCGTTTCATCATCACTAAGTCCTTGTGTTGCTTTTTTAAACTCCTTCAACGTCTTTCCAAACGACTTTCCGATCTCAGGGAGCTTAGACGGACCGAAAATGACAAGCGCAATTACCAAAATTAAAATAAGACCGGGTATACCAATATTTTGAAACATGACACACACCTCTTTATTGTCAAATCTTTTATTTGTTACATTGTGACTTAACGCACAATGTTCATTTTGATCATCGCATGATTACTGACGATTGGTCAATTTTTTTGTTTGCTGCACTGCAGCAAATTACGGACCTGCTCCTTTACTAGCCCTATCAACTCACTGTTCCACTTTGCGTGCCGCGTTTTCAACAAAATGATGAATAAATTGTTCCAGCAGCGGCGTCATATGGCGATGTTTATGATAAATCAAATAAACGCCTCGTTTTGGCGAATAATTAATAATTTCTTTAAAAATCAATGTCCCCTCCTCAATTTCATCTTTAACAGCTAACTTTGACAGAAAGGAAATGCCGGTATTCATCCGTACCGCTTGTTTAATTGCCTCTGTACTTCCAATTTCAACGGATACTTTTGTGTGACTTTTATATTTTTTGATCCACTCTTCAAAGAAAATACGTGAGCTCGCATGCGATTCTCTTAGAATAATCGTTTCGTTTTGAAGCAAAGACGGATCACTGATTCCATGACCGGCCAAACGGTTTTTCGGACTCATAACCATGCCAACGGTTTCCTGCGCCAGCATGATTGACATGATATCCGGGTCATTAATTTGATTTTTAATCACGATTCCAAGATCCACTTGATAATTTTTCAGCTTGTCGACGATCATACGCGCATTCTGAACTTCAATTGCTAGATCAACGAGCGGGAAATGTGCCTTCAAATTTTTGACATGAGCAGGCAGATAGTAGTTGGCTGCGGTGTTGCTTGCACCAATCAGAACCTTTCCTTTTTTAAATTTTCTATAATCAATGAATGACTGCTCTGCCTCATGAATTAATGCGAGAATTTCGGCTGCATATTGGTAAAGTACTTTTCCTTCATTCGTCAAAAAAACTCTTCGCTTTCTGCTTTCAAATAAAGGAATTCCTGCAAATTTTTCGATTTTCTGCATATGAAAACTCACTGTCGGTTGTTTGATCCCTAATTCATCAGCAACGCCGCTAACCGTGCCTATTTTTTGCAAATAAAAAACGATTTCCAATTGTTTTATCGATAGCATCAGCAACAATCACCTTTCAAACTATTGATTATATCTATACCATATAAAAAATCTATTTATTAAATCATAACTTTTCCTTTAGATTATGTTAATTATCCATTTACACCCTCTTGATAGACTGAAAAAGAAATGAACAATGGAGGGAAGAAAAAACATGAACAAACTGACTAAGAAAATTACCGCTGTTTTCGCCCTATTCATTCTCGTCCTTTCCGGATGCAGCGCACAATCGAATTCACCGTCAAAATCCGCCGCCCAATCCCAAAACACGAATGAACCAAGTAAGATCCGTTTTGTTGATACCGGCGCGGAAGGGATGGAAGAATTGAAAAGAGAATTCGGTCCTTTCAAGGAAGCCTTGTCAAAAGCAACCAATAAAAAAGTCGACTTCTTTTCAATCAGCAGCCGTACCGCAGCCTCAACAGCAATGGAATTTAATCAAGTCGACCTCGTGCTTGCCGGAGGTGGTGACTATGTTACCATGCAAGCAAAAAGTGACGTGAAGCCAGTCGTTGCGATCACACGTCCCGGCTATCGTTCCGTAATCATTGTTAAAGCTGACAGCAAAATAAAATCAGTTGAGGATTTAAAAGGTAAGAACGTTGCAATGAAAGACATCGGTTCTCTAAGCGGTCATATTGGACCAATAAATATGCTTCAGGAACACGGACTCGATATTAATAAAGATGTTAAGCTGCTCATGTTGGGAGAAACGTTCGTTGAAGCGTTCAAGGCAGGAGAAACCGACGCACTCGCTTCCGCTAAGACACGTTATGATGAACTGGTAGAAAAAGAAGGAAAAGGGAAATACCGCATTCTCGAAGAAAGCGAAGATCTGCCGAATGACTTGTTTGTCGCCAGCGCAAAGCTTTCGGACAGCTATATTACCAAATTGAAAAAACAGATGCTGGATAATCAAGAAAAATTACTTAAAAGTATGCTGATTACAGGTGAGCATGACATTTACAAACAATCCAAATTAATTGATGTGGTTGACTCCGATTATGACTCCGTCCGCAGCACATTTAAGGCGCTCGGCATGGACGTGAAATCATGACAGATCGCGCAATCATTGAATTTCAGAATGTCAGTAAAACCTACTCATCCGGAACGCAGGCCTTGAAAAATATATCCTTTCGCGCGCAAGAAGGTGAAGCGATTATTTTGCTTGGACATAATGGCTCAGGCAAATCAACCCTACTACGTACACTGACCCAATTTGAACCTGTGACGAATGGTACCGTAATTTTTCAAGAGACCAACATGCAAATGCTGAATAAAAAACAATTACGTGCGCTCCGCAGAAAAATAGGATTTGTCTTTCAGAATTTTCATCTGGTTGAAAATTTAAGTGTCTTTCAAAATGTACTGTTTGGGGCGCTCGGGAGATTGCCTTTAATCTTTCCATCCTTCGCTCCTCTTGCCGCTCAAAGCGAGCGTATGAAAGCAATGGCCTGCTTAGATCGCGTTGGCCTAAGTCATCTGGCGGCACGACGCGCCGGTCAGCTATCCGGAGGTCAGCAGCAAAAGGTGGCAATCGCACGCATGCTCATGCAAGATCCTGAGATTGTCCTTGCAGACGAGCCAGTAGCCAGTCTCGACCCTAAAGCAGGTATCGAAATCATGCAGCTATTACTTGAAATTGTTCGTGAAAAAAAATTGACCATGATCTGTACACTACACCAGCTTGATCTGGCGATCAATTACGCAGAGCGGCTTATTGCGCTGAGAGACGGAGAAATCATCATGGATCGAAGAAATAAGGATTTGAATTCAGCTCAATTAAATTGGATTTATGAGAATGCCAAAATACAAACGGCCAAGAGGGGAGCTCAAGCATGACTAAGTCATTGTTACAACAAATGCCGCCTCGATTTAAAAAACCATCCTTATGGACTTGGCTGCTGTCAATTTTCTTTCTCGCTTTTTTCCTGCAAGGGCTGCTTGTCTCAGAAATAAGCCTTGAACGAATGATTGCGGGAATAGGCAATATGGGCCGCTTCTTATCCAGCTCGTTTCCTCCAAATTTATCACGACTGCCGATTATTCTGCGAGCCATGATTGAAACCTTTCAGATGGCCATTGTTGGTACCGTCATTGGTGTTCTGCTCAGTCTGCCAGTCGCTTTATTGATTTCAAAAAATACGACACCGCATCCGCTAATCAGCAGTGTGCTGCGAAGCATTGTGACATTAATGCGAACCATTCCGGATCTTGTCTGGGCATTGATTTTTATCATATCCGTTGGTTTAGGTCCCTTAGCCGGTATTTTTACAATTGTTATTGATACGATTGCCTTTTGCGCCCGCTTTTTTTCCGAGCGGATTGAAGAGGTTGATCGAGGCTCTCTGGATGCCATGAGTTCTACCGGTGCAGGCAAATTCGGTGTATATGCAAGTATGGTCATTCCTGTTTGTTTTCCGTCATTTGTTGCCACAAGCCTGTTTTCGGTTGAAAAAGCCGTTCGCTCAGCGGTCATTCTCGGTCTCGTCGGCGCGGGCGGTATCGGCATTGAACTGTCGACCGCCATGAGTTTAATGAAATATGATGAAGCATTCACAATTATTTTGATCATATTTATGGTCGTTGTTGTTGTTGAATACACTTCGGGGAGGATTAGGAAACGATTCTTGCTATGATTAGACAGAATTTATATTTAATACGCCACGGTGAAACCATATGGAATCAGAAAAAAATTCTTCAGGGGCAGCAAGACATCCCATTGAGTGAAAACGGACTGTATCAAGCGCTCACGCTCGCCGAACATTTGCAGGAGACAAAGCCGGACGCGATTTACTCCAGTGATCTCAGCAGAGCGTATGAAACCGCAAAGATAATTGCCAGGACAGCTAATATTGAAAGAGTCAACGTGACAAATCGACTCAGGGAACGTTTTTATGGAACGCTTGAAGCAAAACCCTTGGACGAAGTTTCAGCGCTTGTTCCGGATTATGCCGTTAATTGGCGGCAAGTCATGCGCTACGAAATGGAAAGTCTCGAGGATCTGCAATCACGAACAGTTCAACAGATTACGCAAATTATGAAACGAGAAAGCAACAGAAATATTGTCATCGTCTGTCATGGAGGGGTCATCAACTGCTTCATTCACTACCTGACAAAAGGAAGGAACGGTACTGGGAGGCTCAGACTCAACAATACCTCGGTGAGTACATTTCGCTATCATGACCCGAACTGGCGCATTATTTCTCTAAACATGACCGATCATCTTCATAAGTCACCGAACTAACTAACAAAGCACCTATTAAGATAGACCAAGCTCTTTACGGACTTGGTCTGTTGTTCTGCTTCAAAAAATCGGGCAAAAAACGTCTGGTCCTTACTTCTGCAGAATGCGATGACTTTCGCGTTGCGTGCAGGACGTACTTTCACAGGATGTGATGGCTTTCGCGTTGCTTACAGGATGTATGCGCATTTAGCGAAAGACCCATTAGTTAGAAAGCTCCTTTGCTCCAAATGCGGTTTTAAATCATCAACCTTGTGCTTGAACAAACTTTTCTGTTTCATTAAGTAACGAGAAAAATAAGCGGAGTTTCTCCGTTTATTTACGCGGTTTTTTCATTCATTTTCTAATTAAACGGAATTTTTCCGTCTATTTCTCAGAATTGGTGCTTGCCTGAACGTACCAACAAGCCAAACTTTCTTTACCTGTAACAAAAAGAACAGGTCCATAAATTATGGATCCTGTTCTTTGACTTAAAATTCTTCAATTAGAATCGATTTTACTTAATGTTGTAGAATGAAGCGTCGCCAAGGTATTCAGCGGAAGAAGCGAGATCGTCTTCGATTCTGATCAACTGGTTGTACTTAGCGATACGGTCGGTTCTTGCAAGAGAACCGGTCTTGATTTCGCCTGCATTCGTCGCAACAACGATGTCTGCAATTGATGTATCTTCGGTTTCACCGGAACGGTGAGAAACAACTGCGGTATATCCAGCCTTCTGAGCCAACTGGATTGCATTCAGTGTTTCAGTCAGTGTACCAATTTGGTTAACTTTGATAAGGATCGAGTTGGCAACGCCGAGGTCAATCCCTTTCTTCAGGTAGTCGGTGTTCGTTACAAAAAGGTCGTCTCCGACGAGTTGAACTTTGTCACCGATTGCCTTAGTGAGCTTTTGCCAGCCTTCCCAATCGTTTTCGTCAAGGCCGTCTTCGATCGAGACGATCGGATACTTGTCAACCAGTTTGGTATAGTAGTCAATCATTTCGTCGGTCGTTCTTACAACGCCTTCACCTACGAAATTGTACTTGCCGTCTTCGAACAATTCGGAAGAAGCAGGGTCGATTGCGAGCTTAACGTCAACGCCCGGTTTGTAGCCTGCTTTTTCGATTGCCTCAAGAATCGTGTCAAGAACTTCTTCGTTATTCTTAAGGTTAGGTGCAAAACCGCCTTCGTCGCCGACAGCAGTCAAATGACCTTTAGCAGAAAGAACGGATTTCAGAGCGTGATAGACTTCGGCACCGATGCGAACGGCTTCCTTGATGGAATCTGCGCCAACAGGCATGATCATGAATTCCTGAAAGTCTACGCTGTTGTCGGCGTGCTTGCCTCCGTTAAGAATGTTCATCATTGGTGTAGGAAGAACTTTCGCGTTTACACCGCCGAGGTAACGATACAGCGGCACACCAAGTTCATCTGCAGCAGCGTTGGCAGCAGCAAGAGAAACACCAAGAATTGCGTTAGCGCCTAATTTGCCTTTGTTTTCTGTTCCGTCGAGATCGATCATTGCTTGGTCAAGAGCCACTTGGTCTTGGACTTCCAGGCCGATAACTTCTGGAGCAATAATTTCGTTAACATTCTTTACTGCTTTCAGAACACCTTTGCCGCCGTAACGTGCTTTGTCGCCGTCACGCAATTCAACAGCTTCGTGTTCACCGGTAGACGCACCACTTGGTACAAGTGCGCGGCCTTTGCCGCCATCTTCTGTGTAAACTTCAACTTCAACAGTTGGGTTACCGCGGGAATCAAGAACTTCGCGACCGTAAACTTCAACGATTTGAGACATTCATTATCTCTCCTTATCCTCATATAAATTTATATAGTTGGTGCGTCTAAAATCAATCGTTATGTCCGGACGATAACGAACGACTTCACGCATCATTGTATTTTATAAAACTGTTCCTGAAAATCAGCCTTTTACTGCGTCAAGCAGAGCGAGGAATGATTCAGGCTGCAGGCTGGCACCGCCGACAAGTGCACCATCGATATCCGACTGAGCGAGCAGTCCGGCGATTGTTGCCGGTTTTACACTGCCGCCGTATTGAATACGAACTTTTGCAGCCGTTGCTTCATCATATAGATCTGCAATGGTTGCACGAATATAAGCGCAAACTTCGTTCGCATCTTCATCAGAAGCAGATTTACCTGTGCCGATCGCCCAGATTGGTTCATAAGCGACAACAACGTCGGAGGCCTGATCGCTTGGAACACCTGCAAATGCTTTGGTTACTTGGTTCTTGACAACGGATTGCCATTTGCCGCCTTCACGTTCGTCCAACGTTTCACCAACGCAGACAATCGGAACAAGGTTATGTGCAAAGGATGCAAGCACCTTTTTGTTAACTGTTTCGTCCGTTTCGGCAAACATCGCTCTCCGTTCAGAGTGGCCGATGATCGTATACTGAACGCCTAGATCTTCAAGCATAACCGGACTGACTTCACCGGTAAATGCACCAGATTCTTCAAAATGAACATTCTCAGCACTAATCTTCAGATCTGAGCCTTTTGCGTCCGCAACAATGCGGTCCAAGGCAAGAAAAGGAGCGGCAACAACAGAATCAACGAGTTCGGCAGAAGGAACCTTGTCCTTAACTGCTTCAACAAATTCGTGTGCTTCCTTAACTGTTTTGTTCATTTTCCAGTTTCCGGCAATAATCGGTTTACGTGACATGTTGGAACACCTACCCTTTCTTGCGGTTCGTTCTTAATGATCTTGTCCAGATTTATTCAACGTCATCAAGTGCGGCAACACCCGGAAGTACCTTGCCTTCCATGAGTTCAAGAGAGGCGCCGCCACCGGTTGAGATGTGCGTCATTTTGTCTGCAAGATGGAATTTCTCAACAGCTGCAGCAGAATCGCCGCCGCCGATGATCGTTGTTGCGTCCGTTGCTTCGGCCAGTGCCTTAGCGACTGCTTCAGTACCCTTCGCATAAGGTTCCATTTCGAAGATACCCATTGGTCCGTTCCAAACAACAAGTTTGGATTTTTTGATTGCATCTGCATACAGAGCAACTGTCTTCGGTCCGATGTCTACGCCAAGCCAGCCTTTAGGCATTTTGTCGATATCAACAACATCTTTGTTGGCTGTTTCAGAAAATTCATCTGCGATGACCGTATCAACAGGAGTTAAGAAGTTTACGCCTTTTTCCTTTGCAAGTGCAAGGAATTTCTTAGCGAGATCAAGCTTATCTTTGTCAAGCAAAGACTTGCCGATTTCGTAGCCCTGAGCCTTAACAAACGTGTAAGAAAGTCCACCACCGACGATCAGAGTATCTACTTTATCAAGCAGATTTTCGATCACGCCGATTTTGTCGGTTACTTTCGCACCGCCGATGATCGCAGTGAACGGATGTTTCGGATTTTCCAGAGAAGCACCAAGAATCTTCAGTTCCTTTTCGAGTAGAAAGCCTGCAACGGCAGGGAGGTATTCAGCGATGCCTGCTGTCGATGCATGTGCGCGGTGTGCAGAACCAAACGCGTCGTTCACATAAACATCGGCAAGAGCAGCAAATGCTTTCGCAAGTTCCGGATCATTCTTCTTTTCACCTTTTTCAAAACGAACATTTTCAAGAAGAACGACATCGCCTTCGTTTAATTTTGCAACGGCTGCATCAACTTCCGGTCCAACGACTTCATCCGTCTTTGCAACCGGTTTGCCAAGCAGTTCGCTCAAGCGTTTTGCGACAGGATCCATTTTGAAGGAATCCTTGTCTTCAGCCGTCGGACGACCAAGATGAGAAGCGAGAATGATTTTCGCGCCATTTTCAATTAAGTAGTTAATGGTTGGGAGTGCCGCACGGATACGTGTGTCATCCGTAACCGTTGTGCCGCTTAGCGGAACATTAAAGTCAACGCGGACAAAAACTTTCTTACCTTTAACGTCAATGTCTTTAACGGTTTTCTTTGCCATGCCTAGACCCTCTTTCACTATATTTCATCGGTCACCGGGGCAAGGCTGCAGTCCGAGCCCCGCCGATAAGAACAGTATTCGTCAAAAAAGCGGAAACAGCTAAGGTTTCCGCTATTCAAGTTCTATTCAAAAAGTTAGGCAATACTTATTTTGCAAGTTTTGCAAAGTATTCGAGCGTACGAACAAGCTGTGATGTGTAAGACATTTCATTGTCGTACCATGCAACAACCTGAACGAGTTGCTTGCCGTCTACATCAAGAATCTTTGTTTGAGTTGCGTCAAACAGAGAGCCGTAAGTAATACCGATTACGTCGGAAGAAACGATCGGATCTTCGTTGTAGCCAAGTGTTTCGTTAGCTGCAGCTTTGATCGATTCGTTGATTTCTTCTACAGTTGTGTTCTTAGCAAGCGTTGCGTAAAGCAGCGTTACAGAACCTGATTTAACCGGAACACGTTGAGCGGATCCGTCGAATTTGCCTTTCAATTCAGGAATAACAAGAGCAACGGCTGCAGCGGCACCTGAAGAAGCAGGTACGATGTTTTCAGCAGCTGCGCGGGCACGACGAAGGTCGCCGCCTCTGTGCGGGCCGTCAAGAGTCATCTGGTCGCCTGTGTAAGCGTGAACCGTAGTCATCAAGCCTTTTTCGATGCCGAATTTGTCGTTCAATACTTTAGCTACAGGAGCCAAGGAGTTCGTTGTGCAAGAAGCACCGGAAATAACAGTTTCTGAACCATCGAGTGAATCATTGTTTACGTTGAATACAATCGTCTTCAAGTCGCCTTTAGCAGGAGCAGAGATAACGACCTTCTTAGCGCCGCCTTTGATGTGTGCTTCAGCTTTGTCTTTCGAAGTGAAGAAGCCTGTGCATTCAAGAACGATGTCGACGCCGAGTTCTCCCCATGGCAATTCAGCCGGATCACGTTGTGAGAGAACTTTAACTTTCTTACCGTTAACGACGAAGTAGCCATCTTCAACTTTAACTTCGCCGTTAAAACGACCTTGAGTTGTATCATATTTCAGCAGGTTAGCGAGCATTGCCGGATCTGTAAGGTCGTTAACTGCAACTACTTCCAATTCTGGAACATCCTGGATTCTTCTGAAAGCAAGACGACCGATACGTCCGAATCCGTTAATACCAACTTTAACTGTCATGTCAATAATGACCTCCTAAATAGTTTGGGAATTTTTTAAAATCTCTTGTGCTGCCCCTTCATCCGTAATCAATACGGAATCCGGGCCTTTCTTGAAGTAAGCCTGAATTGCCTCAGCCTTAGACTTGCCCCCGGCCACGGCAATCACCGCGTGCGCACCAAACAAATCTTCCCATTGCAATCCAATGGTCTGAACTTTATGGATGACGCGGCCCGTCTGATCAAAGAAATAGCCAAAAGCCTCAGCCACAGCATGTTCCGTGTCGACCCTTTTGAGAATTTCTTCACCGGAATGACGGCGGATTGCCATCGTTTTCGCATCACCAATGCCGTGCACGATGATGGTTGCACGACGGACGTGCTGCAGGACCCGATGAATACTGGGCTCTTCCATCAAGCTGTGATAGGACTCGTCACTGAGCTGATCGGGAACGTGGAGCAGATGATAGCGCCCTTCAGCCTTTTCCGCCATTTTGGCGCAGATCGTATTCGCTTGATTTTCGACCTTTTCGCCAAGACCGCCTCTCGCTGACACAAACAGGAGATCCTGATGCGCTTTTCTAAGTGGGTGCATCATTTCAGCAGCGGCAGCGAGTGTTGAGCCGCCGGTCACCGCAATGATGTTGACCGCACCTAGTGCGCGCTCGATTTCCTTGACGCAGGCCAGCCCCATCTCATTCTTGACTGTCGCGTACTGATCACTGTCGCCAGAGACAATGACAACTTTGGAAACGCCGAGAACTTCTTCCAGCTGCTTCTCCATGTTCTTCAATCCGGAAATATTCTTCATCACCGTGCCAAGAGCCTTAACAATGGCCTCTCCGTTTTCCGTCAGATACATGCCGCTTGACGCCATTTGGATAAGCCCTTGCTGGCTCAGGAACGTGACTTCGCCGCGCAGAACCCGTTCAGTCATGCCCAAGTGGGACGACAAACTTCTTCTGCCGATCGGCTGAAGAAAATGAAGAGATTGCAGAATACGGTAGCGGCTGGACATTATGTCTAAGACATCGGGGATCAGCCTTTTCTGAAGATCAAGCAAATGTTCCACAGCGTCCCCCTCGTTTGACCTGTTCAGGTCTCAAAATGTCCCACACAGTCAATTTATGTCCCATCTGCTCCATGTTTCATAATAGCAATTTTCACCATTGTTTACAAGCATAATCATGTAAATGTTTTGTATAGGTACTTCGATGACGCAGAATCGTCACATTATAAAAAAAGTTGATTTAATGCGACTTATTAAATTAAAACTATCTGCATATTTCGAAAAATGTCACATCCTACATGATCAGCTGCAATGTATCCAATTTTAACCTGCGGATTTTTTATCCATGTGAAGTATACCCTGTTTCGACAAAAGAAAACAAAGAAAACGCTGTAAATTTTTACAGCGCTTATCAGATTGGGACTCAACCAGTCCCAATAAAGTTTTTAATTATAAGCTGCCCTACGTTCAATCGTCGAGCCAATTCCACAGTTTGCTCGGTACTTCGCAACCGCTCGTCTGGAACATTGGAAGCCCGATTTAGCAAGAAGCTGCGTAATTGTCTGATCAGACAGTGGTTTTCTACGATCCTCCTTTTTCACCAGCTGTTTAATTTCATTTTGAATTTGAAGGGCGGAAAATGTTCCGTGTCTCGCACGCACAGCACGGACAAAGAAACTTTTCATCGGCAGAACGCCATAATTCGTTTGAACATATTTTCCGGCAGCGGCGCGGCTGACCGTTGACTCATGAACTGAAAGCCGTTCGGCAGCTTGCTTCATGGTGAATGGAAGCAGGTAGTTGCGATCTCCGGTCATAAAATATTTTTCTTGATGCTTCATCACCATTTGTGCGAGGTTCATCAATGTCTGACGGCGCCGGGATACACCTGAAAGGAGCCAGTCAGCCTCGTCAAATTTTTCACGAAGGTAACGTTTTGTTTCTGAATCCGCCGCTTCCATATAACGCGTATAATCGTTCATATTTACAGAAATCGTCGGGAGATATTGATCCTCCAGTTCGCAGACAAGATCGCCGCCTTTCTTTGAAATGATGACATCTGGAACGATATATTGCGGAGGATCATCCTGAATAGCTGCCACTGGATTCGGATTCAGTTTACGAATCCGATCCACTGCCGTATCAATTTCGGCTCGCGTCACACCGAGTAAAGAAGTAAGCTCTGACCAGTTTCCGGTCATAAAGCAATCCCGATAATCAGTCAGAATGGTTTCCGCCAATGTGCAGCGTTGATCGGAACGGCGAAGCTGCAGACACAGACATTCGATGAGCGAGCGGGCACCGACGCCGGCAGGTTCCAAAGCCTGAACGGCCGCCAATGCTTTTTCCGGATCCGTATCGGACTGCCCGACCCGATCAAGAATAGCTTCCGGATCTTCATCAATGAACCCGTTGTCATTCAATGAATCAATCAAGATATCGGCAGCCCTTATAACTATGCGGTCAAGCCGCATATGATGCAGATCCTGATGCAGCAGTTCGCGAAAATCAACACGATCCGCCGCTGTCTCTTCGATAACATCGGACGTACTCTTCGCCTCGCCGTTGATGGAATAGGAGGAAAAATTTCTACCATCCTCGATATGCAACAGTGGATTTTCCAATGCTTTTTCATGAAGGAGTCGGGAAAGTTCCTCATTATTGCATTGAAGCACGGTCATCGATTGGAACAAGGCCGGCGCCATTTTCAGCTTTAATGATTGCGTTTGAACAAGTGCCAATCCCATCTCGCTCACCTCCTTTACTATTATTATAGCAATCCATCAATAAAATGACTACGCTTTCAATGACGAATTTTGTCCTATTTAATGATTATTTAGCGAACAATAGACTTTTCAAGCATATCTTGAGAAAACTTAATGCAACGCATTGAATTGTTCTTCACGTTTATGTACCGGTCACTTGATCGCAGAAAAACCTTTATACAAAAAAGATACGGTCCTGTTCCAACCGTATCCATTCCTTAATTCTGTTTAAAAATATCTTTTCTTCCAAAAGAATAATGCTGTTATTCCGGCGAGCCCTAATGCAAGACTGATCGGAATCCAAAAAGCATGGGGGGCATGTTCCCATGGAATCGCGTCTACATTCATGCCCCAGAAGCTTGCCACCATCGTCGGGATTGAAAGTACGATTGTAACTGTAGTCAAAAATTTCATGACCACATTCACATTATTTGATATCACGGAAGCATACGCGTCCATCATGCCACTGAGAATGTTGCTGTGCACTTCCGACATTTCAATTGCCTGTTTAATCTCTATGATCACGTCTTCCAGCAGATCCTGATCATCTTCATACATGCGCAGGAAGCGCTGTTTCGTCATCTTTTCCATAACAATATTGTTTGATTTCAATGATGTTGTAAAGTATACAAGTGTTTTCTCCAGACTGAGCAGATCAAAAAGTTCTTTATTTCTCATTGATTCATGCAATTCGCGTTCGATCAGCGACGTTCTGCGATCAATGGTTTTCAGATACTTAAGATAATAGCGTGCGATCGCGTAAAGGATTTGCAGCGTAAAGCGTGTTTTCTTATAAGTAAAAAAATTCCGGATTCGATTATTAATGAAATCATCAACGATCGGATTGCTCTGCAAACAAACGGTCACAAAATAAAAAGGCGTAACAATGATACCAAGAGGAATCGTATCATAAGGAGCTGAGTCGGATTCGTCTTCCACCAATACCGGAAAATCGACGATGATCAGCACCGAATCGTCTTCCTTCTCAATACGAGAACGCTCGTCATCATCCAATGAATCTCGGATAAAGTCCGACGGGATACCGGTACCGTCCACAACCTTCTGCACTTCGAATTCGGACGGACGCGTCAGGTTTATCCAGCATCCCTTCACCAGTTCATCTTTTTTTATCAGTCTGTCTTGTTCATCAGTTAAATAAATATCAATCATGATGCACCTCCTCTTCGTTTAGAGGAAGCCTAAACATCTGCCTGCCTTCGGAGTGATGCTGCCCGAGAGCATCTGATGCTTTATAAACTTCCCCTGCCAATGACTGGGACCCGGCTTAGAACTCGAACTATCAGAACTCATCGAACAATCACTTCCTTAGGCAAAAAGTGGATTTGGCATGTATCTAATGACTTTCGTGTTTGAATACCGCCACGTTCTATAATACATGGTGTGCCAATAGAACACAAATCGATAGCTAATGTTATGGAAAACTTTTTCCATCTTCTACAAATAAAAAAAGAGCCTTTTGTCAGGCTCTTCATCAAAACACATCGTTAAGAATTTGCTTCAGCAGTGCGGCTTAGGAAAACATGGTTTGCCGCACTGTACATCATAGTGTCTTTCATCACAGGTCTCAGACAATGTATGCGGATAGTAGTGTTGATGTTCATAAATGTAATGCGTTTTTCTGATCGTATGCAGTTGATGAATATGTTTCACAATAACCGGTTTGTAGATATGCTGAACATTAACAGTCTGCGGATCATAGACAGTCCCGCCCTGAGCTGGTGGACAATGCAGCGTATTTTCAGTCGTTTTTCCTGCCGCAGCTCCTGGAGCGACACCGCCGGCCTTTCCATATGGCGCGGATCCGCCTTTACCTTTGCCCGGATACCCGATCGGTGCTGTTGAGCATTTGGAAGCGGGTTTGTATTCCGGTTTGTATTCCACCGGCTTGTATTCTGGTTTATATTCCGCTGGCTTGTATTCTGGTTTATATTCCGCTGGCTTGTATTCCGGCTTAAATTCATGCACCGGATTTGACACTGGGCTGATACCGGCATTGCTCCAGTTTCCGACACTCCCAACATTTCCGACGTTTCCTATGTTGCCTGAAACAGGCTGATTTGAATAAGGTGAAACCTCCATAATTTTGCTCCTCCTCGTCAATTAAAGTACATTAATAACCTATGAGCCGGAGGAGGTCATTGCACTAATGAGAACACCTAATTTTAGTCGTTCAGCCTAAATTTAGGCGGATGACCACAGAAAATAATTGTTTATGTGGATCTCCCCGGCATCGCTCTAACGATTTTTGAAAAGTGCTTGCAAAAGCTAAGCAAATCACTTAGAATAGACAAATGTCAGCAAAGTAATATGCGCTCGTAGCTCAGTGGATAGAGCAATGGTTTCCGGTACCATGTGTCGGGGGTTCGACTCCCTTCGAGCGCATCAGAATCAGATCGATTTCGTCACGAGCGAAATTGGTCTGATTTTTTGTCATTTTACATAGTATAATGTGAGTATCTATTACATAGAAAGCACATGGAAAACGTCAAATTCGTGGGGGAAAGTTCATGATGGATACGGCAAAAAAATGTGCCGCATTAGTTAAAATTGCTAAGGCTTTAAATCAGAGTGGAATTACTTGGGCAGTTGGTGGTTCTTCGTTACTGTATTTTAAGGGCATCGCACAGAAATTTAACGATATTGATATTATGATTGCAGAACACGATGTCGCAAAGGTTAAGGCACTTCTTAATAATCATGAAAAATCGCGGCAAGGAGATTTTCAAACGCAATACAGAAGTAAATTCTTTGGGGAATATGTGATTGAGGGGGTAGACTTTGATCTGATCGCAGGATTTACGATCGTCAATAAAAATGGAGTACATTATTATCCGTTAGATGAAGCTAATATAAAAGAGATCGCCGTTATAGACAAGACTTCCATTCCCTTGCAATCCGTGGAAGATTGGACAACCTACTACAATTTAATGGGGAGAACAGATAAAGTTGAAATGATCAAACACAAACATTAGATTTTGAATGAGGGCTCACTCGATTTGTATTGTTTAACCGATGTGCGGATCGCATGGGAAGCATTCGGCTTCATACCGGAGATTGCTGCCTCGTGTTCCGATCATTTTTTTCGAATGCTTGCCGCCTATTTTGATCAAATGAAACCGATCCTGCAAAATTGGCTTCCTTCGGTTTCTATAGTATAATGGATTCGGTTTATTGATTCTTTATATAAACGACAATGCATGGGTGATTGCTGCAAAAAGATCCTTTTTTCATAGACAACGTGACGGTGGAATTGATAGTGAACCGGAACACAGAGACATTTTTGAATCCCACAATCAGTTTTACATTTGAGCAAAATAAAGGCTGCCTCTCTATTCTTCATAATGTGGGGAAAGGCACAGCTGAAAAATGTGTTTCTTTCATGTATTCATGGCACTTTTGAGCGGGAACTCAGAAGTGCCGCTTTTCGTAAATGATCTGACACGTATCGTTTGAGCACTTTCATGTGCTTTTTTTGCCCGGATCGCGATTTTTTAAGACCTTCGAAAAAATTCAATAAAGTTTAATAATTTCCTAAGGAGGAAATAAGATCGTTGCCGTATGATATGAAGGCGTTCTCAAAAAAACTGCCCGATGATTGGTTCAGGATCAGCCGGCGTACTCACTGAGGCACAGACGAAAACTATTTATTATTTAAAAAGGAGTCATACACATTGAAAAAAGCAACAGTAGGCATTTTATTTGGAGGGAATTCGGCAGAGTATAAAATCTCTCTGAAATCTGCATATTCCATCATCACCAGTCTGAATACAGAGAAATATGAGCCGGTACTGATCGGCATTACAAAAGAAGGTTCATGGAAAAGATATACAGGATCGGCAGATACCATTCCTGAGGACACATGGAATGGGCAGAATTGCGTGCCTGCTTCGATTTTGCCGGACAAGAGTTTCCATGGACTGATTGAACAACGCGACGGTCAGCTTGTTTGCACGCATCTTGATGCCGTCTTCCCCGTTTTGCATGGTAAAAACGGGGAAGACGGAACCATTCAAGGCCTTTTGGAATTATCAGGAATTCCGTATGTCGGCTGCAACGTGCTGAGCTCTTCAATAGGCATGGATAAAGATATTTCACACCACATTGTGAAGGATGCAGGCTTTCGTGTTCCCGAAACGGTATCCATTACCGGAAAGGTTTCAGAAGAGCAATTAAAGAAAATCGGTAATGGCTTAGGGTATCCGCTTTTTGTCAAGCCTGCAAACGGCGGTTCCTCATTTGGTGTCACAAAAGTGGAAAACTCTGCTAATCTTCTGGCGGCAGTTGCTGACGCACAGAAGTATGACAACAAAATCTGTATTGAAGAAGCAATCGTCGGCTGTGAGGTTGGCTGTTCTCTATTGGGAAAGGGCGATGATCTGACGGTCGGCGAAGTTGATCAAATTGTCCTGTCACACGGTTTCTTCCGTATTCATCAGGAATCTCATCCGGAAACAGATTCCGAAAATTCAACGGTTCGCGTACCGGCTGATGTTTCTTCGGACATTCAGAAACGCATCAAGGAAACAGCTAAAGCCATTTACAGTGTGCTCGGCTGCACGGGACTGGCGCGTATTGACATGTTCCTTACACCCGATCATGAGGTTGTTTTCAATGAAATAAATACAATGCCCGGATTTACCAGCTATAGCCGCTACCCGCGCATGATGAAGGCGGCCGGTATCAGTCTGTCCCAAGTTACGGATGCGGCAATCCAATTAGCACTCCAAACCAATTAATTGAGGTTGTGATCAAACGGTTCGATGTTTGATTGAGAGTTCGTGCTTTCTGCACTCTGTTTATAAAGTTTCTTGTTTTCGTTTTATAAAATACCGTGCAGGAAGTTATTAAATTTGACCTATATTGACCTTTAATGTATCATGGGTGTTGGTAAGGGGAAAAATAACTTTCTTCAATAGAAAAAGGGGGTTCGTTCAATGCCTTTAATACCAACAGTCATTGAGCAGACAAATCGCGGCGAACGCGCGTATGACATCTACTCACGCTTATTGAAAGACCGCATCATCATGCTTGGCACAGCAATTGACGACAACGTAGCTAATGCTGTCGTTGCGCAGCTGCTTTTCTTGGCAGCCGAAGATTCGGAAAAAGATATCTCGCTTTATATTAATAGTCCGGGCGGTTCGATTACCGCAGGAATGGCCATTTTCGATACGATGCAATTCATCAAACCTAAGGTTTCGACGATCTGTATCGGCATGGCCGCTTCGATGGGAAGCTTCCTCCTGACTGCCGGTGAAATTGGCAAGCGTTATGCGCTTCCAAATAGTGAAATCATGATTCACCAGCCGCTGGGCGGCATGCAAGGTCAGGCTTCGGATATGGAAATTCACGCAAAACGTATTATCGCTATCCGAGAGAAATTGAACCATATCTATGCTGAAAGAACCGGACAGCCATATGAAGTGATCGCTCGTGACACAGATCGCGATAACTTCATGTCCGCAGAAGAAGCAAAGAAGTACGGTTTGATTGACGATATTATGGTTGCAGCAAAATAATAACCAAAAAGGAAGGTCGGAGCATCCGCTCCGACCTTCCTTTTTGGTTCATCAGTAAGCGCTGTCATTTATTTTCAATAAATGAAGCAAGTGCTTCAAGCGCCATGCGTTCATCCTTGCCCTCGGCAGTCAGAATAAGCTGCTCACCGCGAGCCGGTGCCATACTCATAACACCCATGATGCTCTTTACATTTGCCATGTGCCCATCTTTTTCAAGTGTTAATGTTGCCTGATAAAGATTGGCATTCTGAACAAATAAAGCAGCCGGTCGTGCCTGAAGGCCGTTTTCCAGCCCAATGGTCACTTTCTTAGTCAGCATTTTGCCATTGCCTCCTTTCATGAAATTGAAGGCGCACAACCATTTATTGACCCTGGCGAATCCGATTGGCGATCGCGTCGATTTTTCGAAAGCGATGATTAATTCCAGATTTGCTGATTGGCTCACCATTTACCATTTCTCCGAGCTCTTTCAGCGTGATGTCCGGATTTTTCAAACGAATCTCAGCAATTTCCCTTAATTTCTCCGGCAATTCTTCCAACCCGATACTTTTTTCAATCAGGCGAATATTTTCCATCTGCTTCATCGCAGCGGAGACCGTTTTATTCAGATTCGCCGTCTCACAATTGACAAGACGGTTCACCGAATTCCGCATATCTTTGACAATACGGATATCTTCAAAATAGAACAGAGCCTTGTTTGCGCCGATAATGCTCAGAAAATCGGTGATCTTTTCACCCTCTTTCATATAAACAATGTATCCGTTCTTTCTTGGCAGAATCTTGACATTAAGATTGAACGTATTCATCAGTTTAGCCAAAGAATACGTATGTTCTTCATAATTTGAAAAAATTTCTAAGTGGTATGAGGACTCCGGATGATTCAGTGACCCGCCTGCCAAGAATGATCCGCGCAGATAGGAACGCTTGCAGCAGTTGCTCTCAATCAATTCCGGTGCGATTTCACGGGTAAACCGCCCTTCGTCGTCGATAATTTTCAAGTCCTCCAGAAACGGACGTGCCGTTTCCTTCAAACGGACAATATAAACGTTATTTTTCTTCAGACGCATCTTTCTGCGTACCAAAATTTCAATTTGATAATGATACGCCTGCTTGATCAGCCGAAAAATCCGCCGAGAAATGGCTGCGTTCTCTGTCGCAATATCCAATTCAATTCTCTTGTTACGAATCGAGATGAATCCATTCATTCGAGTCAGCGCAGCAAGTTCCGAACGCGCGCAGCAATCATCCACCTCTAACATCGTTAATTCTTTTTTGGTTTCGGCGGCAAATGACATGCCCATCCCTCCAAGCCCTACACTTTTTTCTCCGTAAATAAAGACATGAGCATACGGCCGACAACTGCCTCATCATGGCGTACAACGCCTCCGGCAGTCTTTATCAGCGGCGCATGAATGACATCAATGCCCAGATCATTCAGTTGCTCCCAATCAATCTGCACCGGCTCTGATTCTTCAACAGCATAACGTTTCAGCAAATCAACTTTAATCGGCCGGCTGTTGACGATAATTGTATCGATAAAAGGATGAGCGATATGGCAATGAATGGCCTTGATATGTTCAGATGCCGTAAAATGATCGGTTTCTCCTTTTTGTGTCATGACATTGCACACGTATACTTTTCTTGCTTTCGAACGGGCAATTTCATCAGCAAGCCCCGGGACGAGCAGATTCGGAATGACGCTCGTATAAAGACTGCCGGGTCCGAACGTGATCAAATCTGCTTCGCGAATGGCACGAACGCTTTCCGGAAGCGGCTGAATATCTGCCGGTTTTAGGAAAACACGTTCAATCCGTTTATTCACTTCAGGAATATGCGATTCTCCTTCTACAATACTGCCGTCGCTCATCACCGCACCAAGCGCAATCATTTGATCCGCCGCAGGCAGCACCTGACCGTGAACATTAAGGATTCGGCTTAATTCAGACACACCTTTAACAAAATCACCGGTAATCGATGTCAGCGCAGCAATTAACAAATTCCCTAAGGAATGGCCGTTTAGTCCGCTGTCTGTTTTAAACCGGTGCTGGAGCAGCTGCTCGAACATCGGTTCAACATCTGATAACGAAACGAGAACATTGCGGATATCGCCGGGCGGAGGAATCTGCAATTCATTCCTCAGCTTGCCGCTGCTGCCGCCGTCATCCGCAACAGTCACAATCGCAGTGATGTCCACCGGGTACTTTTTCAAACCGCGAAGTACCGCCGGAAGTCCTGTACCTCCGCCGATCGCAACTATTTTTTTTCGATCTGTCATTCGATTATTTTCCTCTCTCAATATCCCGGTGCGACACATTTGTCGGGAAATCTCCGGAAAGTTTTTTGGCAATCCACTCTGTCAATGCGACTGATCGATGTTTGCCGCCTGTACAGCCAATCGCAATAACCAGCTGCCCTTTTCCTTCACGCTTGTACTGCGGAATCATGAATTGAAGCAGGTCCATCAGTTTCTTCAGAAATTGTTTCGTTTCCGACCATTTCAGCACATATTCGGAAATATCGGTATCAAGTCCTGTCCGCGCGCGCATATGCTTCACGTAATAAGGATTAGGCAGAAACCGAACATCAAAAACGAGATCGGCATCAATAGGCAGCCCATATTTAAATCCGAAGGACAGCAAATTGACGCGGAACGTCTCCGTTTCGCTGGCAAACTCCTGAACGATGCGATCACGCAGTTCTCTTGGTTTCATATCTGTTGTGTCTATATAATATTGGGCGAGTCCTTTAACTTCTTCGAGTTTTTTTCGTTCGGCGCGTATCCCTTCAATCGGCCGGCTTTTCGGGGACAGCGGATGTGAGCGACGTGTCTCCTTATAGCGATGAACCAATGCATCATCCTTTGCATCCAAAAAAAGAATTTTCGGCCTTATTTTCTCGGATTTGCTGAATGAGTCGAGTGATGTGAAAAGCGAGTCAAAAAAGGTTCTGCCGCGAAGATCCATGACTAATGCTAGTTTGTTCAGCTTCTCTGATTCTGAATCCTCAATCAAGTCAATGAATTTTGGGAGCAAAGTCGGCGGCAAATTGTCGATGCAGAAGTAACCCAAGTCCTCAAATATACGGGTCGCAATTGTCTTTCCCGCGCCCGACATCCCAGTTATGATCACTACTTGAATATCTTTCATTTCTGCATCCGTCCCCACCGATCAATTTTTCACCTGTGACGCATCACTCGCGCCAAGGCAGCTATACATCTTTAGTATACTCGAAAAAGAATCATTCAGAAAGTGAAACAATGATCAGCAGGCGTGCATTTATGAAAAAAGATCTGTGTATCCGTATCTATTCTTTAACCTAGTATCGACTGGGCGCAGAGAAACGTTTGTAAAAAAAAGCGGCACCGCTATTTGCGATGCTGCTAAACCGTTTATATAAAAAAGGGGGGTCAATTTCATACTTTAATCATATCGTTTTTTCATTTCATAATGATTACATGATGATTAAGCACCTATGAAAATATTTTCAATGTCTCGCCTAAAGATTCATGACTAAAGACGCATAAACCTTATTTTACCACCGAGGCATCCTTCAATTTCTCGACATATTTCTGAGCATTTTCTGCCGCTATACTGCCGTCTCCGGTCGCCGTCACGATTTGGCGCAATTCCTTTTGGCGTACATCACCAGCAGCGAAAACACCCGGGATACTCGTTTCCATCTTTTCGTTCGTCACAATGTACCCTTCATCGTCAACAATACCTAAATCGTTCACAGCAGCGGTCAGCGGATTCATACCGACATAAATGAATACGCCGTCAACCGGAAAATCGGTTTCTTCACCCGTTTTCTTATTTTTCAGAGTCAGACTGGACACCTTGCCATCCGCGCCATTGATCTTCGTACAAATCGTATCCCAAATAAAATCAACCCTTTCATTATTAAATGCACGATTCTGAAGAATTTTCTGAGCACGCAGCTGATCGCGTCTGTGAACAATTGTCACTTTGGATGCAAAGCGTGTTAAATAGGTACCCTCTTCAACCGCAGAATCACCGCCGCCAATGACCGCCAGCTTCTTTTCCTTGAAAAATGCGCCATCACAAACCGCACAGTAAGACACACCGCGCCCCGCAAATTCCTTTTCACCGGGGACACCGAGCTTACGGTATTCAGCACCCGTCGTCACAATGACCGTCCGTGCTTTGTACTGTTTGCTTCCGCAGTCAATTGTTTTGAAATCTGAGTCGTCTTCTATTTTCTTAATATCCCCATATGCATACTCCGCACCAAACTTTTTCGCATGCTCAAACATCTTGTTCGACAGATCCGGTCCGAGAATTGATTCAAAACCGGGATAGTTCTCAACAGCCTCCGTATTCGCCATCTGTCCGCCCGGAATCCCTCTTTCAATCATCAGCACCGACATATTTGCTCTTGCCGCATACACAGCTGCCGTCATTCCGGCCGGACCCGCCCCCGCAATAATGACATCATAAATTTTCTGTTCTTCAGTCAACGTCAATCCATTCCTTCCCTAGCAAATTTACTCATCTTTTTTATAATAATTATTATCTACTCATCTGATAATTCTATGCTAAAGAATGAAGAGACCAAAGTCCAGAAAATTGCTCATCACAAAACAACTCATTTCGTATCAATCGTCATTCCACTGTTTCTCAAGTGCAATTGATAATTCCTGAATGTGTTTTCGCAATTGATATAGTGTCGTTCCTGCTTCCATCGCAATCTCCTTTTGAGCCGCTGGTTTGCCGAACTCCTTTTTCCATAAATAAATCAGAGCGGCAGCCCACCCCTTAATGTCCTTCTCGCGGACATGTGCGAACGCATCGACAACTGCCCAGAAGCTGTAAAGCTCCGGATGCTTCATTGTCTCTTTACCGCCCCCTGCTAAATGTTCAACCTCACGCATGACTTGCATGCTTAAGTCGCATTCACCGCTGTCCATTTCTTCAGTCAGTCGGTGCGCAAAATCTGTAATTTCCGGATCTGTGCCCTTTTTGGCCACAGCCAGAACCAAAGATCGGTCATGACATCGCGCAGCATAGAAAAGTGAAAAAATTTGAAACGGTTTTACTTCTTCCCATACTTCTTTATGAATGAGATCCCGAACCATAAAATTATCTTCCGCGCCAGGTTCAAACATCATATCCTGAATCTTACTGTATTTAAACGGGTGAAAGGGTTTGTCACTGAAAAAGTCGACACGTTTCCAGTTCTGCTTTGCTGTCTCTTCATCGCCGCAGTGATAGGCAGAAAGTGCCATCCAGAAGTAAAATACCTGATCACGTCGTGCACCTCGTTTTTCAGCAATACGCAACCAATAGTATGCTCTCTTGTAATTGCCAATAAAAAGATAAGTTGAACCGAGTTTCCCGCAGTGCTCCGGATAAAGCGGATAAATCAAATCAAGACGTGCGACTACTTTCTCAAGTCCGGATTTATTATGCAATTGATCGTAAAAGGTTGCTAAGTTGCACAATGCATGAATATTGCCCGGATCTTTTTCCAGAACACGATGTGCAGTGGCTAATGCCTGTTCCTGATCTTCCATAGAAAAATAGGCGATTGAGAGATTATTCTGCGCGGCAAGAAAATCCGGCTCGTCCTGAATCACTTGTTTAAAATAATGAATCGCCTCGTCAAAACGGCCGTGCTCCAGTGCCAGACGGCCACGTTCATGCACGGTGACATAGACGGATTCATCTTCGTCGAGTTCTTTCATCTCTGAGTTCAGCATTTGAAACAATTCTTGTGCTTCATGCTTAAACGTTCCGTTCGGGTCCAGAGTTAGATAGATTTGAACTTCATCTAATGCCTCTTGAAATTCCCCAAGATAGGCATAATTATTTGCAATAAAAAAATAACAATCGGTCATTTTCGCATCAAGTTCATAAACCACTTTTTTTAATAGACGAATCGATGACTCATAGTTCTCCAGCTCAGCAAGAATCTCAGCTTGCTGGCAAAGGTAGTCGACATCATTCGGTTTGAATTTGATTGCGCGTTCCATATATTTGCTGGCGCGTTCAAGATCGCCTTTTTCAAAACAAGCGATCCCTTTCTGATAAAAAAAGTCACCGTCACAATGAAAATCAATGACGTGTGCTTTTTTTCTGCAATTTCTCTCCTCCATAAAATCCTTTTGCCCCCGTGCCTCTTTTTCCAGTCCCAAATAATTATAGCATAACTGCTCCTGCCTTTTTTGAAAAGCCTTCACCAAATGCGGTTTGTTTGATAGATATAAGAAAAACCGGGCAAAAAACGCCCGGTCCTGAATCCACGCCTGGTTTTGAATTCGCTCCGGTCGCTCGCTTTCCGCGAGCCCCTCAGAGACATGCAAGAATCTGCGGGCCTCGCTGGCACCTAATCTCGCGCGTCTCGTATCTCCGCTTTGATTCTCTGCCAAGACACCAGAATACGGAGCAAAATCATATACTTTTTAGTACCTAAGAAAAGCTTTAGTTAGATCGTCACTTTCGCATGGCGCACAATGTTGAGCAGATCCTTCATATTATCCAGCAAATAATCTGGATTCAATCGCTCCAGCATCGTCCGCCCCTTGAGTGACCAGCCGACTGCTGCGGTGCGCACATGCGCATTTTCTCCTGCAAGGATGTCGGAAGGACTGTCACCGACCATAACGGTTGACTCCTTCTGCGCAGATAAATCGTTCATTGCGCGTTCCACAGGTTCGGGATCAGGCTTGAGCCGCATCACATCATCGCTTGTAACCACCGTTTCAAAGAAATCGGCCATTCGTGTCAAACGAAGCCCGCGCTCCACCATATCTCGCTTCTTCGTTGAAACAACGCCCAGGCTGCAGCCATCTGCTTTTAACGCAGCCAAGGTTTCACGCACGTAAGGAAACTCCGTGACAAGCCGGTCATGATACCGGCTGTTATGTTCGCGATACATGGAAATCATTTCATTCATCAGCTTCGGACTTACCTGGCTAAAGCTCGACTCCAAGGATTCACCAATAAACGGAATCAGATCGTCACGTGTGAATTTTCCTGGAAAATAGTGATCAAGCGTATATTGAAAAGAAGTCAGAATCAGATTATTCGTATCAATCAGCGTTCCGTCCAAATCAAATAAAACGGTCTTTATCAAATGACTCATCTCCCCAATAGTAGAAAACCCGGCTTAAGCCTCACATCGAATCTTTCTTCTTTTTTAATCGTAAGTTCTGTGTAAAAGATGTTCATTACCTTTATCAGCTCATTCGTGATGAAGCGGAATGTGGACCTTGCTTTCGCCTCCAAAATCATCAAACAGGCCGCAAATGTGCCAAGAAACTCCCCTATTGTTTAACGGTACCAATTGTAAAAGCATTGACGAGATACCGACAGTATTTCTACACGATGTGATGATTTTCATTTTTTATACTCGATGCTGCTCATCACTTTTTTTCATACTTTCTCATTGTACAAAAAAGAAAAAATCATCGCAATAGATTCATGGATTGCGATGATTCATTCGAATTGATCTTTATTCACCATATCGCGGTCTGTTTTTTTGTGCCGCTCGCCAATAAGTGATCAGTCCTGCGCCAACGAGAACCAAAAGAACGGACAGCCATTGCGAGATGCGAAGCGGACCAAGCATCAGGCTATCGGTACGCAACCCCTCAATATAACAGCGCCCCAGCGCATACCAAGTAACATAGATCATAAAAAGTTCGCCGCGTTTTAACCGAACGACGCGGCGGATCACCAGTAGGAGCACAAATCCGATGATGTTCCAAACCGATTCGTACAGGAAAGTCGGAATGTAATAAGTACCGCCAATATACATCTGATTGATAATAAACTCGGGCAAATGCAGGTGCTCCAACGCCGCCCGTGTTGTCGGACCTCCGTGCGCTTCCTGATTCATGAAATTGCCCCAGCGTCCGATTGCTTGACCAAGGATGACACTTGGCGCGCACACATCGGCAACCTTCCAAAAAGGCAGATGTCGCAGCCGGCAATAGACGAGAGCGGTCAGTACCGCGCCGATCAATGCACCGTAAATAGCGATGCCTCCGTTCCAAATCGCGATGATTTCGGCGGGATGTTTGGAGTAGTACCCCCATTCAAACGCCACGTAGTAAATACGCGCGCAGATCACAGCGATCGGCGCAGCGTAAAGAATCAAATCGGTAAACGTATCCGGTGGAAGATCGAGGCGTCTTCCTTCGCGCATTGCTAAAAGCAGTCCGAGCAGTGCCCCACCCGCAATAATAATGCCATACCAGTAAATATGGAGCGGCCCTAGTTCAATCGCCACTCGATTGAGTGGTTCAATTGCTTCATTCATAAAAAAAGACACCTCATTTTAATTAAAATGGATTATCGATCATGCAAGCTGTCATTCAGTCGGTCGGCAAACTGCTGCGCAGCATGATATCCCATGTTTTTCAACCGATAATTCATCGCCGCTACTTCAATAATGACAGCAAGGTTGCGCCCCGGCCGCACGGGAAGAACAAGTCTCGGGACCTCCGTATCAATCAGCTTAATCTTTTCTTCATCCAAACCGAGCCGATCGTATACTTTGCTCTGATCCCACAGTTCGAGATGAATGACCATTGACACAGTCTTATAATTGCGGACGGCTCCGGCTCCGAACAGAGTCATGACATTTATGATGCCGAGTCCGCGAATTTCCAGAAGATGCTGAATCAGTTCAGGAGCACTTCCAACAAGCTCGGCTTCGCCTTCCTGACGGATTTCAACCGAGTCATCCGCCACGAGACGGTGCCCGCGTTTTACAAGTTCGAGCGCAGTTTCACTCTTTCCCACTCCGCTGTCTCCGGTGATCAGGACCCCGACACCGTAAACATCAACAAGCACGCCATGCACCGCCGTCATCGGTGCAAGCCTCGACTCCAGATAGTTCGTGATCATACTGCTCAGCCGTGTTGTCTGCATCTTCGACTGAAGAACCGGCACATGGCGTTTATTCGACGAAATAACGAATTCTTCCGGCACTTCAATTCCACGCGAGATCACAATACATGGGGTCTGCGCGGTACAAAGCTGAGAGGTCCGTTTATAGCGTTCATCCTGACTCAATTCATTAAAAAAAGACAGTTCGGTACGTCCAAGAAGCTGCAGACGTCTCCTTGGATAATAAGTAAAATAGCCGGCAATCTCCAAGCCGGGCCTTGAAATGTCGCTGACAATAATTTCACGATCCAGGCCTTCTTTGCCGCTCACCAGCTTGAAATCAAAATGCTCAATAAGTTCACGCACACGCACTCTGCTCATGATAACCATTTGCCGCCGGAACCTGTCCGTTTTCTTCCGTCATCACGCACCTCATGCTGAGGCTGACAGGCATTCGGGAAGCATAAAATCCGCCGGGCAAGGCGTACATACCTGAGAGAGAGAATAAGCCTCCGTTTCTTTCTATTAGTGCGTCGAGATGTCACTGCGACGCTCTCTCAGGTTCAAATAATAAATCGGGAACTACCCGATGGTCAGTCATATTTTCTTTATTTTACCATAGATTTGCCGCACAAAAAAATGAATCCCATGCTTTTTAAATGATCGGTCAATCCTTGCAAATCAACGGGAAAAACGACGCAATTACTCACGTCGCAATGGTTTGATGATAAAATTTTGAATGATCATTTGACAAATGGCCATAATGATCGCAACGATCAGCGCGCTTCCAAAGCCGTCTAACCGGAACGCGGGACCCATAATGGATGCCGTCAGCATCAGCATCAATGCATTGATAACAAAGATGAAGAAGCCGAGCGTCAATACGGTCGCCGGCAAAGAAAACAATAAGAGTACCGGCCGAATAAAAAGATTAAGAAACGACAGGATCAGGCTGGCCGCAAAGGCCGCGCCGATACCTGAAATATGCACCATCGTGTGGAGATAGCCGGCAAGTGTCATTAAAATCACCATATTAATAATGACATTCAGTAAGGTCTTGGCAGCCCAGTTTTTAAACAAAAGCGTCACACTCTCTGTTCAGGAATAATAAGATAAGCAATAAAATAACCGATCAGGCACGGAAAAAAAGCGGTTAGAACCATTAAGACAACAAAAGCCAGCCTGATCAAAACTGGATCTGTATTAAAATATTCACCGATTCCGCCGAGTACACCACCAACCACTCTGTTTTCTCTTGACCGGAATAATCGTTTATACATCAGGAAAACCTCCCGCTACGTTCATCATATTCAACTATACCCTTTCATCATGCTGAATAACAAGCAGATTTTCCTATTTCACGGGAGAATTCCGGTTTACACGCGCAACTGATCGCTCTTTTCAGCAACCTGCTGCTGATTATGGAGATGTTTTTCCATGCGCGTGCGATCACGTTCCAGCACCGGCTTCAAATAATTGCCGGTATAGGATTCCTTGGTATCGGCTACTTTTTCCGGAGTTCCGGTGACTACAATCGTGCCGCCGCCGTTTCCGCCTTCCGGGCCAAGATCGATCAAGTGATCCGCACATTTAATCACATCAAGATTATGCTCAATGATCAACACACTGTCACCGCTGTCGACAAGTGCCTGAAGCACAACAAGCAGCCGGGAAATATCGTCCATATGCAAACCGGTCGTCGGTTCATCCAAGATATAAAGCGCGCGGCCCTTCGTTCGGCGATAGAGTTGAGACGCAAGCTTAACGCGCTGAGCTTCACCGCCGGAAAGCGTCGTTGCCGGCTGACCGAGGCGAATGTAGCCTAATCCGACGTCATATAACGGTTCTAATCTGCGTTTGATCCGCGGTACATTTTTAAAAAATTCCAAGCCTTCCTCCACAGTCATATCCAAAACATCGGCAATTGTCTTTCCTTTATAGGTCACATCCAGCGTTTCGCGATTATAGCGTTTGCCGTGACAGACTTCGCACGGGACATAAACATCAGGCAGGAAGTGCATTTCGATTTTAATGATACCGTCACCGCTGCACGCTTCGCAGCGCCCACCTTTAACATTGAAGCTGAAACGGCCCTTTTTGTAGCCGCGCACCTTCGCTTCATTCGTTGCGGCGAACACCTCGCGAATCATATCAAAGACCCCGGTATAGGTCGCCGGATTGGAACGCGGAGTCCGTCCGATCGGTGCCTGATCGATCTGAATGACACGATCCAATTCTTTTATTCCCTTGATCTGTTTATATTCGCCGGGTATATCTCGACGCCCGTGCAGCTTCTGAGCAAGCGCCTTGAACAGTACCTCATTGACTAAAGTGCTTTTTCCCGAGCCGGAAACGCCGGTAACAACCGTCATCACACCGAGAGGGAAACTAACCGTCACATTCTTCAAATTGTTCGCCTTCGCACCGATCACCTTAATCGTGCGCTTCGTTACTTTTCTCCGTTTCATCGGAATTGGAATGAACTTGCGGCCCGACAGGTATTGTCCGGTGAGCGAGTTTTCATTGTGCATAATTTCCTCAGGAGTGCCCTGTGCCGTAATTTGTCCGCCATGCTCGCCGGCCCCCGGACCAACATCGATAATGTAGTCGGAAGCGAGCATCGTATCCTCATCATGCTCAACCACGATCAGCGTATTCCCGAGATCACGCATGCCGAGCAGCGAATGGATGAGACGGTCGTTGTCGCGCTGATGCAAGCCGATCGACGGCTCGTCCAATATATAGAGAACACCCATAAGCTGCGATCCGATCTGCGTCGCCAACCGGATTCGCTGCGCTTCCCCTCCCGACAGAGTACCCGCCGCACGGCCTAAAGTCAGATAATCCAGTCCGACATCGATGAGAAATTCGGTGCGCTGCTTAATTTCACGAAGGATCAATCGGGCAATTGTCTGTTCCTTCTCAGTAAGTTCCAGTACATTGAAAAAGGAAAGCATCTCCCGAATCGGCAGCTCAGTAACCTCACTGATGTGTTTGCCGCCGATCTTCACCGCCAGAGCCTCCGGACGCAGCCGGTGGCCATGGCAGGTCGGGCACGGCTTTTGCATCATATATTCGGACATCTGTTCGCGAATAAAGTCGGAGCTCGTCTCACGGTATCTGCGTCCGATATTATTGATAACACCTTCATAGTACATGTCTTTATCCCGAACATCACCGAATTCGTTCTCATAGTGAAAATGGATACGTTCAGTTCCTGATCCGTAGAGAAGAAGTTTTAGTTTATCTTTCGGCAGTTCGGAAACCGGACAGTTCATGTCAATGCCGAAGTGAGCGCAAGCCGATTTAAGCAGTTGTGGATAATACTGCGAACTTGTCGGCTCCCAGGCGATAATTGCCCCTTCAGCTAACGATTTTGACCAATCGGGAATGACCAAGTCTGGGTCGACCTCCATCCGCGAGCCCAGTCCGTCGCAATCCGGGCAGGCTCCGAACGGGCTGTTAAATGAAAACAGACGCGGCTCAAGTTCGCCGATAGAAAAACCGCAGTACGGGCAGGAATGCTGTTCGGAAAAAAGCAATTCTTCGCCACCGATAACATCCACGACGACACGACCGTCCGTCAGCTTAGTCGCCGCTTCAAGCGAATCGGCAAGCCGTCCTTCAATGTTTGGTTTTACAACAATACGATCGATCACAACATCAATGTTGTGCTTCTTATTTTTTTCAAGCTTGATCTCTTCCGACACCTCACGCATCTCGCCGTCAACGCGTACCCGGACATAGCCTTTTTTCTTAATCTCTTCCAGAGTCTTGGCCTGTGTCCCTTTTCTTCCGGAAATCAGCGGTGCCAAAATTTGGAGCTTCGTTCGTTCCGGATAAATCATCACTCGATCGACCATCTGTTCAATTGTCTGTGATGTAATTTCCACACCGTGCGTCGGACAAAAAGGATGCCCAATCCGCGCAAAAAGCAGACGCATATAATCGTAAATTTCCGTTACGGTTCCCACGGTTGAACGCGGGTTGTGGCTCGTCGTCTTCTGGTCGATCGAAATCGCAGGAGACAGGCCTTCAATGGCATCCACATCCGGTTTATTGGATTGGCCGAGAAATTGGCGGGCATAGGCCGACAGTGATTCAACATAACGGCGCTGTCCCTCGGCGTAAATTGTATCAAATGCCAGCGACGACTTGCCGGAGCCCGACAGTCCAGTGACAACAACCATTTTGTCGCGTGGTATAGTCACGCTGACATTTTTCAAATTATGTTCTCTTGCCCCTTTAACAACAATGTTTTCAAGTACCATCTGCGCATTATCCCTCCGCCTTCAGTTCATAGAGTGCGTCCCGCAGTTCTGCCGCACGCTCGAAGTCAAGCGATTTTGCCGCCTGCTTCATTTCTTTTTCAATGCCGATAATTGCCTTATTACGCTCACTCTTCGTCATTTTCTTCTTTTTCTTCCTGCCGGAGTCATTCTGTCTCTCTATTTCGTAGGTTGCTTTAATCAGCTCAGGAATAGCCTTTTGAATCGTCGTCGGTGTAATATGATGCACTTCATTGAACTTCTTTTGAATACTGCGGCGGCGAGCTGTCTCATTCATCGCCAAGCGCATCGAGTCCGTGATTCGATCGGCGTACAGAATGACTCGACCTTCCGCATTTCGAGCCGCCCGTCCGATCGTCTGAATCAGCGATCGTTCCGAACGAAGGAAGCCCTCCTTATCGGCATCAAGAATGGCAACAAGCGAGACCTCCGGAATATCCAGACCTTCACGGAGCAGGTTGATCCCGACCAGGACATCGAATTCGCCACGTCTCAAATTGCGAATAATCTCGATCCGTTCGAGCGTCTTAACCTCTGAGTGCAGATAGTTGACCTTAATGCCCATGCCCTTCAGATAATCGGTCAGATTCTCGGCCATCTTCTTCGTCAGCGTTGTCACCAGAACACGTTCATGTTTCTTAATCCGACTATTTATTTCATCATAGAGATCATCAATCTGCCCTTTGATCGGACGAACTTCAATCTCCGGATCCAGTAATCCCGTCGGCCGAATAATCTGTTCGATTGGTTTATTGGAATGCTCCAACTCATAATCCGCCGGAGTCGCCGAAACATATACGATCTGATTGACACGTTCCTCAAACTCTTCAAACTTAAGCGGCCGATTGTCCTTGGCCGAAGGAAGACGAAAGCCGTGATCCACCAGCACGTTTTTACGCGCTTGGTCACCATTGTACATGGCACGGATCTGCGGCAGCGTCGCATGTGATTCATCAACCATAATGAGAAAGTCCTTTGGAAAGTAGTCCATCAGCGTATACGGTGATTCACCCGGTTGCCGAAGGGTTAGATGCCTTGAGTAGTTCTCAATTCCCGAGCAAAAACCGACTTCCTCCATCATTTCCAAATCGTAACGCGTGCGCTGCTCAAGCCGTTGCGCTTCAAGAAGTTTGCCGTTCTCATTAAGTATTTTAAGACGACCCTCAAGCTCCTTCTGTATGTTCACAATCGCCCGTTTCATTTTCTCCTGTCCGGTAACGAAGTGGGAAGCCGGATAGATGGCGACATGATCGCGCTCACCGACGATCTCTCCAGTCATCGGATCCATTTCGGTTAGCCGTTCAATCTCATCGCCAAAAAATTCGACGCGAATGCAGTGATCATCGCGCGACGCGGGGAAAATCTCAACCACATCACCGCGCACACGGAATGTGCCGCGTGTAAAATTAATATCGTTGCGAGCGTACTGAATGTCAACAAGCTGGCGCAGCATTGCATCCCGCTCCTTCTCCATGCCCGGCCGCAAAGACAAAACAAGTGAACCGTATTCTTCCGGTGAACCCAAGCCGTAAATACACGAAACGCTAGCAACAATAATGACGTCGCGGCGTTCAAACAATGAGCTGGTCGCCGAATGACGCAGCTTGTCGATCTCGTCATTGATGCTCGAATCTTTTTCAATATACGTATCCGTCTGCGGAATATAGGCTTCCGGCTGGTAATAATCGTAATAGCTGACAAAGTACTCGACCGCATTATTTGGGAAAAATTCCTTGAATTCGTTATAAAGTTGCCCAGCCAGTGTTTTGTTATGTGCAATGACCAGTGTTGGCTTTTTCACCTGAGCAATCACATTTGACATTGTAAATGTTTTGCCGGTACCGGTCGCACCAAGCAGTGTTTGATGCTTTTGACCGTTCCTGATCCCATCGACCAGCGTCTGAATTGCTTCCGGCTGGTCACCCTGCGGTTGAAAATGGGACGCAAGTTGAAAATCCATAGCACCCGCCTCCAATCTTTTTACCGTTTTCTATGAAAAAAGTATAATTTATCATTAATAGTAAAAAAACTTTCTTAGAAAAGTATAGCATAACTATAAGGGAAATTAACAGCAAAATGCGAACTGATATTCCCAATATTTTTCAGTCATTTCAATCACGTTCAAACCATCATACTACAGGATGGCCTGAACGGTCATTTTCTAGTACTTAATGAAACTAAAAAACTTCCATGGCGTTCGGCCAAGGAAGTTTTTTAGCAGCGATGCATTATGATTTAATGTCTTCGCCCATGTATTTTTCAATTTCTTCTAAAATTCCTTTTGCTGCTTTGCGACTCAAAATCAGCTTGCCATTTGCAAGAATAAGATTATCCGGCGACACTTCATTCGTAATCTGACACGCCATATTTGGCACATATTTCTTGAAGATAATTCGTTCATCCTCCGTAAAAATTTCGAGAGGATCACCCTCTTTAATATTCATGGTCCTTCTGAGTTCAATCGGAATCACAACACGTCCTAATTCATCAACTTTACGCACAATACCTGTCGACTTCATTTTGCGCTCCTCCTCTCTGCTTTTCTATGCTTCGTCCTGCATAATTTTTAACTTAATTATAGCACCATTATGCACGACAATTCGTTTACGGGTTTAAAAACTCCCAAATCTTCACATAATTATACTCAGTTTGAAAATCAGTCACATTTTAACAGTTGAAATGATCGTAAATGATGACGGAACAAATGGCCAAGGGGATCAGTAAGCTTCTTCCGCTTTAGGTCTGCGGGCAGCGCAGTACTTTAAGCATCTTCCCGTCTTTCTACAAAAGATTGGAAATAAAGTCTTGCTGTCCCACTTACAGATTTTTGTTGCTGCTAGATTATTCGAACTAATACCTAACTATTTGTCTTTTGTTTCAAATTCCATTGATCGCCTTCAAGAAAAAGCAGACCGATCTTATAATTGTCATCTTCATGAATCGGGCCTTTCTCAAAGCGCTGCTCGCCGAAACGATCAATAACTTCTAGCTTGCAGTAGGCCGCGTGCCTTTGAAGTGCTTCATAAAAATCACCCACACTGCCGACCTCTGAATCATTCACCCGCAAAATTTCTTCCCCAGGTATGATACCCATACGCGCACCAAGCGAGTGCGGAATCGTTCCAACAACGCGCAACCCTCTGTTCGGCATAAGGTAATAAAACGGACGCGTCTTACGCAGATGGCGGTGGTACCAAATGAGCAGCAAACGGCCAACAAGTGCCGCAGCGCCGCCAAGCGCAATAAGAAGCGGCAGATGAAGTAAATAGCCCGCAGCGATAAAGATCGCTGTTATCCCGGACAAGGCCATCAACCAGTGCGCCGTCTGCCGAACAGCAGGCTGGGGCATTGCATGTGTAATCAATTGCGCAATTCCAACGCCCAGTGGAAAAATCGCAAAGCTGAACGACGCACCGCCAGATACGAACGGCCAGTTACCAACGGACGGAATCCCGCCCGGAATCGGAACAAGGAAGAACAACGGTGCAATCCAAAGCTGACAGGCTTCATGTGCGCCAATAAGACCGCCGCGTTTGCTGCTGATGAGACGCGGCGATGTCTGCTGCGCCCCCCAGAAATAGACGAGCGCCGTCTCTGCCAGCATCCCGACAACAAGAAAGATGCCGAACGATACATAATCAATAGTGCGGATGTCCGCAATCCAACCGTTAATGAGCGAATAAGGTGTTTGCAATGTCGGCGTGAAATAGGCGGCAAGCACTGTCAATCCACCAGCAACTGCGGGCGACAGGAAACTCTGCCTGCACGTAAACAATGTGATGACGTATGCCGCTGAAAGCAAAGCCATTACACCCGGCGTCAGACTGATTCCAGCAACAAGAAGTACAATCGTCGCTGCAAGCCCGACGAGCAGACTTGGCGCAACGCTCGCAAAAACCGTATTAAACATGCCATACGCCTTAACGCGAAATGACCGCCGTTCCCGCCGCACACGCTGCGCGCTGTAAAGAAAAAGCGCAATTAACAGTAAATAGAGTAATGGATTGACAAAAAAAGTAGCAATGCCTGAAAAAATAAACCCAATGATGTCCGCCATCTGCAATTCCCCCACCTGAAGCCTCATCGATGAAACAGTTTTATGCTAAAGCTATTTTATCTTTATGGTATTTCGACAAGATACGCAGTATTTCCTGCCCATCGCTTCTGTTTTCATTATACATGACGAACCGTCTCCGTTGCCGACTTCTTAGGAAAAATTTTACTGCAAGATACAACTTTACCTGTGCAGAAAAGACCTTACCCATATTGATTAGTGAAAAGGTCTTCAGACTTTAAAAAGGTTGCAGATTATCGGGCACTTTGAACCGTTTATCGAGCGCTTCGTCAAATTTCTCAAGGTTTCATGTATAGTGCTAGTGCTTCTTAAAACAGAAAACAGATGCAGGGGCAGCATCTGTTTTCCTCTTTTTTATTTCTTATTTATTGATTTCTTTTGTGATTTCCGTAAGCGCCGTATTTAATTGGCGGTCATTTTGCTGCTTTTTAATGGCGGTCAACGTTGCTTGCTGCAGCGCATCGGCTGTTTTCTGATCAATCTCACCGGTCGTCGGCAGCTTCTTTTCTTTTTGGAACGCTTTTACTGCCTGTGCAGTCTGATCGCTGAAATAGCCGTCGACACGGCCGGGGTTATGGTCCGCTGCTTTCAGCATTTTCTGTGCGTCGGCAATGATTGTGCTCGTTTGATCTGCCTTCAGGTTCTTGCCCTTTTTCACAGTAATCGGCGCGACGTAAAAGTAATCCGGCTGCTTGACCTCAATCGTCGGCTTGATTCCTTTTTTATGAATCCAGTTGCCGTTCGGCGTCAGCCATTTGTCCGTCGTCAGTTTCAGTTCGCTCTTGTCCGACAGTTCGATTCCTTGCTGAACGGTGCCCTTGCCGAACGATTTCACACCGATCAGCGGGTAACCGCCTGCTTCATGCAGCGCACCGGCAAGAATTTCAGATGCCGAAGCAGAACCGCCATCAATCAATGCGGTGATCGGGTAGTTCTTCTTCTTTTTCAATGTCGAGTAGAACGGCTGCTTTTTGCCAGCACGATCTTCGATTTGGACAATTGGTTTCTTCGATGGAATCAGTAGGTTGCCGATTTTCTCAACCGCCTGGAGATATCCGCCCGGATTACCGCGCACGTCAATGATCAGGCCTTTCATTTCATCACCCTCAAGCTTGCTGAGCGCTTTGCTGAATTCCTGATCCGTGTTTTCGTTGAACTGCGTAATGGCGATGTAGCCGATTGACTGACCGTTTCGCTTCAGCATTTTGCTCTCAACCGTACGGATCGGAATCGTATCACGCTTAATGGCAAAGGTCAGATCATTGCTTGTGCCGGGACGGCTGATCACAAGACGGACAACCGTTCCCTTTTTCCCGCGAATTCTGTTGACCGCTTGGTTGATATCAAGGCCTTCAGTCGATTTCCCATTGATTTTCACAATCACATCTTTCGGCCTGATCCCCTCTTTTTCAGCCGGCGTCCCTTTGATTGGGGAGACGATCGTGACCTGCTTGCCGACCATCTGAACTTCGGCGCCGATCCCCTCAAATGAGGAGGAAAGCGATTGGTTGAAGTCCGAGGCCGTTTTTGTGCTCATATAGCTTGAAAACGGATCGTTAAGCGCCTCGATCATTCCCTTGATGGCTCCGTCATACAGATCGGTACTGCTGATTTTTCGAAAGTATTCCTTCTCAATCAGATCATGAATTGCCTTCAGTTTTGCCGTCTCCTTATCCGATGTTACCGAACCGGCAGACGCTGCCATCGTTGATTGTTGGTTGTGATTCTGGACAAAACCGAACACTGCGTAAGCGCCTGCAGCCCCCACGATCAGTGAGATCGCCATAAGCAAAGCGACTACTTTGCCGCTGAACTTTTTCATAAAGAATTGCCTCCTCAATGACACTGTTTCCCCGCAGCGAATCGTTCGCCGGGAAAACTGAACTTAGGTCTAATCATACAACAATGGCGTGCACTTGTCTCGAACGGTGAAGACCGTCACCAAACCAAAGCTGCTTGATATAAAAGAAAAACCACCTGGTTTAGCGGGTGGCCTCAGATTTTCAAGAATTTTCGCACCGAGCTCATGCTGCCCCAGACACCGATCAACCCGCCAATACCAACCAAAAGCAGGCTGAGGTTCGTCGTCATGATGTGGTAAGGAATCAGTCGGATGAACATCTGTTGCAGATTGCCCCCAAGATTATAATAGGCAAATCGATACACAACCATAACTAAAACAACAGGAATAATTGATCCGAGAACGCCCATGACCAGCCCTTCGATAAAATACGGCCATCGGACGAAGGCATTGGTCGCACCAACCAGCTTCATGATTTCGATCTCCCGTCTGCGGGCAACAATCGTCAGCTTAATTGTATTCGCAATCAGGAATACGGAAGTAAACAGCAATCCGATAATCAGGATGATACCGACGTTTCTTGCAATGTTGATGAAGCGGAACAGTTTTTCAACCGTCCCTTTTCCATAACGCACATCCGTAACATCCGGAAGGCTCTTCACCGCTTTCGCAACAGCGATCGTCTGCTCCGGTTTATTCGTTTTTAAGATAAACGCATTAGGCAGCGGATTTTCTTTTTTCAGATCCGAAAAGCTCTGCCTATCGTTACCGAGACTTTCCATTAAACTGTCCAGTCCTTCTTTCTTTGATTGGAAACGAACGGACTGAACATTCTTGACTTCCTTCAGGTCCCTTTGCAAAGCGTCCTGCTGAGCCTGCGTCATCGATTGATCCAGATAGACACGCACTTCGACGTCGCTTTCAATATCTCCGGCAATTTTATTTAAATTGAACATCACCATCAGGAAAAGTCCGACGAGAACGAGCGAAACCGTAACTGCACTCACCGAAGCGAAAGTCATCCAACCGTTTCGACCGAGACTCTTAAAGCTTTCATTCACGTGTCTTCGTAACGTTCTAATCTTCATAGCCGTAGTCACCTTCCTGCTGATCGCGCACAATCATACCGCCTTCAAGTGCCAATACCCTGTGCCTGATCTTGTTAACGATATCTCTGTTGTGGGTCGCCATAACAACTGTCGTCCCCTGCTCGTTGATTCGCCGGAACACATCCATGATCTGCCATGATGTTTCCGGATCAAGATTTCCTGTCGGTTCGTCAGCGATCAGTACAGGCGGACGGTTGCAAATGGAACGTGCGATGGATACACGCTGCTGCTCTCCACCGGACAGCTGATCTGGAAAGGAACGCAGCTTGTGCTTCAGACCGACGAGATCAAGTACCTCCATTACACGTCGTTTAATTTGTCGAGGATGCTCCTCTATAACTTCAAGCGCAAAAGCCACGTTCTCATAAACGGTCAGCTTCGGAAGCAGACGGAAATCCTGAAATACAACACCGATCTTGCGACGGAAATACGGTACCTGCCGATCTCTCAGATTCGCAATATTTTTATTATTAATGAAAATTTTGCCGCGTGTCGGCTTCAATTCTCTAAAAATCATTTTTATAAACGTCGATTTCCCTGCGCCGCTTGGGCCGACAATGTAAACAAATTCGCCCTGTTTGACAGACAGATCAATGCCGTTCAGCGCCATAACCCCGTTCGGGTAAGCCTTCCAGACATTTTGCATCAGAATAACGTCATCCATAAAATTCCTTCCCCCAAAATCCTTTTTCGCATTTTTTGTCAAACTTCCTAAAAATCTGTCTGATTATAGCTTTCTATGTAAATCATTCGCACAAAGCACGAGAATAAGAGGGTTGTCTGTACTGAAAACATGCCCGGACTCGTGTTCCCTTAGAATCCCATGTTCTGTCCTATGTACCTATGAAACAATCACCATTATACCATCCATGCGCCTCAAATGATTGATGAAAATTATTACATTTCAATTTCAAATCGGATGGCAAACGGCACGAATCGTGTCGAATAAATAAATGATCGAGGGAAAAATAAAAACGCGAGGAACCGTCGTCCTGCGTTC
Organism: Sporolactobacillus shoreicorticis; assembly: GCF_024125445.1. Taxonomy (GTDB): domain Bacteria; phylum Bacillota; class Bacilli; order Bacillales; family Sporolactobacillaceae; genus Sporolactobacillus; species Sporolactobacillus shoreicorticis. Next base: position 61,911 of record NZ_JAMXWM010000004.1, on the reverse strand, counting down.
TTAACAGTCTTCCTTATGTTCGTTGGTAAAATCCTTTTCCGAAAACCTCGGTCGCATTCGTAATGATGAAGAAGGATTCGGAATCGATCGAGCGGACGAGCTGCTTCAGATGGGTCAGCTCGCTCTGTGAAACAACGGTCAGCAGCATCGGGCGTTCATCCCCAGTGTAACCGCCCTGACTGTTGATACGTGTAACACCTCGGTCGATCTCATCCAAAATTGCCCGGCGCATCGCATCTTCCTTATCAGAAATGATCAGTGCCATTTTCTCTGTATTGAACCCGAGCTGAACGACATCAATCATCTTCGCCGTTAAATAGATGCTTACCAACGCGTAAAGCGCGGCTTCGAGTGACAAGAAAAAGGCGGAAGTCAAAACAATCAATCCATCTAAAATCGAAACACACACACCAAGTGACAGACCGCTGAGCTTCTGAATCATCTGTCCGGCGAGCGCCGTACCACCGGTTGACCCGCGGCCACGGAACACAATGCCGAGCCCAATTCCAGTACCGACTCCGCCGAAAAGCGCTCCGAGCAGCGGACTGTCGGTCGCCGCCGGCATTCCGGCCGTCACAAATACAGCGAACGGAAGAGCGATTGTTCCCAGCAAAGTCTTCATCGCATAATCCACATATCCGAAGCTGCGGCCCAGAATAAGCAGACCGATCACGAAAATCGGCACATTCAAGCCCCACAACACATAGGACGGTGCCCAACCCAGCGTCCAGTGAAGGACAATGCTAATCCCGGCCACACCACCGGAGGCAATATGTGTCGGCAGCATAAACACATTAAATGTAATCCCCACAATAAATGAGCCGATAATGACCAATATATAGTCCATAAACACCGCTGTTTTCCCTCGATTGGGGATAACATGCTTGTCCCTTTTCTTAAAAAAATTCATATAAAAACTCCTTTTCCCGATAAAAATCAGTCGAATGTCTCTATTCTAATGTATTTGATCAGATGTGGTCAATCGGAGAACATTCTCTTCAGGATGGAGAGCTGATTTTAATGTGTAGATTGGATTTCGTTACAATTTAAGATTGTTTTAATACGGCTTTCGATTTTCAACACACTCCAAAAATAGAAAAAGAACCGGTACAGAACCGGTCCTCAGTTCAAAAGCACTATTTATTTTCATAAATGCAGACGCAGATACGCATCAATAAATGGATCGATGTCACCGTCCATGACGCGGTTCACATCACCGATTTCAACATTGGTGCGATGATCCTTGACCATGGAGTACGGATGGAAGACATAGGAACGGATCTGGCTGCCCCAGCCGATTTCCTTCTGCTCGCCATGAAGCGCAGCCATTTCGGCTTCTTTCTTTTCTTCCTCCAGCTGATACAGGCGCGACTTCAACATCTTCATTGCCTGATCACGATTTTGAAACTGCGACCGTTCCGACTGACAGCTGACAACAACGCCGGTCGGGATATGCGTCATACGCACGGCGGACGATGTCTTGTTGATGTGCTGACCGCCGGCACCGCTGGAACGGAACACGTCGACACGCAGATCTTCCGGTCGGATGTCAATCTCAATGTCATCATCAATTTCCGGTACCACTTCACATGATACAAACGAAGTGTGACGACGTCCGGCAGCGTCAAATGGCGAAATACGCACAAGTCGATGGATCCCCTTTTCCGCTTTCAAATATCCAAACGCATCCGGCCCTTTGATCATCAGCGTGACACTCTTGACACCGGCCTCATCACCCGGCAGGTAGTCGAGCGTTTCGACCGTAAAGCCTTTATTTTCCGCCCACCGCGTATACATACGCAACAGCATCGATGCCCAGTCTTGCGCTTCGGTACCGCCCGCGCCCGGATGGAGCTCCAGAATCGCGTTGTTGCGGTCATGCGGTCCGCTCAAAAGCAGTCGTGTCTCATATTTGTTGAACGCAACACGCGCTTCGCCGAGTGATTCCTCAAGCTCAGCTTTGAGATCTGCGTCATCCTCTTCTTTGACCAGCTCATAGGCAACCTGAAGATCCTCGAACTTCGATTCAAGGTCGGTCAGGCTGTCGACCTTGCCTTTTAATTCATTGGATTCATCAATAACCTTCTGGGCTTTTTCATTATCGTCCCAGAATCCCGGCATCGACATTTTTTCATCCAATTCAGCGATCTTTGCCTTTTTGTTATCTAAGTCAAAGAGACCCCCTAAACTCTTTGAGACGTATTTCCATCTCATCAATTTCGTGTTTCATTTCAGGTAAATCCATGTTCATCCTACTTTCCATTTTCCACAGATCATTTTCCGTGGCAGTTTTTATATTTTTTGCCGCTGCCGCACGGGCACGGATCATTACGGCCGACATGTACCTTGCGCTTAATCGGCTGCTTCTTTACCGGCTCGTCGTCCTGGCCGCCGGAGATGACGCGCAATCCGTGAGTCACCCGTTCACGCTGAATTGGCTGTTCCTCGCGAATCTCCGCCTTCATCAGGAAGTTGACGATCTCTTCGTCAATGCTTGCAACCATTTCTTCGAACATTTTGAAGCCCTCGATATTGTATGCACGGTACGGATCAACCTGACCGTAGGCACGCAGATAAATGCCTTCGCGAAGCTGTTCCATCGCATCGATATGATCCATCCACTTCGTATCGACCGTACGCAGCGTAATGACACGCTCAAATTCGCGCATCCGTTCCGATGTAAATTCTTCCTCTTTTTCATCGTAACGGGCAATTGCCTTTGCATACAAATCATCGATCATTTCTTCCGGATCCTTGCCGTCAAGGTCCTTCAAGGTCAGTACGCCTTCGTTGAAAATTTTCGCGTTTAAATAATCAATCACCGCTTGAAGGTCCCATTCTTCCGGTATTTCCTTCTCCGGAGTATGCGCATGAACAATGTTTTCAATAACCAGCTTGATCATGCCTTCGATATCCGGACGCAGATTTTTCGATTCGAGTACTTCCATACGCTGCTTGTAGATGATTTCACGCTGCTGACGCATGACATCGTCGAATTTAAGCAATTGTTTACGCGCGTCGAAATTGTTGCCTTCAACGCGTTTCTGTGCAGCTTCTACCGACTTGCTGACGAGCTTGCTTTCGATCGGAGACGTATCGTCCATACCGATCTTTTCCATCCAGCTCTTCATTTTATCCGAGCCGAATCGTTTCATCAAGTCATCTTCAAGAGACAGATAGAAGCGCGATTCGCCGGGATCGCCCTGACGACCAGAACGACCGCGCAGCTGATTGTCGATACGGCGCGATTCATGACGTTCCGTACCGAGAATGAACAGGCCGCCAAGATTGGCCACACCTTCGCCGAGCTTAATGTCGGTACCACGACCGGCCATATTGGTAGCAATCGTTACCGAGCCTGCCTGACCCGCGTTTTCAATGATTTCAGCTTCACGGGCATGGTTCTTCGCGTTCAAGACATTGTGCGGAATGCCGCGCCTTTTCAGAAGCTTCGAGATCAATTCTGACGTTTCGACGGCAACCGTACCGACAAGCACCGGCTGACCGCGATGGTACAGAGTGGAAATTTCTTCCACAACTGCATGGAACTTACCTTTCTGCGATTTATAGATCAGATCCGGATTATCGACACGGATCATCGGCTTATTCGTTGGAATTTCAATAACATCCATGTTGTAAATGCTCTGGAATTCTTCTTCTTCGGTCTTCGCTGTACCGGTCATACCGGAAAGCTTGCCGTACATGCGGAAAAAGTTCTGCAAGGTGATCGTCGCCAGCGTCTTGCTTTCGCTCTGAATCTCAAGACCTTCCTTTGCTTCGATCGCCTGGTGCAAGCCTTCGCTGTAACGGCGGCCCTGCATCAGACGGCCGGTAAACGGATCAACGATGATGATCTCACCGTCTTTAACCACGTAATCCTGATCACGGTGCATGATCGCATGAGCCTTCAACGCTTCGCTGACGTGATGGTTCGTGGTCACATTTGAGTAATCATACAGATTCTTGATTCCGAAGAATTTTTCCGCCTTGGTCATCCCTTCTTCAGTCAGCTGTACCGATTTCGTCTTCAAATCCACCGTGTAATCCTGTTTCTCCGTCAATAGACGTGCGAACTGGTTGGCGCGCACATACAGATCCGTTGACTTTTCGGCGTTGCCGGAAATAATCAGTGGCGTACGCGCTTCATCGATCAAAATGGAATCCACTTCATCGACAATCGCAAAGTTGAGCGGACGCTGAACCATTTCTTCTTTATAAAGAACCATATTGTCACGCAGATAGTCAAAACCGAACTCACTGTTCGTCCCGTAGGTAATATCTGCAGCGTAGGCTTCCTTCTTATCCTCAGGACTCATCCCGTTAATGTTCAGACCGACCGACAGACCGAGAAAATTGTACAGCAATCCCATCTGCTCTGCGTCACGCTTAGCCAGATAATCATTGACCGTAACCAAGTGTGCGCCTTGACCGGCCAGCGCATTCAGATAAAGCGGCATTGTCGCGACAAGCGTTTTACCTTCACCGGTTTTCATCTCGGCAATGTTGCCTTGATGCAACGCAATCGCACCGATCAACTGAACATAATAAGGCGTCATGCCGAGAATACGTGTCGACGCCTCGCGGACAACCGCAAAGACTTCTGGAAGCAGGTCGTCCAACGTCTCGCCATTCTCCAATCGCTGTTTGAATTCTGGCGTCTTTGCCTGAAGCTCATCATCACTCAGCGCCTTCATTTGATCGGCATAGGTTTCAACCACATGCGCTAATTTTTCCATCTTGCTGAGCTTGCGGAGACTGGTATCTCCTAAAACCCGTTTAAGCATTCCTATCATGCCTGCATACACCTCATTTAAGATTTCTGATTGAGCGCCACATACCCGCGCCATCAGTAACAATCACTTATATCATGCGTTCACGTATGAACCCGTCCGAAAAAACACGTCCTCAATATGATCTCTATTTTAACAATATTCGCTTGCGGTGACAATTACCCGCAGTCCAGAATCATTTGATCCTCCGCATGTACGGCGGATGATCCACATAATTATTCGTCGCTTGCCTCGCTTTTCAGGGCAAGTATCCGTCATGGACAGACCACAACATCTTCCATTATACGGCAAAACACACGCCGTGAAAACAGAAGAACACTCCGGAAAAAGCAGCTTCGAGTAAATGGGCTGCGCAGAATCCCGAATTCAGCGTAAACGGCTCACACGTGTGCACGTCTGGGAATCCGAAAGGGGAGATTCGCCTGCGCGAATCTCCCCCAGTTGTATATAAACAATCTTAATCGTTATACCTGATCAATCAAGCCAAACCGCCCGTCTCTGCGGCGGTAAACCACTGCGGTCGCGTTGTCCTCCGCATTATTGAAAACGTAAAAGGAATGACCAAGCATATCCATCTGCAGAATCGCTTCGTCAACCGTCATCGGTTTAAACACGAAATGCTTTTTGCGAACAACGTCAAGCGTTTCTTCTTCTTCAACCGTCTTCGTCGCTGTACCGCTCGCATTCTGAAATACCTGCTTCGCACCTTGACGATTCTTACGATTGATTTTCGTTTTATGTTTCTTAATCTGACGCTCAAGCTTGGAAACAGCCAAATCGATCGCCGTATAGAGATCTTCCTCGCCTACTTCAGCTCTCAGGAGAAGGCCTTGAAGCGGAATCGTAACCTCGACCACCTGCTCTTTGTTGTGGACGCGCAAATTCACACGCGCGCTCGCTTCAATCGGTGTATTGAAGTACTTTTCCAATTTGCCGATTCTTTTCTCTGCGTAATCCTGCAAAGATGGTGTCACTGTGATGTTTTCCCCGCGAATAATAATATCCATGAGAAAGCCTCCCTTCAATATTATATACATTCGCCATTCCCGTCCTAATTCCTTCTCAAACATCAAAATGTTTTTACAAAAAACGTCTTGCTTTTTATATTTTCGACAAAAGCCGGACATTTAAACCTTTAACCTGATTCATGCAAATAAGGTATTAATAACATGCAATATTCCAATCGAAACACAGGCCACAAAAGGGCCAATTTGTATTGACGCTGCTCGTCATAGCACATATAATGATTACGCAAACAGGAAAAACCATAGCAGATTCAAGCGGTTTTGTCCAACATTTTCCTATATAAAACTAAGAAATTCGTGTTAGACTATCTAACACCTTAGCACGTATATGATTCATAACGCAAAGGCTATAAGCCGGACGGTGACCATATCTCATAAAAGGGGTTTTGACTATGTCAGTCAAAAAAGAAGAAATCATCGAATTGTTTGAAAAGCTCAATGAAGATGAAAAAGAATCCACCTACAATTACTTGCAGTTCCTCGCAAGTCTGAATACAGAAAATGAAGAAACAGCAGTTGTCGTTGGCGACTAAATGTAAATAAATTAACTGATTGATTGCCCATCCGTTCATAGCGGGTGGGCAATTTGTTTATCCGGAGAGAAAGCAAGAAACGAATCAATGATCCTAGTGTATGTAACGGATGGGCGGTTGGTGAAAAAGAAAAAACCACCGGCTTATACGGTGATCTATTCATGTCGATCAAAATATGCACTTGATTGATTAATCAAGGGGTTCTTATAGCCCCTATAAGTCTTTAATGATTCTTTTTTATGTTTAAATTGTTGCATCTCACCAACTAGATTTCGTCTTGCCACTTGCATTAAAGAATGAATTTCATTATTTGCTTCTATAATTTTTTCACCGATTTTTTTTTCATCTTTACTGAACGCTTTGGGAAGTTGATCAATTAGTTTCTGCCGAAGCTCAAGCTTGTCGTTGATCTCTTTAGTGAAATCATTCTTTGGGTTTTCTGATTGCTGTTTTACTAGTTTTTGAATTTCTTTAGTCACTTGATAAAGTTTCTCTACACTCATCAGATTCGAGTCCTAACTGGAGAAGATTTTGAGTGATTCCTTTTATTAATTTCCAATACCCGTTTCCATGCGTCACGAAAATCAAGAATCAATTTCTCTACCTCATCCAAGATTTCTGTATCATTCTTAATGTTTGCTTGAATGATTCGCCTTTGAATGTAATCATACAATCTCATCATATCTTTAGAGATCGATTGTTTTTCATCTAAAGTTACCATAAGCTCAGTAATAATCGCTTGTGCTTTTTGAAGTTTAATATTTTTATCTGCATAATCTCCATTAACTAACGCAATCTTTGCTTGTTTAATAAATTTAATGCATCCTTCATAAAGCATTAACGTTAATTCTCCTGGAGATGCAGTAAATACTGAGTTTTTTTGGTACATATTATATGCATTATTTGGCAATTGGACTGCCTCCTAGTTCAATTTCAACTGAATGCATTTTGAATAAAGGTCGCTTGCGAATTTGCTTGCTGAATAGCTTGTTCCATTGCAGTAAATTGAGTATAGTACCGCGTCTGAATCATTTTTAGATGATCCTGAAAGCTTGATATTTCATCATTAAGGTTATCAATGCTCTTTCCAATATAAAATTGATCGTTTGGAAGTGAAACTGTACCTGCCTGAGTTTTAATCTTAGATACAGTATCGGTAATTGTATTAAATAATCGTTTCGCAATACCCATTGATGACGCATTGGAAGTTGAGGTATTGCCATTTGTAAATAATTTCATGACGCTATCTGGATCAGACGCAATGGCTGATTGCAATTTACTTTCGTCAATAATTAATTTTCCGTGTTCCATATAATTCTGGCTAGTGGTAATACCAATTTGAGAGATTTGACTGTAGCTGCCGCCCGTAATCCCACTGATTGCACCATAAATATCCTGACGCATTTTGCTTAAGGAACTATTTAAAATCGTATCATTATACAAGGTTCCCTGTCTTGCTTTTTCATTCCAGTTCGTAATATCTGAGTCAGACATTTGGGCCTTTTGTGCAGCAGTTAGTGGTGAATAATCCCTATTAGGAGCCACACTGGTCATGCTGTTAATTTTATCGATGGTTTCATTATATTTATCGACAAAACTCTTGATCTTGTCGAACATCCCATCTGTATCCGTATCAATACCAATCGTTACAGTTTGCCCCGAAGAAACCTCTTGATTCAACGTAAACGTCGTATTGTTGATCGTAAACGTATTCGAAGATGATGTCATTGGCATTCCGTTAACCGTTACGTTAGCATCCGTACCATTGACTGCTTCTTTAAGTCCAAGTGTTGTTGTTAAAAAAGAAGTATTAAATGTAATGTCATTTCCGCTTTTATTTAAATCCCCAGTAGCAGAAGCAGCAACAGAAACTTGTTTCGATGTTGAATCATAGAAGGTATTTACTGTTCCGTACGAATTAATCTTTTGCAAAATACTATTAAGAGACATGCTTCCGTTTGCATCGAATTGAATACGTTTTTCATTACTATTGCTATCATAAGTAGTTAGATCGATTTTTACCGTATTATACTCATACGACGCATCAATGGTTGAATCTTTTTCAATCGTGTTATTAAAAGTCAGTTGACCCGTTGTTTTATTAAGAAGTACTTTATTTGCTTCTTCTGAGGTGTTAAATTCTTCCTCAGAATCAAAAACTGTGTAGCTGGTAGTCACTCCATCTTTATCGGTTACAGAAACCGATAGTGAATCTTTGTTAACCGCTCCGTTATTCAATTTAAAAACTTTTCCATCTGCTGAAACGGAATGTGACTCAGGGGAACCCTCTTCGTCCTGTGCCGATTGTGTTGTCCAACTAATTCCGTCTGCAAGGTTTGTCACTTGTTCAATTAACGGCTTGCTGGGATCAAAATCTTGACTAGCGTTTACATGACTATAAGTCATCGCAGCCGTAGCTAATGTAGCACTCGAAATTGTATACGTTCCATTTCCAGCACCGGAAGCCGGTGTTACTGTTACTTTTGTCGGATCACTGACCGTCGCAGCCTTTGTATAACTGGATTGCAACGTCATCGTATTGACAATATTAAGCAAATCAGACAATTGACTGCTCATACTGCGATAGTCATCACGTTTCCATTCAAGCAGCTGCAATTTTTGATTCATTGTATCCAGCGGAACAGATTCTGCCTGCATCAATTTATTTACGATACTATCAACATCAATCCCACTTGCTAAGCCTGAAATCTGCAGGTTGCTGCTCGTCCCGGTATTCAATAGGTAATAATTTGAAGTCGTTGTTGAGGACGTTCCACTTATACTCGCCATAATTCTCCACCTTCCTTTACGCTTGATGATTAACGATTAAACCTAGCTTTTCAGCAATTGCTGCATACATTTCCATAAATTTCTTCGGAGGGATTTCTCGAATCACTTGATGTGTGTTCACATCCTGAACTTGAACATAGTAGGTTTGTAATTTTTCAAAGTAGACATACTTCAGCTCAGTCACATCAGACTGCAAAATCTGATTCGCTTCATCGACTAACTTTCCAACCTGATTTTTAGATAAAACGTTACTCTGTTTATCAGCAGATTGTAATCGACTTTGCCCCGAAGTTAGTTGATCTAGTTCCGGCACTTGACTTAATTTATCTTGCTGCATGGATGAGCTATTCACATTAATCGAACCAACGTTAACATCCATGGTCTTCCCCTCCCCGAACCAATTAATGAAGTTATCTAATGATTTTATCGGTTAAGGGCAGGGAATGTTTAATAAAAAAATAAATTTATGCTCAAAATCACTTCCATTATGAACGTCTTTCAACCACCTTATGAAATGTAGCTTCAATTCGATCAACGACATTCTTCACCCGATATTTCTCAACAGAATCCATGCAGGTTTCGGCATTGGGTAGAACTTTCTTACCATCGATAATATCTTGTAGTATATTATGTAATTTTTCACGATCACCGCATGGAAAGAGCCAACCGTTTTTATCTTCGTCTACAATTTCATCTGCGCCACTCCAGTTACTGCTAATAACAGGTACTCCTCTTGCCAATGCTTCAATTAATATCAAAGCGAATCCTTCAAAATCTGAAGAGAGGATCAATAATGAAACATCTGTTATGGTATCCCATGGTTGTTCTTTCCAGCCATGCCAATTTATATTTCGATCAATTTTAAATTCGGAAGCCATCTTTTTAAGGGGGATAACATACGGTCCATCACCAATTATATCAAGTGCCCATTCTCCTTTTAAGTTCTGTAGACCTTTCAACAAAACATCTAAGCGTTTTTGACTATTTTCAATTCTACCAACATATACAAACTTTGTCCTACCGTTTGTTTTTCTAATTAATGAAGCATGATCAAAATCAATTGTATTGCCAATATAATAGACTTTATTAGGGTTATCATACTTAGCAATTTGATTGCCAATACTTTTAGAAATAGCAAGATGTCCTTCGCAAAGCGCAAGACAACGCTCACCACCAAAAATTTCAGGTGGGCCATGAAGCCAAGAAAGAATAATTGGTCTACTTTTTTTCAATTCCATTTTATCAACTGCTAATCTGCAGAGATAACTTATTATCGGTGCATGTGTTGCGAGAACTATATTAGGACGTCCTAATAAACGGGTAAGTTGCTCGTAACGTAAAGATAGTTTACCAATTATCTTTTCATCTAAAATGGCATAGGGAGTATCTCTATCGCCATAATAATATATATTAGAAATATTATCTGCCCATTCCTGATTTTCTGGAGGTACCATTTGAAAAACTCTGACTGTGTGTCCCCTTCTCTCCAATTCACCATATACTAATTTAATGACATTTTCGAGCCCACCTTTTCCGACTGCATAACCCAGTACAATGTCAATGATCATATTATTTATCCATCCTTGTTTTCATTCTCCATACCGTTGTAGCATCTGATCAATAAAACTCCATACCCTTTCTGTTGAATGATTGTCTTGATAAAAATGCACATGATTTTTTATTTTTATTCTTTCTTCTTGATAGTAACTTTGATCATTCGTTGATTTCAAAATCTCATGTTGGAGTTCTTCTTGTTGCGTTACTTTTGGTCCCGGCGTCCAATTTTCGTATGGCTCCAAAACGAATCCACGTGATTTCCGATAGTCTTCAAGATCAACTGGAGTGAAGATAATCGGGCGATTTAGCAATAAATAGTCAAAGTAAACTGATGAATAGTCCGTAATTAGCATATCTGCTCCGTTCAATAAATCATATACATCCAATTGCTGTTCTACTAGTAGATCCGTCGTCAACAGGAATATATTCTCACTCTCGTGAACACTATTTTTAAACATTCTTTCATCTGCAGGATGCAATTTAACAATGAGTTTATAGTGATTTTCCGCAAGAAATCTTTCAAAAACTTGAGAATCAAAACCACTCATGTCAAAAAGACTATTCCATTGTTTGTTACCATCTTTTCTATTTAAACGAGGTGTATGCCGCCATGTAGGCATATAGAAAATAACATGATCACCCTGATCAGTAAGATTAAACAGTTTTCTAAGCTTTTCTTTACCGTTTGTTTGCAACAACATATCATTTCTAGGAGTACCTAACACTTGAAACTTATTATTAGAAATACCAAAACATTTTTCCATAGATTGATTATATAACTGAGAGTAAGAGATCATCGCATCTATATTTTTCCAACGATTCTTTATTTGTTCTTTTCCTACCTCGCTTGCATCCAGAAGTCCCATCGATTTTAATGGGAACCCATGCCAAAGTTCAACTACTTTCTGATTTGTTTCAACCTTCTTTTTTTCGAACGGATAATTTCCTTCTGTGGTGACAACAACATCATTCTCTAGTAACTCGTTAAAGTAATTCAAATCACTTCTTTGCTCAATCCAATTAATTTGATATTTTAGTGTTATCTCATCCGGTACTTGGCGCATTAGAGCGGTGACATTCGATCCAGATAAAGGAGTATAAACAAGTGCAATCTTTTTTCGTTTTTCGCCCCAAATTGTTTTATTTATAAGATATTGACTATCCGGATAGCATTCTAACGCTAAATTTTGAATAGTTATTGCTAATTTATCCGCATTCATCTTGTAAACAACTTTTCCTAAATTTTGTAAGATAGAAAAATTATAGTAGCCCTGTTGAATTGCCTGATTACAAAAATTATAAGTTGCTTCTTGAAGATTATTTTTTTTACATTCGTCAATGAGGTTTAAGTATGTCTGCTCGTCAAAATTTTCATTTCCGGCTTTTTGATAAAATTGAATAGCCAAATCAAAAAAATGATTTTCATAAAGCAAATGGCCGATTTTAATATCTATCGTTGATTCAAAAACAGTTCTGAATTGAAGAAGTTTTTCAAGTAAATCAAACTTCCTCAGTGAAATGCTTCGTTTCAGTAATACAATATAGATTTCATCCTTAATTTTAATCGTGTTATTACTTCCATTTTCAAGTAAAAATTGTATTACTTCAGATGATTGTGGACTGATTTTAGAAAGAGATTCTAGCATTTGTTTTTTCCCTAAATCAAAACAAAGCAGGAGAAAATCAGTAAAATCAAAAAAATCTTGATTAATTACTTTTAATAGCTTTTCAAATGAAAGACTATTTAATTGTTCAAAGGCCTGTGTCGTACGATTTTCGTTCCATAGCCTTTTTATTTGAATACCAATATTGTCTTTATATTCGTCTAAACGAGCTAATTGATTAATAATTTCCTGAGCAGGCTGTAGATGTATTAAAGCGTGAATAATTTTTTCTGAATAGACCTTTTTTTTCAACCATTTTTCTTTTTTAATAAAGTGAACAACATCCTTCATCTCTTCATTATCAATTAACAATGTAAAAAACCTTTTAATCAAATCTTCATCATTAAAATTTACATTTAGTGCCTGACTATAGTAGAATACTGCTTTATTTTTATCATTCAATCTTTCAGAGATAATAGCCAGCCATTTATTGGGGTAATAGTCAAGATAATCAGGACTGGTAATTATTTCTTGATATTTTTCTTTATTATCTAATAGATCCATTAACTCTGATTTAGCTTCAATTAACCTTCCTTGCAAAATAAAAACATTCGTTTTCAAAACTTTAAAGTCGGGAGACTTAATAAAAATTTGGCTTGCTTCTCGAATTACTGCTAATGCATCTGAAAATCGTTTTAAATTAATGAGTGTTCTAACAAGTTGAACAAGGCAAGCCGGAATCCATGCATAATCAAAGTCAGGTTTATTTTGATAGGCCAACTTATAATAAGTTAATGCCTGATCATTATCTCCTTTCGATGAGGATTCGTTACCAAGATTAAAATAGTCAAATCCATTTAATCCAACTTTATCTATTTGTTCATCTATTAGTTGCTCATTCCGCTTTCGCTTCCCCTTTTCCCCAATCGTATCTGACATATATCCTGAATGATAGATCACAAGATCTGAACTGGCAATGGGAAGTAAATTATTTTCCTTATAAAGTTGCTCATGAATGGTCCTTTTATATTTAATTGTTGGCACGTTCCGGTAAAGGCGTGTATGGTGATGCTGTGTTGTGTATTCTCCATGTATTCCAACAAAATTATATATTTTTGCACTATAACCATCATATTGATTATCATTTCTTTTTAATTTTTTAACAGTTTCTTTAAGATTTTCTAAATAAACATATTCATCAGCATCTAAAGCAAGAATCCATTCTCCTTTTGCTTTAGATTGCGCAAAGTTCCTAGCTTCCGAAAAACTATTGGTCCATTGGTAATCAAATACAGAATCCGTGTACTCTTTCGCTATTTTTTTGGTTTCATCCGTCGAACCAGTGTCAACAATAACTATTTCATCAACTCCGCCTTGTACTGAATCCAAACATCTTTTGAGCACTTTTTCCTCATTTTTAACGATCATACACAATGATAAAAACACGGACATAGTACACACCTCTATTCAGTCATAATAAATAAAGGTGAGGTTCTATTATATAGAGCCTCACCCTGGCATATCTTATCCAAATCTTCTCAATTATCTTAAAAGTTGGAGTACTCCTTGTGGCAATTGGTTTGCTTGAGCAAGCATTGCTTGTGCAGCTTGATTTAAGATATTATTTTTCGTGAAATTAGCCATTTCAGAAGCCATATCCACATCCGCAATACGTGACTGAGCATCAGTAAGATTCTGTGAAGAAGTGCTCAAATTATTAATTGTATGTTCCAGACGATTTTGAAGCGCACCAAGATTATCACGCTGAGTAGATACAGTTTTCAGAGCAGCATCAATCAATGAAATTGCTGAACTAGCACCAGCATTATTTGTAATATTCAAAGCAGAACCAATACCTAATGAAGCAGTTGTCATTGCACTAACCGTGAATGAAAGAATCTGACCAGAATTAGCACCAATTTGGAGAACAACTGCACTTGCACCTGTAAGGTCTCCAGTTAGCAAATCTTGTTTGTTAAATTGAGTCGTAGTAGCGATACGATCAATTTCAGATTGCAATTGGTTCAATTCAGTATTAATCTGATCTTTATCTTCTTCTATGCTAGTTCCATTTCCTGCCTGAACAACCAATTCACGCATACGTTGAAGGATTGCAGTAGTTTCATTTAATGCCCCTTCAGCAGTTTGAATCATTGATGTTCCATCTTGTGCATTTCTCTTCGCTTGATCCAAGCCATTGATCTGTGCTTTCATTTTTTCAGAGATCGCCAGACCAGCAGCATCGTCAGCGGCTGTATTGATGCGAAGACCAGAAGATAGTTTTGCAAGTGATTTTTGTGTTGCCGTTTCGTTTTTGCTCAACTGATTCAATGTATTCAGTGAAGCAATATTGTGATTGATAATCATAAATAGTTTCCTCCTTGAATTGTAAATGTCCACATCCATGTGGAATAGTATTTGGCAATTGGAAAGGCGCCTTCCCAATTGCCTTACAATCTATATATCGTCATTAGCAAAAAGATGTTTAGCAGGCTAGAATATTTTTTCATATTTTTTAACAGCATCATAATCAATCTGAATTACGATTTTCTAAACATTTCTTCCACTTTGTCCTTATCTGCTTATCCTTTCTCCAGAAACTCATTAGGAATTCCATGTACATATCTTTATCATACTACCACTTGTCTAAAGAATGAAAATAAAAATGGTCTGTTGCGCAAGTATTTCCCCAAGGGGCATGATCTAAAGCAGGATTCCGGTCCCAACGTCCAACAACACGGTTGACTGAAGCACCGTCCAAGCAAACGTCTGGGATGGCAAACACCTTTTAAGGCCTTTTATCATCAGGGGTTGCACTTGATTCGACAATCTAAGCATTTTAATGCTGCAAAATAAGACTGCGAATAACTTGTGGCTTTATTTGATGAAAATGAGAAATAAATCCCTTTTTGAGAAAGATATTTATGACCAAATGCTGAGATCCGAAAAACTAGATCTTTTTTGCGTACTCATCGGGCAACACCTTTTTGCGCGAACGAATCGATAATTTCACGCATCTCATCTATAATCAACTTATACTGGGAAGGAGGCTGCCCGATGCGTTTTTATCTGTATTTGCTTATTCCGTGTATTCTATCGTCACTTCTACCCTTTCTATGGCAGGCGCTTGTTCTTCTACTTGTCTTCTCAATCTGCTGCGCTTTTATTGTCACTCGTGCTACAGATAAACGACTTGGTTTCTGGCAAGCCAGTCTGATTTTTTCGCTGTTGTTTCTTTTCCTGATATAGGATGGTTTTCACATATATCTTGGAGTGACGGATGGTGCGATGCCTCAGGCAACTCTTTATTAGAATTTTATCCCGCATAGCACATGTGTCCGATAAAATGTTAACAAAAATTGGTGTATGGCTTATAAATCGAAGAAAATCATCGTATCTGACACTTCTGCAAAGATATAGATCTGCCAATGCTCATTCTGATTCGTATGTCTGCGAAGCGGGCTTGTTCAACTTTTAAAAACAGATAGACCAGGTTCAGATCAAACGCACCGATTCGCTTTCTGTTTTTAGTCTGGCTGTTTCATCCAAATTAATCGTACAATGAGGGGGACCCTATGACTGAGCAAAAAAAAATAATCGGCGGTTTTTTTTCTTTGGAACTGCCGGTGCGAACGGAATATCATAGTCAGGCATTGCGTCTGAACAGCGCGCGTTATGCACTTGAGTATGTGCTGCGGATTAGAAATTACAAAAAAATTTATCTGCCTGCCTACATTTGTGACAGCGTACTTCAACCAATGAAACGGCTGAATGTTGCCTTTGCTTTCTACACTATTGATGAACACCTCGCACCTATTTTCAACTCCATTCCAGAAGATGATGCCTGCTTGCTTTATGTCAATTACTTCGGTATAAATAGCAGCAATGTGCAAAATATCTGCCATAATCTGAAGCACGTCATCATCGACAATACGCAAGCTTTTTTTGAGCAGCCTCTCACGGGCATAGACACGGTGTATTCGCCACGTAAGTTTTTCGGTGTTCCGGACGGTGGTTATTTATACACCGATTCCAAAGCACAGCTTGATTTGGAACAGAATCCGTCCTACTATCTTTGCGACGCGCTGCTGAAACAAATTGATCTTGGGAGTGTCTCCGCCGAGCCGCTTTTCGAGCAAAACGAAGCCTATCTCGATACATGCGGCATGCATGCAATGGCATGCGCGACTCAGCGACTGTTGACGAGTATTGACTATGAGCAAGCACGGACCATCCGAAACGACAATTTCCACTTTCTTCATCAGCAGCTTGGACGGTACAATCAGCTCGATACGCATTTCGGTAACGTGAACGGCCCAATATGCTACCCTTTCCTCATTGAGCGCGGAGAACAACTAAAGAATCATTTATTGCGTCATCACATCTATGCTGATGATTTTTGGGAAGATGCTCTATCGCGCGTACCCTCCGCAAGCTTCGAATATCGACTGGCTAAAGATTTGGTCGCACTGCCGATTGATCAGCGCTATACTCAGACGGACATGAACTATATTGTGCAAACCATTCGCGGCTTTCTGATATGATTGGTTAACTCAAACGTTCGCCGATCCATTTTCCCAGAACGGATTCACGATGCCCACTTATTCGGATTTCATTAATCGATCACCGGGATAAAAGCGGTATTTCTGAACATTTCTTCAAAACTGGAGATTCATAACTTAGTTATGCCTCGCTTGTTAGTAATCGCTTCTTCACTTAATCCCGTCATTTCACTGATTCTCTCATGACTCATTCCTTTCTGCAACAGCTTTTGGGCAACCTGTTCTCTCCCCAGATCAATTCCTTGTTTCTTTCCCAAATTAATTCCTGTTCAATTCCCTCCTTCTTTCCACGCTCATGAAAGGAGTGTTGGGCCATTTGAGCACTTCTTCTCGGATTTCCTCCGGGAGTTCTTTCGCTTGGTCCATCAATTGATCCACCTCTTTCTTATTTAATTGAAGATAGGTTTCGAAAAATCCATTGATCATGCTTTCACGTGCTTCACTAAGATGCATGCCGATCATCTGCCTGATAAAGGCAAGCCGAACCTGCACACGTTCCTTTTTGGAGTAGTTCATCCTGCTCATGAGTGCGGCGGCAGGATTATTGCTACACATGAATTTTCGCCAATTCATTTTAGTAACCACAAGCTTAAAAAAATGGAATTCGCTGACCCCCGTAAAACCTTGACCACAAATTCATCCGGTTCCTCTCTAACTCCATCATAATTGAAGATCGCAATCAGTAAAACAGGCTTTCGAAATTTCAGATAAATTCAGATAAATAACGATGTAGTAGAGGTACATCCGTCCGGCAAAATCATCTTGAAAGTAATTTTGCGTCTCGAGATGGACCATCAGGATCAGATCTTTTTGGGATTTCAGCTTTGCTTCCGCAATGATGTCCGTCCCTCTTCTTGTCGCCCTCGATTAGATCAGGAAACAGCTTCTCCCAGAGAAATCTTTTCTCAGACAGATCAAGCATGTAATCTTTGGGAAAAAGGCTTCGAGAAATTCATCAAAAAACTCGTGCAGCAAGACTTTGAAGCGCCGATCATGGTCAGTAGGCATAGGGGCCTCCTTCGAGGTATGATTTGAGTTGTGCAAAAGGAATTAGAAAGAAGAAATTGAAAAAAAGTAGGAACAAACGATCGTATGCACAAAAAATATAACCAAATCTACATCAAAATGTCGAGAAAATAATCTAAATAAAACTGTAGTTTTAGACATGCCGCTAATCCTCAAAAAGTTAATTAATAAATAATCGAAATCTGCCGGGACTTTGCTTCAACACTTTTCAAGCAATTATGCTATCTTTTGTATAGATGCGCGTTTGGAGGCTGCAGTTTCATGAATAAGTCAAGAGCTTTAACCTATCAGGATGATCCAATCGTCCAGAAAAGACGATGGCTGATCCTAATCAGTATTAATATGTTCACGTTTATGTCGACACTTGATGCGAGCATCGTCAATGTAGCGCTGCCGCAGATTTCCCGTGACTTACATTTGCCAATCGCCAGCAGTCAATGGATTGTCACTATTTATTTGATGACAATCTGTGTCTTTATCCTGCTTTTCGGGCGGCTTGGCGACATGCTGGGCAAAATTCGCATTTTTAAGATTGGCACTGCCCTTTTTGTTTTTGGATCACTGCTGTGCGGATTTGGTCTTACCTTGAGTTTCTTGCTTGTCGGTCGCATAGTTCAGGCCATCGGCGCTTCGATGACGATGGCCAATAATTTTGGGATCGCAACCGATATTTTCCCGAAATCCGAGCGCGGACGGGCGCTTGGTTTAATCGGTACTTTCGTTTCTCTGGGCTCAATCACCGGTCCGGGAATCGGCGGACTCGTTGTCTCCACGTTGAGCTGGAATTACATCTTTTGGATTAACATACCGATAGGTCTTGTGGTGATGATTCTGGGCTGGCGTGTTCTGCCTAAGGATTTGTTTGCATCAAAAGGCCGCTTGGATTGGGCAGGAACATCCATTTTTGGATTATTCATCATAGCTCTATTCAGTGGATTGCTTCTTGGACAACACTTAGGGTTCAGCGACGGACGTATTCTTGGATTGCTTTTTCTTTCTGCCGGTTTGCTGGTTTTATTTATCTTTGTGGAATGGCACATCGAACAGCCGATGCTCCGGTTGCGTCTGTTCAAGAATCTTATGTTCTCGATCAGCATTTTCTGTGGCTATTTAGTCTTTCTTTCCAATTTCTGCTTCAATATGATCGCACCATTCTACACCCAGGACATTCTGCATCTGTCGGCGGGTCATTCCGGACTGCTGTTGATGCTGTTTCCGATGATGATGGCCGTCGTCGCACCGTTCAGTGGCGCTCTGTCAGACAAAATCGGTTCAGAAATTCTCACATTCATTGGATTACTGGTTCTTGTGGTGGCACAGATCGGACTTGGATTTTTGAATGGGAAAAACTCGCTTATCTATGCTGGCATACTGATCGCTTTGCTCGGTGCCGGCAGTGGATTCTTTATGTCGCCAAATAACTCGCTCGTCATGTCGACGGTTCCGAAAAATCAGCTTGGAAGCGCGGGGAGTGTCAACGCATTGATCCGAAATTTAGGCATGATTAGTGGGATTACCTTTGCAACAACCTTACTGTTTGCCAACATGTCGCGGGCTGCGGGTCACCGTGTAACCGGAATGATCCCAGGCCATCCGTCTATTTTTCTTTACGGTATGCACACCGTCTTTTTGGCGTCTGCCGGAATTTGCGCGTTTTGTGCCGTGATTACAGGCGTCCGGCTTCTTACCGTACGACGCCAATTGCATAAAACCACTTAAAACACAGCGATGATATCGTTGTGCACGGATACATGACTAAATGTTTAAACTAAAAGAAGACTTGTTACCGATCTAATCATTCCGGAGACTTAAAGCCCGGCGCCCTAAATTCAATACTTAAGCAGGCAAGACTGAAATAAGTTCTGTTTTCTCTACGGAAATTTTGATTATGGCTAAATATATTTACCCTGCTGTATTTGACCCGAAAATAGACGGCAGTAAAGGATATACCATTACATTTCCTGATCTTCCCGGCTGCATTTCTGAAGGAACGGATATACAAAATGCTCTATATATGGCAAGAGATGTTCTCGAAGGTTTTATGTACATCCTTGAAGAAAGATGGTTCTATTATCCCTGCTCCTTCTAATCCAAGCAACATAAAAGCACTATCAGAGGGATTTGTGGTACTTGTCGAAGCCTGGACGGACATTGTACGTGATGAAGCTGAAAACAAAGCCATCAAAAAAACATTGACTATTCCAAAATGGCTAAACGATGAAGCAGAGAAGAACAAAATTAATTTTTCTCAACTCCTTCAATTCACCATAAAAGAACAGCTAGGCATTAAGCGTCCTTAATTAGGGACGTTTTTTTATTATTGTAAAAAGAAACCTGTGCTGATTAGGTACTCTTAAAAATGCTGATTGTATGATGCTTACAGATTAAAAGAACGATACTCATTTACTGATATAATAGAGGTTAAATCAAACTAACCGCTCTTTACCACCCACACTATGACGTGGGTATTTTTTTCAGAAACACACTATAAATATATAGATGTATAGAATTTTGTTAAATACAGTTCTTAAACAAGCATTTTTGTTGAATGATGTTTTCCAAGTATTTATTATTTAGAATGTCTTATATTTTAAATTGGAGGGGAAACTAATTTGCTGAATTTAGGAATTTTAATTATTCGCCTTATATTAGGCTTATCATTTGTTGGTCATGGAGCCCAAAAATTATTTGGTTGGGCTGGGGGGTCTGGATTAAAAAGTACCGGTGGATTTTTTGAATCAATAGGAATAAAACCTGGTTTTCTTATGGCTGTTCTCGCCGGGCTATCTGAATTTATTGGTGGTATTTTATTTACACTTGGTCTGTTGACGCCACTTGCCGGGATCATCATTGCAGGAACAATGATTGTAGCCATCGCCACTGTCCATGGGAAAAATGGATATTGGGCTACTCAAAATGGTTTCGAATATAACCTCCTTATATTTGCCGTATCTATTGGTATTGCTTTAACAGGTGCAGGGACTTATTCGATTGATGCACTTTTATTTGGGTAATTAAGGAAAAAATAGGAGAATTCCCTTTTGAAGGGTGGTCTTGATTCAACAGCAACATTACGAGAACTGCAAAGCTAATCATCTCATCAATGTTAGAATTTAATACTGTAGTTAAGATGACGAAAATCGTGTTCCTGAATCCTGGCAAACCTTTCGGCAGACAATGCAGTTGATTGATGCTGTTTTATTTGTAACTCCCGAATATAATCGGTCAGTCCCTGCTGTTTTAAAAAATGCACTGGATATAGGTTCACGTCCATATGGGCAAAGTGTTTGGGACAAAAAACCGGCCGCAATCGTTACTGCATCTCCCGGCGGAATTAGCGGTTTTGGTGCCAACCATCATCTACGTCAATCTTTAGTATGTCTTAATATACCAACGTTACAACAACCAGAGGCTTACATTGGTCACGTTAATTCACTCATCGATGAGAATGAGAAATCACAAATGAAGGAACTTTGAAATTTTTCCAGACGATTGTTAATGTATTTGTAGAATTGATTAAGAAATACAATTAAAGACATAAATTCAACGCATTTTAATAATAGCACGCTTAATTAAGACTAGTTCAGTACTGAACTAGTCTTAATTTTATATATTTTTTGAATGCCTCAAGTCTTGTTATGCAAAAAGAAAACGGGGACCCGCCGAATAACGATTCCCCGTTTCCTAGCTGCTTAGTCAGCTCTGTTAAGTATATTTTAACCTATTATGTATCCGGTGTATTTATATACCGCGCAGTCACCGTGGGCGGTCGAGTTACGCAAGATACTAACATTCGCGACTGTTTTCCAAGCGCCGTTACGATTTCGGGTCGCACATTCTCATTACCTATATTATTCCGCTTTAAGCACTGCCTGCTTAATCAGCTGCGGAATGAGCGCTTTAATGTCGCCAATCGCTGACTTTCCAAGAGCAATCAACTCCGGAGCTTGAGCAATGGAAGCAAGGCCATCAATTGTCTTGTTGACAATGTCCGCCTGCGATGTGCCAAGGGGTTTGTCCACTGCCTTAATTTAAAATAGGTTCTCCCCCCATGTCCCGTATCTCCCCTTGGGGGGCGTTTGTTCCAACTGTAACTTTTAGTATGCTTCAGTTAGTAAATTCTGTGAATTTAAGTTTTACTTTCGGCATAGTTACCCATCCCTTATTTTATTTGGGGATCAAAATTCCTCCCCCTCGTCCCATTTCACTGTTGCTTGCTTAAATGAACTTTCTTTTCCGGTAGCGACACCCTGATCAAGTTTCGAAATTCATTTATATCATCAGCATTTTCAAAGAACCGTTTTGGAAGAGAAATTGCCAAAAACCTAGATACCTGTAAACGGAACAGATCCTTATATTCATAGGCAGAGATCAAATCGCCCCATTCATAGCGAGCATTTGAAACGCCCTTAGTTAGATCAAGCCCATCCTTGCTTGCTACATATCGTATTTCCTGTTTCATGAGCTTATTGCTTGCATACTCTCTTCTTATCCGAAAATAAAGAAAGAGTACAGCCAGCATAAAAACTACCAATGTAGCTATCAGAGATAAAATAAATGAAACAACCCACATATCAGGAATAGTCAGTGTTACTATGGAAAAAAGAACTAGAAAGTAGCACGCCATCATAATAATTGTCGACTTTCTTCTTGTATAAAAAACTAATTTTTTGTAATCATTAAATGAAACTGTTCCTCCAAATTCAATTCCTTCACTGTGCACTCAATCGTCTCCCATTTTAAAATTCTTCGCCTTCGTCCCACTTCACGCTGATGAGTAATGATCTTCGTCTCCCCAAACTCCGGCAGATTCGCTATTTTTGCTTTCCCATTTCCAATCACAATCACTTTGTTATTTATTCCCATTATATCAACATTCAGCTGCATTGTGGCAGGATCTATCTTCATTTCTTTTAATCTCACGGTAATCCCTCCGATATGTTAAAATGAGGTATCGGATAATCGGGAGTGATCCCGATTTTTTTGTCAATTCCGTCCCCTTGTTGGCGCAGAAAAATTATAAGGGAGCGATCAAGTTGGAATGTAAAGACACTCATATAAATGGTTTAAGTAATAATGATTTAAGCGACATGCTTTATAATGCAGAACTCCGATATAAAATTTTGTTAATCGCCCATAATTTAGCTGATGATAATTTTTATACAAAAAGCCATGCAATAAATGACCTACTAGATGTAATCTCGATCACGAAATAAATGACTGTGCCAACTCGTTCCTATGTCGCTTTAGTGTTATACTGCAAATTATTGATCAAGATCAATATCTTCAAGACCAGTCCAATACCCGTCACCCGTATGCATGTTCTGAACGCATATGGAAGTACCAGTGTCATATTCCATAGCATCTACAATTTCAAGCTCAACCGTTTTCGTTGCTGTTTGTCCAATTAGATCGTTTCTTTTCTTTGGCTTCACTTTAATAGCTCTCTTTTATTCGTTGCATATTAACCGTCAACTGCGCAACATTTCAAATCATCCCCAACGCATTCCGGAGTATAATAAAACAAAAGTAAATGTTTGGAGCTGATCGAATGTTTCAGAACGTTTTCACTAAGTTCAAACGCCATTTTAAAGAAAAACGCTTTTTGTATTTTGAACTTCCGTATTTAGTTATTGGAGCAGCATGGCTGACCTTTACTCCTGACAAATATCATTTCTGGATCACTTATTATGTTTTTGCCTATTTGTTCCTCGTAATGATCTTCGACATCATCGACTGGAACAAATTTAAAAAACACAATCAAAACAACGATTTCTGAAATATCCCCTGACCATCACATCTTGAAAGGACTGCATGCAGATAATCCAGCACAATCCCATTCCGGCTTCATACCGACTCGCAGTTCTCCAAAAACCATTCATAAGGAATGCTCTTTCTGCCGCCGTTCGGCACCGCGTCATACTACTTAATAAACTCCTTAATCGTTAGGATATAAGTCTCTTGGAGTACAGACACGAAAAGATAGGGCTAAAAGCGGATACCGTCTAAAGACGATGGGTTTAGACCCCGCTTTTGGAAACTAAATTTATGAGACGATTTAACTGTGAAAACAAAGCTAAAAATCAACATCTAAACAGGTGTCGTAGATATTATTAATGCATTCTTGATTATGATCTCTTGGCTTGTTGTACGATTTTCAGCTATTGGTGAAGCAGTTTCCGGAGGCAAAGGGCATATTACTGGTGGTATCGGTACATTCTTTTATATCTGTGCTGGTATTGGTTTGGTGCTTCATATCATTGCTCTTATCAAGTCTAAAAAAGCAGGAATTTCAATTGTTGGTCATGTATTAGGAATCGTGGCTGTGCATGCTTTTGGGGCTTACATGGTATGAAGGCCCATTACTTCAGGAGGTAGCGGACCGGATGAACATTGAAATACATCGTTCTCCGCTGTATAGTTAGGCGTTGCGGGTTAAAATGAAAAAGAACACCTCTCAAAAAGTGATCCACTATTTGAGAAATGTCCTTAAAAGAGAAGTAGCAGAAACAAAATGAGAGGTTTTTGCTACTTTTTTCATTTTTTGATCCGATCAGAAGCCAGAAATCCCTTTAGATTACTTCATTTTGCTCATCATATCCATCATTTTTGTCATCATTTCATCGCATTTATGCATACAGCTCATCATTTCGTCCTTGCTCATCATCGTGTCGTCCATCATCATGTCCATGCCCGACATTCGTTCCATCATCATCTGCATGCACTTCATTTGGCACATCATTTTGTCCATTTCCATCATCATCATCATGTTCATCGGCATCATCATTGATTTGTTCATCATATCCATCTTTTCCATCGTAAAATCCCTCCAGAATTTTGTTTTGTGGAAAAAGGTCGAGTGACCAATGAAAAATCAATCACATGCTGCTTCTCTCCACAACCTAAATTTACCATGGAAAATAAACTTACTCAAAGCATATTTGCCGTGTGCAAAAACGTGTGAATGGCAAAAAGGACATTAAGGCTTGCCCTCATGCCTAGTACCGCTCTTCAATTGATAAAAAACTTCTATGAGTCATCTTAATATTAATTTAATCTTATTTGTTATTTGCAAATTCTCTGATTTTGAATCCTCAATCGATCAATTTCTTTGCCAAGTTCAATGCGACGATGCTTCAGCACAAACAATTCTGCTGTGACTGCATCATTTAATTCCTGTTTGCCTGTACGAAGGCTCCGATATAAATGAAGGATTTGCCGATTAACATACGTGAACTGTTCCTGTAATTCCTTTTCCTCATGTACTGCAGGCAATTGGGAAGGTCGCACATATTCAATAAGTTTCGCCTTGATTTCAGCCTGCCATGCGTCATCATGGAGCTGCTTCGCATAAAGGTACAAGTCCAAGTAATCATCAATTTGTAAATCATTCGTCTGTGTTGTCATTTTAAAAATCCTTTCTTATCTTCATTCCGGAATTAGCACGGTACTTCTTTAAAGCCCGTTGCTGAGACTTCACAGGGCCGGTCCCTCCGCCTCTCTCGATAAGAATGATCCGGCATTTTTTCATAAGAACAAAATGAAAAACGATCATTTCCCTCGAAGATCAAGAAAAATAACCGCTGCCGTTCGCTTTATTTTTCTTATCTCTCAGATTAACTCTGCTGGAATTAACACCATGCACACGACTGTGCTGGTTGTCGGGTTTCATGGGGCCAGTCCCTCCACCACTCTAGATAAGATTATTTGATTAATAATAGTTTAACGTGAATTATTACCTTTGTCAACGTTTAATTTATACTTTACCTATCGGAATTAAAATCATTCGATTTTCGATGAATCACATGTATTTTCTTTATTTTTTCCAAGCTCATATGCTTTGTGATACATCTTCACCATCCGTTTTGCAATAGGAACGAGTTTTTCTCCTTGATCGGACAATCGAATGCCGCGCCCTTGACGCACAAACAGGTTTACGTTTAATTCCTGCTCAAGTGCCTGAATACGCGAGGTGACCGACGGCTGTGACAGAAAGAGTCTTTTGGATGCGCCATGAAAACTGCGACACTTTACGACCATGAGAAACGTATTCAATTGGTCAATCGTCAAGACTGCATCACGTCCTTTACCATCCTGGGTGGTTCATACGCCACTGCTTCTTTCGCCCTTTTTGCGCCTCATCCCAAGTATTGTTACGATTGTACGATTGAAAAATCGTTTCGTCAATGATTATTCCTATTATTTTTATGTGTTTTATGCATTTTATCGATAAATGTATTTTATCACATGGTAAATCAGGGGTAAATGAAACAAGTACTTGCGGGAAACAGTACTATTAATGAGATACTCATTGAACAAAATGAAAAGGAGCCAATGATGCAGACAGCTAAGCTAACCCATAATGTTCTTGATGTAGTCTTGAAGATGCCGGGATTAAAGGTCAATCGTAAAGAATTTTTCAGGCGGTCATTTCCAAAAGAAGATTTGGAACGACTGATTAAGATCGGACCTGTAAACTATTTTGGACAAGCTGAGCTTGAAAAACGGGCCGCACAGCTGATTCATAATGCAACACTAAAAAGCTCAGCGATGTCGTTTGCCGCCGGAATCCCCGGCGGTCTGGCCATCGCGGCAACAATTCCCGCCGATACAACGCAGTTCTATGCGATCGCACTGCGTCTCGCGCAGGAACTTGGCTATCTCTACGGTCGAGAAGAATTATGGAATAACCAGGAGCTCGCGACAAAAAGAGGACGTGAAACACTGATTCTCTATCTTGGTGCGATGCTCGGGGTCAGCGGTACGGGTGCGATGCTGCGCGTACTGTCATCGAAGCTTGCCGCCGGCGCTCTTGAACGAATTCCGCAGAAGTCCCTGGAACAGACCATTTATTATCCATTGATCCGTAAAGTTGCCGCTTTTTTCGGTGCGAAAATGACAAAAAGCACCTTCGCACGCGGCGTATCGAAAATCGTGCCGGTTTTAGGCGGTGCAATGGCTGGAGGAATCACTTACGTCACAATGAAACCGATGGCACGCCGTTTGCAAAAGGAGCTTGCCGCCGGGATGGTCGATAATCCTGACCTGTTAGAGCAGACTTGATTGAACTCAAACAAATCGACAGCATGCCTCATCCACAGGATCACAAAGAATGACGCCTCAGCACAGGTGACAATAGGTCACCTGTTTTTTTCCATACCTTCTCCTATATCTTCAGGATTTACACTATTATCAGAATAAACTAAACTAATAATAGTTTTACTTTTTAAACGGCTCTCTCGTAAAACCTTACGAGTAAGTGCCGCTCAATTTAGACAGCAGGAGTTGGAGATCATGTTAAGCAACTGGAATGGCTATTTAGATGAAAATCAAGACCGTTTTCTTGAGGAATTTTTTGAATTGCTGCGGATTCCAAGTATTTCGGCGGATCCCGCCTATGCGAAGGATGTGCGTGCGGCGGCCGAGTGGGTCGGCGAGCGTTTGAAAAAGGCGGGCATTGAGCATGTACAGATGTTGGAGACCGGCGGACATCCGGTGATTTATGGGGATTGGCTGCATGCTGAAGGAAAGCCTACGGTATTGATCTATGGACATTTTGACGTTCAGCCGGCCGAGCCGCTGGAATTATGGGATTCCGATCCGTTCGAACCGGTTATTAAAGATGGCAAAGTATTTGCTCGTGCCGCCACTGATATGAAGGGGAATCTGCTTTTGCCGATTGTCGCTTGCGAAGCACTGCTGCAAACAGACGGTGCGCTTCCGGTAAACATTAAGTTCCTATTTGAAGGCGAGGAAGAAATCGGCAGCCGTTCGTTCAGCAGTTTCCTTGATGCGCATCAGGATCTGCTCACCTGTGATCTTGTGATCAGTGCCGACAGCGGTGTCGGAACAGAGGATCAGCCAACCGTAGGAACAGGCGTGCGCGGGGTATTCTCAGCGCAAATCAATGTGAAGACGGCCGCTATGGACATGCACTCGGGATTCGGCGGTGGTATTGCACCAAATGCGATTCACGAACTGGTGCGCATTCTTGATTCGATGCGTGATGAGAATGGCCGTATTCTGATCGATGGATTTTATGATCAGGTACATCTGCTCACAGATGAAGAAAAGAAGCAAATTGCCGATTTCGACGCATTTCCGGATGCGATGCGTGAAAACGTCGGTTTCAAAGAATTTTATGGCGAACCAGAATTCACACCGATGGAACGCGGAGTTGCACGCCCAACACTGGAAGTTAACGGTATCTGGGGCGGCTATCAAGGCGCCGGCGGCAAGACAGTCATTCCCTGCGAAGCACACGCCAAGATCACCGCACGCCTTGTTCCCGACCAGGAACCGAAAAAAATTCAAAAGCTGTTTGAACAGCATGTCAAAGCACATACGTTCCGCTCTGTGGAAGTATCGATTGAGGACGAACATGGTACGCCGCCATATCGTGTCCCCGGAAATGATCCTGCGCTGAGAAAACTTGAACGCGTACTGGAAGAACTAACCGGCCACCCGGTCAAGCGCCAATGGGCCGGCGGATCGGTTCCGGTGACCAGTCTTTTCAAGCGAGTACTCGGAGCGGAAACCCTTTCGCTCGGCGGTTCGCAGGATGACGAGCGGCCGCATGCACCGAATGAGTTCTACCGCTTAAGCAGTTTCACACGTATTCAAAAAGCGTATTGCCTGTTTTTACAGGAACTGGCTAAAAAATAAGAAAATAAGAGCAACACAGCTGCTGAGTTTGCACACTCAGCAGCTTTTTGATTTTTTAACAACGTTTTAAATGTTTTTTGTTATTTTTTTCACACAACTAATGTAAGCGCATAAAAATTTTGGTAGAGTATTTATGTAGAACTGCAGATTTTTCAGTCGTTCATAAAACATTAAATCGAGGGATCGACATGTATCAGGTTAAAGAATTTGATCAGCAAGGCTTACATTTCTTCCGACTAACAGACGGGATTTCTTACGTTGATATCTGTCCGGAACGCGGCGGCATGGTAACCGCTTTTCATACGGACGATGAAGACATTCTGTTCATGAACGAAGCCACGCTTTTTGACACGAGCAAAAATGTGCGCGGCGGCATTCCGGTTCTCTTCCCGATCACCGGTCAATTAACCAATAAGTCCTATGAATGGAACGGCGTGCCTTATTTCATGGACAATCACGGACTAGCGCGCACCAGAGCCTGGAAGGTCGCAGGGCAATCCGCCGGTCATGACTGCTCGGCGCTGAAAATCACATTCCATAGTTCAGAGGATACGCGAAAATCCTATCCATTTGACTTCGAAGCTGTGCTCAGGTACACACTGTCGGACGGTGAATTGACTATCAGTCAAACCATCAGCAATCTTTCAAATGAAGCAATGCCAGTCTACCCAGGTTACCATCCTTATTTTAAGATGAAGGATCAACAGCTTCGTATAAAAAGCAGGGCAGCCAGCTATTTGGATTACAATGATCATGAAACCAAACCGTTCAGCGGCGAAATCAATATGAAAGGACTAAAAGAGTCTGTCGTGCTGCTAAACAGCGGCGATCCGCAACTAGCCTTTGATTTCAACGATTCGAAAAAAATTGTGATCAGCCAGGATCCTCGCTATCGCTATACCGTATTATGGATTGAAGGCAATCAGCCGTTCGTGTGTGTCGAACCTTGGACCGCACTCACCAATACACTTAATGAAAATAATGACGATTTGCTCATGGTGGCGCCTGATGAACCATTGGAACTGAACATAGCAATACGTCTTGATAAATGTTAAGTTGATCGATTCAAAAACGGCCGCTCTCTTCTGGAGCGGCCGTTTTATTGGATGATACATTACATTAACTGATGCTGCGCTTCTGCTCTCTAATTTGGCTAAGCTCCGCCTCCAATTCCAATCTGCGCTGTTTTAGCGCGTACAGCTCATTTGTAATTCCTTCGGTGAGGTCGACGTTGCGTTTACGCAATTGTTGATACAGGCCAAGAATTCTGCGATTGACATAACCGAGTTGGACACGCAGATCACTTGCTCTCTGCTGATCACGGTCAGCCGTCGCCTTTAAAAAAGCCGCTAAATTATTTTTGATTTCCTTTTGCCATTCTTGATCGTCAATTTTTGTAGCGAAGAGATACAGATCCAGATAGTCATCGACTTTGGCATTATTTTGATGATTCATCACGTATTGCATCCTCCTTTTTATACCAGCCCACTAGTTTCTACTCGTCATCCCAATACATGGCTTATGCAGCTAAGGATTATGAACGTAACGGCGATTCGTCTGCCATTCGTTCCGAAAAAAGTGTGTTTTGTCCATTTTATTAAAAAGTCTTTTTTTTGTTACACTTTATAATTATTTGAAAAATAATCAAACACTTTCCTCTATTCATTGCATCCCATCATTTTTTATCCATGCTCATTTAATTTTTTTTATTTTAACGTGAACGATTCAATCTGTCAAAAGATTTATTTCATATAGGATGTACCATACACCATTTTGCAGGCTTAGTCCCACGATTCATAAAAAATCGAGCAATGCCTTCAAGTACAGTAAAAGTTTTTTTCCCTTTTCAGACAAACCAATTGTACGGTTAATGCAGATAAAACAGAGGAACATTTAATTTTTTTTTGAGGTAATTCGTGTCTGGGAGTTGAGTAAACGGTGTGCACGTAAAATATGACGGGACCGTTATGCCTGACAACTGCAAGGAATGGTTCAATTTGATCAATGGTCACTATTCAGCACTTTCACTTCTTGCCTGCTATAGGTTGTCAAACTGAAGGCATTATGGCTGTTGTTCATCGGTTGATCATACTGACTTTTCAAATTAAGGGTAAGTACGCTCCGATTGAGCACGTTCGCGAGTGATTCACCGCAGACTGTACTTCCGCCCACCTTTTAAAATTTTAAACTTATACTGTATAAAAAAAACACGGCTGCCCGCATCTGATTAATGATCCTTCTTCTTCATTGACTTCATCGTGTTCAAAATATCTGTAGGAAGCTTACCAGATGCCGCGGAATTATTCTCTTTGCAAATTGCTTCATAAATTTCACCACGATTAACATCAACTTCATGCGGTGCTGTGATCCCAAGCTTAATCTGATCACCGGACACCGCTACAATTTTCACCTCAATATCATCGCCGATATGTATCGATTCGCCCAGCTTTCGGGTCAAAATAAGCATCGGTTACACCTTCTTTTCCTGAAGCTGTCCGTTGAGCGGCATTCGAAGAGAGTAATCCGATCGCTCAGGTATATACTGTTTGCCGAATTTTTTATGAATATTGATAATGATCGGTGCATTTAAATTGACTGTTGAATCTGAAAAAGGATTGTGTACGCTGATGATTACCCATACTGCGACGTCCTCCTGCGAACGAACTTCAAGCTGTTCCACAAAATGGTCGGGCAGATCTACGCTGTAATTCTCAAAATAGTAAAAAGGCGAGGTAACAATGAATGCGACATCTGCATCATCTACCGACTGAAGAATGGAGAAAGCTTCACCAAATGGCTGAATAATGAAACGATGGTCGTGCGCAAAGCCGGGAAGCCCTGATGAGAACAATATAATATCTTTTTCTTTGATTTCCTGTTCACCAAAATATTTTGTTTGGATGATCATAGCACATTCATTATCCTTTCTCATCAATGAAGATGCCGACGGGCCAAATGTCAAGTGATGGATATTGTTCCATTGATATGTTGACGCGACCTGGTTGATAACTGTATTCTGGTGCATTTATTGTCGCTTGAATAATCGGTGCCTGCGTGCGCCAATTCACCTGCAAGGTTGCGGGTATCACATCATAACTGACTGCTTGGGATGCCGGTGTGTCTCCGGTACTGTAACGTGTACCGATGACTGCCGCATTCACACGATCAGCTGCCTGCTTTGCAAACAAATTTCTCCCTTTATTCCGCTCAATATGCAGAAGCTCGTCTCCTTCTTGAGAATGACGAGCGATTCCTTCAAGTACCGCCTGTTTGCCGGCATCCGCTGCCTCGGCAATACGTATTCTTGCCGATTTTAGATCAAGATTATGCCAGCCTGCCGACTGATCAATCTGAACATGTGCCGATTCTCGATCAATCGTCATTTCCGCTTTCGGCTGCTGAATGGATTGTCCTGCTTTCGGTTGACGGATCGTTTGCGTTGCATTTTGCGTACTTACGGATATTCTACCGAAAACTTGTCTCATTTCTACATGCGGAAGAATTTTAGCCATATGATCGACCTACCTGCATTCATAAACTAGTTGTTAATTTAAAAAGTCGATGAGTGATGTTTGAATGATTTTCGCTCCGACAGAAAGCGATGCATTGTAAACATTTTGCTGTTGATTTAATTTCACAATGGTCTCAGCATAATCCGCATCTTCATTCCTTGACATGACGTTTGTCGCCACAGTCTTCTGCTCAGCCAACCGATTCTTCGTCAAATCAATCCGATTGGTTTTTGCGCCTAAATCGGCCTGAGCACTGGATACTTCATCCAAATGTGTGTCAATTTCTGTTAAATGTGCACTGATTTGACTGCCTGTCGCCGTGCCTTCAGTTAAGTCCTTTTTCAATTGATTTAAATCTTGAAAAAGCTGATCATTGAAGACTGCCTCAGGCTTCACATTAATCGTTATCTGAATGCCATCGTTGACAGCCACAGAAAAATCAGGCTGGCTCAAATCAGCAACGATTGAAACAGTCCCGTCAGACGCTTGAGAGAGTAACGGATGCGCTGAATCACTGCCGCTGAAAATGTACTGACCGCCGACCTGTGTATTCCCCAAAGTAACCAATTGCTGTATCAGTTGATCCACTTCCACGCCCGCCGCCGCACGCTGATCTGCTGTATAGGTATCTGTACTCGCTTCATTGGTCAGCTCACGAATTCGATTTAGCGCATCATCAACTTGTTTCAGTGCATCATCGGAACTATCCAACCATTTATACGCATTTGTTACATTTCTTTGGTATTGTTCGACATGGTTGACATCCGTACGATAGGATATTCCCATCGTCGCAACGACCGGATCTTGTGACGGACGCGTAATTTTCTTGCCGGAAGCAAGTTGACTCTGATAATCTGCCAGTTGGCTGTAGCCGCCGGAAATATTTCTCAATAAATTATTGGCCATCATACTTTGTGTTACCCGCATTCAATATCACCCCATTTTATTGATTAAAGTATCCAACATGGTGTCCAGAGTTGTGATAACCTTTGCAGCCGCACCATAGGAATGCTGAAATTGAATCAGATTTGTTAATTCTTCATCAAGCGACACTCCGCTGATTGAGGCGCGTCGATTTTGTGCCGCATCAAGCATCACTGCGGAATTGCTTGTAAATTGGTTGGCAGATTGAGCGTTGACGCCGATTTGGCCAATCAGACCCTGTAAATAATTTTTCAAGGTTATTTCTTCTCCATCTGTATCAATTGCATATTTGTTGGTAGCGATCACATCGGCCATTGCCGTGGCCCCGCTATTGTCGCCGCTTGGCATGCCATCATTTGCCGAAGTCACGTCACTCCCGCTTAAGTTGCTGTTGACATGAATATTCAAAGCGGTCACTGTTCCTGAATCTGTACCTGATCCACTGCCAAGGAAGAATAGACCCTTTGTATCACTGTAACCCGCCGTATTTTGATAAGCCGCATTCAAATTCTCCGCCAATGCGCTCGCCATATTGTCCAAACTTTTCAGCACGCTCGGATAGTCAATGGTATAGGCATCAATTAATCCCTGAAGTTTGCCGGAAAAATTAGTCAGATTGCCTGTAGATACAGGCGTTGTATCATCTGCCTGCACCATGGATACCGTAACGGTTGGACTTGATGCATTCGCTGTATTGATATCTGCCTTCAGATGATTATTTGACATTCCTGCTCCGTCCACCAAAGTGGCCTTAGGTTCATACGAGCCGCCATTAGCGTCCACAAGCTCGATCGTATATTTTCCCTCAGCGAGCGGCGACGGATTGCCACCGCTTGGCTCTTTTGTTACCTTAATATTCACTAACTGTGCAAGCTTATCAGTCAGCGCGTCCCGCTCATCATACAAATCGTTAGCAAGAAAGCCGTTTGCTTCCTGCTTGTTAATTTCTTTGTTAAGCGCATTGATTTGATCGGCGTAATTATTGATCAGTTTTGTATTTTCCGTGATCTGCTGATTCAGGTTATTCTGAACCTTGCCTAAGGATTTGGCAATATAATTAAACGTGTCGGCAACAGCCGCTCCCTTTTGCAGAACCACCGTACCTGTGCCGGATGTACCCGAATTTCCTGCCAAGTCTTGAAGAGACTGCCAGAAACCGTCTAACTCAGATGAGATTCCCGTGTCTGTCGGTTCGTTCACGATATCTTCCATCTGGCTGTATGCATCACTGAGAGCGCCCCAATAGCCGTTTTGGTTGGAATTGTCACGTACTTGAAGATCAACGAACTGGTCGCGAATACGAACAATTGCTTCATCGTTAACCCCCGTTCCAACTTGTCCCGCTCCGCGAGCAGCATTAATGCCGACACCGGGGTACGGAAGCCAAGTTGTTAGATTAACACGTTGGCGCGAAAAACCGTCGGTATTGGCATTTGAAATATTATGACCTGTTGTCTGAATCGCCGACTGTGTGACCTGCAGCGCCCGCTGCATCATATTTAAACTGGAAAAAATAGGGATCATTGTTGCTCACCTCCGTCTAAAAAATTATGTCCGAGAATCAATGCGCCCGCTGAAAACGGATGACGATGACTGCCCACCTTTTGGATTGGGATAATTGTTCAACGCCTGCGTCTTTGGTTTCAGCAAACTGATATTCAGCCTGACCCAAATCAGAGAATCACGAAGAAGTTCCTGATTTAACGTATTTGCCTGTTTGAGTGCATACACGCTTTTTGTCAGTTTCAGGTAAAGTTTTTGCCATTTTTCCTGCTCATCTTCATGAATAACCGCCTGTTCCCATTCTGAAAATGTGGCATCTGAGTGTGTGCTGCCTAAATCATATTCAATCACGGCAATACGTTTCTTCTCAAGCCTGATCAGTTCATCAACGAATGGAGCTTCTTTGTTTGTGATCGCGCTCACCGTCTGCGCGTCTTCCCTTTTAATCGCTTCACATTTGCGTTCGGCAAGTTTGCAAAGCACATCATGCTGACTGATCATTGCTTTGACTATTTGTTCCATGCGCTCAGCAGACAACATTTTCCACTCCTCATTGCCGAATTCTCTTACTGCTTGTTCCAGAATCCGTACATTTTTTCCGCAATACTTTTTGCCGGAACATGGTAAGTTCCATTCTCAATTTGCGATTTAATTTTCTCAATTTTATCCTGCCTGATCTCATCCAGCTTCTGCGTGCCTTGCAAACGTTTCGCCGCATTGGAAATTTCTACTTTATCATCTGTCTTCGATGCTGTCGATTGCTGATCGCCGGATTTCGCCGTCTGATAATTATTCGTATAGGATTGTACCGGTTGGTAACGATTTATTTTCAATGAATTCACCTCGTCTCAGAGGAATTTACCGTATCATTATCATTTCTATTTACATTGTACATTTTATTCCACTCTTTATATCGACAAGAAAGCGAAAATCTTTAGTCTTTAATCATTTCACTTCGGTATGGTAGGTTTTTCCTTTGGCGGCTGTTTGCGAATCAGCGGTTTGTTCCTGCTGCATATCGTGTTCCAAATTTTTGCGGCAATGCTCGCATAAAGTACCATTTTGTATCGTTCGTCCGCATGAGCGACATGGATAGCCAAGGTTGGGGAAAACAGCGGTTTTGAGTCTTCCCTCACGAATCCACTGATAAATCCAGTCGAGATCAACACCAGTTGCTTCATGAACCTGTGTAACCGTAGACATTCTGTTTTCTTGTTTGCGTATATAAGTGTAAACCATATCAAACAGCTTTTCCTGTTCTTTTAAACAACTCGGACAATAAGGCGAAGATACTCGGACAAAAAGTTTTCCGCATCCTTTACAATTTTCGAGTTCCGACACTTAAATTCCTCCTTGCAGCAGCTAAGAAGCCTGTATACACATTTTCCGCTCATCTGTTATTATCGGCAGGAAGTCGGTAAAATTTAGCTGAACTGTTACAAATTAAGCCGAAAATACTTCAGATAAGGTGGTACACTAACAACGCACTGTCATTATCCCATGTATCGCTTGATTAAGGAATCACAAAAAATTTGATGTATGAACCTACGCGCAGCATGATCCATACGATCGCATTATATGATTGCAGTGAAAGGAGATGGCGTGATGCATTTCAAAAAGCATTGGTTAAGCTGGTTTCTTGCTTTTGACATCGTGCTTGCAGCGCTGCTCTTTGTGCTTTATTCACCTGAAAATCGATCAATTAGAAGAAGATGGATATCGGATGTATTCTTTGAAGCAGACCGGATTAAGAAAGAGACAACCGGGCAACCGAGAAAAAGGTCAGCGCGCATTGACGCGCCTTTTATTCTCCAAAAGCCGGAATTGCCTCGTGGCTGTGAGGTTACCTCATTAGCAATGCTGCTGCAGAAGGCAGGTATCCGTGTAGGAAAAATGGAACTCGCTCGCGAAATAAAGCATGTCCCTTATTATCAAAACCGACAGTTCGGAAACCCAAATGAAGGATTTGTCGGCAGCATGGAGGATGCCAAGAAACGCGGGTACGGCGTGTATCATGAGCCGCTCGCACAACTGGGCCGTCGCTATCTTCCCAGTCGTATCATTGACTTAAGCGACAAATCATTCGACGCAGTATTTGCACAATTAAACGACGGTATTCCTGTAGTTGTGATTACAAATGTAACGTTTAAACCGCTCGCAAAGAATTATTTTCACTATTGGCGCACAAGCAGCGGGGGTACGGTTAAAGTAACAAATCAGGAACATGCGGTGCTGATTACAGGCTATGATCAAAATAAGATTATCGTTAACGACCCACTCAGAGGAAAAAATACGATTACCGACCGTGCTTCATTTATTAAGGCTTGGGAACAGATGGGCGGTCAGGCGATCAGCTACCGAAGATCAACTCTATTCTGAATAAAGCTTCACATCATTTGCATTGATGTAAAGCTTTTTTATACAAATGTCATCTGTGAACTTGCCCTCGCCAAGTTTTCTTTATGCATGGATCAGCGTAAGCGAATCCACTTTCAACGGATTTCCTTTTGACAAGGCATATGCGGCCAGGCGCATGGTTGCTCCGGTCGTGTAGATGTCGTCAATCAACAAAACGTTCTTTCCCAAGATGAGTGATGCATACTCGTTTTCTAGGCGAAAAGGCGTGTCACGAACAATTAATCGCTCACGACGGTTTTTTTTACTTTGCTTTGGTTCATGTCTTACTCGAATGAGCGCATTTATGATCGGCATACCCAGCGTCTCGGCCAACACTTCTGCCTGATTAAATCCCCGTTCCGCAAGCCGCTTCATGCTGAGCGGGATGGGTACAACGATATAATCACCGGACGAACGAATGAAACCGGATTGCCATTTCAATCGTTGCTCCTTCCTTATTCTCCGAAAGCTTCTTTTCATTTCATTTGCAAAACCACAGGCAAGAACGGAATCCCCCCGAAATTTGAATTGATTCAGCACATCTTTGATAAATGCATTGTATTGGTAAACAGCATGATTTCTTTCATACAGCCCGTTTCTGCCGCTCTTTTTCCATTGCATACAATCGTTGCAAATGTGCCCATGCACTGTTCCCGAATCAAGCAGCAAAAGGTCTCTGCCGCATAACTGGCAGCTGTTTTGCGAACCAATAAGCGCCAGCCGATCTCGGCACGAACGACAAAAGCCGGGACTGTCTGCTGCACGAAGCAGGCTGCGAAACGTCAGCATTTCCGGCTGATCTGCACCGCAAAACAGGCAGTGCATCAACGAAAACCCCCATTCTGATTCATTTGCTCGATTTGTTTGCGTGCACGAACCATTGCCATGGTTTTACCGTTATGAAAAAAAATAATATCACCGGACGGAAATTCTGCCGATCTTCCGACACGGCCGGAAATCTGAACAAGCGCGCGATCGTCAAATACAGGATCATCAGCTCCAACCACGCAAACCTCGACACCCGGAACAGTCACTCCACGTTCAAGGATAGTCGTTGTAACTAAAATATTGATTTTTCCTTTGCGAAAATCGCTTACCTTTGCATGGCGATGCGGATCTTCGGCATGAACACCGGCCGTTCCGCTAAAACCGGCTCGCTGCAAAAGCTCTGTTAAATCGCGTGACAAAGTAACAGAAGAGACGAATACAAACATTTGACGTTTTTGACCCATTTTTGCACGCAGCCATTCGCAAAGCAAAGATGGAAGTTGCCCTTTTCGAATCAACTTCAGCCAGTTGCCGATCCATCGAAACTGCGGCTCGGGCAACGGATGTCCATGATAGCGCCTGGCGAGCATAACACCGCACAATTTTCCGGACAAATAATCGTTCTTCAAATCCGCAGGCGGTGTCGCGGACAAATAGGCAATTGGAGCCCCCGGCCTAGCAGCTTTCCGAATCGCGAACTCCAGCATCCGGTCGAAATGATAAGGGAACGCATCGACTTCATCGATAAAAATGCAGTCAAAACAATTAGAATAGCGGATCAATTGATGGGCCGTCGACACAACGAGTGGTGCATCCGCATTTGATTCTTCACTGCCGGCATAAAGCCCGCTGATCGGAACATCCGGGAAAGCCGCACGCATACGCGGCAGCAGTTCACGGACAACATCCGTTCGCGGAGTTGCCAGCACAACACGCCGCCCGTTCTTCAGCTGACGTTCAATCGCTGGATAGATCATCTCCGTCTTGCCGGACCCGGTGACAGCCCAGACAAGAAATGATTTGCCGCACTCAAGTGCCTGATTCAGCGCTTTGGCAGCTGCGCTCTGTTCATCGGACAAGGTGCCGTCCCACACACACAATGGGCCATTCTGATGGATAAAACGATGATGCAGAGCAGGTTCGGGTCCGCACCATGTCACCAGTTTAGTACATGAACGCACAATGCCCATGGTCAAACAATGACGGCAGTAGATACAGTTCTTTCGGCATCGGCCGCATGTACATGTCGCAAACGTTTCTTGGTCGCGATTGCCGCATCGCGCGCAAAGCCATTTTTTTCGATCGGTTAGCAAATCAAGGACACTTTCATTGAGCGGTACAATGCCGGAACGGACAGCAACATAACCCTTCTTCACACAGTCTTTGATCACTTTTTCAGACAATGGAAGTTCTTCAGCACGAAACTCTCTGCCATGCAATATGTGCTGAACATTAGCATAATCATTCGGGGGCAGACCTTTACTTCGGGAGAGCAGGAGCATAGACAAACCTTCTTTCGGAGATTAAGTTGAGGGGATTACAAATAACCGAGAGATGAGACACAGTGGAAAAGTGAGGCTCCCTAGACATAGAATCAATATAAAGAACGGTAGTTAAAATTTACTGAGAAATTTAAATCTTTAATAATCATTTCGACACTAACTACTAATATCCTTCAAGATCAGAAAATTTTTTTGATGCTTCGCACGCAGGGAAAAGATTCAATGTGATCAATTTTTTGGTCCAATGAATCTGGATCAGCATTTTGTTTCCGGTAAAACTTAAACTAGCAAATAATGCATGAGTAAAAGGATATCTTTGTGTTCATGAATACCAAAAGCACAGCATGTTATCTAAAGAAAAACGAGAGCCGCTCGCAGCTCTCGTTTTCTCTCAATATATTTTTACCCAGCCATTTTTAATTGCTTCAACAACGGCCTGCGTTCGATCTTCTACACTCATTTTTTGAAGAATGTTGCTTACGTGATTCTTCACCGTTTTTTCACTGATATAAAGATGTTCGCCAATTGCCCGGTTGCTTTTGCCGTCTGCCATCAGCTGCAGCACCTCACATTCACGGTGTGTCAAAATATGTAGCGGCGGTCGATATTCAAGATCGCGGAACCCTGAAAGTTCTGTAGAATAGCCCTGAGTCGCAAGCCTTCTGAACTCATTAACTAAATTGTGCGTTACTTTCGGATGAATATAAGCTCCACCCTGTGCAACAATTCGTACCGCCTCAATCATCGAGTCTGCGTCCATTTCCTTCAGTAAATAGCCTAGTGCACCTGATTTCAGTACATGAGTGACATAGCTTTCATCATCATGAATCGAAAGAATAATCACCTTAAGACCCGGGTGATTTTTAATCAGCTGTCTTGTTGCTTCGACACCATTCAATTTCGGCATATTAATATCCATCAATACAACATCAGGATCTGATTCCTCAATCAGTTTTTCTGCGGTACTTCCGTCATCACCTTCGGCGACAACTTCAAAATCGTTTTCCATGTCTAAAATTCTTTTCACGCCTTCACGAAACAGACGATGATCGTCAATCAACGCAATCGTTGTCACTTTCGGTCGCACATTTGTCACGATTATTCCTGCTGCTAAGCAAACGATCTCATGCATGCTCATCTTTAGGTGCA
Organism: Sporolactobacillus shoreicorticis; assembly: GCF_024125445.1. GTDB lineage: Bacteria > Bacillota > Bacilli > Bacillales > Sporolactobacillaceae > Sporolactobacillus > Sporolactobacillus shoreicorticis. The sequence goes on along the minus strand of NZ_JAMXWM010000004.1, from coordinate 21,604 downwards.
TATCTCTCTCGTTTTATTAAAAAGACTGCCAAAAAATAAGAAAAAATGCTAGATTCATAATCCTAAAGAGAACAGTCGTTATTCGCATATCCCGTGCCGCAACAGTTTTTCACCTCTCTTTTTTCACTGTAGCCCATGCGGATCGGTTCCGGGACTTACCTCATCCGCCACTTTTGCTGCGTTATTTGCTAAACATGTCTTCCTGCTGAATCGGTATGTTTATAAGCACTTTGGTTCCTTGCCCGGCTTCTGAATGAATCGTCAGTTCGCCATTCAATAATTCGGTACGTTCCTTCATGCCGATCAGCCCGTAACTTCCTTCTTTCTTCACTGACTGATCAAATCCTGCGCCGTCATCTGTAATCAGAATGAGTACTTTATTCTCCCTGTATTCAATTCTAATACTGATATGCGATGGATTTGCATGGATACAGGCGTTTTGAACCGCCTCCTGAATCAACCTGAATAAAGCGGCTTCAATTCTTGATTGCAGTCTTTTCTCCTTCCCCATACTGTCGAAATGGATACTTAGAGAAGGGTAATCACTGTTCACTCGGTGAAGGTATTTCTGCAGCGTCGGCACAAGTCCAAGATCGTCAAGACTCATTGGACGCAGATCATAAATAATTCTCCGAACTTCGGCCAGAGCGCCCTGCACCATTACTCTGTACTTTTGCAATTCGTCGTGCGACGCCGCCATCCCCTCTTTTTTCCCGACACGTTCGACCACATCGAGACCAAGCAACACCTGTGCAAGTGTCTGAGCGGGTCCGTCATGAATTTCACGAGAAAGTCTTTTTCTCTCTTCTTCCAGTGCTTCAATGACCTTGAGCCCAAATGCGCGCTGCTCCCTTGCGCTGGCGATCACCTCACCAACTTGTTTCAGATCACTCGTCAAGTAGTTCAATACGACCGTAACTTGTCCGACCAAGCTCTCTGCTTTGTGAATGGTCGCCTTTAATTGAATCAGGCGTCGCTCAAGTTCGTCTCGCCTTTTCTTCATCTGCCGTTCCATCTCACGAACAATTGACAGATCGTTTTGAATGGAATTCGCCGTTTCATAGGCGTGGCGGATGTCTTCCTCACCGTACTGATTAAAAGCTCTGCTGATCTCAGCTAAATGGCCTCTCGATTTTCGCGCTTCAATCTCAAGTGTGTCGCTTCGATCAATGATTCCTCTTAGCTCTTGCTTTACAAGTTGGAGTTCTTTAACCAGCGCGTCATGCTCTTTTCGTGATTCTTCGCCGATCTCGAAAATCTGAGATTTGCTGTCGCTCACATTATCAATCATGCTATTGATAATTTTATCAAGATGCTTGACATCAAGTTCTTTCTTGAATGGCTTGCTGGTTGACATAATTTCCCTCCATAACAAATGTAGCCGAACCATTACGGACGTGCTAGCCACCTTGTACCTATCTGTATCTAGGTATTATGCACTAATTCATGATGTAACCATCTGCCCGCTTCATATAATTGTTTTCATAATATACGAAATAGCAAAGCACAATCAACCAATTTCATATATAATTTCTTTTAAACATGTCTATACCCATTGTTTCTTACTAAGAAACAAAAGGCAAGTGCAAATGTTACCATGTTTCCATGTCCCTTTTATCGATTTCTCTGGTATTTTTTGAATCGACGGACGCAACTGTGTAATTGTTTGTCGAATGTAACTGTGTATTAATACATGCTTCTGGCTCACTTTGAATGAATGGCTCATCCTCCCCATTAACCAGCATCAAAGTCATACATAGACAGAAAATCTGGTTACAGTGTCGAATCGAAGGATTAAATGAAAGGAGCCGAAAATGCCATTAATTGCTTATGTTACAGTTGGAAAAGGTGTTCTGATTGAAACGGAGATCAAACGTTCCCGATTTATTTGTTCCGTTCATCCGGTAGAAACCGAGACCGACGCGGAACAATTCATTCAGAACATGCGCAAGGAACACTGGAAAGCCAATCATAATTGTTTTGCTTATATCATAGGAAAGAAACAAGAAATTCAAAAGGCGAGCGACGACGGCGAACCGAGCGGAACCGCAGGCGTTCCCATTCTGGATGTATTAAAGAGACGTGGTGTTTGTAATGTGCTCGTTGTGGTCACCCGTTATTTCGGCGGCATTAAACTCGGAACCGGTGGATTAATCAGAGCGTATGCCCATGCAGCCAGTGCTGGACTGAATGCTGCAGAGGTCGTGAAAAAAGTTCCATCCGAACAATGGACCGTGACTGTTGATTACCACCTGAGCGGCACACTGGAAAATAAACTGCGCGAATCTGCATACATCATTAAGAAGATCCATTACAGTGACAAAGTCAGTTTCGATTTGTACGCAAGTCAGGAAGACGGTCAGGCATTTCTGAATTGGGTGACCGATTTAACGAACGGTCAGGCAGAAACGAAGAAATCACACGAATTGTACTTAGAGGAGAAACTTCCAAATCCAAGCAATACGTCTAACAATGATTAAGTTCTGCCGCAGCCTGGCCTGTTGTTTGACGGACTTAATACAGACTACTCACTCTTCTTATCTCCGTTTTGCGAATTTTGCCGAAAAAGCACAGATTTTAGATTGATAGAACAGAAGTACTCAGGTAAAATAAATCTATTGTTAAAAGACATGACAATTGGCCTATATTTATATATTAAACGATATCCAGTGAAAAAAAGAACTACATTTGCATCTATCTGTGAAAGACTGAGAACCTGAAGGAGAATACGTCGAAGATGGCATTGAGCAGAACAGAAAATCAAAAGAAGAAAAAACATGGGAAACGTAAAGCAATTATCCTGACCCTATCAATTGTGCTTCTCATTCTAGTCGGAAGCGGCGCAGCATACGGCTATTATTTAACAAACAAGCTGGAAAATGTAACCAGCCATGCACAAAATAAACTGACGCGCGGCAATAAATCGAATCTTCGTTCGGAGAAAGTTGATCCTGTGAAGGATGATTTCTCTATATTATTCATGGGGATTGATAAACGAAAGAATGAACCAAGCCGCTCCGATGCACTTGTTTTAGCCACCTTCAACCATTCAACCAACGAGGTGCATATGGTCAGCATCCCACGTGACTCGAAAGTCCAGATTATTGATCCGACACACGCACGCGATTACGGTATTTCTAAAATCACACACGCGCATGCATACGGCGACGCCAATAACAACCAAGGCGCGGATTACACAATTGCCACCGTTGAAAATCTATTCAAGGTTCCGGTTGATTATTACGTCCAAGTAGATTTCGATGCATTCGTTAAGATCATTAATGCTCTTGGCGGTGTTGAAATGGACGTTCCTGTCGCGCTTCGCACGCAGAACAGCAAGGACAAAACAGGTAAAGACGCTATTGTTCTGAAACCGGGAAAACAGCTTCTGAACGGCGAGCAGGCTCTTTCTCTCGTTCGTAACCGCAAGTCACCGGGTGCAGGAGGAGACTTCGGCCGCGGTAAGCGTCAAATGGCGATGATTGAGGCAATTGTGAAAAAAAGTGCACAGCTTTCTTCTGTAACTAAATACAGTAAAGTCATTGATTCACTCGATAAAAACTTTGAAACGAATTTGACGTTCGGACAATTGCTCAGCCTACGTCAATATGCAGGATCCCTTTCGGAAATCAAAACACTTCAGTTAAAGGGTACAGATGATATGAGCTCTGGAGTATACTATTTTGCGCTTGACGATGATTATTTGAATAAAGTTCGTTCCGATCTTAAACAGCAGTTAAATTACCAGCCAACAGTCGAAAGCAGTGACAACGGCAGTGATTCCAAAAGCAGTGGGTCGGCAACGTCCGGTACATCAAGTGATCGTGAGGGCACCGATCATTCCGGACTGGCTGCCGAATCATCCGACGGTACGAGCAGAAATCAATAAAAAAAACATTTTGTTTGGAAGACGGTCACAAGCAAATGCTTGTGACCGTCTTTCATTTATTCGATAAATGGTAACATTTTTTGCAGAGAACCATTAAATATTTGAAAAAATTTTGAGTAGCTTAACACTCAAAATCGTTGTGTTCGGCAATATCGTAACAGATGAATGCCATAGATATGCTCTCTTTCAACTATTGGAAGTAACTTCTCAGGCAAATAGTAAATCCTCGCCGCGTTTTTTCAAACCAAGTGGAAACAGATTGAAGTAACTTCTTAGCGTTTAGATCCGACCTCAACATCGAAAATTCCTTGCATTGTTCGTTCGCCACTACCTGCGGTAAATTAAACAGCCATCACAAAGTTCATCCCAATAAGCTTCACTCGATAAACGGTCGCCGTGCGTACAGAGCCTCATTTACTTGTCCTTTAACCTTGAACATGCGCCGCAACGAATAAAGGACATTGTACACCTTTATTTACGAACCATACGGCCGTCTCTCTCCTTATCGAAACAAAAAAGCGACCTATTGGGCCACTCCTTTGTTTTCGATCCAGCTTAACTAATTATTTTACTTTAGCCATGCTAAGCAGGCGCTTGTACGTGTTCAGCAACGGCTTATAGTTTGCACTAACAAGACCAACGCCTTCCACAACCAGCTCGATAACGAGCATGACGCTGATGACGATAATCATGGAGCCAAGCAAAGTTGAGGTTGAAAACAGGATTGCCGCCAAAGCAAACATCGCGCTCATCCCGTAAATAAGAACCACAGTCTGGCTCTGCGTGAATCCATAACGAAGCAGACAATGATGAAGATGCGACTTGTCCGGCGCCGTTAACGGTTTTCTGTTTACCAATCGGCGGATGATAGCAAACAAAGTATCGGAAATCGGAACCGCCAAAATAATGATCGGTACAACAAGTGAAAACAAAGTAACGTTTTTAAAGCCAAGTAATGCAAGAACAGAAATGATATAACCAAGAAAGTAACTGCCGGTGTCTCCCATGAAAATCTTCGCCGGATGAAAATTATAAGGCAGGAAGCCCAGCGTACTTCCAAGCAGGATCGCGCTGACCGTAAAAACAAACAGGTTGCCTTCTGTCAACGATAACCCGGCAATCGTTAAAAGCACAATGCTCGATACACCGACAGCCAAGCCATCAAGCCCGTCAATGAGGTTAATTGCGTTCGTAATACCCATAATCCAAAGCAGAGTCAGCGGAATACTGAGCCAGTACAAATGCAGCACACCGTTAAACGGAAGATTTATAAATGTGACGCTGATTCCGCTATTAACAATGACTAGAGCAGCGAAAAAGTGAGCCACAATCTTCACCTTTGGCGACAGCGAGTACATGTCATCCAGTACGCCCGTGATAATGATAATTACACTGCCAATGATCAGCGGCAATGTAAAGCTGCTGTCCGGCCACATAATCAACATGCCGATCATAAAGGCCAAGTAAATAGCCAAGCCGCCCATTCGCGGCATTATTTTTTTGTGTACTTTGCGGGCGTTCGGAAGATCGGTCGCGCCAATGCGAATCGCCAGTTTCCTAACAAGAGGTGTCAAAGCAACCGCAGCAAGAAAACAAATCAGGAACGTCACATAGACCATCATTTCAGCCCGCCCTTATCAATAAATTCGGATTCGTGTCTAACATAGGTTAGCAATCTTTAAAGCTTTCTTATACGGAATTATAACACATTGTAAAGACAATGCCACAGATAATTTAACAATATCGATACAAACAACACAATCCGTTAAAATTAGTTTACAATATTAGAGGCACCGACCATCAAATTCGGTATTTTTTTGATGATTCAAGTAACGTTCGGAATTCCTAATAGGATTAAAAAAATAGAAAAGGGAAAAATGAATCAGATTGTTTCACTCTTAAGGATGGGATTAACCTATGAATGAAAAAAAACAAGTCGGTACGATTCGTATGAATGACTTTCACACGAAACAAGATTTTGCGGATGTATTTACTGGCCGCATTATGAACCATAAACCCATGAATTTATATTTTCTAAATGACCACGGTTATAATATTGCTCAAAAAGACCGCGATTATAACGAAATCCTTAATCGGGCGGATTACTTACTTAATGATGGGATCGGTATCAAATTAGGAGCGAAGCTTTGGGGCGTCACTCTGGGAGAAAATTTGAACGGAACGGATCTTATTCCCCTGCTGCTGCGAAAATGTGCGGAGAACCATTGGTCAGTATTTCTGCTCGGATCGGCGCAGCATATCGTTCAAACCGCATCACAGAAATTAACAGAGCAACTGCCGAATTTAATGATTGCCGGAACACATGATGGCTATTTTTCATCAGATGCGGAAATTGTTGCAGAGATTAATCAATCAGGTGCTGATATTCTGCTTGTCGGCATGGGCATGCCCCTACAAGAAAAATTTATTGACCGCAACTCCGACTCTCTAAAACCATTAGCCCGAATCGCTGTTGGTGGCTTTATCGACTTCGCATCCGGTGTCAAGCCAAGAGCACCGAAGATCATGCGTCAACTGAATCTTGAATGGTTGTTCCGCATGGTGCTGGAACCGCGAAGAATGTGGAAACGTAATGTAGTTGGACATGCCCAGTTTTTCTCAAAAGTTATTTGGCTGAAATGGAAGCATAATCGCTAAATGGAAAATGCCGGATCAAGAAGTTGTGCACACAACTTCTTTGTACCTAATGATAGAATGGTAATGGACAAACAATTGACGAAAGAAGGATCCGCATGGAAAAAAGCTTTTTTATTCAGAACCGTAAGAAACTTTATGAAACCTTAGAAGATCAATCGCTGACTGTTCTTTTTGCCGGTGAGGCTGCACATCAATCGGCAGATGAAAGCTATCCTTTCTACCCCAACCGTAATTTCTACTACATGACCGGCATTGCCGAGCCCAAGGTTATTTTCGCTGCTGCAAAATTTGGCGGTAAAATTGAAGAAACACTGTTTATTGAGCGTGCCGATCCTTGGATGGCCAGATGGGTTGGCGAAACCATTACGCCTAATGAAGCCCAAGAAGCCTCAGGTGTTCAGAATATTGAACTTCTGGATAAATTTTACAGTTATATCCGTTCACAAATGGACAGTCGTGTGTATCATCATTTGTATGCAGACCTTGAGACGAAATCATGGGAATTTCCTGCAAAGCCCTCGAATAAGTTTGCGGCGGAATCCTCTGTTTCCTATCCCTATTTAAGCATTCACAACCTTTATCCGGTCATCTGTACGTTCCGCCTTGTTAAAACATCTGAGGAAATTGAATTAACACGAACCGCCGGAAAAATCACTGCGGACGGGATTAAAAATGTGCTTGCAAACGCAAAACCGGGCATGAAAGAATACGAGTTGGAGGCCTATTTCAACTTTGTCTTAAAAAGCCGCGGCTGTACGGAGTTTGCTTTCCCTACCATTCTCGCCAGCGGATTCAATGGTACCGTTCTTCACTATTCGGCAAACACAGGAACTGCCGCTGATGGAAGTTTGGTATTGCTCGATCTTGGTGCACAGTACAATTATTATAATGGCGACATCAGCTATACCTTTCCTATAAACGGAAGATTTACACCTCGCCAAAAAGTAATCTATGACATTGTTTTACGCTGCAACCAAGAAATAACAAAAATGGCAAAGCCGGGCGTTGCATTCATGGAACTGAACCGATTTACAATTGAGTTTTACACTGAAGAACTCATGAGAATCGGCCTGATTAAAACGCCCGAGGAATTGCGCAAGTATTACTTCCACGGAGTCAGCCATTCACTCGGGCTGGACACACATGATGTCGGTCCCTATCGCGAGATGGAGCTGATTCCCGGTGAAATCATCACGAACGAACCAGGGTTGTATATTCCTGAAGAAAGCATTGGTATCCGCATCGAGGACGATTTGCTGATCACAGAAGATGGTTCTGAAGTACTAACGACCGGTCTGCCGCGTACGACCGATGAAATTGAAGCCTTCATGGCAGAAAACAATCGTCATCTAAACTAATCTTTTTTAGTCATGAAGAGATTCCGATAAATAGGACGGAATCTCTTTTTTATGGAAATAATTTGTCTTATTTTGTCATTTCCCCGGAAATAATCCTGTTCCAAATCATAGGAATCACTGAATCTGTTACAATGAAGAAAAAGATCTTTGACAAAGGAAGGATACGGGATGAAACAGAAAAAAATAGTTATCGCACCGGATTCATTCAAGGAAAGCCTATCCGCACTTGAAGTTGCTCAATCGATCCAGGAAGGGCTTCATAAAGTGTGGCCGGATGCGGACTATGTTCTCGTTCCTATGGCTGACGGCGGAGAAGGGACTGTCCGTTCCCTCGTTGATGCATTAAACGGAGAATTGATCCATAAACAAGTAACCGGTCCGCTTGGCGAGCCCACAGAAGCATTTTATGGATTAATCAATGATAACCATACAGCAGTGATTGAAATAGCTGCGGCTGCGGGCCTTGAGCATTTAAAGAAAGCGGAACGTAATCCGCTCATCGCGACAACTTATGGTGTTGGAGAGTTGATCCACTCAGCTATGGATCATGGTGCTCGCCACATCATTCTCGGACTAGGCGGAAGCGCAACAAACGATGGAGGTTGCGGCATGGCGCAAGCTCTAGGTGCTCGTCTTCTTGATGCCGAAGGACAAGAACTTTCTGCCGGAGGATCAGCATTAATTCACTTGGACACTATTGATTTGTCTGGACTTGATCCGAGGCTAAAAGAGGTCCGGTTTGAGGCCGCGACCGACGTCACAAATCCGCTAACCGGATCTAAAGGTGCCTCTGCAATTTTCGGTCCGCAAAAAGGAGCGGATCCAGACGAAGTCATCCGGTTGGATCAGGCACTTGCAAGATTTGCTATGATTGTGAGGCGCGATCATAAATCTGAGATCGAAACTGTCCCTGGAAGCGGCGCAGCAGGCGGCCTAGGCGCCGGTGCATTCTTTTTCTTAAACAGCACCATCCATCCGGGCATTGAATTGGTAATCAAAGAATCAGGACTTGAGGAGAAAATCTCCGATGCTACGCTCGTGATCACCGGAGAAGGCAAAATTGACGGGCAAACGATTTTTGGAAAAACACTGATCGGCGTCGCGAAATGCGCGAAAAGGCATTATGTTCCTGTGATTGCATTTGCCGGATCTTTGGCAGAGGGCAGTGAATCTGTTTCCGAACATGGAATTGATGCCTTATTTTCGATTGTTCCGGGTATTGTGTCACTCGATCAGGCATTAAAAGACACACGTGTCAACCTGATACGTACTGCCGCTAATATTGCTCGTGTTTGGCAAATCGCTCAAAATAAGTAAATCTTAAAACAAGCGACAACACAAGAAAACAGCTTGATCCCCGCTTCTCTGCTTTTTCTCATTTTACAGTTCAATGGTCTACCACACCCTAAAAAATCACCGGTGAGCATAAAAAGTTCACCGGTGATTTTATACAAATTACATTATTTAAGCCGCCATTGCTTGCTTACATGGTCAATCCCAATCTTCAGACCGGTCGTATTCATCGTGTATCCGTCATCATCGACGGCATCCGCACGCTTTGGCCCTTCCTTTGGCCATTCAGATAAATAGTTCAGCACCGACAGCTTTTGTTGCTCATTGCCGCCTGCAATCTACTTATCGTCTTAATTCGGTCCAATTTATGATCCTAATACCGTTTGCCTCCAATCACACTCATAAGGCAAAGCACACAAACCAGGATCAGCCAGATTTTTCTCACTTACCCCCGCCCTCAACTCTATACCATTATGTATGTTGAGAAATTCCTCATGCATTAAATATATCGGTTGGCGTATAATGATGCAATCATTTATCAGGTAAATCAATCTTTTCAATACTTTTAATCGAAATCCTGCTTCTCTTCACGAATGACGACAATATTCACACGGCGATTCATTGCTTTGTGCGTCGGTGTATCGTTTTTTACAACCGGCCGGTATTCGCCATATCCGACAAAGTGCATGCGTTTCGGTGCAAGACCGTCTTTATGAATCAAATAATTCATGACGGTTTGTGCCCGAAGACCGGATAGTTCCCAATTTGAACGAATGGTTCCGCCTTGATTGCGAAATGGAGTATTGTCCGTATGCCCTTCAATACTGACTTCATTCGGCACACTATTAAGAATGTCGCCGATTCGTGTCAATATTGCTTCAGCATTTTTCTTCAAATCAGCTTTCCCAAGATCAAAGAGAATTTTTTCACGAAACGTAAGCTGCACACCCCGCTGCGTTTCCGTAAGCGACACATCCGGACTTAAATGGTTGTCCTTGATGTATTTATCCAGCTGCACGTACAGAGCATCAAGTTTCTTTCTGTCCCTTTGTTTTTCCGAGTCACTAATAGACTGCGATTTTTTGACCAATGGCACACTCGGCTTTGTCTGTCCCTTGTCCGCACTCGGATAACCGATTCCCTGAAGAATCGAATCACCTTGAAATGAGGATTTCAGTGATGAGACAAGCGCATTAAATTTCTGGTTTTCAATGCTGCTCATCGAAAACATGACGATGAAAAAGACTAACAAAAGAGTGATCAAATCCGAATAAGTGACAAGCCAACGCTCCGAATTCTGACTCGATTCCTCCGGCCTGGAGTACCGTTTTTTTCGTGGCTTGCTCATAACTGACCCACTTCTTGGAATGCCTGATCCGCATTTACACTGCCGGATCTGCTCGTCAGTTTCTGTTCAACCTTTCGGCATTCCTCCTCTGTCAGGAATGCATAAAGCTTTTTCTTCAAAATCATTGTGCTTTCTCCATATTGAATCGACAGTATTCCTTCGGTTTTCAATTGACGGATTAATACATCACCGGCTAACTTGTTTCTTATCTTCGTGTAGATAGGTAAATAAATCACGTTCGCACTGCCTACACCATAAAGGGTCGCGATAAACGCGACCGCAATGGCCGGTCCGAGCGCCGCGGCATCTTCCAGGCTGCCAAGGACATGGACAAGTCCCATAACGGTTCCGATAATGCCCATGGTCGGCGCGTAGCCGCCCGCAGATTCAAAAATTTTGCCAATGGAGAGAATCTTTTGTTCGTAGAGTTCAATGTCTCGATTCAATATGTCGTCGATAACGTCCGAGTCTACACCGTCGACGACCATCTGAATGCCGTTGGACATAAACGCATCATTTTCAAACTTCCGCTGTTCGCCTTCCAAAGCAAGCAGGCCCTCACGTCTGGAGATATTCGCCAGATTAATTAATTCAACAATTGTATCATCCTGACGTTCTTTAGGTTTTGTAAATGCATATCTTAAAATAAATGGAGTTTTTGCCAGAATCTTTCCCGGAAAACTGACGACCACCGCTCCGATTGTGCCTCCGACAACAATCAGGAAAGCAGTAACTTTTAATAACGCAACTAACTCTCCGCCTTCAAGTAAAAATCCAACAATTAAAGATAGCAATCCGACCAGCAAGCCGATGACTGTTGCCACATCCATGTAAGTCAACCCTTTCCGCTGCTCTAATACCATTCCTATTCTTTATCGGCTGTTTCCGCGTCGAATTAAAGTAGTTTCTTAAATTCAGTGCGGCAAACCTATGAACGGTTCCGAATCGATAGGCAATTATACCTAATCCAATAAATTTCAAGTAAATGGATCATAAGACCCCAATCTTACTAGTGAGAAGTTCAGACGTATATGCGTACCAAACAATTTTCACTTCCGTTTTTTTACATATCTTGTTAAAATATTACTTGTAACTTATTGTCGAAATAGTACCAATTAAAGGCAGTCTCTCTATTTTAAAAATGGGAACTGCCCCTTGTTATGAATATCGCGTTAATCCGGATACCGCAAAACACATCCTACTTTCCAGAGTTATTGAACAGGAGTGAACGGCACCTATGCCCAAGGTCATAAAGCTTGAGAAATTGAAGGACGGAAACATTCTCGCCAAGGATATTTACATAAATTCTTCTGTTCTCTTTCGAACAGGAATGCTGATCACTTCTGAACTCATTAATTATCTTAAAAGAAAAAAGGTGCCTTCCGTCGCCATTTTCGACGGTCCCTCGATCGCACCATTTCGAAACCTATTTACACCGAAGTCACTAATGCCCGCTCATGAACGTAAAGAACTTACGGAGCGTTTTCAAAATGAAATGACGCAAATCGCCGATGAATTACGCTACGGAAGAATTTTGCATTCTGAAGCTTCGTACCGATGGCTCCATTCTCTTTATTTGAAATTCTACTCAAATCCGACTGTTCGTTTTCTATTAGATTGCCTGAAACAATGGGATCCGATTTGCTATATTCATTCACTTGACGTATTTGTATTAACAAGCCTTTACTTTAAGCATGTTCATTGGCCGGTCAGTCAGGAATTCCTTCTTGGCTGCCTGCTGCATGATATCGGCAAACTTTATACACCAATTGAGATCTTGTTAAAAACAGGGAAACTCACTCAGCGTGAATATGAGAAAATAACGCAGCATCCCGTGGATGGCTATCAATTACTCGAGCAAATGAAATTTCCAGAAGAAACATGTCGAATTGCCCGTTCTCATCATGAACGGTTAAACGGCAGTGGTTATCCTGATCATCTGCACGTGAAATCGTCCGACCGCGATCTCAAATTAATGATGATTGTTGATGTCTATTCAGCATTGACTTTAATCCGTTCCTATCGAAAACCGATGCACACAACAAAAGCAATGCAGATCATTCTGAATGACAGTCATAATAATGATTTATTTGATTTAAAAATCTGTTATTTATTTATCAACTTCATACATATATTCCCTCCTGCGACCCGCGTTTTACTGACAAACGGTGACAAAGGCATTATTCTCGCTAATTCGTCGGGTTCAGACATCCTACCGCATGTTAAGCTTGAGAACAGCGGCAAGGTGATCCAATTGCCAAGTGACTTGTCTGTTACTGTCGAAACAATCACCAGCTGGGACAGCAGAGAAATGGTTTTGCAGGCAAAGCAGACCTGGAATGATTACATCAAGTATTTAATCGATGGCGACAGTGTCAAAGCAGTTGATTGTCTCGACGCACTTTCCGACGGTATGCGTATCGAAGATGTATTTGTAAAACTTTTTGAGCGTTCTTTGGATGAAGTACAAAAGGGGTGGTTATTGAATCGTTTTGTCGAAGCAGAATATATGGTTGCTGCTTTCACGATCTTAAGATTGCTCAGTTGGAAAATGCTGAAAATAACGCACCAGCTTCCGAATACCGAAATGGGCAAGATTGTCATCGCAAATTTGGAATCGTTTAATGGGCTGACTCGAACAAAATTAATGGATGATCTTTTTACAATCAGCGGATGGAAAACCGATTTTCTTCCTGAAATCAGTGAAATAGATATAGTGCTCGATCAAATTCAAAGGAAACAGGCGAATTATCTCGCTGTTTTATGTACAAACAGGCATTCCTCTGTCCTTTTTGATTTACTGAAGCATCTAAGGAGCAAGTTTCCTAATTTGATGATCTTTATCCTTGGAAACCAAGAAAAACTCGCACAGAACCCGCAAAAAAACAGGTTATTGGTCAGCACAAATCTGAGTGAACTGATCACCAACATGAAACCTTGTTTGTCCAAAAAAGGGGCGCATGATTTTTATAAATAAAAAAGCGGGGAATCTGAACCATGACTGCTCAAGACCTCCCACTTTTCATATCGTTTCAATAAAAGTTTTAGTTATTTAACTGTTCGTTAATCATATCATGAACGCGTTGCTTTTCAGCAGAACCAACAACAAGATAATAAATTCCGTTAATTTTCTGCCCCTGTCCTTTTACTTCATAATCAATGGAATGCTTGCGCGCATCACGATAATTAAATGCGAGATTTTTCATGTCATCAAAAGTCAGGTTCGTCTTTACATTGCTGCCAAGAGCATTGAGAATCTGTGAATAACGGGATACTGATGATACATTAGCCATCTTATTGACAATAGCCATGATTACATCACGCTGTCTCTGATTTCGTCCGAAATCTCCTTGCGGGTCAAGATGGCGCATCCGGACATAGCCCATTGCTTTTGCCCCCGTATCCAAGGTAATATTGCCACGTGCGTAATGATAACCCTTCTTATAGTAGCCTTCATCCTGCCAGTCCAATTTATTATTCACTGTAACTCCGCCGACCGCATCAACAAGGTCGCTCATGCCTTCCATGTTAATCTTTATGTAGAAATCAAATGGAATATCGCCAACAAATTTTTCTACCGTATCTTCCGCCATTTTTATACCGCCGTAAGCGTACGCTGCGTTAATTTTATCCATTGATCCGCGGCCAACAATTTCTGTTCGCGTATCACGCGGAATGGAAATCATCTGCATCGTGTCTGTCGTCGGATTTAATGTCGTTGCGATAATGGTATCCGAACGTCCTCGGTCTCCTTTGCGTTCATCGACACCAAGCAAAAGCAGACTAATTGCTTTTTTCTTAGTGATCGCATCGTGGTTGCCCTTGCCTCCGGCTGTCTCATACATATCGCCGGCCGTCGACGCGACCGAGTGATACATCCACCATACATAACCTGCTCCTGCTGCAAAAAGTACCACAATAATGCTGCCGATCGTCAGTAAAATTTTCTTTTTCATGATCTCTTCCCTTTTTCTCATAGATTCATCTTAGTTATTGAGCACTGCTTGTATCGGCACACCTCGAACGATTTATCTTTTTTCTTAGTCGCAGAGCTGAACTTATACAGAAATCATAACATGCCCTTTCGCTGATGTGAACATTTTCCTAGTTACGTAATTCTTATCGAAAGATATTTTTCGATATCTATTTAAGAAATGAGGGGTCAGTGATCATTTTTTGACCCATAACAAAAGCTTGCCAATGTACCTCTGCGTTGTGCACCGGATGCGCACAAAATTAGCGGAAGTTCCCTATTCTTTTTCAAGGAAACTCTTTTTGAGCAAGCGCTTCGATTCCGTTTTCTTCCCTAAGCATTCGCTAATCCTCTCTCTTTAATAGAAAACCTTATTTTATCAGGTCTTCGGTGAACAATTATGCCTGTACCGGACCACTTAATCTTAATTTTGCCCTATTTTGATGCAAAAAAAGCGCAACGGAATAATTCCGCCGCGCTTCTTATTCAAGAATCAATAAATTAACCAACGACTTCGATCTTGTCTTTGCCGCCAAATTTTTCATACCAAGGAGTTGCGTTTTCAGCAAGAATTGCGTTGAGTTCTTCAACATTTGCCCTGCCTTGTGTGCGAAGCCATTCAACAGCGCCTTTTTCTCCGCCCTTACCGTAAGCTTCAACGCCGTCACGCCATGTCGCGCGGCCACAAAGTACACCATTGTACTTAGCACCTGCATCGTGGGCGAATACGAGTGTCTTTTGGAAGAGTTCGGTTGAAACGCCTGCGCTCAGCCAGATGTAAGGGATCGTCGTTGCTTTGTCTACTTCGAGGAAGTAATTCTTTGCTTCTTCAGCAGTATAAACAGGAGCATTTTCACCAACGCCTTCAACACGGCTCATGTCAACAGGAACTTCCAATTTCAGAACGTCGATGCCGTAGCGTTCTTGTGTAAAGACCTTGATCGAGTTAAGAACTTTCTGAGGTTTAACTTTTGCATATTCTTCTTTGTCCGTAATCTTTTCGTCATAAGTTACGATTTCGAAGAACAGCGGAATATCTTCTGCTTTACATTCAGAACCAATGCGTTCTACGAATGCCTTCTTAACATCGTTGATTTCATCAGATTCATCCGGATCAAAGTACACGAGCAGTTTAACAGCAGTGCCGCCGCTTTCTTTGATGCGTTTAACAGACCAGTTAGGGAGAAGGTCAGGAATACGGCCAGGCTCCGTAGCGTCATAGCCTGTTTTTTCATATGATGTCAGCAGACCGCAAGAAGCTGCGCGTGCTTTGCCAGCAGGAATACCATATTCAGGATCAAGCAGAATTGCACTTGCATATGGAGTTAATTCTTTAGATACAAGCGTTTTGAAATCCGCCAGTTCTTCAACCGTAGCATCTTTGCCCTGCGCTGCACCGATCATTCTCTTCAAAGAACCGCGTTGGTCGATTGCGAGTGCGGCAATAACGCCGTTTTTGTCGGACAACTGTTCGAGGAATTCAAACTTGCCTTTGGAAATTTTAACCATTACCAATAACCTCCAGAAAAATTTATTGGACAACTAAATCTGTCCGCTCTTATCAATAACGACAAACAACCGCTGCACCTTCATCAGGTGGCCTATCGTTTTTATCTCACAAACTTCATTTTACGTCATTTTCCGTCATAAAGTCAATTTCACAAATTCAATAATCCTGTGAACAAAAATTTTTCTTTTCACCATTTATTCTTAGTAGATTAAAAGCGATAAATGAATGCAAATAAATAGCTGTCTCTCTAAAAAGTTCAAAATTATTTTTAAGTAATTGTTGCTTTACCCTGTATGATTTAACTCGTACCTGATAGAAAACAAAATCTAGCCAAAGAATGTTTGATAGAGCAGAAAAAGATTTAGAAAAATAACGACAACCGCAATACACCAGGCTGTGACTGTTGTCAGCTTATGATTCACGAGTTTGTCCATGAGTGCTTTATTACTGGTGAACACAATAAGTGGGATAATCGCCAGCGCAATACCGAACGACAAGACAACCTGGCTCATGACCAATGCTTTGGTCGCGTTTGCTCCGGATAGGATCAGGATGAGCGGCGGCAGCATCGAGCAGACACGGCGCAGGAAAACCGGAATCCGTTTATGAATAAAGCCTTGCATCATAATATCGCCCGCAAGTGTTCCTACTGATGAACTCGACAAGCCTGCGGACAGCAAGCCGACACCAAACAAGACGCCGGCGATTGGTGCGATATAATTGCTGAATCCATGAAAAGCGACGGTTAAATCATCGATGACTTCTTTACCGAAGAATGTAGACCCTGCCACGGCAAGCATAATTGCGTTAATCACACCTGCGATAACCATCGCAATAAGAATATCAATCAATTCAAAGCGGAAAATCTTCTTGCGTTCTTCCGCATTCCGTCCAATAACGCGTCTGCAGGTAAGTCCTGAGTGCATGTAGATCGCATGCGGCATGACTGTGGCCCCGAGAATTCCTGCGGCAAGTAACACGCTATCGGTTCCTTGAAATTGGGGAACAAAGCCTTGAACAAATGGCTTAAATTCCGGTAATGCAAAAAATATTTCCAGACTGAATGCGATCACAACAATAAAAACCATTAAGGCGATGACCATTTCAAGCGGCCTGAATCCTCTGACTTGAAACGTGAGAATGAGCAGTGCACAAATCGCTGTCAAAATCGCAGATGGAATCATCGGCAAACCAAAAACAAGATGGAAACCAAGTGCCGCACCAATAAATTCAGCGAGATCAGTCGCCATGATCATGATCTCTCCCTGAATCCAATAAAAGATCGAAACCTTTCTCGGCCAACGGTCACGAATAATTTCAGGCAGATTGTGCGAGGTCGCAATGCCAATTTTAGCGGACAGTGTCTGAATGAGAATGGCCATTAGATTAGAGGCGACCACTACCCACAGCAGCAAATAACCAAATTGCGAGCCTGCCTGAATATTTGTTGCATAATTGCCCGGATCAATATAAGCGACTGCTGCGATGAATGCAGGGCCGATAAATGGAAGCATTTGTCTCCATCCCTTTACCCCTCCGACAGCTTGATCATATGATTGCGGGTGCGGTTCAGAACTGACAGAACTAGAAGATTGTCTTTTGTTCATAGTCTTTTGTTCAAATTGGTTCAGTCCGGTCACCTGTTGTTCTTGATCGGACATGACACTCCTCCTTTTCACTCAGCGAACATAAGTTTCTCTTGTGAAACTTATGCATCTATCAATAACCTACTTTATTCTTCTGCATAATGCAACTAGTTTTTACTCAAAAATAGCTCATGTAAAAATTTTATTTCAGGAAAAAACATTTTTTACATGATTAACGTTTTTTTTCAGGAAGACGTACGAAACACATATAAATGAAAACCACGGCACAAAGTGCGCCATAAAGAGGATAAAGTGTGGATATGAGCGTTGCATAACCGAATTGTCCAATAAGAAAGGTACAAGTGACCAGAGTAAGCATCGCAAATCGAATGGAAAATACTGTTGGAAACACGCTGTGCAGCTGACGAGTCAGGCCAAAAATATTGCCCACAAAAGTAGTCAGTATTTCTCCGAAAATAACGCAAATAAATGCCGCATGCATTAATGTTCCAAGCGGACGTACCATTTCTGCCATCGGCAATTCAAACAAGCTGATGTCGGACTTTCCGAGCATCATGAGATGGGACATAATCAGAATAATTGCAAGTCCACATCCCCCAAGAATACCGCCAAGGCGGATCACCCGTTCATCTTTAAACTCCTTCGTCATCGGTACAAGTACAATGAGCGCTGTAGAAAGATTAAATGCGGAGTAATTAAATGCAGAAAGCAGCCAGTGAATATGACTGGATTCAGAAAAAAGTTGGGTACCGGCTTTATTTATCCAAAAAGTAATCAGCACGAAACTGACCAGAAGAGGTACGACCAGCATGTTGATAAACAGCAGGCCCCGAACACCTCGAACAAGAAATAGAACGCCTATTATAAGCGCGAACGCGATGCCGAATTGCCGGTTCCATCCCAGCTGTTCGCCAAAGACCGCCCCGGCCCCGGCCAGCATCACACCGGTCATTCCCAATAGGATAAAGAACAGCAGTGCTTGAATCACATTCCCGATTCGTTCACCGAATAGAGCAGAAAGAAGTTCATTAAAAGAATAAGCGTCTAATCGTTTCGCATACAGCATCATTTTCGTTCCAATCCATGTCATGAATGCGCCGCTTAGGATTGCACCAAGCGTACCAAACGCTTGATATTGAGTGAAAAATTGAATGATTTCGCGACCAGAGGCAAATCCGGCACCGACAACGGTCCCGATAAACGTTGACGCGACTTGCACGATGCCAATCAACTTATTCTTCATCTGATCGACCCTCTCTGATCCCGTTATGCTCGTTTTCTACTTCTCATCTTATGCGCAGCTTGTCCCGTCCATGCCTTTCTCCATTTCTTTTATAAAAGCTATGAAGGGGATCATGTTTTATGACAAATAGCATATGTACTACCGCATGCAATCTCATTGTCGCGTGCCGCCGTTTTCAACACGATCTGAACGTTGAACTGACGATTTGAGATCGGAGACCTTTCACAGGGCAGCTCCATTTTTGCGAAGGACCATGTGGACAGTCTTTTTTAATACCAAAAGCAGCAGGCGTAACTACTGTGGAACAAATGGTCACCGCTAATATTGATACCGTCTTCCTTGTCATGGCATTGAATCATGATTTTAATATCCGCAGATTGGAGCACTATTTCACGATGACTTGGGAGAGCGGCGCGAACTTCTTAAAGAAAAAGATTCATATGACCTGCGCCGCTATCGCTGACACCTCCGAATAGAAAGTCAAAGAGCCTTCGTTGCTGATTTTATGGAAACGAAGGCCTTTTTGTTTTATGTTAAAATAGAAATGACCCACTAGAAAACAGATCATCAGTTTATGGAGGCCACAAGTTGGATCACAAATTAGCACCGCTGAAAACGATTGATTTTGATCTGTTTTATCATTTAATGAAACGTTCGTTCCCAAGTGCAGAATTTCGTCCGCGCAGTAAAGAACGCCAACTTTTAAACCAAGCGAATTTTACCGTTTTAACCCGTTATGATTTATCTGGGAAAAAGATTGACGGATTTATTGCAGAATGGTCATTCAGCGATTTTCTTTTTCTAGAACATATCGCCGTTGATCCTAACTTGCGCGGACACGGGATCGGATCGAAAATGCTCTGTAATTATCTTGAGCAAGCGAAAAAGCCGGTGCTGATTGAGGTTGAAGCACCGACTACCGATCTTGCAGTTCGCCGTATTCGCTTTTACAAACGGTTGGGATTTTCGCTCAGCTCGTTCGGTTATGTTCAGCCGGATTTAGGGCAAGCCGGGGATCACATTGACTTGCTCCTAATGCAGTACCCGAACCTCCTGACCGAGGATAAATTTAAGCAGCGAAAAAAAGAAATCTTCCAATCCGTCTATGGAGGAGAGAGCTGAAGATTATGTACAAAAAATCGGCCCGGGGACACAGCCGGCCCGATTTTTTGTTTTAATAAGCCCACGACGCGCCAATGATAATTAAGAGAATAAACAACACAACCACCAACGCGAAG
The DNA here is from genome assembly GCF_024125445.1 of Sporolactobacillus shoreicorticis. Classification (GTDB taxonomy): domain Bacteria; phylum Bacillota; class Bacilli; order Bacillales; family Sporolactobacillaceae; genus Sporolactobacillus; species Sporolactobacillus shoreicorticis. Next base: position 1,487 of record NZ_JAMXWM010000004.1, on the reverse strand, counting down.
CCTGAGTTATATCCGAATCCTTCTGAAGCACCCATGATCCTCATCACCTCCACTTGATTTTCCTTACTATCTTATGCGAATGGCTCAATTCGTTTCGCCCGTTTTTTTTATTTAATTTTTGCTTTGCTTGCGGTGTCAGCATGCTGAACTGAAAGGACTGTGATAGAATGGCAGTGATTGTGCCGACACTGTTCATTTACTGATCAATCGGCATGGAACGGATCTTAAAATGGAGGCTTGCTACATGGAAAATTTCGAAACATTGCTGGATCATTATGCTGACATCACCGTTACTATCGGTCTTAATGTGCAAAAAAATCAGGATGTCATGATCTTTGCGCCCATTGAATCGCCGGAATTTGTGCGGAAAGTGGCACGAAAAGCTTACCAAGTTGGTGCGCGGCATGTGTACGTTGACTGGACTGACGAGCAATTGACCCGATTGAGGCTCGACTTGGCGTCCCAGAAATCATTAAGCGAGTTTCCCGAGTGGCGCGCCCATTCATTTCAGGAACTCGCTGATCAAAATGCGGCGTTTCTCTATATCTATTCGCCAAATCCGGAATTGCTTGCAGGAATAGATCCTCAGCGCGTGGCCGCAGCACAGAAAGCAGCTGCTACGGCCAACAAACAATTCACAAACGATAAAAGCAGTGCAAAGGTAAGCTGGACAATTGTCTCGATTCCAACCGCAGCCTGGTCGGCTAAAGTATTTCCTGGCATGGAAGCATCCGAAAGAACCGATGCGCTTTGGCGGCAAATTTTCAAAATCACACGAGCGGATAAGGAAGATCCTGAAGCTGCGTGGGAACTCCATATCCAATCACTGACAGATAAGCTGAATTATTTCAATCGAAAACGATTCAAAAAGCTGCACTACTCTGGACCGTGCACTCAATTAACAATTGAGCTTCCGACAGAACATCTTTGGATCGGCGGCGGAATGTCCAATGATCAAGGCACCCCGTTTCAGCCGAATATACCGACCGAAGAAATCTTTACAATGCCGCTCAAAACTGGGGTTAACGGTACTGTTTCAAGTACAAAACCATTGAATTACGGCGGAAATTTGATTGACAACTTCTCCGTGACGTTTAAAAACGGCAGAATTGTTGATTACAAAGCGGAACACGGATTGGAAACGCTGAAACAAATTATTGAGACTGATGAAGGTTCGCACTACCTTGGTGAAGTTTCACTCGTTCCGCACCATTCACCCATTTCAGAAACCAATCTTATCTTTTACAACACATTGTTTGATGAAAATGCGTCCTGCCATTTAGCGATCGGTCATGGATTCCCATTTAATTACCGCGGCGGACGCAAAATGTCTGAAGAAGCGCTCGCAGCAGCGGGAATGAATCAAAGCCTTACCCATGTTGATTTCATGGTTGGCTCCGGTGAACTGAATATCGACGGAGAAGCAGCAGATGGTGAGATGACACCAATTTTCCGTAAAGGTAATTGGGTGATCTGAGTCAAATTCA
>NZ_JAMXWM010000039.1 GCF_024125445.1 Sporolactobacillus shoreicorticis | reverse complement strand
TCACTATCAGACACGCGATAAGCTGGAAACCGCCATGCGTGTGTGGATCAAGTACTATAATGAATCTAGGATCAAAGAAAATCTCGGTGGTCAAAGTCCGATTGACTATCGGATTTCAACCACCGAGCAAGTAGCTTAAAACTATGTCCAACTTTTGGGGTTCACATCAACTTAAGCGGTTTACTAAATTACTCGTGATAATAAAACTGTATGCTATACAATGAAAAACACTTTAAATGTATAGTTACCTAATTAAGAGAGAACTATCTCTCCCCAACCATAAGTATTAATTCCGATGATTCTTTCATGATTTTGAAAGCATTTTTTTGTTTAGATTCAGAAAACAGAATATCGGCTTTTAAATGTAAGCACTTCGCTTTCCAATATGCATCATTTTCCTCTTCAAAATAAACAAGAGCTTCTTGAAGAACTCTTTGTGCTTCAATTGAGTTTTTCTCATTATAATAAACTTTTGAAAAAAGATACTTGAACATTGCTATTAGCTTAGCACTATTAGGTTTTATATTTAATCCCATATTGATCCATTCTTTTGTTTGCTCAAATTCATTAAGCGAAAAAAGTGTCAAAGAAAGTTCATAAATTATATTTTGAATTTGGGTTACTGCATCTAATTTTGAAGCAAGTTCATAACTATTCATTAGTGCAGCATAAGATTGATGTAATTTATTTGTTTTACGATAAACTATGCCCAAATTAAGCAAACACTCAAAGGTTCTTTTTTGGTCATTAATGAGTTTAAACACATCTATTGCCCTTTTAAAGGATATTACAGCTTCTTCATAGTCCTTTGTATATATTTCAGAAACTCCTTTCAACATTAACAAATCACCAAAAGTGTTATTGACTACATTTAAGTTCATAAGACACAATGCTTCAATAACAATCTTATGTCCTCTCTGAAATTCCCTTTTCTTACAATGACAATATGCAAGATTAAAAAGTAATTTAACTTTGGTTGAAGGGTCGATATTTATACTTTTGGCTGTTGTCAGTATATAACCATATAATGCGCGTTCAATGGCTACAGAGTAGTTATCAACTCTTTTATAAGATTCCGATAAGTTTAAATATACTTCAACAAGGCTTTTTAATTGTTTCGATGGATCAAGGAATAAGAGCGATTCTTCAAACATGTCAATTGATCTCAAATAATCTTTACATTTAAGTAAAATTTCTCCCTGAAGTTTTAGTAAAATGCCCTTAAAAATCACATCTCCATCCAATTCGTTCAAAGCCCTTGTCAGGACTGCTTGAGCTTCTTTATACTTGTTCGCTCTGATTAATGTTTGGCAAACAGTAATCTTTTTATCAATAATAACTGAGTATTCGATATTCTGTCCTTTTGATCCTTTTTTAGTGGGATCTTCCATTAAATCACTTGCTGAAACACCCAGTTTTTGGGCAACTATTTCTAACGTTTTGAGAGAAGGTACACTCCTCCCACTCTCAATTAAACTAATCATGCTTCTACTTAATCCTGGACCTGCCAAATCTCCTTGGGTTAATCCATATTCTCGTCTTAATCTTTTGATGTTTTGAATATAATGCATAACTATTTATTTCTCCTTCTAACTATTATGTTTATCAGCATTGACAATTATATCATATGTTAGTAAAATTAAAAATAATAATTACTTGATTTATAGTCTTGTGGTATTAAGCCAATACCTAAATAAGATTTATTTTTTTGTTTCTCATTGATGTTTTAAAAATGAGACAACACTAACCCATAACTTCAAAACTAATAATACGAGGGGGTAAGACTATGCGAAAAATTTATACTTCCGTTTTCCTTGTTACATTTTCCCTTATTGTCTTTTCAGGTTTTTCAAATGAACCTCCAATTTGGCCAGATCTTATTAATTTTACACAGCAAGTCAAATAAAACACTTTATTAAGTGAGAACATTTAAATATTCAGACCAAAAAGATCAATATTACTAGCAGAAATTGAATAAAGGATATTCGACTTACATACTTGGCATATATCGATCCTGTCCCTTCTAATAAATGCTCACACTGGGAAATCTATTTTTAGATGTTCACTGGATGGGCATATTTGTTTTAATATCTAACAATTGAGTCCAGCTCATTGAAATGTCCCATATTAATTCAAAATCGATTGTTGATACGAACATAGTTTATATTCGATAAGTAATCCACATACTAATGTTCAAAAATCTTTATACAAATCAACGCTTTTTCTGCGATTTGAACCGCTTCTGAATGATTCATGCCCACCAACATTACAGCAGTAATGCATGTTTGGTGCTGCCTCGTGAATCCAGCTTTTACAAGCAACGCATAATTGGTATACAGAATCATGATCCACTTACTTACCACTTTTTTGAAGGAGCATGGCATCCATGTAATAACGAATTTATCCGATGAGGACAATGAACCATCCTGCCGCCTGCTTCATTCACTGATCAACTTGCTGAAATGAATAATCATCACATAGGGCACCCGACGCTGTATATTGCGCGGCGAGGATCAAGCGCGTATTTGCCGAAGACATTTGATCATTTGATTCACATTTTTTTCTAGTAAGCTAAGTTTATCGTCAAGTCCTAGTGCATCGTAGCCACCATATTTGAATTAATTTTCTACCGTGAGTTTAGGATACAGCGAATGTAATTTGATGCGGGCATCAGCTGTGGTAAATTGCCACTTGACCGCAATCGACTGAAATTTACATCTTAAGTTTAAATTTGATCTAAATACTTTTTGATTTTTTGTTTGTTCTGCGCATCGATAGGCAACTGATCAATGTACTTTTCTGCTCGCGTTTGCTGCATGGCTTTCATTGCATTTGTGTAGAATACAACACCCGATGCGTTGATCCAGGCCTCAATGCTCGCCTTTTCAGACAGCAGCTGCTCCTTTGACAGTAAGTGGTCATAATAACGCTTCAGTTTTTTCCCATTTTCACTCGGGTGGTCGAGTAAATACATCGTTGCCAGTGTATGCTTTCGTTGAAGCAAGTCATTTTTTCCGTCAAAATGAAGCACATCGTCCAGATCATTCTGCAATTGTGCATTCACGCCAATTGCTACAGCATAGTGTTCAATGCGATCCAAATCGTCTGGAAGCAGGTGACCGGAGCAAAGTGCGCCGGCTAAACACGCCACTGCCGTTAATGAACCGGACTTTTGTTGAATCATCCGCAAATAATCGTCTTCGTTAAGTGGCTTATCTTCAAGATCGGAAAATTGCCCCTGAATCGAACGGCTGATGAATTGAAGCAGCTGTTGCAAGGATTGGCTTTGTTTTCCTAAGTGGCGATAAAGAACAGACAGCGCCATGATGAGGCAGCCATTTTCAATGGTGAGCGCTTGTCCTTCATCATTCATCCATGGCGGACGATCATTATCTTGATCCTGCCAGTCATCTAATAAATCAAAAGAAAGAATGATTAGTTCAACCGCCGCTGCAATTTGATCAATCGATTTGCTTTCACCTTGAAGCATGTCATGGTGCAGCACAGCCAAAGCGCCGAACGGAAAATCATTTTTTTCATGGTAGAACGCATACTCATGAGTTCTTTTTCTCATTTCATCAGAAACAAAAGAGCGATCAATCAGTTGATGGATTGCGCTTCTTATTTGAGGTGAAGCATGATGCGATTTGTCCATCGATCCCCCGCTCCTCTCCATTGTTTATTTATCGCGGCACAAATCAATTCGTTCCTTTTCTTTTAATTGTACTTGGCAGCAAACGACGAAACAGAGTAGCGAATCCAAGATATATCACGTAACCTAAAATTCCTAACGCAGCTCCGGCAGTATTGAGAATCACATCATCAATATCCATGGCCCGCTCTTGAAAAAAGAGCAGATCCGATAAGAATTGCAATACTTCGATAGTCAATGAATAGAGAAAAATGACGAGAAACGCGTGTCTTATTTTAACACGATTAAAAGAGAGCAGAAAAAAACAGAGCGGAGCCAATACAATTATATTTCCTATAATCTGTTGCGTCGCATAATAGGCCGATGGAAAAGCGGAAAATTGCGTCACAAGCGTTCGAAAAGGAATCACATTGATCATAAACAGCAGATTTCGCTCGACATGACGATCAACTAATCCGTACCATAACTGATGTAAATTGATGCCCAGCAACAGAAAAAAAGGCAATCCACGCGTATAATTGAAAAGCCAAGAAAAACAGCATCTGACCGATGCCGCAAATAATTATTCTCCGGGTGATAAACAAAAAAGTCAGTGTGAATAGGATAAGATTAAGCAAAATGCTCAGAAATTCAATCAGTAGATAATGATCAAATCCGTCGATGAAACAAACGATGAAATAAAATAACGCAATGCAACAGAGAAGAAGACAGTCACGGTAACGTTCTTGGTTTCAAAATAGTTTTTCATAAAAAATCCTTTCCAGATCGATAACAGTAATGAAGCAGGGCGGAATGCCTGTGATGGACTATGTATACGGTCGGTTACGCGTAACCACGCACCTTTTTGTCCCTCGCTCATTCGATGTCCTTGGATTGATAGAGTCCAATTCGATGCTTTTGCGACTCGTGACGTTTTTGTTGTTGAATGCTGCTTGAAACCGGATTTTTTGTCCATTTTCTGTATTCCTTTGCTTCTCCAACCGAATCCTTCTTTAATCGCATGAATTCTTTTTCATTGTAGACCTCACGAATTTTCGCGTCTTTATAGTTTCTATAGTCGCTGTCCTTAAAAGCAGAGAAAATCAGGAATCCATCTGCGTCAAGGTTATAACTATACGCATAGTTGCGGTCCTGTTTAAATTGAACCTCGTATTCGTATCCGTCCATTTTCAGATCGGGAAAGGCTCTGTATCTGGTGATGTCTGCGGTTGAAAGTCCTTGCTTTGCCAAATAATTCACGAAAAAAGGATAGGTTTGAGCGGCAGTCCACGGATAAACGTACAGCCAGTTTACATAGGGAAGCGCAGATAGAATCAGGACAATCAACCATTTCCAGCATTGCCTCCATGATCGATAAAAGTAAATTGTCAGACCGTTAATAAACAAGAAGAGAAGTGTGAAAATAATCGTTGCCGCAAGCATACTGTTAAAAAAATCCGCAAACGAGTGTAGACCAACATAATTGTTTAGCGAGAAAAAATAAAGGGTGATCATGAGAAATAAAATGAGGAGGCGTTTTAAATGATTCACTTGAAGTACCCTCCGTTCTTTTTCTTTTATTGTAATCTATTTTTCACGATGAAAACCCGCATATTTTGATGCGTGGTCACGCATTAATCCGCACGTCATTCAAAGCCACCCGAGTGAATGGCTGGTTCGCTTACTCCAAATTCGGTTTTGAATCAGCAACCTTGTGCTTAATGGACACTTCGGCCGCGCGTTTGATGCACTGTCTTTTGTCTGACCGGAAAATCACATTCTTTCATTATTTGGAACAAAACCGAGGTGAAAAATGGTGCTCGTCCGTCTTATGAGTCTTTAATTAAATCTGGCGGAGAAGTAAATAAGCGGAGATTTTCCGGTTATTTACTTCATGGCGCTTGTTTCACGGGCAAATAAGGGTAATTTTTCCGCTTATGCCAAGCAAAAACCTCCATTTTTACGTTTTTCGATTTGATAGACGGAATTTCTCCGTCTATTTAAGCTATTTTTTCGTTCATTTTCGATTTAAGCGGAATTTTTCCGGTTATTTTGCAGATTGGGCGCTTACCTGATCGCCCAACCGTACAGTACGAACTGGGAATCAGCACCTTATATGACTGATCATCATACCAGCAAGGCACAACCTAAACTTTCTTTTCTTGTAAAAAAGTGCCTCAAAGTCAAAAATGGACTTTAGAGACACCTTTTCCTAAATGATTATTTTTCATTAACTTATATTATTGCTTTTGTGCGCACCAGTCTTCGGAAGTCGGGTCTGCATACCAAAGTTTGAGTTGTTCAAGCTGCGCGCCGCTGATTTTACCTTGTTCTTCCGCCAAATGGATCAGCGTTTCAAAATCGGTAAGTGTTGCTAACGATACTTTTTCTTCTTTAAAATTGCTGCTCGCCTGTGGTAATTGATATGTAAAGATGGCGGCAACGCCAAGTACGTCGGCGCCGGCTTCTTCTGCAGCGTGAACCGCGGTCAATACACTTCCGCCGGTTGAGATCAGATCATCAATAACCACGACTTTCTGTCGCGGATTGATAATACCTTCGATTTGCTTTTTGCGGCCGTGCGATTTGGCGGATGAACGAATATAAGCCATCGGCAGCCCCATCGCTTCCGCGATCAAAGCCGCGTGAGGAATGCCCGCTGTTGCTGTTCCGGCGATGACTTCAGCGGCCGGATAATTCTCTTTGATCAGTGCGACAAAAGCGTCGATCACGTCGACGCGGACGTCAGGGTAAGCCAGTATCAGCCGATTGTCGCAATAAACCGGGGACTTGATTCCGGATGCCCATGTGAATGGGTCGTCCGGGCTCAAGACAACGGCGTTTATTTTCAAAAGATCCTGCGCGATTAGTTTGTTGTTTTCCATGTTTGATTCCTCCAATCATCAAGTACCCGCCGGTATGCATCAGCGGGGTCGGCCGCAGCCGTAATACTCCTGCCGACAACAATATAGTCACTTCCGAGTTTACGCGCTTGTGCCGGCGAAGCGACACGCTTTTGATCACCCGCATCATCATCGGTCAATCGAATTCCCGGTGTCACCGCAAGAAACTCGGAGGACGTTTGATTCTTTATCTTTTGGGCTTCCCAAGCCGAGCAGACAACGCCGTCCATTCCGGAAGAATAAGCAAGTGACGCATACTGAGCAATGACCTGATCAATCGGTTGCTTAATTAACAACTCATTTTCAAGCATGGTCTGATCTGTACTTGTCAATTGTGTGACCGCGAGGCAAATCGGGCGTTCGGATTGTGCGCCCTCGCCAAGTCCTTCAGCAGCTGCGCGCATCATTTCGGCACCTCCTGCGGCATGGACATTAATCATATCCGCCCCAAGACGAGCCAACCCCTTCATTGCTCGATAAACCGTATGAGGGATATCATGCAGTTTCAAATCGAGAAAAACCGAATAACCTTCTGATTTAAGAATACGGACGATATCCGCCCCGTTTTGCAGATAAAGCTCCATACCTACTTTTACATAGCAGCCGGGACGTTGGATCTTGTTGAGTATGTGCAGCATCTCATCATTGGATGCCATGTCCAATGCAACAATCAGCTGTTTCTCTTCATTCATTTCTTCCAGCTCCTTCCCACGAGTTCATTAATATCAGAAACACCCATTGCATCCAATTTTTCGGGCAGTTCTTTAATTATTTTCGGGCAGACAAATGGATCGACGAAATTGGCTGTTCCTATGGCAACTGCACACGCTCCTGCCAGGAAAAATTCAATGACATCATCAGCATTCTGAATACCGCCCATGCCGATGATTGGAATCGATACGTTTTGGCTGACTTCATAGATCATGCGGATGGCAACCGGCTTAATCGCCGGGCCACTTAATCCGCCGGTCAGATTGGACAGGAGCGGTTTTCGCGTTCTTAAATCAATGCGCATGCCAAGCAATGTATTGATCATCGACAATCCGTCTGCCCCTGCTTCTTCAACTGCCTTCCCCATCGCGACAATATCCGTAACGTTCGGGGATAGTTTTACATAAACGGGCTTTTCCGATACTGCCTTCACCTTGGCTGTCAGTTCTGCGGCAACTTCGGGAACCGTTCCGAACATGATCCCGCCGTGCTTTACATTCGGACATGAAATATTCAGTTCAAGCGCATTGACGACGGATTGCTGTGACATTTTTTCCGCCGTCAAGACGTAATCCTCCATCTCGCTGCCGGCAATATTTGCAATGACAGGAACCTTATTTTCTTCAAATCGAGGCAATTCTTTTCTAATAATTTCGTCGACCCCGGGATTTTGCAAACCAATCGCATTCAACATCCCGCTTGGCGTCTCAGCGACACGCGGTGTCGGATTGCCATACCGCGGTTGTAACGTTGCCGCTTTAATCGTTACCGCACCAAGTCTATTTAAATCATATAAATTGCCGTATTCCGCACCGAAAGCGAAGCATCCGGAGGCCGGCATAACCGGATTTTTTAAATCCAGACCCGGCAGATGAACCTCTAGCATAATTCAACCTCCCCCGCTTTGAAAACCGGTCCGTCACAGCAGACACGACGGTAGCCTTTTGCATCATTCGCATCCGTTGCACGCGTGACACAGGCCATGCATGCGCCGATGCCGCAGCCCATGCGCTGTTCCAGGGATACAAAGAGTGGCTTTTCAGTAATCGCATGCTCCAGCGCTTTTAACATCGGAATCGGTCCGCATGCGTAAGCAACATCAAAGTCAACTGAATCGAGCACATCGGTGACTCTGCCTCTCCTACCATCTGTGCCATCTTCAGTCATGATGATCGTTCGTCCCGCTTTTTCAAAAGCCATTTGGTAAAAGACGTCCTTTGCAGAACGGAATCCAAGAACATGGGTGACTTGAATTCCTCGCGCATTCAATTCCTGTGACAGACCATAAAGCGGAGGTATACCCACTCCGCCGCCAATGACCAACGCTTTGCCTTGCAAAGGTGTCGCCTCAACAGGAAAACCATGTCCGAGCGGCCCAAGCACATCCACTTTTTCACCAATTCCAGTCTCAGACAATAGTCCCGTTCCTAATCCGCCGCTTCGATAAATCAGTGTCATTGTTTTTTTCGATGGATCAGCAGAACTAATGCTGATCGGTCGCCGCAAAAGCGGAGCGACGGACTGTGATCCCCCACCTACCCTAATATGGACAAATTGTCCGGGTTCGGTGATTGCCCAAACCATCTCGCCTTCCAGCTTTAACTCGAAAATGCAATCAGCAATTTCTTCATGCGCAAGTACCCGCATGTTTTCCTGCATCATTGGGTGACACCTGCTCTATTGCCGCTCCCTTCCAAAACATCTGAGTGATCATCCATCTGCGGCATGCATTCGGTTTGAAAAGCGAGTGATTCAAGGACTTTGAGAAGCGCCTCGGTTGTATCAAGCGATGTCAGACAAACAACGCCGTTTTCAACCGATTCACGGCGTATCCGAAATCCGTCACGTGCCGGACGCTGTCCCTTTGTCAGCGTATTGACCACAAATTGTGCTCCGCCGTGACGGATCACATCGAGAAGATTCGGAGCCTCACCGCCGATCTTATTAACCGTAGTCACCGGGAGCTTGCGTTCGGCGATCATCGCCGCTGTACCTTCGGTTGCCAGAATATTGTAGCCGATGTCATAGAAACGTTTGACAAGCGCGAGCGCTTCTTCCTTATCTTTATCGGCAATCGTAAACAGTACCGATCCATGGGAAGGAATCGTCATTCCGCTTGCCAGTAATCCCTTGTACAATGCCTTCTCTACCGTGACATCCTGTCCCATGACTTCACCGGTTGATTTCATTTCCGGACCCAGTGTTACATCGACACGGCGCAGCTTGGCAAACGAGAAGACAGGAACTTTGACATACACGCCGCGTCTCGGTTCCGGATGGATGCCTGTGTAATAGCCGAGCCTTTCTAACTTTTCACCAAGAATGAGCTTCGTCGCAACTTTTGCCATCGGCACGCCTGTGATTTTGCTCAAAAATGGAACAGTACGACTTGCTCTAGGATTTACTTCAATAACATACACATGATTATTATGAATGATAAATTGGATATTCATCATACCGACAACCTTGAGTCCTCGGGCAATTTTGATCGCCGTGTTGACAACCTCTTGTTTCACTTCGGCTGTTAAGGTCTGCGCCGGGTAGACTGCAATGGAGTCTCCTGAATGCACGCCGGCACGTTCGATATGTTCCATAATCCCCGGAATATACACATTTTCACCGTCGGAAAGCGCGTCCAGCTCGATCTCCGTTCCAATCAGGTAACGGTCAACAAGTACCGGATGATCCGGATTGATTAGGACGGCATGATCCATGTAGTGCCTGAGAGAGGCTTCATTATAAACGATTTCCATCGCGCGCCCGCCGAGTACGTAGGAAGGGCGGACAAGGACAGGGTAACCGAGTCTGCTTGCAATCTTTACAGCCTCTTTCGTTGAAAAGGCCGTATCGCCTGCCGGATGGTCGACGTTGAGTTTAAGAAGAAGCTGCTCAAAGCGGTCACGGTCTTCCGCCTGATCCATCGCATCCAGTGTTGTTCCGAGAATCGTGACACCATTTGCTGCAAGCCCTGAAGCAAGGTTGATTGCCGTTTGTCCGCCGAACTGAACGACAACCCCCTTTGGCTTCTCCAAGTCAATCACATGCATAACATCTTCAAGTGTCAAAGGTTCAACATACAGCTTATCTGAGATACTGAAATCCGTCGACACCGTTTCCGGGTTGTTATTGATCATGATTGCTTCGTAGCCCTGCTGCTTGATAGCCCATACGGCATGTACCGTTGCGTAATCGAATTCGACCCCCTGTCCGATTCGGATCGGACCGGAGCCCAGAACGATGACACTCTCGCGTTCAGAAACTGTGGATTCATTCTCATCCTCATAGCTGCTGTAGTAGTACGGTGTTTCCGATGTAAATTCACCGGCGCAAGTATCAACCATTTTATAAACCGGCCGGATGCCGATTTTCTTACGCCCCTCGGAGACAGCCTCTTCAGTGGTTTTCCAACATTGCGCAATTTTCCAGTCGGAAAAGCCATGCTGTTTTGCTTTAAGAAGCGCAGCTTCGTTATCCGGTGAAGCCGACAGCTCCTTTTCAATCGCGATGATATTGGCAATTTTGTTCAGGAAAAAGCGGTCGATGCGCGTGCATGCCCATATTTCTTCAATATCGGCACCGCGCCGCAGTGTTTCAGCGATTAAGAATAAACGGCGGTCATCCTTCTTTTTGATAATGTTGAATAGATCCTCCATACTCATGTCGTTCGTTTCTTTAAGCTCCAGATGCATGGTTCCGTTTTCGAGCGAACGAACTGCTTTTAAAATGGATTCTTCAAAATTGCGGCCCATAGCCAAAACTTCGCCGGTCGCTTTCATTTGCGTGCCAAGTGTTCGTTTGGCGTCATCAAATTTATCAAAAGGCCAGCGTGGAATTTTCGTGACGACATAATCGAGCGTCGGTTCAAAGCTTGCATACGTTGTACCGGTCACGGCATTCTTAATTTCATCCAGATGATAGCCGGCCGCAATTTTTGCCGCTACTTTAGCAATCGGATACCCGGTTGCTTTCGATGCAAGAGCGGATGATCGGCTGACACGCGGATTGACTTCAATGATATAATAGCGGTCGCTGTGCGGATCTTGAGCAAGCTGTACATTGCAGCCGCCTTCAATCTTTAACGCACGTACGATTTTCAATGACACACTTCTAAGATTCTGAAGATCGCGGTCACTCAATGTCTGGCAAGGAGCAGTGACGATTGAGTCGCCGGTATGGATCCCGACCGGATCGATATTTTCCATATGGCAGACGGAAATTGCGCCGTCATTGGCATCGCGCATCACTTCAAATTCAATTTCCTTAAAACCAGCAATACTTTTTTCAATCAATACTTGAGTGACCGGACTTAGTTTCAATCCGTTCTCCGCGATCGTGTCAAGCTCTTCGTCCGTCGAGGCAATTCCGCCGCCTGTTCCGCCCAAGGTGAACGCGGGACGAATAATCACCGGCAGGCCCACTTTTTTAACAAAAGCTTGGGCTTCTTCTAGATTCGTGACAATTTCGCTTGGCGGCACCGGCTCATCGAGCGAAATCATCAAGTCACGGAATTTCTCGCGATCTTCGGCCTGTTCAATGCTGTCGAGGTTTGTTCCGAGAAATTGAACGTTTAATTCATCCAGCACACCTGACTGATGCAGTTGAACCGCAAGATTAAGACCGGTCTGTCCGCCCAGTGTCGCAAGCAGACCGTCCGGATGCTCTTTACGAATAATCTTGCTGACAAATTCTACGGTCAGCGGTTCAATATAGACACGGTCGGCGATGTCGGTATCGGTCATGATTGTTGCCGGATTTGAATTAACGAGAACGACTTCATAGCCTTCCTCCCGCAATGATTGACAGGCCTGCGTGCCGGAGTAATCAAATTCGGCAGCCTGTCCAATAATAATCGGTCCTGAACCGATAACCAATATTTTTTTTATATCTGTACGCTTAGGCAAGCTCCGCACCCTCTTTCTTGTTTGCTTCCATCATGCTGAGAAATTCATCGAAAAGATCCTGGCTGTCGCCTGGTCCCGGAGAGGCTTCCGGGTGGTATTGAACACTGAACGCCGGATATTTGGTGTGACGCAAGCCCTCGATCGTTCCATCGTTAATCGCTACATGGGTGATTTCCAAATCGGTATTTTTAAGCGATTCTTTTTCCACCGTGAAGCCGTGATTTTGTGACGTAATGACAAACTTGCCGGATCTCAGGTTTTTCACCGGATGGTTCACACCGCGGTGGCCGAAACGCATTTTAACCGTATTCGCACCTGACGCGAGTGCAAACAGTTGGTGCCCGAGGCAAATGCCGAATACCGGGATTTTTCCAAGCAAGTCACGAACCGTCTCAACGGCTTCAGGTACTTCTTTGGGATCTCCGGGGCCGTTGCTGAGCAGGACACCGTCCGGATGAAGTTTCACTATATCTTCTGCTGTTGTCTGATAAGGAACGATGACAACATCAAAGTTTCGTTTAATGCATTCTCGAAGGATACCTTGTTTCGCGCCAAAATCAACGAGGACCACACGCGGTCCCGAACCTGGCGTGACATAGGCGGATTTCGTTGAAACTCGGCTGATCTGATCCGTAGGTAGCGGCCATTGTTTTAATTCTTCAGCGACTTTGATCGGGTCTGCATCTGCGGAAACTATTTTCCCCCGCAAGGTGCCGTATTCACGAATAATCTTCGTCAGCTTTCGCGTGTCGATTCCTTCAATTCCCGGTACATCGTATTCTTCCAGCCATTCACTGAGCGTTTTTTCCTTCTGCCAGTGAGAGGGTGTTTTGGCAACTTCCTTAACAATCAGTCCTGAAATGCTGGGACGTGCCGATTCATTATCCGAACGATTGATTCCATAGTTTCCGATCAGCGGATAAGTCATGGTGACAATTTGTCCGCAATAGGACGGATCTGTAATCAATTCCTGGTAGCCGGTCATCCCTGTATTAAAAACGACTTCGCCTTTCACATCGGAGCTGCTGCCGAATCCTTCGCCGACAAACGCTGTTCCGTTTTCCAATACAAGCTGTCTTTTCAATTGATTACCACTCCTTTTACACAAATATAAAGACTTAATGAAATTCAGTGTACGCGGTCCGGCCGAACGCCGTTTGCCGCGGCTTACCGGAACCTAGGCTATCCATGACCGTCGTGACGGCGGCTTCGCTAAGCTTTCTAATTGCGAATGAACCTTCTTACAATTTTTCCGCGACAGGTTCAACTCGCATTTTAGTGTCGGTACTGATGGCCCATTCCAATGCTGCCATCCGTGCAAAGACACCATTCTTGATCTGCTTAAAATAACGTGAACGTGTGCTTTCCACCAGCTCATCATCCATTTCCACGCCGCGATTAATTGGGCCCGGATGCATGATAATGCTCTCCGGTTTCATTCTCAGCGCGCGTTCCGCGGTCAGTCCGTATCGTTTATGGTAGTCTTCCCTTGGCATGTTCATGGCATGTTCATGGCGCTCATGCTGAATACGGAGCATGATCACGGCATCCGCCTCTTCAATCGCCTCATCGACCGTTACATATGTGCCGGGAAGCGATTCATTCCGCCATGCATCCGGACCGGAGAGCAGCACGCGGCACCCCAACCGATTCAATACTTCAGCATCTGATTTTGCAACTCTGCTGTAGCGCAGGTCGCCGATAATCGCAACAGTAAGTCCGCGCAGCATCATAAATTCCTGTCGCAGAGTCAAGAGATCAAGCAAGGCTTGTGTCGGATGATCTCCCGCCCCGTCTCCCGCATTAAGAATCGAAAGATCGATTCTTCCGAGGGCTTTATAGTAGCCCAGTTCCTGATGGCGGATGACTACTGCTTTTGCCCCGAGTGATTCCATTGTGCGCACCGTATCGTAAAGGGTTTCACCTTTGAGTGCGCTCGATGTTTTGCTGCTGAAGTTAAGAATCTGATAGCCGAGCCTCTTTTCAGCTGTCTCAAAGCTGAAGCGCGTACGTGTGCTTGGTTCATAAAAGAGATTGGCAACCAAGGTGTGGTTAGGTTCGGCCCAGCCTTCATCGTTCATCTCTTTTATTTGCTGTGCACGATCAAGAATCGAATTGATTTCTATTATCGAAAGATCATTCAAACGAAGCAGATTGGCCATCTGAAAATCCCCCTTTAGTCTTTAATGTGCGCCTAATTGCGTTGCATAAACTTTTTCCCGATAAAATCAGACGTTATTGTCTGATCCAATAAATCTTCATGAGCGAACAAAAACCTCTTCATCAAAAATCTGACAAAGAGGTTGTACAAAAAAAGCCGTATTGCGCTCAATCACTCTTTATCAGTCTCTCTGGACTGCCTTTAAAAGGTGTTCAACGTTCTGCTTTATTAACTTGTCGCTCGGATCGTCACTGTGTCCTTACGGTCCACTTCGGTCAGCTGAACGGCAATTTCTTCTTCTTTGGACGTAGGAACATTTTTTCCAATATAATCGGGGCGAATAGGCAATTCACGATGGCCGCGATCGATTAATACCGCCAATTGAATGCGCTGAGGGCGCCCGAGATCCATCAAGGCATCCATTGCTGCCCGGATGGTTCGGCCCGTATAGAGTACATCGTCCACCAGAATCACTGTCTTTGATTCAATCGAGATCGGCAGCATGCTTCCGATCAGTTCCGGATCATCCGATTTCTTCTTTAAGTCGTCGCGATAGAGCGTTATATCCAGCTCTCCGACAGCGACATCCTTCTTTTCAATTGATTTGATGCGTTCGCTGAGACGTTTAGCCAGATAGATGCCTCTCGTCTTGATTCCGACAAGAACAACCGAATCCACGCCTTCGTTGCGTTCGATCATCTCGTGTGCAAGTCGAGTCAGTGCCCGCGCAATCGCCTTTTCATCCAATATTTCTTTCTCTTCCAAAAGCTCTTCACCCGCCGTTTGCTTGCGGTCATTACATTTAAATGTTTTCTTGCCGACGGCATAAAAAAAGTCTTGCCGTTTAGAGCAAGAGACCGCAGTGCTGCCAATAGTCATTGACATTCATCACCCTTCTTAGTCTCTCGGGACTAAAATTAAAAGGAATTCATTCAGTTCATTTAAGCTATTGCAAGTATGCCAAATGAGCGATGATTTGTCAATGAACAATTAACCTTTTGTTCCGTTTTATGAAAAAATTTTTTATATAAATTTTCCTGCTCGAAGATCTTCAAGCAGCTTCTCCATATCATTGGGAAGCGGTGCCTGAAAAAGCATGAATTTATGTGTGGCCGGATGGCTGAATCCAAGTTCCGCAGCATGAAGCGCCTGGCCTTCAATCGGCAGTGTCTTTCGTGGGCCATATTTGGGATCACCGGCAAGAGGGTGCCCGATGTACGCCATGTGAACACGAATCTGATGGGTTCGTCCCGTTTCGAGCCTGCATGCAACATACGTATATTTTGCAAAGCGTTCAATAACTTTAAAATGGGTAATCGCAGACTTGCTGTTCTTATCGGTGACCGCCATTTTCTTTCGATCTTTATCGGCACGACCAATCGGAGCGTCAATGGTGCCTGCATCATTAGGAAGATTTCCATGAACGATCGCTAAATACATGCGCTTCGTTGTCTTATCTTTTAACTGCCTGGCGAGCGAACGATGCGCCTCATCCGTCTTGGCTACCATCAGAAGTCCCGAGGTCTCCATATCGATACGATGCACAATTCCGGGACGCATCACACCATTAATTCCGGATAAGTCATGGCAATGATGAAGCAGAGCATTGACTAAAGTTCCGTTCATATGGCCCGGTGCCGGATGAACAACCATCCCTCTCGGCTTGTTAACAACAATGACAGCAGCATCTTCATAAACAATATCAAGCGGAATGTCTTCAGGAACAACATCAAGCGGTTTGGGTTCCGGCAAGTGAACAGAGACCTGATCACCCGTTTTCATTCGATAACTCGTTTTGACTCCGGCCCCATTGACTACAATCTGTCCATCCTTAATAAGCTGCTGAATTCTGCTTCTTGATTCATTTGCAATCTCGCCGCTCACCCAACTGTCAATCCTTCTGCCCTCATCTTGTTCTTCAACGAATCGCAAGAAATCAGGCATTGTTTTCCTTCTTCCCGTCGAGAAACAAATAAATGATGAGCAGTACGACGCCGATAAAAAGTGAGGAATCTGCAAGGTTAAAAACCGGAAAACTATAGCGAACAATATAAAAATGTATAAAGTCGACAACTTCGCCACGGAACAGCCGGTCGACAAAGTTCCCGAGTGTCCCTCCCATAATGATTCCCAAGGAAATCCCCAGAAGAGGCTGCTTTCTTCCTAACTTCTGCATGTAATAAACAACAACAGCCAATACAATGACCGTGATGATGAAGAAGAAAATAAATTGTCCTTCCAGCATACTCCATGCTGCTCCGTTATTACGGACTGATGTCCAGTAAAAAAAACCGGGGATAATCGGTGTGCTCTCACCAAGTGCCATATTATGTACGACAAGATATTTCGAAAGCTGATCAATAAGTAAAACAATCAATGCAAGTGCGTAGTAAATCATGAACAGGTTCCTCCAACACGCGTTAATTTCCAAACAAGCCTAAAATCAATTTTTCCTATTTTATCCTAAATTTTAGCATAGATTGATTAAAAGATATATGTATGCAGCAGCGATCATTTGATCTGCTGCTGCAATTTGAATAATCACCCGATCGGATTCAGATCATCGTCCTCATTTTCCGCCGACCAATGATCATAATGATGATTTTTCATAATTTGGATCTCGTCGTCGCCGGAAAAACCGTTAATATCGGTTGCCGCAAAAGCCTCCAGTTCTTCAACGAACCCAATGCCTTCCTCGTCATCACTGTACGGTGCATCTTCAAAAATGCCTTCCTGATCATTGTATTGGGAGACGATGTCAAAGGCATTCTGTTCATTATATCCGTCGCTTTCAAAATCAGTTATTCCCTGCTTTTCCAAATCCATTATGACCGTTTCTTCAACAGGGCGCACAGATCTGCTGTGAACAGTATCTGAGCGGCTTGCCACTGTTCGCGCCGTGGGTAAAGCGTTTAACCGTGCGCGGGGTATTTTCTCGCCGGTTTTCTCGTCGTATCCATATGTGCCAAATTGAATTTTCTCTAAAGCATGATTAATTTCTTCATATTCTTTTTGCTCCAGCTTATGAAATGCCAGATCTTTTTCCCGATCATAAAGCTGCGTCGCCGATTCGGCCGGATGGTTGTCATAAGCAGACAATTCTCCGGAAGCAATATCTGATACGGAGCCAAGTTCGGTCGCTGTCTCCATATCATGATTCAGCTTCTTTTCAAGTTCATTTTTTCGCTTGAGCAGTCTTTTTTTTATTTGCTTGTAACCCCACATCTATAGAAAATCCCCCTTTGCTTCCGCGCACATTTCTTAGTGTGGGGATAAAGGAGGATTTTTAGCCCGCGTAATATTTACGCGGATTGGTAATGATTTTCTTAATGAATGATGTCAAAGCCGACATCCGTACTGTGAACGGTCACAGCCGGGCAAAAAATGACTCAATCAAGCGTTACACCCGCATAATCATGGCGGACCGTTTCCGCACAATGGCTGCACAGAGTCGGGTGCTCCGAATCTTCACCAACCGATGGCAGAATGGACCAGCAACGTTCGCATTTTTTTCCTTCGGCCGGAGCTACAAGGACGGCAAGTCGTGCATACCGATCAGCAGCTTCCGGCGCGTTTTCGCTTTCTTTAACAGCAACCTGCGATACAATCAGAAGCTTATCAAGACGGTCAACATTTTTTAGGAACGCGGTTTCCGGCGTTACAAAAAGCGTTACGGAAGCTTCAAGTGATTTCCCGATTAATTTAGCGTCACGTGCTTTTTCCAGCGATTTGAGCACATCATCGCGCACCGCTACAAGTGCCGCCCATTTTTGTTCCAGTGCTTCCGCATCGGCAATTTTCTCAGTTTCCGGCATATTGGTAAGCTGTACATATTGAGAAGCTTCGGCCGCGCCGGGAATATGCTGCCAGATTTCCTCCGCCGTATGGGGAATAATCGGCGAAAGTAATTTGGTCAGCGCAACAACCGTCTTATAAAGAACAGTCTGCGCAGAACGACGAACTAACGATTCTTTAGGTTGAACATACAATGCGTCCTTCGCAATATCCATATAAAATGCACTCAAATCAAGTGAACAATAATTTTGAAGTGCCTTGTACACGTTCAAAAATTGATAGTCCTCATAATTTTTTAGGCAAGTTTCAATAAATTGATTCAGTTTCACAAGCATATATTGCTCAAGTTCCGGCATATCTTGTGTAGGAACTGTTTTATCCACGGTGAAATCGCTCAGATTGCCAAGCATGAATCGGACAGTGTTGCGGATTTTACGATAAACTTCTGCGACCTGACCGAGAATTTCATTGGATACCCTTGCATCAGCCTGATAATCAACCGATGCTACCCAAAGTCGGATGATGTCCGCGCCGTATTGCTGCATGACCTTCATTGGATCAATAACGTTGCCAACAGATTTGCTCATTTTCAATCCTTTACCGTCAAGCGTAAACCCATGGCTGAGCACTTGTTTATAGGGTGCGTGACCGGTGACGGCAACAGCAGTGGCAAGGGACGAATTGAACCAGCCGCGGTATTGATCGGAGCCTTCAAGATACATATCGGCAGGCCGGCGAAGACCTTCACGGGTCGTCAGAACACCTTGGTGCGATGAACCGGAATCGAACCAAACGTCCATGATATCGGTCTCTTTCCTGAAGATGCCGTTCGGGCTGTGTTCTGATGTAAATCCTTCCGGTAGCAAATCCTTCGCATCCCATTGAAACCAGATGTTCGATCCATGCTCGCGGAACAGATCCGCAACATGCTGAATCGTTTCATCAGTAACGATCGGTTCGCCGTCCTCACCATAAAATACGGGAATCGGAACGCCCCATGCGCGTTGACGCGAAATACACCAATCCTCACGATCTTTGATCATATTCGTCATCCGTACATCACCCCATGACGGAATCCAGCGCACTTCATGAATCGCTTTTAAAATATCGTCGCGGTAAGCCTTGATTGAAGCAAACCATTGTTTTGTTGCCCTCCAGATAACCGGTTTTTTGGTTCGCCAATCATGAGGGTAGGAGTGAGTAAATGTGCCGGCCTTAAGCAATGCATTGACTTCTTTAAGCTTTCCAATGACCGGTTCGTTTGCTTTCTCATAGAATATGCCTTCAAAGCCGGGCGCTTCATCCGTCATGCAGCCACGGTCGTCCACCGGGCAGAGAATATCCAATCCATACTTCTTCCCGACATAAAAGTCGTCGGCACCGAATCCCGGGGCGGTATGCACGCAGCCGGTACCAGCATCCAGAGTCACGTGATCACCGAGAATCATCAAGGACGGACGATCATAGAACGGATGGCGGCAGACGACATGTTCCAAATCTTTACCGCTGAACGTGCGCAGCACTTGAGGATTTTCCCATTCAAATGTTTTTGTCAGTGACTCAATCAAATCGGCTGCCACGACAAATTTATGATCCGCGGCCTGAACGACACTGTATTCGAACTTCGGATTGACAGCAATGGCAAGGTTGGCCGGCATTGTCCAAGGAGTCGTTGTCCAGATAATCACTTCTTCATCTGAATTCAGGACGCCTTTCCCATCGATTACATGAAAAGCAACATAAATAGAGTAAGACTTAACGTCCTTATACTCAATTTCAGCTTCGGCAAGCGCAGATTCTGAAGAAGGGGACCAGTAAACGGTTTTTTTATCTTTATAGATATAACCCTTCTTAGCCATTTCACCGAAGACTTCGATCTGCTCTGCTTCAAATTCCTTATGCAAGGTCAGATAAGGATGATCCCAGTCTCCGCGAACGCCAAGCCGCTTAAACTGCTTTTTTTGATGCTCTACCTGTCCGAGCGCATATTCTTTGCACTTTTCGCGAAGATCGGCCACCGACATCTTTTTGCGGTCGATTCCCTGCTTGGCAAGCTGCTGTTCGATCGGCAGCCCATGCGTATCCCAGCCGGGTACATAGTAGGCTTTATAACCGGTCATGGACTTAAACCGAGTAATGATGTCCTTAAGCACCTTATTTTCAGCATGACCGATGTGAATATTGCCATTAGCGTAAGGAGGTCCGTCGTGTAAAATAAACGTTGGTTTTCCTTCGTTCACCTTTAAGGATTGTTCATAAATATGATCCTGATCCCACTGTTCCTGCATTTGTGGTTCTTTTGTTGGAAGACTGCCGCGCATTTTAAAGTTCGTTTTCGGCATCAGTAGTGTCTTCTTGTATTCCATTGTAAAACGCCTCCATCGTCTTTCTGTTTTTCTTTACACCTATATAAAAAGGCCCTTACATCCCAAAGGGACGGAAGGACCGCGGTACCACCCTAATAGCAGACAAAATCTGCCACTCATGATTATCTTAACGCGAATAAACGTCGGATCTTACTGACACGGCCGTGCCATGCGTTCAAAACCAAACTCAAGGGTGATCTTCTTCATTACCGTCCGCACCAGGCTCGCACCTTCTCCCGGCTCGCTTTGTGACCTTGCAATGAATACTTTCCCTCTCACAGAAATAGCCAATACTATAATTGCCGCAGTATCTTAAACTCGTCTTCAGCAATGTTTATGTAAGACAGTATATGCAATCAAACGCCTTGCGTCAAGCTTGTGACTGAATCACATCGTCTTTTTGCGGACTTTCCGCGTTATCGTCATCATTTCCTGCAGACATGCTCTTCCAATCATCACTTTTAAGCAGCTCAAGCTGCGCTTCGATCAGCATCTGGAAACGAGTCCGATATACATTCGCTTCTTTTTTCAATTCTTCGATATTCAACGTGACTTTGCGAGACTTTTCAAGTGCTTCATTGATAATTCGATCCGCGTTTTTCTTTGCTTCCATCACAATCAGTTTCGCTTCTTTATTTGCGTTCTGCTTCACTTCCTCTGCCGTTTCCTGGGCTACAAGAATACTTTTGTTCAACGTCGTTTCGATATTGGAGAAGTGACTCAGCTTCTCGTCCGAATTCTTAATTTTTTGCTCTAGATCCTTTTTTTCACGAATCAGAGCTTCATAATCCTTAATAATCTGATCAAGAAAGTCGTTCACTTCGTCTTCATCATATCCGCGAAATCCGCGCGAAAACGATTTATTATGAATATCCAAGGGTGTCAATGGCATCCTAGTCACCTCCAAGTCATTTTACAAACAATTCGTTTATTTAAGTTTACCATATTGTATCCGAATTTTGTTCTTTTTTGTCAAGCCTCCGCTCGATATTATTTTACTGCGACCGAATCCTCGGAGCGACAGACAATCTCCTTCGCAAATCTCGAAATCGCGTTTCTCAACAATTTTCCAGTTAACTTTTACAAATCCCTTCGTAATGAGTTCCGAAGTCTTTGCTCTGGGCAAATGATAAACCTCAGACAGGACAGTGTCCAGTCTCAAAGAAGATATCGTCCCGTCAAAATTTTGCCAATCATCAACACCATGTAAGAGTGCCTGCCTTTTGATCGGTACGCAGGAAACACTCATTTTTCCGACAGAATTAAGATTAAGCGCAAAGTAAGGCTCCAGCTCTTCTGTACAAATAAATTGCGCATGCCCTTCTTCAATAAGCAGGTCACCGATTTTATCTCTTGAAACACCGGTTCCGATCAACGAACCGAGAAGCTGGGGATGGGTAATCATACCGAACTTTGACGGATAGCGTACTTCCAAATAGGAAAGCTGAAACGGATTGTCTTTCTCTTCGGCATACTTGGGAAGAATTAAAGCCCGTGCGCGTTCCGCCTGGTCATAACCGCCGAAAAAAGAAAGACGAACGTCATCTCGGCTCCCAATCACCGATTTCAGAATAATCTGTTGCCGCGGATCTAAAAAATCAGTTCGTTTAGATACATAACGCTCTGCAGCTTGGTCTCGCAAATCTGAAAAATGGTCAATCAAGCTGCGTTCCTCCGGTCTAAAATGCTCATATATGGACATGGTGAGGCCTCACGCAAAAAGATAGGCTAAATAGTAGATGCCTCTCGTCGCAAGCCGCAAAACAAAAAACGCAATGATCGGGGAAATATCGATCACACCGCCAATCGGAGGAATGATTCTGCGAAAAGGCGACAAAAACGGTTCGCAAACATTGGCAAACAGCCTTCCAATCGATGAGTCCTGTACACTTGGAACCCATGACATTAGAATGTATATAATCAATATCCATGAATAAATATTAATGACTTGCGAGAGATAGTAAGCAATTACCAATCCATTCACCTCATATTTTGATTAATTTTCCGGCCAATTACTGATCATGCCTGATATATCCACTTGTTCCGGCGCAAAAAGAAAAGTGTTTTTTCCAATCTTTCGTATTTGCGCATTTAATGCAAAAGCAGTTCCTCCCATAAAGTCAAGGATTCTTTGACCATGCTCCTTGCTTGTCCCTTGGAGGCTGCATATGATCGTCTGCTTATTTTTTAGATAGCCGACAATCTCTTCAACCTCTTCAAACCGCTTAGGTTCAACGAGAACAACCTTGTTTTGCTTATGAACATTCTGAATCGCAACAATTCTGCCGCTTTTTTCCATTCTGCGTTGTTCTTGAGCCGGCTGGCCTCCTTCCGACTCACGCACTGAGGACATTGGGCTTTCTGAGCGTTCCACAGTTTCTTCAAGGTCAAAGAATCGTTTGAATGTGCCTTTAAGACCCATGATTCCCGTCTCCTTTCATTCATTGCCTACAAGTGACGTACCTATTCGAACAAAAGTCGCGCCTTCTTCAACAGCAATCTCATAGTCATGTGACATACCCATAGAAAGTTCAGTGCACGGAGCGTAATGAATCTTGCGATCCTGAATACGATCACGCAAAATACGCAGTCGATGAAAGACGTGACGAATCACATCACGATCCCCCGTATTCGGTGCCATGGTCATCAGGCCAACAACACGAAGATGTTCATAGCTAGCTAACGCATCGATAAACGAATCAAGCTGATCTTCGGTAATGCCGTGTTTTGACTCCTCACCGGAAATATTTATTTCGACAAAACAATTTAATGTTCCTTCTTTTATTCGTTTATTTAACTCATTCGCCAGTTTCAGACGATCCAGTGCGTGAAAATAATCGATTTTCCCCATAACATCTTTTACTTTTCGCGTCTGCAAAGTGCCAATCAAATGCCATGTAACCCGGTCATCATGAATGAATTCCTGTTTCTCAAGCAAACCTTCTTTCCTGTTTTCCGCAAGATGGAAGATCCCGTTGTCTACTGCCTCCTGCGCTCGGTCCGTTGATACATATTTAGTAACCGCGATTACGGTAACATCCTCAGTATTCCGTCCGGAACGCTCGCAAGCGTCTTTAATTGTTGCCTGCACTTGTTTTAAATTTTCCGCAACGTTCACGATTCATTGTTCTCCTTTTCCTTCATTCCAATATAGCCCAACATTCGACCGGTCTTTCCTTGGTCGCGCCGAAAAGAATAGAACAGGTCGGGATGAGCATACGTATTGTAACCGGTCATTTGAATTTGGTTCTCCGGCACTCCGCTTGCAACGAGGATCGATCGATTCAATGTTTTCAAATTAAGAAGATAGCGTCCCCCGCCATAATCTGCTACAGCTGTTTTCCAGATGGAGCGATCAAGTTTTTGAACTTCATTGATTACGTTTTGATCAACCTCATAATCTTCACTTCCAATTGAAGGACCGATGACGACGTGAATCAAGGAAGGAGCTATGCCGAGTTCATGGCTCATGTATTCCACCATGCAGGCTGCACCTCCTGCTACCGTTCCTCTCCAGCCCGCATGCATGATACCGATCGAATCCGGGTGGTGCGTTTGATAATAAATAGGGACGCAGTCAGCAAAACAAAGCGCGAGTAAGAGATTCGGTTCAGTTGTAAACAAGCCGTCCACACCTTTGACCACCGAATGAAGTGAAAACGCACCTGATCCCGCGGAATCGTTCGTAATTCTGGAAATGCCCGTACCGTGCACTTGCTCCGCGCAAACCCACTGCTCAAGCGGAAACCCGATTTTTTTTGAAACATGCCGTCGATTGGCAATCACATCTTCAGGCCTGTCACCGACATGAAGGCCTAAGTTCATGGAAGAAAAAGCGCTTCGGCTTATTCCCTCTGTTCTCAATGTGATCCCCGAATAGATCTCGTGGGTTTCACTTGATTCCGTTTTTAAATTCAGCAACGGACCGTTTCGAAATGAAAAAGGTTCTTCCACCGCATTTCTTCCCCTCATCGCCACAATGACCAATCTTTTGTTTTCATTTTACCATAATCAACAAAAAAACGCTTCACTTCATGAATCTTCGCGTTTAATCGTCGAATCGTGATCACTATAGAAACGCACAAGAATTACATCAGCCCCAATTCTGACAATGTTGCTCCAAGGCACGACAATGTCTTCATCTTTCCCAAAAAAGCCCATAATCTTTCCCGCACCCGGTATGATTAAGTTATCAATCTTGCCTGATGATAAATTTACATCTAGATCGCCAATATGTCCTAATCGTTTGCCATTCTCAACATTAACGACTTCTTTTGTCTGAAAATCAGAAATTCTAGGCATGCCGATTCCTCCTCTACTGTCCTTAATATATGGGCGAGCAGCAGCATTGAGAAGTCATTTTCGCATTTCATTACCTAGGAAACAGTCGATTTAAAATCACGTTCGCAAGTTGCCGGTCACAATTTATTGGCCATTCACAAAACACTTAAACCTTTCACATTTTCCGCCTGAAGAAAAATTCACCAGTCTGATAAATCCATATAAATCCGTTGTTTAGCATTGCCAGAGC
>NZ_JAMXWM010000038.1 GCF_024125445.1 Sporolactobacillus shoreicorticis | reverse complement strand
ACCAAGATTATCCATGATCAATTCCTCCTAAAATTTTTTTTACAATAACGTTGATTATTCAACGTTGGTATGCATTTTGACTGCGTCTTCCTCAGATGTATGATCACGAAGACTGAGCTTCAGACAAAGGGCATCAAGTGTAATATGAACGGCCTGATCGAACAAAGAACTGAGCAGCTGAACGGATTTCTTATTCTTGTCACCCTTTGTTGCTCCGGGGATCACAATGGTACAATCGGCAAGCCCGGCCAAAGATGAACCCGCCTTGCTTGTTGCCGCAATGACAGTCAGTCCTTTTTCTTTTGCTGCCCGAGTATCATTCACCACATTTTTAGTTTTCCCTGAGCCGGATACGGCGAAATAAACATCACCGGCTGCGATTGACGGCGTTACGGTTTCGCCGATCACATGCGCTTGATAACCAATGTGCATCAAGCGCATCGCGAACCCTTTTGCCTGAAAACCGCTGCGTCCCGAACCGTCGACAAAAATGCGTTTGTCTTTTTGAATCAGTGCCATAGCCGCATCCAAATCTGCTTCATCCACTTGATTGATGACCTCATCAATCTCCTTTAAAATCACATCGAAGACTTGCATGTTTCTGCCATCACCCTTCTAAATTTTCTAGCTGCATCTATTGGATTATTTGCCTTCGTAATTCCTGAACCGACAATAACAATTTCCGGAGCAGCCGCAGACAGTCCGGCAACAGTCTGAAGATTAATTCCGCCGGCAATGGCGACTCGCCTGACACCCGGAAATGCTTTTTTGAACGCAAGCACATCGCCACTCGGGTTGGCAGTCGCTCCTTGATCGACAGACGTATGCAAGCAATAAATCGCATGTGGAAAATGAACGATTTCAGACGTCTTTTCCGGCGTGCATTCCAGTAAATCAATCATCATGTCTTTGCCGCAACCTTCTGAAACGTCGTAGCATTTCTGAAGAGTTTCGATAGAAGAAGCACCCATTACGGTCAAGATATCTGCTCCGTGACGGAATCCTTGTTTGAATTCATACGCGCCTTCATCAATCGTTTTAATATCGCCGAGCAGTTGAGCACCGCCTGCTTCCTCTTTCAAATCGTCAAGTACCGTCACCCCATAGTCTTTAATCAGAGAGGTTCCTGCTTCTAAAATATCTGCCTCCGGCGCAAGTTTCTGCATTAGCACTTTTGCCTCATCAAGCAATACACGATCAATCGCAATTTGTAATTTCAACAGAACCCCCACCTTCTTAATGCGTTAAATTACTTTCAAAGTATTTGTTGTTTGATCCTTAGCTTCAGGACTTTTCGAGACAGCTTTTTCAATGAATGTACGAAGTTGATTACGATTCGGCAGACCTTCATTATCACTGATATGCTGAACCTGAATGGCACCGATCGCATTCCCACGTTCAAGCACTTGATCATCCGGCAACGCTTCCAAAATTCCAGTAATGATGCCGACTGCGAATCCGTCACCCGCGCCAACCGTATCGACAACATGATCAACATGGAACGCTGAGACCTGAGTTTCGGCAACCTGCCCGTCTGAGCGCAGACGTTTGCAGTAGGCACCAGTACTGCCCAGCTTGATGATGACCGTTTTAGCCCCATTGTTTAGATAAAAATCGGCAATTGCTTCTTTTGTTGTTCGACCGGTAAGCCGCTTTCCTTCGCGAAATCCCGGAAGAACCACATCGCAAAGACCTGCAAGCTGGTTAATACGCGCAACCATTGTTGCTTCATCCTTCCACAACGTCGGCCGGAGATTCGGGTCGAAAGTGACCATCAAATGATTGGTCCGAGCCTTTTCGATCAATTTTAAAGTTGCATCAAAGGTTTCCGGACTCAATGCCGGAAAAATACCCGTCACGTGTAAAATTTTGGCACCTGTGAAATCCATTTTCTCAATGAGTTCGGCAGATAAATGTGCGGCAGCTGATCCTTTCCTAAAATAAACGACTTTCGGATCTTCAACCTCAGTTTTGCTTTTCAGTTGAAAACCGGTTGAGTAGCGGCCGTTCACAGTGACAAGACCAGTTTCAACAGCTTCTTTATTAAGGAACTGGCGGATGTAGGCGCCGAAAGGATCATCACCGACCTGGCTGATCAGTGAAACACTGTGATTCAAGCGAGCAACACCTACCGAAACATTTACCTCGGCACCGGCAATATAGCGTGTGAAGTGTACAACATCCTTAAGATCGCCTTCCGAATCTGCAACAAACATAATCATTGGTTCGCCTATTGTAATGACCTCGCTCATGATTGAGCACCTTCTTTCTGTTTGGATAGAACTTGCTTGACCTTTGCTAATTCCACTTTCAAAAGATCCGGTGAATCAATCGGATACTCAACGACCACGGGAATGTCGCTTGGGCATTCATTCAATGCGCGCACCCAATCAATCGTGCCATTTCCCAGCAATTCTGTTTTCAAGCCATTTTTCGTAGAGACATCTTTCAGATGAAAAATGGTTGCGTAGGAGCCGACTTGACGCGCAGCTTCGAGTGGGTCAGTCTTTTGCCACAACCAGTTTCCGAGATCAAAGGTGTAACCGATCGGACTGTTACTCAATTTTTTCAACGCAGCGTTTACAAAATCGAGCTTCCCATTTTCTGCGGTCTGATCATTTTCAATGGTCAATGAAATCGCGTACCGCTTGATCATTTGCTTAAGTCTCTCTAAATCATCTGCACTCAGATTCATTGGTTCGCCGATATTGAGCTTTATATTTTCCGCATGAAGCGTTTCAGCTTCTTGAAAATAATCATTCAATCGACTTGTAATGACTCCGTTTTCAAAAAGTTTTTCAGGAACTGAATAAAGCACATGCGAACCGGTTTGTTCTGCCTGCTCGCCGCAACGATCCATATCCTCTAATAAATCGTTTTCAAAATATTCACGTCTTACTTCAATACCCGATACACCAACAACCTGTGCTGTTTGAAAAAGATCCGACTGACTTTTCTGCCCTGCATCTAATTGTTTTTTAAAGACTAACGTATTCAGATAGAGCGGATTCACCATAATCACTTCCTTCATCATTTTTTGTTAACCGATTAACAAAACCGATTTAGTTTATGAATATTAAAAAACGGTTTAGTCTGTTGATCCACGAATAATCAGGTTTGCCGGAAGTTCGAACACTTCTGACTTGCCCTTCCGCTTTCCTTCAAGACGATCAATCAATAGTTCCGCAGCCTTGATTCCCATCCCATATGGATCCTGCTGAATAACGGTGATCCCCGGAGAAATCAATTCACCCCAGCCCCAATCGTCATAGCCATAGATACCGATTTCACTTGGAATGGACAAACGTAATTCATGAAGCATTTGCAGAACCACAAGCAGGATTTGACCATTAACCGCAAACAATGCAATTTTTTCATTTCCATGCAAACGCTTGATTTTCATCAATTTTTCTTTAATATCAAGTGTATTATTTTTATCAATAGTCATCAGACACTGATCATGGTCCAAACCTTTTTCACGAAGCGCATCTTCAACCGCTTTTTTTCGAATGGACCGGGTGCTGATACTATCTATATTCTCCGTGACAAAATAAATACGTGAATAATTATTCTTAATCAGATAGGCGGTTGCCTGATAAGTTACATCATAATTGTTGGATGTAACCAAATCGAAGAAGGGATGCTCAATCTGTCTGTCAATCAGAACAACAGGTAGATCGTTGTTTTTCAGCTCCGCATAGATGGAACTGGAATATCCTGTCGGATTAATCAGCAGCGCGTCAACATTGTGATCAATCAATGAAAGAACACCCTCCTCCTCACTCTTCTGACTGTTATCCGTGTTCAAAATCAGCATATGATAATTCCGTCGATTGCACACATCGTTGACACCTTTCATCATCATCGATGAAAACGGATTTTCAATATCTGCAACAATGACGCCGATCTGATTTGTCTTTTTCGATTTCAAGCCGCGTGCAATATTACTTGGACGATAATTAAGTTCGTCGATGACTGCTTCAATACGCCTACGCGTTTTCAGTGACATATATTCATATTTTTCGTTCAGGTATCGGGAAATCGTTGTTGTGGAAACACCAGCCTTTTTGGCAACGATAGAAATAGTTGCGTGTTTCGACGTTTCTTCCGTTTCCATAGCCGATTCCCCCTCGCAGTCTGCAATCAATAGTGTGTATCGATTTCTATCTTTTATATTATAGCGTTTTCACAAAAGAGAGCAAGTAAAATACTTAAATATTCTGCGGCTCGCCATTTAACTCAGCAGCAGTAATGATTTGATCCGGTGTTCCTTTTTTTTCATGCTTTTCTTCAGCTATATTCTTTTTCAACAACCCGATCATTATCGCGGTGATAACGACTCCGGTCAGTATGGCGACAAGATACAATCCCTGTTGAACCATTCCGCCCTGGACAATGGGTAAGACGAACAATCCGCCGTGCGGCGCCGGAAGCGCAATATGAAACGCCATCGTCAGCGCACCGGCAATCGCTGACCCTACGATTCCTGAAGGAATAATGCGCAGCGCATCCTTCGCCGCGACCGGCATCGCGCTTTCAGTGATAAAACTTGCTCCAAGGAGAAAATACGTTTTTCCCTGATCGCGGTCAAAAGCATCGAATTTCTTTTTAAAGAGTACGGTAGCAAGCCCGATACCTATAGGCGGTACCATACCGCCGGCCATGATCGCAGCCATTGGATAATAGTTTCCGGCACTGATCATTGCAAGGCCAAATGTATAGGCTGCCTTATTAATCGGTCCTCCCAAGTCCACAGCCATCATCGCTCCGAGAATCAGGCCAAGCACTTCCAGTCCGGATCCTTGAAAACTGCTTAAGCAGCCCG
Organism: Sporolactobacillus shoreicorticis; assembly: GCF_024125445.1. Taxonomy (GTDB): domain Bacteria; phylum Bacillota; class Bacilli; order Bacillales; family Sporolactobacillaceae; genus Sporolactobacillus; species Sporolactobacillus shoreicorticis. The sequence goes on along the minus strand of NZ_JAMXWM010000038.1, from coordinate 25,640 downwards.
CCAGCCAATTATTAAATGCGCTCATCGGATAGGCGACGACCTCATACATCACCACTCCGGTAAAGAGAACACTGACAACCGGGTAAAGCAGCACATTTCGTAAATTCACCAGATTCTTCGGGAATTTGCGACAAATCCGATTTAAAAATCGGATAAAGTAACCAGATAAATATCCGGCCAAAATTCCTCCAAAGAAACCGCTTCCTGTACTTGCAGCAATAAGTCCTCCGATCATGCCCGGAGCAAGAGCCAGTGTACCGGATATACCATAAGCGATAAACCCGGCCAGAATGGGAACCATTAACGCGAATCCGTTGCCATGCCCTATGTTATATAGAAGCGCAGCAACCGCATTATAAGAAGGATCTTTGGGATCAGCGGCGTTGACTCCGAACATAAAGGAGACCGCCATTAAGATACCACCTCCGACAACGAAGGGAATCATATGTCGAATCCCATTCATCAGGCTCTCATAAAGTTCGTGTGGAATTCCCTTCTTTTTCGTTTGCTCTTTATTCATTGTAAATCGCCCCTTTCTATGTTAATCGATTAACTAAATCGATTAATTAATTTGGTCTATTACCTTTTAACACTGTATATTGTAAGCGTTATCTAGAAAAAATGCAACCCCTTACATTTAAAACATTTGACTATATCATGAACAAACGCAAAATAATCAGATCCTGATTGCTCGATTTTTTTTTCAAAAATACTTGCATTATTATTTTCTACTGGTTATAATATTTCTTGTTCTGATTCATTACCCCATGGCCAAACGGTAAGGCAGCGGTTTCTGGGGCCGCGATGTTCTGGTTCGAATCCAGATGGGGTAATCACACGAGAGCCCGAAAACCTTAATATATTAAGGTTTTCGGGCTCTTTCTTTATCTATGTCACTTTTCCGGATGTCAGTGGTTTTTTCTCTGATGCTGATTTTGCGGCTTTTTTGTGCTTGCGTCATCTTTTCAATAAACGAAAGCAATCTGCCAATAATGAAGTGAAGAAGTTGAAAGAATACACAACAGCAGGTCTAAGTGAATTCAAGGTTGTTGATCAAATTCAGGAATTAACAAAACCCGGATTTGCAGTAGTTAACCACATACCCGATGAAGGCTGATCCCATAGTACTCATGAATTTTTACATATTTATTGTTTAAAATAAAGCAGTCGAACGGATCGCAGGTTCGGCTGCTTTGCTTTACAAATACATTTATTGTGATTTAGTGGTTGTACGTTTCTGCTTTTTCTGTTTTTCATTACGATTTTCAAAGGCTTTATGACAAGTATGAAGCCTTTGAAAATCGTCTACCTTTATTGATCTAACCGCGCCAAGTAGTCCGCGCAAAAACATCGTATCCAACTCATGATCAATTTGCTTTAATAATTGCGGTGTGATCTTGAGTTTTTCCAGATGCTCCGGATTTCGAAAGTATTGAAAAAACATATCAATGTAAATATATACGGTCGTATTGCTCAAATCGTCGGCAATATACCCATCTGCTCGACCGCGAGCAACAAATTGCCGCCAAAAATCGCTCTGACTGTCGAACATATGATAAATCTCATTATCTTGGTACATTTTAAAAATGAGATCCATCAACTTTTCAGGCACACTATTGTGTATCTGTTTCGAAGACAGTTGCATCCGTTGCAAAATTTCTGGAAAGGTTAGTGACGGGTCGTTTAAATAATTGATTAACGTCTGTTGATAGCTGGCAAGCATGTGCAGCACTACTGCTTTCGATAATTTTTCTTTGCTCGAAAAGTAGTTATAAAGCGTCGCTGTTGAAATGCCGATTGACCGCGCTAAATCACGCATCTTAATAGCCTCAAGGCTGACCTCTTTATATCGTTCGACGGCGGCCGTGAGAATGCGTTCGCGCATCCTATCCTTTCTTTCACTTCGTTTCATGCCTACGCCTACTTTCATCTCGTTTCATTCATTTTTTCGTCACAATAATTCTAAAAATAATTTAAGGTTTTGTCAAAAAAACTAAAACATTATTGACATTTTGTTTTAGTTTTTTTATATTTAATACTGGTGCAAAATAAATAAAGGAGGAGACTCATGGCCTTTCTCGAACTAAAAGATATACACAAGTCGTACTTTCTGGGCAAAGAAGAATTTCCCGTTCTGAATGGTATTGATCTCCAATTAGATCGAGGCGAATTTGTTTCGATTCTGGGAGAATCAGGCGGAGGAAAATCAACCCTGATGAATATCATCGGCGGATTGGATCGTAAATTTACCGGTCAGGTAACGATTGATGGGCATCAGCTTGACCATACCAAGGAAAAGCAGCTCGACAATTACCGTCGCGGTACGATCGGCTATATATACCAATCGTATAATTTAATTAGCCATCTGAACATCGTTGAAAATGTTTTGGTGTCGCTAGACATGACAACACTTAGAGGTGGCCAGCGAAAGGAACGCGCCATCGCGCTGCTCAAAAAAGTTGGTTTGGGGGATCATTTAAAGAAACGACCGAATCAGCTTTCAGGAGGACAAAAGCAGCGTGTAGCGATTGCGCGTGCGCTTGCCAGTGACCCTGAAATCATTATTGCCGACGAGCCTACCGGCGCGCTGGACTCGAGAAACACTGCGGAAGTTCTTAAGCTTCTCGACCAAATCGCGGCTGAAGGAAAACTGGTCATCACGGTTACTCACTCTCAAGAGGTAGCAAACTACGGAACTCGGATCGTTCATCTTACCGATGGCCAGATTGATGGTGATACACGTTTAAAACCCGCTTATCCTGTCCCTCAAGAAGATCTGTCTCAGTTTAAAGCAAAGCCGCTGTCTTCCGGAGCAAGCTACCACAATGCGTTCAAACATCTTACCTTTAACTTCTGGCGCAATTCGCTCATTATGCTTGGAACAGCAATCGGACTTTTCGCGGTCCTGCTCTTCAGTGGTCTCGGCAACGGAGTCAACGCCTTCATCCAGGATCAGATCAATTCAATGGTCAATCCGAATTCTATTACCGTATTTAAGAACCCTACCGGTAAAAAAATGAGCTCTGCCGAATTACAGCAATCAATGCAGCAGTTTGCCAGTGATCCGTCCAAGCTTCTGATTACAGACAGTCAGGTTGACCGTCTGCGTGATTTAAAACATGTGGACAAGGTTGAGCCAGGTTATCAGTTCAGCACGTACACGTTGTCTTATAATAAAAAGAATTCAAACGGTTCGGGAATTCAGACGTGGACAAAGGCGTTCGCCGACGACACGGTTAAAACAGGGCACGCACCCGGAAACAACGAAATTGTCATCAACAAGAATCAGGCAATTGCTCTGACTAGTGCCAAAACGTATAAACAGCTTCAGGGGAAAAAAATTCAACTGACTGCGCAATGGATCAATACGAAAAATCAACCGATTCAAATTTCCGGAACACTTAAGGTTGTCGGATTCTCAGACAATGCCCAGACACTGCCTGCAGCCACCAATTACCATACAATGCGTGACTTGCTTGAAAAGAAGAATGGAGTAACAAAGGCAAACTATGTTTCCGTTAATGTTACCGAACCGACTTATGTCAAACAGGTCGCCAAAAAGATTCAAGGATTCAAGGATAACGATAAGTACGTTTATGGAGCCGTTACCGTCGGCGACATTCTCGACACGATCAATCAGTATGTCCAGATCGCTTCGATCGTTCTATCAGCGATCGCCGGTATTTCACTCCTCGTTTCCGCGCTCATGATCATTGTAACGATGTTTATGTCCGTATCTGAGCGAACGAAAGAAATCGGCATCCTGCGCGCCCTCGGTCAGCGCAAGAAGGACATTCGCCGACTGTTTACCGCCGAATCAATCCTGATTGGCCTGTTCTCAGCGGCTCTTGCACTGATCTTTGCTTATGGATTTAGCACGCTGCTCAATCACCTGCTTTACAGTATCGTTAAATTCAACATGGTTCAGATTACAGTAGCCAACATCATCACAATTGTGATCATTGCTCTTGTGATCTCATTTATTGCTGCGCTTCTGCCAGCAAGACGTGCATCACGATTGAATCCAATTGATGCACTGTCCGCTGATTAATCGTTTACAACAAAATAAATACGGTATTTAAAAACGTCATGTCGTCATGCATGGCGTTTTATTTACAGATGATCAATGTCAAAAAGCGCTCTGCCCATAATACTGGCAGAACGCTTTTTTCAGATCATACAAAGCTTATTTTTTCAGCAAATTGACATTTTCATAGTAGTAGTAGTGTACGACTTCCTTTGCAATCGGATCATCTTCTTCGAAACCACATACATCACGCAGAACAGCCCGCACGCCCTTTTGTTTCAATTGCTGCTGCAGGCTTTCTGCTTCGGCGTCCTCGCTGTAATCGAAATGCAGTGCCGCGGCCATGACCTTGGCTAAATGCTGAAACGGCAAACCGAGCTTCTGCGCTTCGCGCGCCGGTTTGACCAGTCGGTCTTCCGATCCGAGCTTGCGAAGCGGGGACCGCCCAACACGTGTCACGTCATCGTTCAGCTTCGGGTTCTGGAATCGGTACAGAATCTTTTCAATGTATTGTTCATGCACCTCTGGCTTGAAACCGTATCGTTTGATAAGATAAGCGCCGGTCTCTTCAATCGTTGCTTTTACGTTTTGATAGATGTCGGAATCGCGCAGCGCTTCATGAATTTTCTGTTTTCCTGCCTGATAGCCGAGATACGCGGTCGTCGCATGCCCGGTGTTTACCGTAAAGAGCTTACGCTCAATGTACGGAGCAAGATCCGGAACGATCTGCATGCCCTTCACTTCAGGCAAATCCAGATCGGTCGCGACGATCCATTCACGATAATCTTCAACGAGCACATCCAGCAATTCCTCGTTATGCTGCAGAGGAACAATTCGGTCAACCGCCGAATTCAAGAAGTAAACTGTTCCGTCCATTTTTTTAATCGTTGCTTCATCAAGTGCTTTCAGAACTTCTTTTTCCAACAAATCAGTAGCGTTAATCTGATTTTCACAGGCAATCACATAAATCTTCTCATCCGTATGATTCAAACGCTCAGTTAACCCCTTGGCGATCAGCGGCGCAATAAACGGAAGCACCTTGGGTCCGATCGCCGTTGTTAGATAAACCGCTTTTCCGATTGCTTCAATTACTTGATCCGGATTGGTCTTGCTGTTAATGCCGGAAACGTTGTGAATGGTGATCGTTTCCTGATTCTCTGCTGCCGTTCTGACCGTATACGTCTGTTTCTCATTTAACGCGGCAATGATTTGTTCGGCAATGTCGACAAAGCTTACATGATAACCGGATTCGGCAAACAGCGCGCCGATGAATCCTCTTCCAATGTTTCCCGCACCAAAATGTACGACTTCCTGCATGATCCTCATCCCTTTTTTAAAATTTATCAATCAAAAATTGATAGAAAATAGCTTCCAATTTTGTTCGAATCATTGCTTCATTTGCAGAAGCAAAAGTCAATATGCTTTCACGATCCTCTACTAGCGACGAACTGATTGTACTGATCACTTCTTGTGCAATCGAATTTAACGGTTCAGGTGCGAGCATCAGCAGAAAAGTGCCGACCGAACACGTGCCACCGTCCATCGCCTCTAATTCGAAATGCTTGCTTGAGTGTGCCATTTTAAAACACAGCTGCCGTACCGACTTGTCTCGGCAATGAAACAGTGCCATATTCGTTCCCGGAACGGCGAGCCCTGCCATGCGTTCGCGTTCAATCAACCGCCAATAGACCGGTTCACGATCTTCGATGATCGATTGGTCGAAGCAAATGTCAATTAATCGAAGCAGAACATCATTCATTTTTTCCGCCTGACGTACTTGGATCACCGAAAAGCCCTTTAAAAGATCACGAATTGCTGATTGTGCCTGATCCACTTCATTCATTAATTGCTGCAGCGAATACCGGCCGGAAGCATTCGAACGCGCAGCAGATCGTTTCGGAAGCAGGTCCGCACCCTTACCGCCTTTTGAAAGATTCCGTGTAATCTGTTCAATTGCTGCCATGTCCTCTTTACTGAGCAGCGGATTAACGAATAAACACGGTATTTTCTGTTTCGGCAGATGAACGGTCGACAGAATCAGATCAAAAGTGTCTAAATCCATGTGGGCCATTTCATGAATCGAAGCAATGTGCACCGAGTACAATTCCGGCATTTCTTTTCTGAGCCTTGCCGCAAGCATTTTCGACGCACCGATTCCGGTCGGACAGACAATCAGCGCGCGAATGTTTCGCACCTGCTTGTGCTGTTCCAAGGCCGAACCGAAATGCAGCACGATAAAGGCAATCTCGTCGTCCGGGAATTGAATTTGCTGAAACACCTGCTTCAACGCCTGTTCGGTAATCTTGAACAGCACAGGAAACTGATCGATGATTTGCTGCGTCAACGGATTGAACGAAGCGAGATCTTTTCTTATCCGGAACAAGGAAGGTTCCAGATGTGCCATCAATCCTTGGAATAAAGAAAAGTCGCTGGTCAAATCCACCTGTAATTGCTGTGAAACATGTTGAATCAGCTTCTTAATCGCTTTACCGGTAATCACCTGATCAAAATAGATGGATTCTGCATTTTGCAGCCGTGAACCCTTTAGCAGCGTGACCATAAACGCCTTTTCTTGATCCGGCAGTTCAATGCCTAGTTGATCGGATAGGAGTGTGCCAATCTTTTCAATAAAGGGCAGCGCTTCTATTTCATGACTGCTTTGCTTCTCACTCACTTTTTCACCTTCGAGCGGATGCCCGCTTTCAAAACGCTGCAGTGCGATACATACCTGAATGAGAAAGTTGATATAATCACTGTCCGCAAGTTCCATATAAAGTTTACCCAGATTCTGTTTCATCGCCTGATCAATCACCGACAAATAATCGGACTTAAAATAGTGAAGTACAGGCACGCCTCGTTTCAACTGACTGTGGTTGATTTGAAAAATCGCCTCAATCAACGCTTCATTAAAATAGAACAAATAGAAATGGGCAAGTGCTGTTCGTTTGGAGCGTTCCGAACCGATCACTTGTATGCCGACACCGCGTTTGCGGACGACATGCGCGTCAAAATCTTCAGTCCATGCGGACAGTTCATCCAGATAACCGCTCAACGTCGTTGACGAAATATCCAGTTCCTTTGCCAGCGGTCCTGTTTTCATCGGTTCATCGGCAGCAAATAATTTCAGAAACAGCAGGAGTTTTCGTTCCTTTGCCGATAGATCTACCGGTTTAATTTTTGAAAGCTCCTGTACCAGCCTAAAAACGGCTTTATCAGGACCTTGAATTTGCAGCGCCTTGTCTTGATTTTGAATCAATTGCAGACCAAACGGTTTGAGCAGTTTCTCAACATTTTTTAAGTCGCGGTGAACCGTGCGCACACTGACCTGAAGATAGGATGCCATCGATAAGGTTGAATGTCTGCCACTTGTCTTCATCAGCAGTTCAAGTATGGTTTTTTCTCGATTGGTCATGTACATCGAATTCATCTGCCTTTTTTCCTTTAACATAACACAAAGAACAGACAATTTATCGTGAAAGCACTACGCGTTTTGCGTGACCGCTTTATTAATGACTTCAAGCAATTCTTCGACCGTTTGCGCGCGTACCATCTCGCCAACATTGATTACGTCGGAGCAGGCAACCGCAATTTTCGAAAGGATTTCCAAATGACTGTTATTCTTACCGGCAATCGCAAAGACAAGTCGTACCTTGTTTCCTTCAAAATCAACACTGTCCGGGATTTGAACAATCACAATACCTGAAGCCAGCACCTCTTTTTTCACTTCTTCTGTGCCGTGAGGAATCGCAATTCCATTTCCCATATAAGTCGACATCAGCCGATCTCTGGCAATCATGCCTTCAACATAGGACGGTTTGACATAACCGCCGTCCACCAGCTTTTGACCGGCAAAACGAATAACCTCTTCTTTGGTCTTAAACGACTGATTGATGAACACATTTTCTTTTCGCAGGATCGTTCCATCAACAAATGGTTGTGTTTCCGTTTCTTCCGGCGCTTGCACTGCGATTTTTTCTCCCTTGCTCAGTTGATTGATCAGGAGGTCATATTCAGGGCTGCTCAAGAAATTGTCGACAGAAATATGGACGGCGCTCGGCGCTTTGTCACGCGCCCGCTGTGTGAGTTCGGATTGCGTGACAACGATTTGCGCGTCACTCGGGATAGAGCTGACCGCAGTATTTGTCACATTGATATCAAGCCCTGCGGCTTTCACTTTTTTTCTCAACAGTGATGCGCCCATCGCACTTGAGCCCATACCGGCATCGCAGGCAAAGACAATTTTCTTCACTGCTTTCGGATCGAATTCTTCACTGCCCGCCAGCACACCGGAAACACTGCTTTTCTTTCCTTTCATGCTTTCCATTTTTCGCGTTGCTTCCCCGAGATCTTCGTTTTCCGACTTATCTGTTTTCAGAATCAGCATGGAAATGACGAAAGATACCGTTAATGAGACAAGGACATCCGCAATATTGGCTACAAAACTGCCAAAAGATTTAGGTGTTACGGCCAGCATAGCAAGGAAACTGCCGGGAGAAGCCGGTCCGACCAGTCCGCCTTTTAATGTAACCAAAGTGAAAATACCGCTCATACCGCCGGCAACGGTCGCTAGAATTAAAAGCGGTTTCATTAAAATGTAAGGGAAATAGATTTCATGAATCCCACCGAAGAAGTGGATGATTGCCGCACCGGGTGCCGACTTCTTCGCATTGCCCTTGCCAAAGAAACAATAAGCGAGCAATACACCCATTCCGGGGCCGGGGTTCGCTTCAAGGAAGAAGAGAACAGATTTTCCATATTCGCGTGCCTGCTCAACCGCGATTGGAGTCAACACGCCGTGATTGATCGCATTATTCAAGAATAGTATTTTGCCAGGTTCAATGAACAGACTGGCAAGTGGAAGCAAACCGGCATGAACAAGCCATTCAACACCTGAAGCAAGCCCGTTACTGATAACATCAACAACCGGCCCGATACCAAAGAATGCCACAACTGCCAGGATCGCTCCAAGAATACCCGCAGAGAAATTGTCGACAAGCATTTCAAAACCTGTTTTAACCTTGCCTTCAATCGACTTATCAAATTTTTTAATCACATAGCCGCCTAGCGGTCCCATAATCATCGCGCCGAGGAACATCGGAATGTCGGTACCAACAATGACACCTGCCGTGGCGATGGCGCCAACAACTCCGCCTCGATGACCAAATACAAGTTTACCTCCTGAGTAACCAATCAAAATCGGTAACAAATACTTAACCATCGGATCAACCATGGTCGCCAATGCTTTATTCGGCCACCAACCGGTTGGAATGAATAATGCCGTGATCAGCCCCCAAGCGATGAATGCACCGATGTTGGGCAGGATCATTGAACTCAGGAAGTTACCGAATTTCTGTACCCCAACTTTAACACTTGAACCTCCGGACATAACTTTCTCCTCCTTCTACTTGTCTATTCCAAGTGAACTACGGGTCAACCAGGAAAAAATAAAAACAAAAAACAGCCTTTATTAAAACGCTTACATTTTCCTGAAAACCTTATCTGTATCTCTTACATTTTTATTATAGTGAACCCTCGTTCACAAAAACAACACAAACTAAAACCAGTTTTGCCAACTCATGTGTGACAAAACTGGCCGAATGGGTTGAACTCAGCCAAGCTCATGGTCACCAAGCCTTCAGTGTCTTGACACCATTCCTGCTGATGCTCCGAGTGTGGTATGCAATTTTTCACGAATCTTCTCATTTGCCGTGGAACAGACAATAGCAAAAAGCGGCATCAACCGTTTGAACAAACGTTGTGCCGCCTTTTATTCAGATCTGTTTTTTCAGCAATTCATCCCGTTGATCGGCCTCCTGATCGACCGGAAGCAGGCGAATCGACTGAATCAACTCGTCAAGCTTGCCTTCAATCCGATGCAAGAGAAAAAAAGTGACAACAGCCGGAAAACCAACGTCCTTAACCATGGATAGCCAAACCTCCATAGCAGTTTCCTCCTTTCTGATCATGAATGAAGGCCGGAGAGAACGTTTGATGCATTCTCTTCGGCCTCATCAGATCGGGTTACACGTCCAGCTCAACGGGTATCGTGTTGTTTTCCGAGATGCGTGCCGATTTGACGGCCGTGATATCTCCGCTTAATGATCGGAACACGTTCTCCTCGATAATCGTATTCATCGCATCTTTGATCGCAGCAGGATCCGCCGGTTCAATCGGATCATTTAGCGAAAGCGTCACACTTTTACCCTCAGCGTTCAAAAAAACAAGATTCAATCGTTTCATCTCTTTTGCCTCCCTTCCATTGAATTGTCAACCTGATGTCCGTCAGTCAACGATTTCTGCGGTGTCGTTGCGTTCAACAGACACAAGCGGATGCTGCTGCAGCGGCGCTAATTTGCGCGCGATGGCGAGCAAGCCATCCTCCGAAGCGGCCGGCTTAATGTTTCTGAATGATTTGGTGAGCAGAATCTGCTCGCCTTTTTCATCTAAACCGCCGCTCAGGTTCATCACAAAGACTGATTCTGTGATTGTACGGGTTGCCATTTGAATCACCTCCTACATGTTGTATATAGGACATGAGTGCAAAATGTGGTGATGCCCACGTAAGAAAACTTGGCTTCACCAAGTCTTTGGTGCCAGTGAACCCTTCGTTGCGACGGTCATGGATGGCCTAGTGTCCGATGAGCTGGATGTGGTGCTTTTTCGGACCACTTACCTAAATTTTTATACTTTCTTGTTTGTGTAAGAAAATCCATCCGGCGTGATCACGGATGGATTTTCTCAAGTTGTATTTTATTGAAGTAAAGCAAAGATTTGATCAGCACTTGTTGCTGTATTCAGTGCGTTCACGACACGTTGGTCGACCAATTTCTGCGCCGTGTCCGACAAATAGTGCAGATGCGCTTCGCTACCTTTCGGCGGGATTAAGAAGGCGATAACAAAGGTTACCGGTTTTTGATCAAAAGTCTGCCAGTCGGTTATTGGGTCATCAAGTTTCACCGCCAGCATGGCTGCTTTTTCAATCGCGTCGGACTGTGCATGCGGAATCGCAAAGCCATTCTCCATTCCGGTTGAACTCTGCTTTTCCCGTTTTTGAAACGCCTCAATCAAGTGTTCCTGGTCACTCACAATCCCTTTTGCCTGCATTTTTTCGCCAATAAATCGAAACAATTCATCTTTTGTCCGGATCTCTTTTTCAAAATAGATATTCTCTTTGCTCAAAAGGGTATTTTGAGCAAATGTCGGAGCAGCTTCATGAATTGCCGAAGTCGCCTGAACAGTATCTCCTTCTGCCGCTTTCAAGTTTTTGTTAAAGCGATGCTTCTGATCCATAGCGATTAAATAGCCGGACACTAATGCTCCTGCAAAAATAGCCAGAACCCAAAGCAGTGGATGAGTCACAATCGGCAGAACGATAAATCCTCCATGCGGCGCAGGTACCTGAACCTTCATGTAGTAAGTCAGAACGGCGGCGATCGATGAACCGACCATCAGTGACGGAATGACAGTAAACGGACTCTTTGCCGCGAATGGAATCGCGCCTTCAGTAATATGCGTGGAACCCAGCAGGAAGTTGACATAGCCGGCATTCCGCTCTTCCTTTTGAAAATATTTACCGGCAAACAAAACGGCGAAACCGGTTGCAATCGGCGGCGCGATGCATGCGGCAGAGACACCGGCCATGAAATAGAAGTTGCCCTGGCCAAGCAGTGCAACACCGGTCACATACGCAGCCTTATTCACCGGGCCGCCCATGTCAAACGCACACATGATGCCGACAATCAACCCGAGTACAAGAGGACTCTGATTCTGCATCGTGCTTAAAAAATGCATCATCCCCTCATTAATTGCAGTCATTGGCGAAGACAGTAAAACCATTGCGTATCCACCGATGAGACCGCCGAGCACCGGGAGTAGAAAAATTGATTTCAGACCATCCAGCTGTTTCGGCAATCCCTTCAAGCCTTTTTCAAGCAGCAGAATCAGATAACCGGACAAGAAGCCACTGACAATACCACCAAGAAAACCTGTTCCACTCGTGAACGCAATCATGCCGGTAATAAAACCAATCACAAGTCCTGAACGTTTGCCGATTGCTTGTGCGATGTATGCCGATAAAATCGGTACCATCAATCCCAGCCCTACCTTGCCGATCGCGTTCAGATTAGCTGCGAATACATTGTATTCATTACTTTTCGGATCTGCTGAATTAATACCGAACATGAAGGAGATGGCAAGAAGCACACCGCCGGCAACAACGACCGGAAGCATATGGGAAACGCCGTTCATTAAATACACATAGAGTTTGTGTGCTAATGATTCTTTTTCAACATTTACGTTCGCATCTCCGCTCGGAGCCTGTCCGCTTTTAAACAAAGGAACGGAACCGTTTACAATTTCATCAATGAGCTTGTCCGGCTCTTTAATTCCTTTCGTGACCGAAACCTTGATGACACGTTTGCCTGCGAAGCGGTCCTCATCAACATCCTTATCAGCGGCGATGATCACGCCGTCAGCTTCGGCAATTTCCTTTGGTGTCAGGCCATTTTCAATACCTGCTTGTCCATGCGTTTCCACTTTTATTTCAATACCTTTCGCCTTTGCCGCATCTTCAAGTGCTTTTTTCGCCATAAACGTGTGAGCAATGCCCGTCGGACAACCTGTTGCCGCAATAATTTTTGTCATGATTCTTTTGCCCCTTTCATGTGAGTCGTTAGTTTTATTTGTTTCATTAATTCCGGAACATCTTTTAAGTCACTCAGTCCCGCGGTAAACGCCGTCGATGAACCCGCAGCCGTCGCATAAACCAATGCGTCTTCTAGGCTTTTGTTGCTGATCAGTGAACCAACAAAGGTGCCAAGCAGTGTGTCACCGGCGCAAGCCGTGTTCACAACCTCGCCTCTCGGGGCCGTCGTGAACAGTACCTTTTCACCGTCTGCGTACATCGTCCCCTTCTCCCCGCGTGAAACAAGGATACGCTGTGCCCCTTTTTTCAGTAACGTTTCTGCTGCTTCCATCAGGTTGGCTTCATTATTAAAAGACTCAGGATCAACGGCCAGCCATGCAGCCAATTCCTCATCGCTTGGCTTGATCAAATAAGGACGATCTTCCAGACAATCGAGCAATCCTTTAGCACTGACGTCAAGAATCAATTTAAAGCCATTTTTGGCGGACAGCCGCGAAATCTTTTTCAGAATCGAATCATCAACGCCTCTCGGTAAACTGCCCGAAACGAATAACAGATCGTTGAAAGTGAGCTTGCTGATTTTATCAATCAATTGCGCTTGCGCGGCCGAACTGATCTCCGGTCCGCGATTCACCGCTTTATACTCCTTGGCACCTGCTTTTATAAATGTATTAATGCGTGTAATGCCACTAATCATGACGAAGTCGGTCGCAATGCCGGTTCGCTTCAGTTCATCGTTAATATACATTCCTGTAAAACCGCCTAAAAATCCGGTAGCAACGCTGTCGATCCCCATTTTTTTCAACATAAATGAGATATTGATTGTTTTTCCGTTCGCCTGATAATCTTCGAAAATGCTCCGATTAACGACATGCGGCTCGAAGCTGTCGAATTCCGTAAATAAATCAATTGCCGGATTCATCGTACATGTGTAGATCATGATTCTTCCCTCACCTTCACTTGCCTCTTCTCTACATTTTTATTATGCCATGATTGGCGGTGAAAATGTTTTCGGAAAAGGTTATAATCGATGTAAAGGTTTTCAAGTTGGAGGTCAAGATGGATTTTACTTTTTTCGAACGCGTCAATCAGTATTTTGACACACTCAGCGACAGTGAACGATTTCTGCTCCGTTATCTCCAGGACCACTTGAACGAAATGCCAAAAATTTCCATCGTCCGTCTGAGTGAACAAGCGAACGTGTCGACTGCGACAATCGTCCGCACAATGAAAAAGCTTGGCTATGAAGGCTTTACTTCCTTTAAGATCCGTCTGAAGGATGAGTATCAGCTTGCTCCAGAGTTTTCTGTTGTCGAAAAAGTCGATAATAAAATTAAAGAAGCAATGCTGAAAAATGAGCAGGAAGTCACGAAAACGATCCAAATGCTTGATCGTGGTACGATTGAAGATGTACTGCAAAAAATCATTTACTCAAGAAAAGTTATCCTGTTCGCTCGAGGTTTTTCCGAACTGATTGCTAAAGAAATGACCGTTAAATTTCAACTGACCGGCAAGTATTGTGAGATGCATGATGACCCGAACATCATTAAAACAATCAGCAAGCGCATTGAAAAGCAAGATCTCGTCATCTTCATCTCACTAAACGGCCATACCGAAGAATTGGTTCATGCAGCGGAGAACTGCAAGGCAAACGGAGTCAGCACAATTACACTGACCGCTAATCGTGAAAGCCCACTCTACGCCTTATCTGAACTTGCCTTGGTCGGCTACAAATCAAAAGTATCTTATTTCCCGGATTATGAAGTGCGTTCTCGCCTTCCGCTGCAGGTCATGGCGCGTATCATTCTGGATGCCTACGCCATTCGAACACGTTCCTGATCTGGTTGCTGGTCTGTGTGCGACTCCGCATCAAAAGCGCGGATATGCGCAGCACAAATGCGGGATGCCAAGTAAATTTTCACGCTAAAACAGGAAGAAAAGATCGCTCAATCACATGATCAATGATGGGGAAGAAGTTATGAAAAAAGGTATCTGGCTGCTTCTCGTTTTGGTGATTGTTCATCACTCGTTGTTTTGAACAATCACTTTGTTCAAAACGATATGGCCGCACCCATTCTCATGGGCTTGTTCATCCTTGTATCCGGATGTTTCTTTAACTTTAAATAAAAAAATTGCTGAAAAAAGAACGTTGATGAGCACCTAGGCAGGCAATCTTTTTTGTTCACAATTATTTGATTCGCTTCATTCTGCGCTATGGTAAACTAATAGTGAGTATCGATTCACGGCTGGTTCCTCTCAATTGCTGCAGCAATTGAGAGGAACTGCCGCACATTTGGAGGTTTGATCGAATAATGAAGAAACAAATTGCAACCCATGCCGCACCTAAAGCCGTTGGTCCTTATTCTCAAGGGGTTCAGGCAGGAGATTTTTTGTTTGCATCCGGACAGATTCCGCTTGATCCGGCAACCGGAACGATTGTTGAAGGCAGTATTGACGTACAGGCAAAGCGCGTCTTTGAAAATTTGAAAGCGGTGCTGAATGAAGCCGGCCTCGACTTCTCTAATGTTGTCAGTGCAACCGTGTACCTTGCCGACATCAATGACTTCGCAGCCGTCAACGATGTTTATTCGGACTACTTTAACGGCGAGATTCTGCCGGCACGCTGCGCCGTGCAAGTTGCCGCGCTTCCGAAAGCAGCAAAAGTAGAAGTTTCTTGCGTTGCCTATAGAGGGTAAAACAATAGCAAGCCTGAACGCAAAATTGTTCGCGTTCAGGCTTGCTATCTCTATTCTCCGGACCTTTCTTATTTAGATAAAAAGATCAAGCACTAGGACAAGTGCAAAGGCAGCGAAAGACAGCAAGGTCTCAAGAACCGTCCAGGTTTTAAACGTTTGCTTGACACTTAATCCGAGATACTCCTTAACCAGCCAGAAGCCCGCATCGTTAACATGTGACAGCATCAATGAACCAGCACCGGTTGCGATGACTAGAAGCGGCAGATTCACACCTGTCATGTTTGCTACAATTGGTGCAACAATTCCAGCAGCCGTGGTCAAAGCAACGGTTGCAGAACCTGTCGCAATTCGAATCAGACCGGAGACAACAAATGCCATGACGAGCGGAGACAGTTGCCACTGAATCGCAACGTCAGCAATCGCATTTCCGACGCCGGAGGCAATCAGCACTTGCTTAAACGCACCGCCGGCTCCAATAATCATCATGATTGGGGCGAGCGGGGCAAGCGAATCGCCGGTCAATTTTTCAATCAGTTTGCGCCCGATTCCTTGCTTGATGCCAAGCAGGTAATAAGAGACAAAGACTGAGACAAGTAGCGCGATTAAAGGATGGCCGAGAAAATTCAGCAAATTTGCTAACCAAGCAGGCATCGAAATAAACGGAACGACGACCGCGCCGATCATCAGAATGATCGGAAGCAAGATGGTGAAGAACGAAACAAAAGTTGACGGATAAGTTTTCGCAGACACATTAGCCGCAACAACCTTAGGATCTCCTTCCGGATGTATACGTTTACTAATGTAATAAGCAAAAAGAGGTCCGCCTATAATACCGGCAGGAAGAGCAACAATTAGTGAGTAAATGAGCACCTGACCGACATCCGCATGAAAGATACCGATGGCTGCCATCGCACCCGGATGAGGCGGAACAATTCCATGTGAGATCGAGAGTGCCGAGATCATTGGAATCGCAATCAGCAGCAGGCTTTTCTTGGTTGTTTTCTCAATCGCGATCACGAGTGGCAGCAAAATGACAAGACCAACCTCGAAGAATACGGGGATACTAATGATCAGACCGGCAAAAAAAGTTGCCCAAGGAAGAAAACGTTCCCCGAATGCGTCAGTAAAAAAACGGGCAATCTGCAGTCCGGCTCCTGATTCCGACATCATTTTTCCTAAAATTGTACCCAATGCCAAAATGCCGAGTAACGAACTTAAAATTCCGCCAACACCGGTTTCATAGCTCTCTGCCACTTTCAATAATGGCAGTCCCGCAGCAATACCTAAGAACAGACTGGCAACAGACAAACTAATGAATGCATGCCACTTAAACCACGTCACACCAAGTATAACTAAGGCAATTGCCAGCACTGTAATGCTAATTAAATACATACTGCTCATCTTCATCATCTCCCCTATATAATTGAATGTTCCATTCGCTTAAATCAAAGGTTGAGGATACCAACCTTATTCGTGAAAGCGCGTGCATTTTTTTCAACGACATGATAATCTCCATTCTCCGATCCTTTTGTCAGCACGCTTCCGATACCAACTGCATAGGCGCCCTGATTGAGCCATTCGTCAACATTTTGAAGATTGACGCCTCCTGTCGGCATGATCGCGACATTTGGAATCGGGCCATGAATGCTCTTGATAAAGCCCAGACCAGCGACGCTTCCCGGAAATGCCTTTATCACGTCGACACCGGAGCGCAGAGCTTCAGTGATCTCTGTTACGGTAAAACAGCCCGGCAGATACGGAATTGAATAGAGATTGCATACCTCACTGATCGCTTTTGAAAAGTTAGGACTGACAACAAAATCAGCGCCATAGATAATCGACAGCCGGGCAGTTTCAGCGTCAAGAACCGATCCCGCGCCGATGACCGCTCCCTTCTCTTTCTCCTTCAACTGCTGCAGCGCCTGAAGTCCGTTCGGCGTCGTCAGTGTCACTTCAAGACTTTCAATACCGCCGTTGATGCATGCCTGACCGATCGCAACGGCATCAGCCGCGTCCTTTCCGCGGATGACTGCGACCAAGCGATTTTGATTCAGTTTTTGCAGCGTTTCATGTTTTTTCAGCATCATTTATTCCTCCTCATACGTTCCGTACGGCGCCGTGTGCTGCCGACGCGGTACTGGACGCGTATAGTGTCAAAAATTTACTGGAATCTTTCTCCGGTTCATTCACCGATTGGCGCCGTTCATTCAGCGTTTCTTCATCAACCATCAATTCAAGTGTTCGATTTGGAACATCAATCGAGATCTGATCTCCGTTCTGTACAAGAGCAAGGGTACCGCCTTCAGCAGCCTCCGGGCTCATATAGCCGACCGACAGCCCGGCTGATGCGCCGGAAAAGCGTCCATCGGTAATCAGCGCAATTTTCTTATATCGCGAAAGAATTTCTGTACAGCGATGCAGTTCGCGCATGCCGGGACCGCCCTTGGGTCCTTCATAACGAATCACAACCACTTGATTCTCTTGAATCGCCCCATCGTGGTACGCGTCATCAAATTGTTCTTCCGAATCAAAAACGATTGCGGTGCCTTGGAACTTCATCAGATCTTCCGGAACTGCCGACTGCTTGATTAACGCGCCATCTTGAGCGAGATTTCCTTTCAGAACGGCGATTCCGCCTTCAGCTTCAAGCGGCGCATCAAGCGGATGAATGATTTCGCGATCCTTAACTTCCGCATCGGCAATATTGTCTTCAACGCTGCGCCCTGTAACCGTCAAGGCGTCGAGATGAAGCAGCGGACTCAGTTCTTTCATAATTGCCGGGACTCCGCCTGCGCGTTGCAAATCGTTCGTTGTAAAATTATTGTTATTTGGTGTCACCGCAGCAATAAACGGCACTTTGCGACTGATACGGTCGAACACGTCAAGAGGCAGATCAATCCCGATTTCTTTGGCGATTGCCGGCAGATGCAGACAGGCATTCAGCGAACCACCCATTGCCAGCAAGACGGAGATAGCGTTTTCAAAAGCTTCTTTAGTTAAAATATCCCGGGCTCTGACGTTCTTTTTAACTAACGCAACACTTCGACGGCCCGCTTCCTCTGCCGCCTCCAATTGTTCATCCGAAAGCGCTCTGAGCCATGACGAATTTGGGAGCGCCATACCTAAAGCTTCGGATAGGCCCTGCATGGTGTTTGCCGTACCAAGGAATGGGCAGACTCCAGCGCACGGATAGTATTTGCGCGTCACGGCCACAAGCCCTTTTTCATCCAAGTCGCCGCTCAGGAATTCCTGCCGGGCCGCTTTCGATTCCTTGGGTTTGATATAATTCGGCATGACACCGCCGAGGAAAACGAGTGTCGGCAGATTCAAGCGCGCCGCACTCATCAGCATGCCGGGAACAATTTTATCGCAAGAACTGATCATGACTGCGCCGTCGAAAATTTCATGTGCGCGAATCATCGTTTCGACGCTATCGGCAATGACGTCACGGCTCGGGAGCGAGTATTTCATTCCGTCATGGCCTTGCGCGATCCCGTCGCAGACCGCAATGGTATTGAACTCTAGCGGATAGCCGCCCGCTTCAAGCACCCCTTTCTTGATGTGATCCGCAAGCTCTCTTAAATGAACATGTCCCGGCACGATTTCATTCCAAGAATTCGCGATCGCGATGATCGGGCGATCCATCATTGAATAAGGAACGCCGCTGGAACAAAGATGCCCTTTTAAAATTGCCCGAGTATACGGTTGAATTTTCGATAAACGGTTTTTCATTTTCATTTCCTCCTCATTTGGCTGTTTACGAAAGGTCAGTCGCCAATCTGTGTGTGCTGGAAGGCCGCAATCGCCGACCATTCATCCTCCAGTTTGCGGGACAGACGCAGAAAAATTGGGAATAATTGCTGATACACATCAATATTTTCTTTAATCGGCTCATGGCTGTGAACCGAGCCAATCATTTTTGATACGACATTCAGATTATCGGCCCTGCCGGTTGCGTAAAGGCCGAGTACAGCGGCACCAAGGCATGAACTTTCAAAGCTCTCCGGCACATTAACCGGCTGCGCAAAGATGTCCGCCATCATTTGACGCCACAACTCTGAGCGCGCAAAGCCGCCGGTCGCCTGAATTTTTTGCGGTTCACCCGTTCGTTCGCGCATCGCCAGCATCACGCTGTACAGGTTATAAATAATCCCCTCAAGCACCGCGCGGATCATATGCTGCTTTTGATGGTGCAGGGTCAAACCGAAGAATGCACCGCGCGCGTTCGGGTTCCATAATGGCGCCCGCTCGCCGCTGAAATACGGTTGAAAAATCAGGCCGTCCGATCCGGGATTTACTCGCGCAGCCATTCGCGTCAACACGTCGTACGGGCTGATACCAAGCCGCTTTGCCGTTTCCACTTCGGATGCAGCAAACTCGTCTCTCGCCCACCGAAGCACTCCCCCTCCATTGTTTACGGGACCGCCGATCACCCATTTGTCCTTAGTCAGCACATAGCAGAACAGACGCTCTTTAGGATCCGTAGAAGGCTTATCGGCCACCGTCCGAATAGCACCGCTCGTGCCAATCGTGACGGCAACAACGCCGGGATCAATCGCACTAACACCTAAGTTCGACAGGACACCGTCACTCGCTCCAAGTACGAATGGCGTGTTTTCATTTAATCCCATCTGCTCCGCATAAACAGGATTGATGCCGCTCATCTGGTGTGTGGTCGGCACGAGTTCAGAAAGGTTTTCCTCCTTAATACCCGCAACCTCCAAAGCACCTTGATCCCAAGTCAGTGTGTTCATGGCAAATAATCCTGAACTTGAAGCTATTGAATAATCAACCACATATTTATGAAATAATTTGTAGAAGATATATTCCTTGATTGATATAAACTTCTTCGCTTTGTTAAAAACTTCCGGGCGCTCATGTTTCATCCAAACCAGCTTCGGAAGCGGCGACATCGGATGGATCGGTGTACCTGTCTTCATATAGATGTCGTGTCCGCCCATTGTCTTCTTAATTTTGTCGCACCAATTAATGCTGCGATTATCCGCCCAGGTCATGCAGTGCATCAAAGCCTTTCCTTCTGAATCGACAGGAATCAAGCTGTGCATCGCACAACTGAAGGACACAAAGGCAATGGATTCAGGTAGAACCCCGCCTTTAGCAATCACGTCTCTTATCGCTGAAAGCACTGCTGTAAAAATTTCTTCTGGGTCCTGTTCTGCTGTAAACGCGTCCGGTGTATAAAGCGGATAACCCATATTTGAATAGGAAACAATCGTTCCATCTGTCTTATAAAGGACCGCCTTCGTGCTGGTTGTGCCAATATCCGCACCGATCATGTAGTCACTCATTATACATCCTCCTTTTATTGTGAAATATATCACAAGACAAAGTCGGCCATTAAACCGCTTACATGTTTTTGCGGGTATTGTCGACTTGTCGACAACTTTGACCGATTAAAATCTTTTATAAAAATGCTCTGATTTTAATCACTGGAATCCGGTCGGAATGACTCAGTCAGCGTATGCCTAGAGTCATCAAAATATTGATTCACAGACTTTTCAATAACCGCACGATCTTTTGACTGCATTGCTCGAACAATCGTACGATGCTTGCCGATCACCCATTCGACATGGTCACTGCCATACGAAAAGACCTGTTCTGTTGTCACGAGAATCACAGCCATGATCAAAGGTTTCATGCTGCTCCAAAGATTGAAAATACGCTTATGATCTGCATGACGAACAATGGTTTCGTGAAAGAGTAGATCGTAGTAGGCGAACTCACTATGATCGTTATACTTAGCTGCCAGTTCCATTTTATCGATACTTTGCTGAAGCTTTTGTACCAAAACGCTGACGTTTTTCTTGGAAACGCGCTGCTGCGCAAAATTTTCAATCATTTCACGGACATCATATAACTCCTGAATATCTTTCAGATCCATTCCCTGAACGACCGCCCCCATCCGTTCAAGCCGAATTAAGCCATCTAAAGATAGAGCTTTTAGCGCATCGCGAACCGGTGATCGGCTCGTTCCATAGCGCCCGGCAATTTGATTTTCCGAAATAACATCGCCTGGTTTCATCTCATTTTCTAAAATGCGCAACCGCAGTTCATTGGCAATTCGATCACCTAATGTTGCGTTCTTTATCCACAGTGACGGAAATTTCAACATCATCCATTCTCCTGACGCTCACGTTTATCAACCCAGAGCATTTGATTGCAATCACTGAATAAGTACAATGGTATTGTAGCTTACATTCACTCAATCAAACAACATCTAGATTCAGGATAACGGAAAATTTCTGTCTTAAATCGTTTCAAAAAGCTGCAACTGCTTCGTATAACCCTTTCATAGCGATAAATCGTTTTGCGTTCAGAGTATAGAATCCCAACACAACAGCTGCGATACTATAGCACCTTGCATCCAGTGTACTTGTCGACAAGTTGGCTTACAAAATAAAGCTTTTTCGTTTATTTCAAAAATAAACTACCCAACAATTTTAAAAGATCAGCATTTTTGTAAGCCCTTTCTTTTTTACAACTTCATACTAGTCTGCCTAAATGACATTGTCAAGATTGTTTTTTAGTTATTTGCTTATTTAATGTATGGTTCAATTTTTTTTCACAAATAATACACAGATTGTTAACCAAAAAAATTCTATATGAGCACGAAACGTCATAAAAGCAATTATTTTTAATTTATTCATCTTATGATAAATTCTCCTGCATTTTGCCATTTAAAGATGTTTCCCAATGTACTCAATGTTGAAATTTATCCCATCATAGACAATCTTAGTTAAACTTGCGTTCGGGATAACATCTACTTTAATTTGTTCTTTCGAAAGAAAAAAAAGAAAACAGCTAAGAAATAATCCATGACTAACAGCTAAAATGTCATTAGAAGGAGAAGTTGTGAATATCTCCAAGAGACGATGTATTCTTTTTTTTACATCACTGTAATTTTCTGTTTCTGCGGCATTAAATGCATCTAATGTTTTCAATCCTTCTAATACGGATATTTTCTGCCAATCTGGATAGTCAGAATTAAACTGAGGCTGATTTACGGCGGTTCCCGATTTATTCCACATCAAATGAGAATTCATTCCTTCAAATGAACCAAAGGATACTCCTCTCAGTTCCTCTATCTCACTGAGGATGCTCATGGACAATTCACAGCCCTTTAAAATAATTGCAGCAGTATCCCTTTGCCCTCGCCAGATTGCTCGTAAATGCAGTGTCAAAATTTATATTGTTTTGCTTCAAAGCTTT
The DNA here is from genome assembly GCF_024125445.1 of Sporolactobacillus shoreicorticis. Lineage (GTDB taxonomy): Bacteria > Bacillota > Bacilli > Bacillales > Sporolactobacillaceae > Sporolactobacillus > Sporolactobacillus shoreicorticis. Next base: position 3,043 of record NZ_JAMXWM010000038.1, on the reverse strand, counting down.
ACCTAATGCGTTCGCTTCTTCCTGTCCCTTTGAAGTAAGTGGTGAATCAGCGCAGCCCTGAGCAATATTTAGCACATTGAAAAATGTTTCTCCATGTCTTACCAAATAAATTCTCTTCATCTCCATACCCCCCCTTTGTTATCATCAAATAGAGTATATAATCGCAATGATATTTGTACATCACATCCTTAATGAAAGCGTTATCAATTTGTTGTGATGAAGCTCAGGCAATGTACACATATAATTAAATGGGTAAAGGAGGTGAAAGCAAGTGATTATCTTAGATCGCGAAATTACAAACCTTATACTGGTTCAAAAGCAGTTAAGTGTTGAGGAAATTGCTGACCACTTATCCACTGATAAGGACAAAATCATCGAACGTATTCATTTTATTAGTGAACAGCTTCCCCATGAGTCAATTGATGTAATTAATGGAGAAATAAAAATATCTGAAAAATGTGTTGACGAGTTGTATGCATCATTGGTTGGCAACTTACCATCGAATTCAAATGAATATGAAGTCAATCTGAGAAAGAGTTTGATTAAAGTTGAATTAATCGTTCACAACTGCAATTACACACTGCAATCACTATCTGATTTGTTCTATGTGAGCAAAAATACGGTTTTTTCAGATATGAAGTATTTAAAAACAGAACTAAGAGATTTGAATCTTCACGTGACCTATTCGAGAAAAGAAGGCTATCAAATCATCGGCCCAGAGTATTTAATTCGAAATCATTTAGTTCAACTTGTTAACGAATTAATAAAAACTGCCCATGGACGATCCTGCCTCATTGATCGATTCAATATTAACACGTGCACACTATCTAAAATAAGAAAAAAATTGGAAAATATTGAGGAAGAAATACTGATTCGTCTCACAGACGAACAGATTGAAAACTTGCCCTTCATTCTCATGATTTTATTGCAACGGGTGCAAAATTTTCCCAAGCCCTGGAAATTCAAGGTAGAGAAATTTGACATCAGAAATACATTGGAATTTCCAGTGATCAAAAAACAGTTCAGCGAATTTCCCTTTTTAAAAGAAGTGGATTTATTGTATCTATCCTTGCAAATACTTTCGTCTAATAGAATTGAATCAGCCCTTGAATTTTCCGACAGCGAAGAGATTAATTATTCAGTGAACCAGTTCATCACACTGTTAAAAGAAAAATTAGCCATTGATTTCATTAAAGAAACCGATTTCAAATCAAAAATTTTACTGCATATTCAACCGGCGATTTTCAGAAATATTTTAGGATTCCGTGTAAACAATCCCTTGACTGAACGGTTCATAAAAGAGCATTATTACGTTTTTAAAGCAGTTGCTCATGCAGCAAAAAAATCATTTGGAAAGGTTTTAGAACATGACTTTTCAGATGAAGAGATCGTCTATCTCTCTATGATTGTACTCGGATGGATGTATCAAACAGTGGAAGATTCTTCAGCTTACTATAAAGCCGTTGTCCTGTGCTTTAATGGCACATCCGTTTCAAAGCTATTGCTTGAAAATTTAAAAGATATGTTTCCTGATATCGATTTTATTGGCGCGTTTTCTTTTAGACAATTTGAGCAAATGAATCTGGAGCCTGATTTTATTTTCACTACTGTTCCAATGAAAAGCCGTATGACGACCATTATCGTTCCACCATTTCTTGAACCGGACAGCCGAAAGCAATTAAGAAAAGTTGTTTCCAAGTTACTCAGTCAAGACCCGCATCATAAAGCTAAAGGCATTGTTTATGCCATAAAAGATCTCATCCCTGAGGATAAACGGGAGCTTGCTGAGCTTGCACTAAAATCCTTTTTTGATAAAAAAGAAGAGAAAAGAGCAATTTATCAAGAACGGATAAGCTTAGCAGCGGAAAATATATCAATCATTGATTCTTTCGTTTCTTGGGATGACTGTGTAGAGACGGCTTTTGAACCCATTATTCAAAGGGGCAGCATTGGAGACGATTACATCAATAGATGTAAATCAATCTTTTATAAAAACTATCAGCAAATGCTTATTGGGCCTGAAGTTTATCTCCCTCATGCTCCTGTGACCGGGGAAAAAGCAGATATTCAACTCACTCTATTTAAACAAGCGGTGATAGATCCGGAAGATCGCCCCTTCCAGCTGATTGTTGCTCTAGTACCGGAAAAATTAAATGCTCATGTGCCTTTGCTCCTAAAGCTTAATGATATTTTTCTAGAGAGGGGATGTATTGAAGCAATAGTCGCTTGTCAATCCAGAAAAAACATTCTAAATCTGCTTGAAAGGAGGTGACACAATGAATTACGACAATCTATTTCAAAGAGATCTCATTATCCTCAATGCTGAGTATCAGGACCAAAACGATCTCTTCAGATCAAATTTTAAAAATTTGCAGGATAAAGGATTAGTCAATTCCTCTTATTGCACCGCCCTGATGGAAAGAGAGTCGCTTTATCCGACTGGCTTAGCAAATGAAAAAATTCAATTTGCAATACCGCATACTGACGTGACGCATGTTAACCAGCCCTTCGTCCATGTCGTTCGTCTAAAAAAGCCAATCCGCTTCGCTCATATGGGAATGTCGGATCAACCAGTTGATGCTGAAATCGTCTTTATGCTCGGCATTAAGGACCCAAAAGGTCAGGTCGGATTACTTTCTGAAATTATGTCATGCTTTAACGATCAATCCTTTATCGATCATGTAAGAACAATCAATGATTCGCAACGAATGGAAGCTTACTTGAAAAACAAATTTGGGAGGCAGTCAAAATGAAACGAGTTATTGTCGCTTGTGGTTCCGGTGTCGCAACAAGTCAAACAGTTGCTTCAAAAGTAAAACGTATTCTGTCTGAGAAGAAGATAAGCGCCGAAGTTGAGGCAGTAGACATTAAATCGCTAGATCATTTGATTAAGAACTGCGATGTCTATGTTGCCATTACAAAACCAAAGAAAGCATATGGAATTCCAACTTTAAATGGTATTGCTTTTCTAACAGGTATGGGACTAGATGCAGAAATTGAAAAATTAATCGCTACGTTAAAATAAAAAAACACCTACGAAAAG
>NZ_JAMXWM010000037.1 GCF_024125445.1 Sporolactobacillus shoreicorticis | reverse complement strand
GATCGGATCGCTATAAAAGAAGCATATAAGTGATTTTGGGCGAATCTGTTGCGCGTTGGAGATGAACGAGGGCTGCCTCCATTATCGATGGGGCTATGCGTAAAATGCTTGCGTTTTGTACTTTATTTAGAAGAGCGGCGGATTGAGTCTGGGGACAGCAATTGTGAAGGAGTTCGTTGTATTAGAGGAAGGATCGATTTGGGTTCAGAATCTGAAGCCGTCCGGCTGAAGACGAAAAAGTGAACCCTCATGAACTTGACCAAAGGACGGAATTTGTGAGGTAACCAGGTGATTGCAGGAAAAAAGCGCCTGAAATGGCGCTTTTAACAAAAGTTAAATGACTTCGCCTTCAGGATCCTTTTGAAAGAAGTATTTCATCGCATGGTAGACATCGCTTTTTTGCTTTAAAATGAAGGAATGAAAAGCTTCGTTTTTAATACTCCGATAAGCGCTCATCAAGGTACTGGATCGATGATAGGGATTAATTTCGCCATATCCGAAGAAATCGGTAATGTCCATGATTTCATTAACCAGGCGCGTGCATTTCGGATTATCAGACGATAAGTTGTCTCCGTCGGAAAAATGAAAAGGATAAATATTGTATTTTGACGGCGGATACGATGAGTGAATCAGTTCCAGCGCTTTAATATAAGCCGAAGAGCAGATCGTTCCGCCGCTTTCGCCTTTTGTGAAGAAATCCTCTTCACTCACCACCGTCGCTTCAGTATGATGCGCGATGAACTGGATGGTCACTTTTTCATACTTGGTCCGCAAAAAACGATTCATCCAGAAGAAGAAGCTGCGTGCAATGTATTTCTCCCAAACCCCCATCGAACCGCTGGTGTCCATAAGTGCGAGTACGACCGCACGGCTCTCAGGTTTAACGATCGTTTCCCAAGTCTTGAACCTCAGATCCTCCTCATGGATCGGATGAATCTGCGCTTTTCCGGATCGTGCATTCCGCTTTATTGCCGATAAAATCGTACGCCTTTTGTCAATGTTACCCATCAGTCCTTTACGGCGAATATCGCGATAATCAAGGCTGTTGACTGTAATATCGGCTTCCAGTTTTCTTTTGAGATGAGGCAGTTCCAGTTCTTTAAAAAAGAGGTTTTCGATTTCCATAATGGATACATTTGCTTCATAATAGTCGATACCCGGACGGTCTCCGGCGCCCTTGCCTTTTCCGGCGCCTTGCTGCGCCTGCTGCTTCCCAGGTGCCTTGGCGATGACATCGCCCACCTTGCTTTTGCCGTCTCCCTGGCCAACATGTTTCGTCTTGTCAAAATTGTAGCGTAATTTGTACTCATCCAAAGACCGAATCGGGATCCGTGTCATTTTTTTGCCGTCTGAGAGAACGATATTTTCACTGCTGATCAGATCAGGAAGATTATTTTTAATTGCTTCCTTAACTTTTTCAGCATGCCGGCGCTGATCCTGTTCACCTTTTTGATTCAGATCCCAATCTTCTTCGGAGATTAAGAAGTTACTCATTTTGAATCCCTCCTTTAATTTACACAATGAGCCGTTCAAGATGTTGCTACTTCGAGGGTTGATTAATTTAGTTTATGCACATTGATCAGAACTTTGACAGCTTTTCAGCAAAGATGATGTAATTGACCATGAATTTTTGCTTCCGGAGCACGAATAGTCGCCTATAAAAAAAGAAAATATAAATCTTAAAAGATCAGCAGAAGTTAGCATAAGCAATCCGGCAAATAAGTGAGTTTCGACTAGAAGGAACTTCCGCTATAGGCGCACCTCCTGAACAACACGGAAGTTACCGTATTCTGCGTCCCACTGGACATTAGGCCATCCATGACCGTCGCAACGGCGACTTCATCTGAACCGGGAACTTGGTGAAGTCAAGTTTTCTAATAAATATTTGTGACAAATATAGAAATAAACGGTGCACATGTTAAAATGGAGATCGAGACCACTGAGAAGGGTTGTATTTGATGATTAAAGCAATTGTGTTTGATTTTGACGGAGTAATTTTAGATAGTGAACGGATCATGTATTTGGTTATGCAGAACCTGTTTCATCGATACAAAGTGGAGCTTCCGCTCAGCATTTGGAGTCAGGCGATCGGAACGCAACACGGATTTGATTCCATTGGATATCTTGAAGAACATGCCCATATGAAGATCGACAGAGAGGCCTTTCAAGAAGAACGTTATGCCTTATTTAATCAACTGGTGGACAAGGAAGAAGTGCTTCCCGGTGTTAAATCAGTACTGAATCAGGCACAGGAACTTGGTTTGAAGATCGGGTTGGCAACGAGTTCAAAGGGGGACTGGCCACGCAAGCACCTCAGCCGGCTGGGGCTCTCCGATTATTTTATGAGTATTAAGTCGTGGGATGATGTTACAAAAGTGAAACCAGATCCCGCGTTGTACAATAAATCGTTGATTAGTCTTGGCGTAAATCCAAAAGAAGCTATTGCCATTGAAGATTCCTTCAACGGATCCCTCGCCGCGAAACGCGCCGGCATGTACTGCATTGTTGTTCCAAACGCGGTCACCAAGCAAATGCCGTTCGGTCACGTCGACGGCAGCTTCAATTCACTTCAAGACGTGTCCTTGGAGAAACTTATTCGTTACTTTTCACCTGAATTAAGAAAAAAAGCGTGAATTTCTGTGCGGGAATGATTCGTTGTCCCGCTTAATAGGAATGACAGCGGTTTTTTCTATTTTGATATATAATATTAAGTGGAATTATCTTTGGATCAACTGAAAAGTTTTAACTTAAAATGGGGTGAGCACATGGGTTGGAAAACGGTGTATGAGAAGTGGAAGTCCAATGCGGCTTTGGATGCGGATCTGAGAAAACAATTGGATGCACTTGCTAAAGATCCTGAAAAGCTCGAGGACTGCTTCTATACAAATCTTGAGTTCGGAACAGGCGGTATGCGTGGTGAAATCGGACCGGGCACAAACCGCTTAAATATCTATACGATTCGCAAAGCTTCAGAAGGTCTGGCACGTTATATTCTCAATGCCGGAGAAGAAGCGGTAAAAAGAGGCGTTGTGATTGCACATGATCCGCGTCATTTCTCTGCAGAATTTACATTGGAAGCAGCAAGGACGTTAGGCGCTCATGGAATCAAGACTTATATATTCGATGCACTGCGGCCGACGCCGGTTTTATCTTTTGCCGTGCGCTTCTTAAATGCATTCTCGGGTATTGTGATTACGGCAAGCCATAATCCGCCTCAATACAACGGTTATAAGGTATACAATGAATTTGGCGGTCAGCTTCCACCGGCAGAGGCCGATGAAGTGATTCGCTTCGTCGCATCCGTGAAGGATGAATTAGAAGTGCAAGTTGCGGATGTGGATGAACTGAAGAAAAGTGGTGTTCTGGAGGTAGTCGGAGAGAAAGTTGATCAGGCCTATCAAAAGAAGGTAAAGACTCTGTCGCTTAATCCGGGTGTCATTCAAAAGGTCGGCTCCAATTTGAAAATTGTCTACACGCCGCTTCATGGAACAAGCTATCATCCGATTGTTGACGGATTAAAGAACTGGGGCTTCACCAATGTAACCGTCGTAAAAGAACAGGCAGAACCCGATCCGGAATTTTCAACGGTAAAATCACCGAATCCTGAAGAGCATGCTGCATTCAAAATAGCCATTGAATACGGCAAGAAGCTGGATGCAGATCTTCTGATCGGTACCGATCCGGACTCCGACCGGCTTGGGGTTGCGGTCAAAAATAATCAAGGCGAATATGTTGTTCTGACGGGCAACCAGACTGGCGCTGTCCTATTAAACTATTTGCTGACACAGAAGAAGGAAAAAGGATTGCTGCCGAAGAACGGTGTTGTTGTCAAGACAATTGTGACCTCTGAAATCGGACGGACAATTGCGGAAGCATTCGGCATTCCGACGATTGACACACTGACCGGATTTAAATTCATCGGTGAGAAAATCCACGAGTATGAACAAAGCGGCAAGTACAGTTTCCTGTTCGGCTATGAGGAGAGCTACGGTTATCTGATCGGCTCCTTTGTACGCGATAAAGATGCTGTTCAAGCGGCGCTGTTTGCCTGCGAAGCTGCAGCATACTTCAAGTCGCAAGGAAAATCCTTCTACGACGCACTTCAGGATGTATTCAAGCAGTACGGCTATTTTGAAGAAGGGCTTGAATCGCTTACGTTAAAAGGAATCAGCGGGAAGGAAGAGATCGATTCAATCATGAATGATTTTCGTAATCAGCCGCCTGATGAAGTAGCAGGCGTTCCCGTAGCGGTGATCGAAGATTATAAAAAATCCGAAGCGGTGGATGTAGTAGCAGGTGCGACATCGACGATTGAACTACCTGTATCCAATGTACTGAAATACAAGCTAAGTGATGGTTGTTGGTTCTGCCTGCGTCCTTCAGGGACAGAACCGAAAATTAAATTCTATTTCGGTGTCAAGGGCAGTGATGCAGCTGACCGCGATAAGAAATTTAATGCAGTGAAAAAGGCCGTTATGGACCGAGTACACAGTCTGGTCGGGTAAAACGGATTGTTCGAGAGAAGATTAAGCGGCAAGCATTTATGAATCACATGAATTATGTATATAATTAAGATAGAATGATTGAAAAAGCATTCGCAGCAAAGTGACGAATCAGAATGGTGAAATTCATTTTGGTTCGCAGTGCGAGTGCCTTTTTTACGGAGGGATTCCTTTGCCTTAATTGATGATTTGAATGCTAAGAGTGGAATTCATAGGAGGAAAAAATGAATCAGTTACAGCAGGAATTAAAAAGACGTCGTACATTCGCCATCATCTCTCATCCGGATGCAGGAAAAACGACGCTGACTGAGAAGCTGCTGGTACTTGGCGGTGCCATTCGAACAGCTGGTGCGGTCAAATCACGCAAAGCCGAAAAATTTGCGACTTCAGACTGGATGGAGCTGGAGAAGAAGAGGGGCATCTCGGTGACCTCCAGTGTTATGCAATTTGAATACGATGACTATAAAATTAATATTCTTGATACGCCTGGACACCAGGACTTCAGTGAAGATACGTACCGAACATTGATGGCTGTCGACAGTGTTGTCATGATTATCGATGCGGCAAAGGGCGTCGAACCCCAGACCATCAAATTATTTAAAGTCTGCCGTGACCGGGGAATCCCGATTTTTACATTTATCAACAAGCTTGACCGGCAAGGAAAAGAACCACTTGAACTGTTCGAAGAGATCGAGAATGTGCTCGGTATTGATTCATACCCGGTTAACTATCCGATCGGAATGGGTCAATCATTCCGAGGAGTCTATGATCGGCAGGAACATAAAATAGAATGGTATAACGATAAGAGAGAACGTCAGGTTCAAGAATTAGGCGAAGTGGATGAACTGTCTGAGATTTTAAAGGATACGGTCGACGATTATACACTCAGCCAGCTTGAGGAAAATTTGATGCTGCTGGATGAGGCGGGAAGCGGCTTTGACTTGGAAGCCGTCAAAGCAGGCAAGCAAACGCCGGTATTTTTCGGAAGTGCAATTTCAAGCTTTGGTGTACCGACTTTTCTGGAGCATTATTTGAAGCTGGCTCCGCAGCCGCAGCCGCGTCAGTCAAGCGCAGGCATCATTCAGCCGGACGATCCTAACTTTTCCGGATTTGTATTTAAAATTCAGGCAAATATGAATCCGGCACACCGTGATCGAATTGCATTTTTGCGCATTGTTTCTGGTAAATTTGAAAAAGGAATGAGTGTGTATCTTGATCGTACCGGCAAGCAGTTAAAACTGGCCCAGCCGCAACAATTTTTTGCTGACAGTCGTGAATTGATTGACGATGCGTATCCGGGTGATATTGTCGGACTCTATGACACCGGGTTTTATCAAATCGGCGACACAGTGTGCCGTTCGAAGGATACACTTAATTTCGGGGCGCTCCCGCAGTTCTCTCCGGAACACTTTGCCAAGGTGCGCGCGAAAAACGCAATGAAGCAAAAACACTTTCTGAAAGGCGTCAGCCAGCTTGCTCAGGAAGGCGCGATTCAGGTGTACAAAACACAATATGAAGAGACAATTTTAGGTGTAGTCGGAATACTGCAATTCGATGTTTTTGTCTATCGAATGCAGGCTGAATATGGTGTTGATCTCGACATTGAACATATGCCGCATCAAGTGGCGAAATGGATTGCCAATCGAGAGGAAGCGGACACACTTCGCCGCAATGCCAATAATCTGGTTGTTTCCGATTATAAAGATCGTCCAGTTATCATTTTTGAAAACGACTTCTCCCTGCGCTGGTTTCAGCAGAAGCATCCGAAAATTGAGCTTCGCGATTCCAGCCATAATATGTAAAATAAGAAATGATAAAACGCCCATGTCCCGCAGCTCTTTAAAGCAGGATATGGGCGTTTTGAAAGGAAAAGAAGAGGCTGCCTCAGAGTCGTTTTTCGACTTTGGGGCAGCCTCTTTGGATAGTTTAGTTCTAATCGTTTATTTATTTTTCTACTGTATCACTGAGTTCTTTACGCACTTCGTTGGCAGCTTCGACCATGTTTTTGAGCGCGGGGATTGTTTCCTCCGGCCGGCGCGTTTTCAGTCCGCAGTCCGGATTGATCCAGACGATGTTCGGATCAAGCACTTTAAGTGCGCGTTCTGCGTAAGATTTCATTTCTTCTACGCTAGGAATACGCGGGCTGTGGATGTCATAGACGCCGAGACCGATGCCCTTTTTATATTCGAAATCTTCAAAGGTAGAAATGATCTCACCATGACTGCGCGCAGCCTCAATTGAAATTACATCAGTGTCCAACGCGTCGATGGTATCGATAATTTCATCGAATTCCGAATAACACATATGTGTATGAATTTGCGTATCATTATTAACGAATGATGTTGCCAGTCGGAATGAATAGACGGCATCATGCAGGTAGCCCGCTTTCTTGTCTTCCTTCAATGGAAGACCTTCTCGCAGTGCCGGCTCATCTACTTGGATCATGCGGATATCTGCTTCTTCAAGCGCATGCACTTCTTTCTTTAACGCAAGTGCGATTTGGTTGAAGACGTCGCCTTGGCTGATGTCGTCGCGGACGAATGACCAATTGTAGATGGTGACCGGACCGGTGAGCATGCCCTTTACCGGTTTATTCGTCAGAGACTGTGCATAGGCACTTTCCTTTACTGTCATTGGCTTCTGCCATGAAACATCTCCGAAGATCAGCGGCGGTTTAACACAGCGTGAGCCATAGGATTGAACCCATCCAAAACGCGTGAAGGCAAATCCATTCAGTTTTTCACCAAAGTATTCAACCATGTCGTTTCGTTCGAATTCACCATGAACGAGAACATCAATACCAAGGTCCTCCTGAATCTGAATCCACTTTGCCGTTTCGTCTTTAATGAATTGTTCATAGCGTTCTTCGGACCATTCGCCGCGTCTCCAATTACGCCGTGCCTGGCGGACTTCCTTCGTCTGCGGGAAGCTTCCGATCGTGGTGGTCGGAAGAGGTGGCAGATTGAAGGCATCGGCTTGTATTTGCCGGCGCAGTTTATAAGAGCCGGGACGTGTCGGCAACTCTTCATCTAATAGATCAATTTCTTTTTGAACTTCTTTATTGTTGCGGTGTTCGGATTGCTGCAGTGTCTGTAGATCCGCACTGTTTTTCTGAAGGGTGCCATCGATTGCGGTTTCGCCCTCATTAAGCCCCTCCGCAAGCGTAACGACCTCGCTCAGTTTCTGATCAGCAAATGAGAGACCATTCAGGAGTATCGGGTCAAGAGCGGTTTCATTGGAAAGGGTGACCGGTACATGGAGCAGGCTTGATGATGGTGTGATCCACAGATTTCCGTGATCTTTAACAGATGAGAGCAGTGTCTGCAGTTCAGTTAGAGTCGCTTTTAAATCAGTCTTCCAGATGTTTCGGCCGTCGACGACGCCCACGGCCAGCACCTTGTCTTCCGGGAATCCGTAGGCTTTGAGTGATGCCAAGTTTGTTTCTTTGCCATAAACGAAATCAAGTCCGATGCCATCTACAGGCAATTGAATGACGTCTTTGTAGTCATTGATCGCTTCAAAGTAGGTTTGCAGAAGAAGCTTCAAATCAGGCACACCGTTTTTAATAAATCGATAGGCTTTAGTGAATGCGGCAAGATCTTCTTTGCTTTGCTCCTTAACAAGAATCGGTTCATCGATCTGCACCCATTTTGCCCCAGCTTCTTTCAGTTCTTGGAACACCTGTACATACAGTGGGAGCAAACTATCGAGCAGCGCATTAAAATGATCCGGCTCATAACCCTTTGACAGTTTTAACAGCGTTACCGGTCCAACGATAACAGGCTTGGTAACGATGCCGAGTTCCTTCTTTGCTTCATCGAACAAATTAAGGAGACGGTTTTCCGTCAGATAGGGCTTGGTTTCATTGCTGATTTCCGGGACAATGTAGTGATAATTAGTATTAAACCATTTGGTCATTTCCGATGCCTCAAAGTTTTTGCTTCCTCGGGCAATTGAGAAGTACGTTTCAAGCGAAATTTCTTTTTCATCTGATTTAAAACGGTCGGGAATTAAACCGAAAAGAACAGCAGTATCAAGGACATGATCATAAAGGCTGAAATCTCCGACGGGAATCAGGTCGACGCCAATATCTTTTTGCTTTTTCAAATAGCTCAAGCGCAGGTTTTTGACCGTATCTAAAAAAGTTTCTTTTGAAATTTTACCTGCCCAGAATTGTTCAAGTGCCTTTTTCCATTCTCTTTTTTCACCGATTCTCGGGTATCCGAGATTCGCGCTTAATACTTTACCCATGACTTCATCCTCCTGTAATCTGTAGAGAAAATTTTTCGAAGGGGAAAAACAAAAAGGCCTCTCAAAAAGAGAGGCCTGAATGATCATCCGCACTCTCTTATCTGTCAAGATTTCAAAACACAAATCTTGCTGGAATTAGCACCTTTTCATAAAATGAAAGGTTGCCGGGCTTCACAGGGCCAGTCCCTCCGCCGCTCTTAATAAGAGTTTAATTAAGTTAATTCGAATAGTAACATGGAAATTGAGATTCGTCAATGCTTTACACGAAAACGAAAAAGGGTTGACTTAAATCATTTAAAAACGAATTTAAAAACAGCAGGATCTGCACCTGATTCCTATTCACATTTTATCTTCATATGACGATAGAAACAGTGGGTACGTCTCTCAAACATGAATGAACAGCAGCGAAGATACGATGAGGGTGAATACGAAATGAGCGAGCAATTTAATCGGGATCAATGGCTGGAAGCAGTGAAAAAGCAGATCACGGATCAATCGATTGCCGACCCTTCCGTTTTAGGACGGATTCGGCTGGCACAAATTCGAAAATTTGATCTGCAACTATTGAAATGGATGCATCCGTATCTTATTAATCGTTGCAGCAAAATTACCGATCAAATGAGCCAGCATACACTCGATTTATATAAAATGCAGAGCATGGTTCCGTCTCAGGAAACAAAAGAATACTTAATAAAAATGTATGAAGAACAAACTCGATTTCTTTTCAATGGAGTTCTTGATGGCCGCTTCTTAACATTTTGTGACCAAAGTGCACTTTTTTTCCTTAACAAGAAGCTAAGCATTGCAAATCAAGTTGCTCTTTTTAGCCTATATCATCGAGCGCTTATAGAAACGGTCGAACATGAGGTCAATTATCCTGAACAGGCATTACTATTATCTGAATCTCTAGACAAACTCCTTAGCCTGGAGCAGCAATTGATTCTGGAACGTTATCAGCAGTTGAAGCACGCACGTGAACTTGAAAAAGAAGAAGTGATTCGCTTTAGAGCCTACCATGATGCCCTGACCGGTCTTCCCAATAATCTGGTGGCAGAAGAGTTGGTAGATGATTTGGTCAACAGATATAACCAAACCAGGCGGTCGTTCTCAATACTGAAAATAAATATTGACCGTTTAAAGATGATTAATGAAATTTTCGGAAGGCAAATAGGGAATGAGCTATTGATTGCTTTGTCCGGCAGAATGAAGGAGGCACTTGAACGTTTTAATGCAGAGTTGTACCGTATCAGCAGTGACGAATTTATGATTATCTGCAAGGATTGTTTGAATAAACGGGGCTTAGTCCAAGTCATCGAAATGTTATTGCGAACAACAGAACAGCCTTATCATATTGATGGAAAAGAAATTTATGCGACATTCAGTATCGGCATCTCGCAATTTCCATATGACGGAAGCTCAAGTGTGCAAATAATGGCGAGCGCAGAGGCAGCGTTAAGAGAAGCAAAGAAAAGCAGCAGAAAAAGTTTTTTCTTTTACAACAATGAGCTTCACCAGAAGCTTCTCATGAGGCTGAATACGGAAAATGAACTGCAATCCGCATTATATAATCACCAATTTGTTTTGTACTACCAGCCTCAGGTTGATGCATGTAGCGGGACACTGATTGGTGTTGAGGCTTTGGTTCGGTGGAAACATCCGGAACGCGGAATCGTTCCTCCGAGCGGGTTTATTTCGGTCGCTGAAGAAACAGGAATGATCCGTGACATTGGCTGGTGGGTGCTTGATGAAGCGTGTCGGCAGATGAAGAAATGGCAGGAGCGGGGGCCGCTCAAAGTGCCGATTTCGGTAAATCTCTCGTTCAATCAGTTTCATGATGATTCATTAGTGAAACGTGTCTGCTTTGCGTTAGAAGCAAGCGGTCTTCAACCTGAGTATCTCGAACTGGAAATTACGGAGTCGACGATGGCAGAGGATTTGGAACGCTCAATCAGACGATTAAAAGAGATTCGGGCACTGGGGGTCGGCGTCAGTCTTGATGACTTCGGCACCGGATATAGTTCACTCAGCTATCTAAAGAGCCTGCCGATCAATCAGCTAAAGATTGATCGTTCCTTTGTACTTGATATTGCGCAAAGCAATCAGGATCAAGCGATTGTAACGGCAATTGTATCAATGGCTGAACATCTATGGATTGATGTTATTGTTGAGGGAATTGAGACAAAGGAGCAATTGCGGGCGATTGAATCATGCCGCTGCCGTGCCATTCAGGGTTACTATTATAGTCGTCCGCTCGCTGAAAACGATTTTTCAGATAAATATTTGGCATAAAACAATGATCTCTAATGTGAATGATTCCTTTTTAAAAAGACTGGGTTGGTAAACGGGGGATTCTTTTCACTAGAAAATAAAAAAGCTTGAACTGATTGAGATTGGCTTTCCATCGTGATTGAATGACGACGGAGGATTGGAGGGATTTAAATGCCATTAGTAAAAAGAAATGATAAAAAAATTTCGTGGTTAAAGAAGGCCGAATCGGAAGATGTGCTTATCGACATTTCGGACGCGGGTGTGGCTGAAAAGCTGGAGATGCTGCATATTAATGAATATGACCTTCAAATAATGAAAATGATGCGGCCATTTGTAGAACAGGAAATTGATCGAATGGCATATGAATTTTACTCCAGCTTCACCCAGATTGATTCATTGAGAAAGATTATTGAAAAATACAGTACAGTGGAGAAGTTGAGCAAGACGCTTGCGGCGCATGTACTGGAACTTTTTTCAGGAGTTATTGATGAGGCTTTTCTTAATCGCAGATATCGCGTCGGCATCATGCATTATCGAATCGGATTGACTCCGCCCTATTACATGGGAACCTTTCAAAATCTGCTTTCGAATCTGATTACCATTGTCTTGACTCATGTTGCAAAAACAAAAGAAGCCGATCGCGTGATTCGTTCAATTAACAAAATGATCAGCTTTGAACAGCAAGTTGTTCTCGAGGCCTATGATGAAGAATATGAGAAAATGCTGAAACAGGAGTATGAAACCGGACGCTCAGATCTGCGGACGGCGATTCTTCAGGTCAGCAATCAGCTGACACAATTGTCTGAACAAAACAGTCAGTCGGTTCATCACTTGCTTGAACAGTTTAACATTGTCCGTGAGAACTCAAAAAAAAGGAATCAGATGTCTCAGGCTGCAAAGCAGCATGCATCAGAGGGACAGAAGCAGTTGGAACAGCTCTTTGTTGAAGTCATGGCTGCCAGCAGCTCCGTTCAAGAAATGGGGAAAATGGTCGGAGAACTGGAAAATTCTTCAAAGCAAATCGGACAGGTCACCTTATTAGTTAAAGAAATATCTGAACAAACCCATATCTTGGCGATTAATTCGGCGATTGAAGCGGCTCGGGCAGGTGAATACGGCAAGGGGTTCACTGTTGTTGCGCAGGAAATTCAAAAATTAGCAGAGGAAACGAATCAAGCAATGGTTCAAATTTCCGAATTGATTAAAAAATCAACGACGGTTACCGGTGAAGTCGTCGTTTCACTTGATAAGACGACAGCGATTATTCAAAAAAGCATGGAAGAATCCATGCATACGGGCGAAAAATTTGAATTTGTAATTGAATCTGCAGATCAAAATAATTCATTATCCGGAGTCACGGACAAAAGTATTGGCGAATTAGCGTTGATTACCGATCAATTAAGTAGCGGCATAGAGACTTTGAGTGCTTCAGCTGAACAATTAAAAAGCCGGTTGTAATTCATCAGAGATACAAATTGATACCATAAAAGATGAGAACAGACGAAACCTATCGTGTGTTCTTTTTTTCGAGATGATCGTAACCGGTGATGGTATCGTTGGTTTGTTTGTGAAAGGCTTAAGCTTCTTATAAATGGGACAGTAAATAGCAGCGAACAGCGTGATAGGGCTTTGCTTCGTGTAATTGATGCTCTGATCCCATATTTTGGTGATATAAGATTTTGATTATTACGAAGTTTATTTTTGGAAATGAAAAATTATTTTCTGTACAATAGAATTAAAGATCGAACGAATCGGAAAACTGCGGAATCGAGGGAGCCTATGAATTCGAGCATTGAAGCGCATCAAATGATTTCAGAACTGATTGACCATGTGGAAACAGTTGTTGTCGGAAAAAGAAAAATTGTAAAGCTGATGATTACCGCACTCGTTGCAGGCGGTCATGTGTTGATTGAGGATATACCCGGAGTTGGAAAAACCGTGCTGGTTCGTGCCATTGCGAAATCAATCGGAGCTGATTTTAAACGAATCCAGTTTACACCTGACTTGCTCCCATCAGACATTACTGGTCTCTCGATCTATAATCAAAAAGAAGCACGCTTTGAATTCCGTCCCGGACCGTTAATGGGCAACATCATTCTGGCCGATGAAATTAACCGCACATCGCCTAAGACTCAATCAGCACTGCTCGAAGGCATGGCTGAGGGGCATGTTACCGTAGACGGGATCACAAGGCCGCTTCCTGAACTTTTCTTTGTCATGGCGACACAGAATCCGATTGAATATGAAGGGACATACGCTTTGCCGGAAGCGCAGCTGGATCGTTTCTTATTAAAATTATCCATCGGCTACCCTTCTCGCAGGGACGAACTCTCGCTTTTGGATCGAGCGCCTGATCATCATCCGCTTGGCAGCCTGGCTCCAATTCTAGGAGTGGATGATATTGTTCATATGCGTCACCATGCTGCCTCTGTATATGTTTCAGAAGCAATGAAAAACTATTTGATGGACATTGTTCAGTCAACGCGCGAACATTCGCTGATTACGCTTGGTGTGAGTCCGCGTGGAACCCTTGGTTTTTTGCGAGCGGTACAAGCCTGTGCGTTCATTGAGGGACGTGATTATGCCATTCCGGATGATGTCAAGTCCGTGGCGCCGTATGTGCTTGCTCATCGCATCATTCTTAATCAAGAGGCGGTTTATGAAAATACGGATGCACTTTCGGTGATTCAAGAAATTGTCCGCACAACGAAGGTGCCGGTGTCGTTGAAGGAATCTGTTAAATGACACGTCATTGGCTAAAGAAAGGTTCATTACGACCGATTTTATCTGCCGCACTCGGATCGATTATCGCTGTTTTCCTGTTCCTGTTTGTGCTTGCTCAGGGAGGATTCCTAGGGTGGTTTCTGTTCTACACATTTGCTCCTATTGTTCTCTATCATTATTTGCTGCTTTTATATCCTTTTCAATCAATCAAAATTGAACGATTGATCAACGGACATCACTTGTTTGCCGGAGATACGCTCCATTTAACGATTCGTTTAAAAAGGCGTTGGACCGTTCCTTTCTTTCTTATGACCATTAACGAATACTCGGATCAAAGTACTCCGCCCATTGCAACGCGCAAGGCAGAATTACTTGCCTGGTTCACGCGAGAAGCAAGTCTTCCGCTGGCAGCAGAACATATGCGGAGAGGTACGTATCATTTAAACACAATTGTTCTGGAGATCGGCGATCCATTTGGATTATTCAGACGTTCCGTTTTGTTAAACAAGAAGACGGTTGTCTATGTTTATCCGAATGTGCGTCAACTCTCAATGACGGAATTAGAGATACAGCGGCGAATCGGCGATTCCAGCGGTCAAGAGACGGATTTGGCAAATTTTTCGGGCGTGCGTGCCTATCGTCCGAGTGACAGACCCTCATGGCTGGACTGGAAGTCGGCGGCCAGAACCAATACACTCGTTACGAAACAGTTCGAACCGGAGCATGAACGTAAAGCTTCAATTGTTTTGATTTCACGGAAGCATGAGGATGACAACTGTTTTGAGACGGCTGTCTCCTATACCGCGTCTCTCGTTAAATCTTTACTTGAGTATGGATTTACGGTTCGGCTTACTTATCGCTCAGGAAGGGCTCCTTTAGTTCTTCAGGAAAACACGGTGCAGAACCTGAATCTGACTTATACGGCTTTAGCCAAGCTCACAAAGGATCAGACATTGGAAACAAGTGATGTGCGCATGTCCGGAAACAAACATTATCTAGGCTATGCGGTAAGCACGGATATCCGATTTGCCGAAGTCATCGGTGCTTTTGCGACAAGAAGCAAGCAGCGGCAAGTTATGTATTACATTTCCAATAAAACAGATGAAAAAAATCTCGAAAGCTTAAAATCCTCATGGCTTAGATTAAGAATCGTTGCGGAAAACGAAAGCAGGTGAATGAGCTTGAGTGAGCGACTTTTTACAAAATTGACGAATGCGGTCATTTACGGACTTGCCGGTTTTCTCGTGTGGCTGTGTGCGAAACCACTCATCGAACTGACCATTCTGAATTCCAGGCCGCTGCTCATTTTTTTTATCACGGTAATGATGCTGATGTTTTATCTGAAACTACCTGGATGGCTTTGTTCTTCGGTGTGCGTATTGATGATTCTGCATGCCGTACACTTTTACTTCTTTTATAATGAACCGTTGCTGAGTTTCGATTGGCTGGTTCAGCTGAGTGCAGATATAGGCGATAATTTAAGCCGTATCTGGCAAGGTGAAATGGGACAGATGACTGATTTATTCAGCGCTTTTATGTTCTATATTCTTTTTGGCATGATCACTTTCGCCCTCAGATACTGGTTGCGGAAGGAACAGCTTATTTTTTTGATTGCGCTCGCAATTGTATGCAGTGTGTTAATTGATACAATGACTGTGTATCATGGCGCCACATCAATTGTTGCAATGGTTGCGACCGCACTTTTTATGCTCAGCATTCAGAAATGGCAGCTTTTCTCACTAAAATATCCCGAGGGAAAAAAATTGAAGAGCGGCTTGCCCTGGTTCGCTGTATCAGGTTTTGCTATTGCGATCCTTTTAATTGTGGGTTTACTTATGCCGAAACCAGGCAGCCAATGGACAGCGCCATCAAATTACTTGAATGGATTGGGGTTTACCTTTTTCCAAAACGGCTCCTTTTTTTCGGGAAATCAACGGATCGGTTACGATGAAGATGACACGCGTCTCGGCGGATCCATTGGGATGGATCAGACCCCTCTGTTTACAGCGGCAGTGAGCGGGAATCCGGGTTATTGGCGTGTAGCGCACAAGGATCATTATACCGGCCGAGGCTGGAGCGATGGCGAACGCTATTTTTTACCGGCATCCGACCGAAATGCTTTTTCCACGATGCTTTCCTTGTATGAAGCGCAAACGAAGACAATTAATCAGACGGCAGTTCTTCGCTTTGAACGTTCAAGTCCGGCAATCTTGCCCTATACCGGTGAGCCGAAATGGGTTGAAGTGCCTGGAAAACGTCTGAAAGTCGATCAATTAACCAGTCAACTGCAGACCATCGATGAAAAAAAGGCTTCTTCGGAGATCTTAGATTATGCAGCGCCTGTCTACCAAACCGAAAAACTACGGCAGACGACCGAAAGTGATCCCGAGGAGATCCGGAGTCGCTATCTGCAAGTACCGCAGGATTTGCCGGACCGCGTCCGCGCGCTCGGACGGCGTCTGACAGCGGGGCACAGCAATCGGTACGATCAGGTCAAGGCGGTAGTGAATTATCTCAGGTCGTCTCGATTCAAATATTCGACAGACAATATTCCTCGACCGTCTCGTAATCAGGATTATGTCGACCAGTTTCTTTTCGAATCAAAGGTAGGATACTGCGACAACTTTTCAACGTCGATGGTCATCCTGCTTCGATCGGCGGGAATTCCTGCACGCTGGGTAAAAGGGTTTACCTCGGGCGAGTATCAAGAACAGCTTCAAGAAAAAATCAATGGCAAAACGGTTGATTTGAAGCAGTATCAGATCACGAATGCGGACGCACATTCGTGGGGAGAGGTTTATTTTCCAGGGAGTGGCTGGGTTACATTTGAACCCACGCCTTCATTCAGTGATCCGAGTCAATTTGTCGCTAATTCATCAAACAACAGATCGTCGCAATCAAATTCGGATCAATCATCTGGGAATTCAGAGACAGCCGAAAATCAACAAGATGCCTCATCACAGAAAGACAGCGAATCAAGCAGACAGGCGAAGGATAGGACTGACCAGCAAACAGAGAGTGTTCAAAAGAAACGTCATTCTGCGAAGGCAACACCCGGTCCCGGTATTCATTGGCAGTATGTTGGCTGGACGGCAATGAGCGTTCTGCTTATCGGGATTATTGTTGCATGGTTAACACGAAAAAAATGGCTGCGTGCCGTTTATATCCGCAGAATTCAAAACAATCCGCTCGGCAGCAGTCAGGATTTCCAAAAAATATACAGGCTGTTGCTCCTGGTACTCCGGTTTGATGGAATGAAACGTTCGGAATCTGAAACCTTGCGAGAATATGCAAAACGTGTGGGGACGGCTGCCGGAGAAGAACTGTTTTGGCTTACGGAACGCTATGAACAAATGATTTATTCGAACAATCACCAATTAACCTTGAGTGATTCAGAACACATTCGTTCACTTTTGGATCGCTGGATCAATAGTCAACGTTCAAAAATCAAACGTGTCAAGGAATAAGTCAACCGGCTTATTCTTTTTTCGTAAAGTATTTCTCTGTACCGCTTAATTCTCTTCTGGGCATTTGCCGGGTATAATCCGGCAGGCTAGGTTCATATGATGAAGAATAAAGTCATTGCGCCTAGCGGCTATGACACAGAAAGGATGCTGCGATCCGATGAAAAAAGATGATCATAAAGAGCTTGAACGATCGATTGATGAAATTACGGAGATTGCAGAAGGATTCGGACTTGACTTTTATCCCATGCGGTATGAAATCTGCCCCGCAGAAATCATTTATACATTCGGTGCGTACGGTATGCCGACACGATTCTCTCACTGGAGTTTCGGCAAACAGTTTTACAAAATGAAGCTGCAATACGATTTGGGACTGAGCAAGATCTATGAATTAGTCATCAATTCCGATCCATGCTATGCTTTTCTGCTTAATACCAACAGCCTGGTTCAAAACAAAATGATTGTTGCCCATGTACTTGCCCATTGTGATTTCTTTAAAAATAATGTTCGTTTTATCAATACGAGACGTGATATGGTTGAGAGTATGAGTGCAACTGCGGAACGAATTCATAATTATGAAGAGCAATACGGAAGCAAGAACGTAGAGAAATTTATTGATGCGGTGCTGGCGATTCAGGAGCATGTCGATCCTCGGATTATACGGAAGGGTGATTGGCTGGACAGTAAACCCGGCAAACCGGTTAAGAAAGGGAAAAAACCGCTGTCCCAGTATCAAGATCTGCTCAATTTGGATGACAAAGACAATCACGTTGAAGAGGAAACAGAAGATACTAAATTTCCAAATCGTCCTGAGAAGGATCTGTTGTTTTTTATTGAGGAATACAGCAAGGTGCTTGAGGACTGGCAGCGGGACATCTTGACGATGCTTCGAGAGGAAATGCTCTACTTCTGGCCGCAGCTGGAGACGAAAATTATGAATGAAGGCTGGGCTTCCTATTGGCACGCGCGTATCATGCGCGAACTGGATTTGACCTCCGACGAAGCGGTCGAATTTGCCAAGTTGAACGCGCAGGTTGTTCAACCATCGCATCAAAGCCTCAATCCGTATTACCTCGGCCTAAAGATTTTTGAAGATATTGAAGAGCGCTACAATCATCCAAATGAAGAAATGCTTTCTTTCGGCGCCGAGGAAGGTTCCGGCCGTGAGAAGATCTTTGAAGTGAGGGAACTTGAATCGGACCAGTCATTTATCCGAAATTATTTAACTAAGGAGCTTGTACAGCGCGAAGACTTGTTTTTATTCGAAAAAAAAGGCGATAAGTATGCCATAACAGACAAAGATTGGAAAAATGTCCGCGATCAACTCGTATCCATGCGTATTAACGGCGGATTCCCCTATATCGTTGTCGAGAACGGCGATTACCGGCACAACGGCGAACTGCTTCTGAAACATCGCTATGAAGGGACAGAGCTTGATGTCCGTGATCTTGAAGGCGTTCTCAAGTATCTTGTTCAGCTGTGGGGACGCCCGGTTCATTTGGAAACCTATATTGAAGATCATCCGGTTCTTTTCAGCTTTGAAAACGGCGAAATGAGACGAAAACGATTGGATGCTTAAATAGAGAGTTGGAGCATGAAAAAACAGTCTCCCCCATTTTGAGAGACTGTTTTTTACTGTCTCAATCTTTATCACTGCTTAAAACCCTCTTCACATTTCTCCCCTAAACTGATTATAGGAAGCCAATCATGCTAAGGAGCTGAGCAAATTGAGTTTCTTTCGAAAATACAGCATTAGTTTAGTGAGTCTGCTTCTTATTGTATCCATGCTTTATATTCCGATGATGATCCATCCCCCGGTTTCGTCTCAAATTACCAAGAACGAAGAACGGCCATTAATTGCTAGCGAAAAACTGGATCGGGACTCTGCCTTTAACAACAGTCAAATGATTGTTCGGAGCGAGCGAAAGAACTTTGTGTATGAACCGATTCTTAAATGAACGCAGAGAAAGCGAACTTACAAAGTGCTTCTATGATAGCCATTCAATCTGAAATTTTGCACATCCACGGATAAATGGAAGAATTGACAGATCTTCGTGAATGATGTTGCCAACGATATTTACTTTTGGATCCGCAGGAAGGTTACCTTTTGTGATCTGAATCTCACCTTGATATCTTCCATACAGATTGTTGTCGATTGTAATCGAACCAAGTGGCCTTGGCTTGGAATGATGATTTGGAAGAATGGGTGTCTCAACAAGGTGCATCGTTCTGGATTCCTGCGATCGGATACAATCTCGTGCTTCATCAGGACGGTTGGATTGAGGTGCAGCAATGGACTGAAGTAAAGGTAGATTGCTCACTTGCGGATGAGCATGCAACAGAAAAATACCGTTTTTCCAGGCTGTGATTTGCTTAAGGCTGTAAGCACTTAGTTCAGGATCACCAAGAATGAGATCATCCACTGATTCATGATCTAAATCTAATAGAGAGGCGAATGGAGTCAGTGCACGATGATCTTCAAGTGTTGGCAACCCTTGGTAAATCGGACCGCGTTTTTCTTTATCACCGGGGAAAAACGCGGCAATAGACAGTCCGACACTGCGCAACAGGTGATTACATTCTCGAAAAGCACGACGTGAGAGCCCCGTTTCCGGACGCGGATAAAAATTATGACAGGCTGTTACTTGATCTACATTCATACCTTTATCTTTCATGACTTGCAGTGAGGAAGAGGTTAGGGTACTCGCATTCAAAACAATTGGAATTTGCTTTGATAGTTGAGCGACTATTTGTTCATTAAATCCTTCATCTAGACGAAGCGCACTTATGCCCAACTCTTTTAATCGGTAAGCGTTACGGAAGTTTAGTTGAAGCACCTTTAAAGAATCTGCAGCGATATCGATCGTTAAACTCATAGTTAATGTTTTTGCAAGTGCACCTAGTTCGTAGAGTCTCTCACGATACACATCCGAGTTTTCTTCTGGTATATGAAGCGATGAAAAAATCATTTCAAAACCGTGCGCATTGTAATTTCTTATTTTCTCTTCCTGTTCTTTAATTGATTTATTTAAATAAACGGAAAAGCCGAGCATACTGTTCACTCCTGATCATTGATTTAATCAAAAAGACAGTGTTGTTCAATTTATCTGAGTCTATTGAGCTGATAATCAGGTCGATCTATCAATCATAGTCAAAATACAAAAAATGAAGCGAACTTGGAAATGCCGCCCTATTTCTTATATTAATTTACTGCTTCGTTTTTATTTAATGTTTTCCGCCATTTTTTCGTTATAACCGAATAAGTAAGTGAAGATAAAACCGGCAGCGTAGGCAATCAAAAGACCGATGAAATAGTATACATATTTATTCTGAGCAATGAGTGGAATCAATGAGAGCCCGGATACTCCAATACCGACAGCTCCAGTATGCGTGACGGCTTGAAATGCTCCGCCAAATGCAGCGCCAATGCATGCTGTTACAAACGGACGACCAAGTGGCAATGTTACGCCATATAAGAGAGGTTCACCGATTCCAAGAAATCCAACAGGTAACCCGCCTTTAATGTTGTCGCGAAGTTTCTGACTTTTCGTTTTCACGTAAATGGCGATTGCTGCACCAACTTGACCGGCCCCAGCCATAGCAAGTACCGGAAGAAGACTTGTATAACCGAAACGGTGAATCAGGTCAAGATGGATCGGTGTAAGTCCTTGATGTAATCCAACCATAACAAGAGGCAAGAAGAAACCGGAGAGAACGGCTCCTGCAACAACACCACCGATATTCAGTATTGCTTGAATACCATTTGTAATACCATCTGTAAATATTCCAAATAATGGCTGAATGGCATAAAGAGACAGAAGTCCGACAACAAGTAATGAAATTAGCGGTGTAATAATAATATCGATACTGTTTGGCACACCCTTACGTATTTGTTTTTCAACTACAGTAATTAACCAGGCAGCAAAGATGACTCCAAATAAACCACCTCGACCAGATGTCAGTGGTTCACCATAAATGGTAACGCTCGCGAGTGCAGGATTGAAAAGAATCATGCCCATAATCGCACCGAGTACAGGCGTTCCATTAAATTCTTTTGCAGTATTCCATCCAACTAAAATTGCGAGAAAGGTAAAGAGGCTGCTTCCTATCAAAACAAGAATAGACAACAATGTTGTCTTAGGATCGGCTCCTGCATTAATTGCAAAGTTTGCGATTCCATTAATTAATCCAGAAGCAACAAGTCCGGGTATCAGTGGAATAAAAATGTTGCCTATTTTTCTTAGTAATTTCTTAATTGGTGTCTTTTTTGTTTTTCTCTTAATTTTTTGCTTGTTAATTGCTGCTTGCTCCTCAAGAGTAAGATCATCGGGATTCTTTTCTTCACCGATAGCAAGCCCTGTCAACGTGCTGAGTTCATCAGCCACTTTGTTAACCGTTCCTGGTCCAACAACGATTTGCAGCGTATCATCATCAACGATGCCCATGATGCCACTAATTTCTTTTAGTTCTGCTATATTCGCTTGCTCTTTCTTGTTTATTGAAAGACGTAACCGTGTCTGGCAAAACATGATTTTCTGAAGATTATCTTTTCCCCCAATATTTCCCAAAATGGAAATGGCCATTTGTTGTTCCTTTTTCATACCCTTCAGTCCTCCTTTAAAGTTTTGCGAACAAATCCCTTCGCGTTATTCAGTCGATTCATGGCTTCATCATATGAGCAATGCAGTAAGGTCATGACGATTGTGCTGCTCGCTATGTGAAAAATTTGCGCTTCGATGCGAGGACAGGAGAAATCAAGGAATTCGTACAAACTTGGCTGCTTTTCAATGAGGACAGGCGAAAAAAGGAAGAGGAGCTGGACGGTTATTACATGATCGTCACGAGTGAATACAGGGAAACGGATAAAAAGTTTATCAAGCTCTATCGAGGCATGAAAATGAGGAGAAGTTTAAAGTGACCAAAAGTGATTTGGAAACACGACCAGTTTATCTCTCGACGCAAGATCACATTGAAGCCCATTTCCTGATCTGTTTTGTGTTGCCGGTGATCGACCGAATTTTGGAACCCCGTCTCCAAGGTAACCAATCACCACCTTGCTGGACAGTTTAAGAAAAGCCTTCTATAGCCACAACCCAAGTATTATCTGTTAAACCATTATGATGATGTGCTCGCCGATATTGGCAAGACATTCGGCATCGATTTCGGGAAAAATATCGGTCGTTCAAAGAAATCAAAAAAATTTTAGAGAAGCGAAAAAGAACTAAATTACACGACAACTTCGTGACAAATAGAAGCAACTGAAAACCAATAACCATAAGGGTTCATGGCTGTTTTTTAGTCTATTTAGCTGCAAAAGTCAGGTTTTTGATTCCTTGATTAAAGTTGAAAAAATCTTTACCAAAATAAATTATGGAAAGAAAAATTGTCACTATGCCCAATTTAGTATATATTTTCTCGTTACACAATTTTCTAAAAATAATTTGTCAGATAATATGACACTCCTATAGACAAATTATTGTGTGAAAACTAAAATGTAGGTGTTGTTGAAATAATATTTTATATAATATTAATTTATTTGGTATAAAATATTATGACGTTTTAATCCTGTTCATTTTTTATACAAAATATTTTTTAAGGTGATGATGAAAAAATTTATCAATTGCAAGTAATTTGAAACGGTTGCTTTTAAAAAGGGGGAGGAACCTAAATTGAAGTTATTCAAACGACTTTCTATTCTATTATTAATTGCGGTACTTGGAATTTCACTGACAGCATGCGGCGGCTCGCAATCAAATAATAGTAATGCAAAGTTCACAACTGTTTACTATTATCATCCTATCTCACCAGGCGCACCTAAAAATCCGTACAATACGACAGGCAATTCATTTACAAGTTTTGATAAGATGCAATTGGCTTGGTCTTCTGGTCTTGCTACGGACTTGAATAAATTCTATCCGGGATTGGCAAAATCGTGGAGTGAAAGCCCGGATGGAATGAAAGCTACCATTGAATTGCAACCGAAGGCAAAGTGGTCAAACGGGAAGTCAGTTACCGCTGATGATGTCAAAACATCAATGGCTATTGCCTTTACTCAAGGCACGGCACAATCATTTTCTCTTGGATCAGTTAAAGTATTGTCAAATAAAAAAATTGAACTTAGCCAAGTGTCGGGCGGTACGTACAAAAGTTTTATGCATGATGCCCTGCAGCAGACAGTGGTTCCTAGCTTCCAGTACGGCAAACTGTTGCCTGATGATATTTGGTCAGTCATTGATCAGTCTTTATATGCAGGAAAAGATAAAACTAAAGCAGCTCAGGCAAAAAAAGCTCAAGATCAATTAACAAAACTCGGGAAAAGTATTACAAAGTTTGCTCCAAAGACGGACATTTCTGCTGGCCCCTTCATTCTTAAGCGCTTGAATCCTGGAGAAGCTTATTTAGTAAAAAATAAATACTTCTATGCAGCAAACAAAGTAAAAGTAAACAGTGTTTCACTGCGTAACTATACTGGAAATCAACAGATTTGGAATTATTTGATTGCTGGTCAACTTGACGCAACACCGTTCACATCGATGCCTAAAAATATTTTAAATAATGCACTGAATAAAAAGACGAATGAGAAGGTAACTACACCGACCTATGTTGCTGCTTCACTTGCATTTAATCAAAAATTCGATCCTTACGGCAATGTTAACGTGCGTAAAGCTCTAGCTTATGTAATCGATCGAGAAGCTGTCCAAAAGGTAGCAGAACCAGTTGTCGGCAAACCAGCAAAATATACGGATGGTATCACAGATAGTGCGGCTGCCGATTGGATTGACAGTTCTGTTCGTTCAAAGATGAATGGCTATAACCACGATCTTGACAAGGCTGCTTCGATTCTTGAAAAAGAAGGGTTTAAAAAGAAGGATGGTAAATGGTTACTGCCAAATGGAAAGCCCTGGACGATGAACATTTATGTTGTAAACGGATTTAGTGACTGGATTCAAGGTGGCAAAGTAATTTCTAGTCAACTGACTGATTTTGGTATCGATGCCAAGCCGACGATTGTCAGCAGTTTTGCACAATATCAAGCCGACATGGCAGCCCAAAAATATGCAGTCGGATTCTGGCTGAACTCACTCAGTCCTAATTTGTATACAGCCTACGCTAGAATTTACGGAACTCCGGACGGCTACAATATTCTGAATGGAAAGCTTACTTACTATGACCAGAAGGATAAAACAAAGGGCAATTGGATCGGTCTTCCTGAAAAATTAAAGCTATCCACTGGCGAAACAGTGAATCCTGGTGAATTGACATTCAAATTAAATCAACTAAAACCAGATCAGCAAAAAGATGCTGTCCAGAAACTAGCTTTGGCTACTAATGAATATGTTCCAATGATTGAAATCTGGGATTATACACATGTTCAGTTTGTTAATACGTCAAGATTTAATAACTTTCCTGTAAAAGATGAAGGGTTAATGAACAATATGCCAGGTGTTTGGATGGCAATGGGCTATGTAGCACCAAAAGCATCCAAATAAGATAGAGAGGTTCCAAAGCAGCAACATGAGAAATGAGTTAATCAAAGGAGGTGCGGGATATTTATGAGGAGTTTTTTAATCCGCCTTGTTTGGCGGATTTTTTCTGGAATACTAATGGTATTGGCAGTAGCTTCATTAACTTTTTTTCTAATTCGATTAATGCCAGGGGATCCAGTGAGCGCACAATACAATCAATTAATTATGCAGGGGATGACTCCTGTTCAAGCGGAAAATCAGGTTAAAGTCATGTATGGTTTTATCCCTGATGAACCGGTAGGCGAACAATTTATCAATTATATTTGGGGATTGTTGCATTTTGATTTTGGACAGTCAATTTCGTATGAGGGCATTGGTGTGTCACACATTATTCTTACTGCCGCACCATGGACCTTGATCCTTGTGTTTACAGGTTTGATTGCCAGCTTTCTTATTGGGGTTCTTGCAGGTGTCATTTCTGCAATCAAGCGATCATCACCAAGCGGGACAGTATTGACAGTCTCGGGTTCTTTGCTCCATGGTGTTCCGCAGTTTGTTATGGGACTGTTGTTGGCTTACTTGTTCACTGCTCTTTGGCCAATTCTCCCGTTCGGTGCACCCTATGATTCTTCAATTGATCCGGGATTTAATTGGCCGTTCATTTCTTCTTTAATGAGTCATGCGGTTTTACCTGTTGTAACTTATGCCTTGTCAAGTTATGGCGGCTGGCTGCTCACGATGAAGTCAAGCGTCATTACTGTGTTAGGTGATGACTTTATCTTGGCATCTGAAATTCGTGGACTTAAATCGTCAACAATCGTAGGATATATTGCACATAATGCAATTCTTCCACTATTCACATTGTTTACCCTGTCTATTGGTTTCATGTTCGGAGGATCGGTATTCATTGAAAATATTTTTGATTATCCTGGGCTCGGAAACCTTTTACTAAAGTCAATAGATACAAGAGATTATCCATTAATGAGCGGTGCTTTTCTTTTAATTACAATTGCAGTTATTGTTGCAAATATTATTACAGATTTTCTATATACATTTGTCGATCCACGGATAAGGAGGTAAATCATGTATGCCAATACCAGATACAGCACAACCAGTGCATGCATTTAAACCCAAACCATATAATGGAGTTTCCTTTTGGAAAGCAGCTTGGAAATCAATAACAAGAAAAAAGAGTAGGATCATTGGTTTCGCTATTATTATTCTGTTTACATTGATGGCAATATTCGGGCCCTATCTTTATTCTAGTCATTTACCGATTAACACCAATGCAATTTACGCACCGATTAGCTGGAAATATCCACTGGGTACCGATTTTGAAGGAACGAGCAATCTTGCACTTATTATTACAGGGGCCAGATATGTGCTTTTGGCCGCTGCACTAGGAGCGCTGTTCACGGTTATATTTGGCACCGTAATGGGATTAATTGCGGGTTATTTTGTTGGTTGGTCGGATTCAATCATCATGCGAATAACTGATTTCTTCTTAACGATACCTTCATTCCCGCTTCTTGTCGTTTTGTCTACGGTTTGGAATTTTGGACATCCGCTTGCCATGGGGTTCATTCTAGGTATTACGAGCTGGGGAGGAATGGCGAGAGCGGTAAGATCTCAAACACTCTCGCTGAGAGAACGTGGATTTGTTGAGGCGGCGAGAGGATTGGGTTTATCACCTTTCTATATCCTGTTCCGCGAAATTCTTCCAAATGTCAGTTCGTATATTGGAATGAACTTGTTGACATCAATTACAGGGTGTATTTACGCAGAAGTCGGCCTTTTCTTCTTAGGAGTTGTTCCATTTCATGTGAACAACTGGGGCGTTATGCTTAATATGGCTGTTTTCTCAGCAGGGGCGATGAGCAGCCCAGATGCTTTGCCGTATTTACTGTCTCCTTTATTAGCACTGCTTCTCTTAACCTTGGGTATCGTATTATTTTTGGATGCTGTTGATGAAATGTTCAATCCGCGTTTAAAGGAGGATGTATGAAGATGTCTGATACGTCAACTGTGAACACAGAGAGTACATTTAAAGAGCAACAGAAGATGGCGATCAGTGCAAGGAACATAAATGTTGTTTATGCAACGCCAACTGGCGACATACCTGCTGTACGGAATGTTGATATTGACCTTCCAAGGGGAAGTATAACGGGTATTATAGGAGAATCCGGGTCTGGAAAATCAACATTAATCATGGCGATTATGAATGCCGTGACCAAACCGGGAAAAATTACAAGTGGGTCTGTCTTATTGAATGGCGAGAACGATATGCTCCAGTTAAGTTCTGAGAAACAGCGTAAAATTCGCGGAAAAGAAATTGGCTTTGTCTTTCAAGCTGCTCAAAATTCGTTGAATCCGCTTCGCCGTATTGGTCAGCAGATATTAGATCTGGGACGAGCACATGAGGTTCATGATTTACGCGCATTGATCAAGTATGCAAAGGAACTGCTGATACGGCTTGGCTTAGACGCAGATCGTGTGTTAGCTTCCTTTCAACATGAACTCTCGGGTGGCATGCGTCAACGCGTGGGTATTATGTTTTCCCTTGTTCTAAATGCCAATATCGTATTTTTGGATGAATCCACAACTGCGTTGGATATGCTTTCTCAAGCATCGGTGCTTGAAATCATTCGTGAGCTTCAAAAGGAAAAAAACCTCACGATTGCTTTTGTTTCTCATGACATTGGCGTTATTGCTGATCTTTCAGAACGCATTGAAATTTTTTATGCAGGAGAAATCGTTGAAGAAGGAAAAACCAGCGAGGTACTGGCCTCCCCAAAGCACCCCTATACAAAAGGTTTAATTAAAGCAATTCCTAAAATTTCCGGAGATATTGATGCTGCTGAGCCATTAAAAGGATCTTCACCAGATTATAGAACTTTTAAGCAGGAAGGCTGCCTGTTTTATGATCGGTGTCCAATAAGAACAGATTCATGTCGGGACAGCCGACCAGAACTGAATATAACGAGCGGGTATCACAAAGTCGCATGTTTTAGGGTGGATGCAAATGATTGAAATTAAAAATCTACAGAAATTTTTTCAGATAAAAGCAAAGTTTTCTAATCACAAAACCGTTCACGCAGTACGAAATGTCAATTTGACAATTTCGAGCGGAGGTGCACTTTGCTTGATTGGCGAATCTGGGTGTGGCAAAACGACAATTGGTCGCATGCTTTGCGGAATGGAGAGGCCTAGTTCCGGATCAATTATCATAGATGGCCAAGATATTTCAAGACTCAAGCGGGGTGCACGTGCCAAGCTTCTTCAAAAAATTCAACTTATTCACCAAGATCCATATCAAGCGTTAAATCCAACGCATACAATTGAACAAATGATGAAGGCGACATTGAAGAAAGTGGCGAAACAAAAGAAAAAAGATGTAGACTGGATTAGACAGCGTATGGATGAACTGCTTAAACTGGTGGGGTTGGATCCTGAAACAATTTTATTTAAATACCCTCACATGCTTTCAGGTGGTCAACGACAAAGAGTGATTATTGCACGAGCTTTGACCGTGGAACCTGAAATGCTGATCGCAGATGAGGTAGTCTCTATGATCGATGTCTCGTTGCGATTGGGAATTTTAAAATTGCTTCGTTACTTGAGAGAACGTCACAATATTTCCATCTTATTCATTACACACGATATTGCTTCTGCCCGTTATTTGGGGAACGATACGGAATTATATGTTGTATATAAAGGAATGGTTATTGAAAGAGGACGGACTGAACGAGTGATCAGAAGACCACAACATCCATACACCCAAGCACTATTAAGTGCCATGCCGATATTAAAGGGTATTGAAAAGCCAGGAAAGGATCGTTTTGTTATAACTTCTCAATTTAAACAGAGTGAAGAGGAAACACGTGGATGTCTTTTTGCAGATCGGTGTCCTTTTAAACAGTCAATTTGTGATGAAAAACAACCTGAGCTTATTCATAATGATGATGCATACCATGCTTGCTTTTTTCCAAAAGTCCGGCAAGTAGCAGCAGAATCAATCTGACACGTAATGACTACAGTTCTGAAGATGATGAAAATTAGGTGATGACATGCTTAGAGGCGGACTTTCCAGACTTAAAGAATCTTACGATGCATTAAATCGGTCGGAACAAAAAGCAGCAAAATTTACACTTAACCATCCTGAACAAATGGTTCAGATGACAGTGAGCGAATTAGCAGAAGCAAGCGGCTCCAGCCAATCAGCAATTATCCGCTTGTGCAAAACGCTTCGGTTTAAAGGCTATCAGGAACTGAAACTCTGCGTAGCTGGTGATTTGCAGGATACTCGCTCCAACGGTGATGAGTATAAAGAAATCAATCCCGGCAGCAATTTAAGCACTATTGTATCTTCTGTATCAAATAATAATATTTATTCAATTAATGAAACATTGAAGATTTTAGATTTACAAAAGCTTCAGATGGCAATTGATTTGATTGAGAGAGCGCATCGAATTGACTTTTATGGATCAGGTGCCTCGCAGCTTGTTGCTCATGATGCACAAGTGAAATTTATGCGGATCAATAAGCCTTGTACGGCCTATGCGGACAATCATCTTCAATTAACATCTTCAGTTACGTTAACAGAAAATGACGTAGCAGTGGCGTTCTCAAATTCTGGCGAAACGTTGCAAACCGTAGAATGTATTAAATCTGCTAAGGAATCAGGGGCAAAAACAGTTGGTATTACGCGGTACGGAAATAATACACTTGGAAAATTGGTTGATATTCATATAGGAATTGTATCTTCCGAATCCAATGTGCGAAGCGCGGCTACTTCCTCACGCATCGTTCAACTTAATATAGTTGATATTCTTTATCTTTCAGTCGTTGGTCATCAATATGAATCATCACTTCAATACCTTAATCGATCAATGGGAGCCATTAAGAAAAGCTTTCGAGTAAAGTAGGGAGGAAAGGAATGATGAAGGACCGTGACTTTGAAGTTGTCGATCAATTTTTAAAGGGATGCGTTGAAGCCCACCAAATTCCAGGTGTTGTGTATGGGGTCATTAATCAGCAAGAGACAATTGCTGAAAAAGCAATTGGTTATTCCTATACTGACAAAAAAATTCCAATGAGGCTCGATTCACTATTCGATCTTGCATCGCTTACGAAAGTTTGTGCAACACTACCGAGCATTTTGTTGCTCTTAGAACAAGGGCGAATCGATTTTGATGATCCGATTCGCCTTTTTTTCCCGGAGGAAGTGAATTCAGATCTTACACTGATGCATCTATTGACTCATACAAGCGGATTCCCACCTTCATTTCCCTTTTATAAATATGGGATGGATAGGGAAGCGATGTTGCACTTTATTCTGACAATCGAAGCCAAACCAGGCGTGGATACAGTATATAGTGATTTGAATTTTATTTTGCTCGGTTTTTTAGTTGAGAAGTTAACTGACTGTCCGTTAGATCAATTTACGAAAAAAAACATATATGAACCTCTAGATATGACGCATACGGGATTTAGTCCTACTGAGGATTTGTATTCTATTGTACCTACGGAATGGATGCCTAAAATGGGTGAATATCAATGGGGACACGTACATGATGAAAATGCTAATTATATGGGCGGAGTGTCCGGTCATGCGGGTCTATTCTCTAATCTTCATGATCTAAAAAATTATGTCCATATGTTGATGAATAACGGCAAAATGTATAATGGCAATTACTTTTTATCACCGGCAACGTTGACTGCCAGTCGCAAAAATTATACAAGAGAATTTGCATCAGCTCGTGGAATTGGCTGGCAGCTGAATGAAAAACGATATTCGCCAGGTGGTTATCTGGTATCTAAAGAAAGCTATGGGCATACAGGATTCACGGGAACGTCATTTTGGATTGATCCTGAAAGACAACTCGGATTCATTTTACTAAGCAACCGAGTTCATATAAGTAGGAAAATTAATATGAATCGTATACGAAGGATCTTTGTCAATTTGGTTTTGAAATGCTTGTCAGAAAACGGATAAAGAGGTGTCGCATTAAAAAAAATAGTTGCTGGATTAATGTCCGGGACATCGGCAGATGGAGTTGATGCAGCACTAACATGTATCACTGGATCTGGGGATCAGGTAAAACTTGAGGTACTTGATTTTGTAACGATCCCCTATTCATTAACCCTGAAGAATAAAATCTTTCAGACAATGGAATCTGATCAAGTTAATGCGGCATATATTTCTAGTTTGAATTTTGAACTTGGAAAAGTAAAAGTATTTGCAGAGGCAGTACAACAGTTATGTAAGCATGCAGGTTATGAGTGCAATGATCTGGATCTTATCGGTTCACACGGACAAACGATTGCTCACGCTCCTGATCATTCAACAGATTTACAGCGGTCAACACTTCAGATCGGTGAACCGGCTGTCATTGCATACGAGACAAGAACACCTGTTGTCTCAAACTTTCGAGTAATGGATTTGGCAGCTGGAGGACAGGGTGCGCCGCTTATCGCTTATTTTGATTATGTTTTATGCCGGCATGCTGATCATTCTATTGCTCTTCTAAAATTTAGGAGGGATTGCTAATCTTACAGTGATTCCGGCAGGGGCAGCACTTCAAGACGTTGTTGCTTTTGATACAGGTCCGGCAAATATGATTATTGATGCGCTTACTCAGAAATTTTACGGCCAACCTTTTGATCGCAATGGCCAATTTGCGGCAAGAGGATCAATTGATAAAACACTACTGAAATCGTTGATGAGTGACCCCTATTTGAAGATGGGTCCGCCAAAATCAACAGGAAGAGAACATTATGGAGAAAATTTCGCAGAAGGAATTTCAAACCAAAGATCAGATTTAACATCGGAAGATCTGATTGCGACGGTGACTTATTTCACTGTTAAAACGATTGTTGAAAGCTATGAAGCATTCATTCTTCCAAACGGACGAATTGATCAACTGCTCGTGAGTGGAGGAGGCAGTCATAATCCCATGATCATGAAATGGTTAAAGGACTTGTTCCCTGGATTTTCTGTCAAGGTAATGAACGATAAATTGTTGAATGCCGATGCAAAAGAAGCAGCAGCATTCGCATTGTTTGCCTATGAAAATGTGAACGGATGTCCTGTAAATATTCTCAATGCAACAAGTGCAAACGAGAGGTTAATCTTAGGAAACTATACCCCCTTCTTTGGGAACTAATTTAATTGAAAGAGGGACGTACAGGTGAATTATGAACAGATTTCATTGGACCGGGTAGATGATATGGTTAAGCTTTGGAATCAAGAAATAGGTACTGACTTTCCCATGAGAAAAAAATTGTTGATTCAGAATAGTTTTAAAGACTGCAATGTACTTATGGAAGGATCATTCCAAGTGATTAACGAAAACGGAGAACTCGTTGGTCTTGTTATTTCTAAAAAGTATGCTGAGTTAAATGAGGTTGAACTCAACCATTCACTTGGATGGATTCAAGTATTATTGGTTAAAAAATCAAATAGAAATAAAGGGATCGGTACAGAGCTTCTCAAGAGGGCGGAAACAGCACTATCCGCAAAAGATGCTAAAAAAATTTTACTCGGTAAGGATGTATGGCATTATTTTCCCGGTATCCCAGATCAATACGGATACGTGAAAAGTTGGTTTGAGTCGCGGGGATATCATTTTGATGGTATAGAATACGATCTTTTAACTGAAGAAAAATCAAATAAGCTACAGCTCACGGATGTTTCAATCGCTCCGATTGCTGAAAAAGAGGATGTTACTCAACTTTTAAGCTTCCTCCACCACATTTTTCCGGGCAGATGGGAATATGAAGCAATCAAATACTTTCAACACGGGGGCAGCGGAAAAGAATTTATCCTTTTGAAGAAAAAAGATAAGGTAATCGGATTTTGCAGGGCCAATGGGTCAGATTCTCCTCAAATTGCACAAAATGTATATTGGGCACCATTATTTGAAGACGGTCTTGGAGGAATCGGTCCGCTTGGACTTGATCCTGAAGCACGTGGGAATGGATATGGCTTAGCAATTGTAAAGGCGGCCATCGCGTACCTCGGTCAGCGTGGATTTAAACACGTTATTATTGATTGGACCCGTCTTGTCAATTTTTACGAAAAAGTTGGTGCTCATCCGTGGAAGGCTTATGCAACTTATTCAAAGAATCTTTAAAAATAGTGATACCGTTCATAGGAATATGCCCAGATGCATTGATGCGCTGAAAAGCAAATCGATAATGGCAGTGAAAAAAGGATGGTTTTGATGTTAGATAAATTGATAACTGAGGTACGAAACAGAAACACGACTCATTTAGACAGGATGAGTACACATGATATTCTCAGCACTATGAATCAGGAAGATCAGAGCGTACCCTTAGCAGTATCTAAAGAACTGGATCATATTGAACAAGTTGTAAAAATGGTCATTCAAGCTTTGCAATCTGGTGGGCGCTTGATTTATATCGGTGCTGGAACAAGTGGGAGACTGGGCGTTTTGGATGCTGTTGAATGTGTTCCAACATTTAGTACTCCGCCGCAACAAGTGATCGGTTTAATCGCGGGAGGAAAGAAAGCATTGACAGAAGCTGTTGAAGGCGCAGAGGATGACGAGCCTCTTGCCGCAAAAGATCTGGCTGCAATTGATATTGATGCAAAGGATGTTGTCATAGGCATAGCCGCAAGTGGCCGAACCCCTTATGTCATAGGCGGTTTAAAATATGCAAAAAAAATTGGGGCATCGACTGCTGGACTAAGCTGCAATCCTAAGGCTCAAATGAGCAGATATGTTGATGTGGCTATTGAAATCGAGAGCGGTCCGGAAGTTTTGACAGGATCAACCCGCCTAAAAGCGGGGACCTCCCAAAAGCTGGTTCTAAATATGATTTCAACAGCTTCGATGATT
Source organism: Sporolactobacillus shoreicorticis (assembly GCF_024125445.1). Classification (GTDB taxonomy): domain Bacteria; phylum Bacillota; class Bacilli; order Bacillales; family Sporolactobacillaceae; genus Sporolactobacillus; species Sporolactobacillus shoreicorticis. Next base: position 4,874 of record NZ_JAMXWM010000037.1, on the reverse strand, counting down.
GGGATAGGTAAGGTGTACGAGAATTTAATGGTGGATGTTCAGCCTACGAACAAGAAGCTGGTCGAACGATCAAAGCGAATTATTATGGAAGCAACTGGGGTCGATTTAATGACAGCAGAACAATTTTACTTAACGTCAAAAAATAATGTTAAAGCAGCTATTCTGATGATTCTTCTTCATTGCTCACTTGATGAAGCCTTGAAACGTCTTAAACTGGCAAAAGGATTCGTTCGCATTGCTGTGGAAAATCCCAATGATGAAAATCAAACGAACAATCTGAATGAGGCATAAGGCATGGATTATTTATATTTGGCCATTGACGGTGGCGGAACCAAAACAGATGCTGTGTTATTCAATTCTACGGGAACTATAATTAGTCGAACAATCGGCAGCGGAACTAACCCAAATGGAATGAGCTTCAATGAGGTAACATTGCATTTTAAGAAGCTTTTTGCAAATCTGTTGCTGAACAATTCGATTAAAGAAATTAAAGGCTGTTTTGCAGGATTATCCGGATCGGATCATCCGAAACTAATAAAAAAACTTGCTGATTGCCTTCGGGAAGCTTGCCCGCTACCCATTCATCACCTCATTGTAGGTAATGATGGGATGAATGCGCTTTGGAGCGGTACCAATGGGGCGTCTGGGCTTGTCATGATCGCCGGAACAGGTTCAATTGTTTATGGGATAAAGCATAATGGTGCTTCTTTTCGGATTGGGGGCTGGGGTTATTTATTTGGTGATGAAGGCAGCGGTTATTCCATTGGTCGCGAAGCAATCAGACATGTTCTTATGACTTTTGATCATCGTGAGCAAACCACTTCACTGACTATCGCTCTATCAAACTATTTTGATGTATCTGTAATTTCAGATATAGTTCCGATTGTCTATAAATGTTCCAAAGATATTATTGCTGGGCTGGTGCCCATTATTTCTCGTGAAGCTGAGCAAGGTGACCATTTAGCCAAACAAATTCTGAGTGATGCATCAAAAGAATTAATTGCGTTATTACAGTCAGGTCTTGACCGGTTTGAAACAATGCCTCATGTTGTACTCGTTGGAGGAATTTGGAAGTGCAGGTTAATTCGTGAAACAATATGTACCGCGGTAAGCGTACCACTAATTTTTCCATCCTGTCCACCCGTTTATGGATCCATTGCTAAGTGCGTAAATGAGTGGGAAAAAAAGGATGAAAAACTGCTTTTTTCATTAAAGCGACAGTTGTTGAAAAATGATTAACTAATTATTAATAAGGAGCTGGAAATGATGATCCAATTAGGTATTGAAACGATGCTCAGGGATCAACCAGATCTTCTTCGCGGAAAGAGAATCGGTTTGCTGACTAATATGACCGGTTTAGACAGTACGCTCAATTCAACAATCGATTTATTGCACAATGAATCCACATTTTATCTGACAGCACTCTTTGGACCGGAGCACGGCATTCGTGGAGATGGGGTGGAAGGGGCCGAGATTGACTCTTATACAGATTCCAAAACGGGTCTCCCTGTGTACAGCTTGTATGGAAAAACACGTAAACCAACAAAAGATATGTTAGCTAACATTGATAGTATTGTTGTTGATTTGCAAGACATTGGTGTCCGTTATTATACGTTTATTTCAACGCTAAGTTTGGTTATGGAATCCTGTATGGAAACAGGAAAAGAAGTTATTGTGCTGGATCGCCCAAACCCGATTGGGAGTTTCAGAGAAGGAAATATTCTTAAAGAAGAACTTTCTTCTTTTATAGGTATGCATTCAATTCCTAATAGGCACGGTTTGACCATTGGCGAGTTAGCCCAGCTTTACAAGTATGAATTTGGATTGAACTGCCCGCTCACAGTTATTCCTATGAAGGGGTGGGTAAGAACGATGTATCATAGTGAGACCGGGCTCATTTGGGTACAGCCGTCTCCAAACGCTACAGGAGAGTCTATGGCTGTGCTCTATCCTGGAATGTGTTTTGTTGAAGGAACCAATCTATCTGAAGGCAGGGGAACGACACGACCTTTCGAAGTTGTTGGGGCACCCTTTATTGATAGCCCAGCTCTTGCAAATGCGGTTAATAATCTTGGTTTATTGGGAGTTATTGCACGACCTACCAGTTTTGTCCCCACATACTCAAAATACAAGGGAGAGCGTTGCCTTGGTATTCAGCTACATATTACTGATAAAAGAGTTTTTCAATCATATAAATCAGGTCTTTCTGTTTTAGGGGTAATTGCTTCTATGTATCCTTCATCGTTTCACTTTCTTGGTTGTGGACTGCGCTGTACATTTAATTTGCTCGCAGGAACAACAAGGCTTCAATCAATGATTCTTAATAATAAATTTGACTATTTTTTTGATGAATGTGAAGAGGAATGCCGTGCATTTGAACGTAAAATAGCCACATATTTCCTTTATTAATTCAATTAAATTTAAGTGAGGTGCGAAACCTTTTGAAAAAAGATTATATGGAATCAATAGGTCAGTTAATGGTATTTGGTTTTGGTGGAAAACAGATAACTCCTGAATTAAAGAAAATGATCCACGAAAATAAATTGGGATGCATTATTCTCTTTTCTAGAAATTTGGCTGAACCATCACAAATTCACCAGTTGACCAACGAACTACAGTCTGAGGCTAAAAAAGCCGGACACCAATATCCGCTTATGATTTGTACCGATCAAGAAAATGGTGCCGTAAGAAGGCTGGGTAAAGGATCAACAGCGTTTCCAGGATCAATGGTATTAGGAGCAACTCACAATGTAAACAATGCCTATGAAGTGGCCAAAATGACATCTGAAGAATTGAAAAATGTTGGAATAAATTGGAATTTAGCACCGGTTATTGATGTCAATAATAATCCGCTTAATCCGGTTATTTGTACGCGATCGTTCGGTGAAGACCCACAAAACGTCGCTGAAATGGGTAAGGCTTTCATGCGAGGATTGCAAGAGAACGGAATTATTTCGACGCTGAAGCATTTTCCCGGTCATGGTGATACGGGTGTGGATTCACACTTGGATCTACCGATTATCAAACATAGCATGGGTAGATTGGAAAAGGTAGAGCTTGTGCCGTTCCATTGTTGCATTGACGCAGGAGCAGATGTGATTATGAGTGCACATATTTATTTTCCTGCACTTGAAAAGCAGTATGCGCTGCCTGCAACACTTTCTAAAAATATACTGACGGGTTTATTGAGAGAACGTTTGCATTTTCAGGGCGTCATTACAACGGACTGCTTAGAAATGAAGGCGATTGCTGATCATTTTGGTACTGCGAGAGGGGCTGTCATGGCACTTAAAGCCGGTGCTGATATGGTGATGGTTTCGCATACCTACGAAAAGCAGATTGAAACTTTGAATCAGGTGGCCAAAGCTGTAGAGACAAGGCAAATTGATGGAGATTCAATCATAAAATCCATAGAAAGAGTACATCGATTAAAAAAGAAGTATCTAAACTGGCAGGATGCATTAAATCCGGAATCAATTTCAGTTGGTTCAAAAAAAAGTCATCAGTCCGAAGCAGCGCGAATTTACAAAGAGGGTATTACCGTGATTAAAAATGAACATCAGGCCCTCCCGGTATCGAATACTGACAGAGTCTTATTCATTTATAGTGAACGTTTCATGTCAGCAAAGGTTGAAGATCAGAGTAGCCATTTATCATTTGTTGAAAAGATTGTCAAGGATATTCACTCAGAAGCAGATGTTTTTAATAGAGAAGATCCTGAGTTGATTGACTTAATTAACAATTATCATTATAAAATGAAAAAGTATCAGGTAGTTGTTGTTCTAATAGAATCGGTAAGCATGGAGAAAAGTCAGGTAACTTTATTCAACGAACTTAAGAAAGCTGATTGTCCATTGATTGTAATTGCGGGTAAAAGTCCTTATGGTATTCGATCATTTTCTGAAGCGGATGCTCTTTTATGTACATATGATATTAATCCTACAGCTTTGACTATTGTGATTCGTGCAATCTTCGGACTGGAAGAAGTTAGAGGAACACTTCCAGTCAGTCTTTAGAGAAAACTGAGTAATTTTGTATAGTGTCTCAATGTTTGGTATTAGAGTAGCCAATTAATTAATTCGGTGGATGGTTCATCCCCTTGCATCACGAACCATAGAAATAAGGTAACTTTTATGCTAATTACACGAATAGAATAGTGACGAGGCCTTTAATAAAAATTTATGCGCTATACTAATTAAACACAGCATTTCCCAAACTTTCTTTATGGTATTATTATATTTATCATCAACGTAAAGAATGGAGAATTAAAATGAAACGTATTGCGATCTACTGCGGGGCGAGTAAGGGATTGAATCCTGTTTATGAAAAAAATGCGGTCAAACTGGCGAAGTGGATTGCTGACAATGGTTATGAACTTGTGTATGGCGGCGGAAAGGTTGGACTGATGGGCATTGTGGCCGACACGGTACTGGAAAACGGCGGACGTGTGATCGGCGTGATCCCTCAATTTCTTGTGGATCGGGAGATTGCCCATGATCGTTTGAATCAGCTTATTGTGACTCATGATATGGATGAACGGAAAAAGAAAATGATGGAAATGTCGAATTGCTGTATCGCGCTTCCCGGCGGACCCGGAACACTTGAGGAAATTTCCGAAGCGGTTTCTTGGGCACGAGTCGGAGAAAATGACAGTCCGTGCATCTTTTTCAATGTAAATGGCTATTACGATTTGATGCAGAGCTTTTTCAATCAGATGGTTACAGAAGGTTTTCTGTCTCAGGCAGATCGGTCGAAGGTGCTCATAACGGATTCGTTTGAGAAGATTAATGCATTTATAGAGGATTATGTTCCTCCGAAAATCAGGCAGTATTCGAAACGGTGAGTATGTATGCAAAAAAAGACCTTGCGGAAAA
>NZ_JAMXWM010000036.1 GCF_024125445.1 Sporolactobacillus shoreicorticis | reverse complement strand
CACTTCTGAGAGGTCGGCAAGATCCGCGTTCTTCGGATCAAGAACATACAGCACGGCGTTGGTACGCGCTAAAGCTTCAATGAGCGAGAAAATGAAGTAGGATTTGCCACCTCCTGTGCCGCCTGCAATCAGCATGTGGGGGAGCTGGTCATAGTCCCACCAGATATTTTTCATGAGCTTGAGACTGCCATGCTCTGCCTTGACCTCGTCAATCGTAATTCGGTTCGCAATCATGTCATAGAGCAGCGTATAGGCGACATAGGAATCTTTAAGTTCTTTGTCCACCAGTTCACAGTACAGGCCACTTTCCAGTTTCTTCTCTAAATGCAAGAGCTGATCTTGATATTTTCCTAATGGTATTTCGACATGGATATGAATCAGCCCGTCTTTCAGTCGGTAATACATTTTTGGGAAATGAGTGATCTTCTCTTTTGGTTTTCTGGATGGCCAATCTTTAAAAAATCCGTCCTGCTGGATCTGTTCAGATTCATACCATTTATTCTCTAAGATCATTTTGGCCAGCTTTTGCCGGTGAATAAGCTGTTTCACGTGATCCCGCTGAAAATGGTAAAAAAGATAGGCGGCCAGCAGACTCACTCCTGCGGCAACAAGGACACTGAAGATTAAGTAGGGCCTGATCGACAGCTGCAAACGGCCGTCATGGAAAAGTTGGAAATTCTGCCAATCCAAAGATATGAGTTGTTTCCCATGAAAAACCAGCAAGACGAGTAGGAAAACGAGAACAAGTGACGTCGCGGTAAAACGAAAAACAAGATGCTGATCACTCGCTCGAATCCGTTTTCCTTTATAGACAAAATAACTCATAAGCAATCCTTTCCGGAAAATACAAAGACCTTATTTTTCTTTCATTTGTGACGGTTGATTTTGTGAATGGGAGATGATGGACTGCTTCTTTTTCAGCACAATGTCCTCGGCCTTGAGATACCAGTCCACATCCGCCCCTCGAAACGTCGCGGTTGCCACTGTATTCGCCACCGGATTGAACAGTTCGACTTCGGCATTATAGTCATACTCTTTTAACGGGATGGCGGCCGGAATACTGACCTGGATCATCTGCCCTTGTCCACGGGATTTTAAATCATAGGTGCGTTCCTTGATTTCATCACTGACTGTGCCGTCTTCATTATTCACGCGCACTTCACGACGAAGGGCGGAGAATTTCAGCGTACCAAATGTCTTGTCCTTGTCAATCACAATGCCTTCAGCTAATCTCATTTTTTTGCCCTCCTTATGCTTTCACCATATCGTCTGCGTAGAGAATATAATTTGTAAAACCACGAGTGCCAATTTTATAACCTTCTGCGGTAATATGAGGATTGATCAGTTTCACTTTGTCTTCGACCTCAAAATGTTTTTCGCCAGCTTCTGGCGGCAGCACTAAAAGAATATCGTCCGCTCTCTGGATGTCAGAATACAAATTATAGCTGCGGGAAAGGATCGTTAGGCGGCCATTGACCCGGCGTTGTTCCACATTACCTTCTCCGGCATATTCTAGATTTCCAAAAGTCCTCTCCATATTCGGGATGACAAATTTTAATTTCATAACCGTTTTCCTTTCTGTACATAATTTTAGTTTGGCTAATAATAAACTGATCTAATGTTCATAATCTGTCATAAACAGAGAGAAGTGTTTAAGAATCATCTCCTTTCAAAAAGTCAAAACTTGAAACAAAAAAGCTAAAATGATTTCTCATCTCAGCACATGACTTATTAAAATTCACGGCACAGTGATGGCACACTTCCGAAATAGAGATACTTGGCGAAAAAACACAATAAAAAAAGAAGGCATATTCTTCAAAATATACCTTCCGAATCTTGAACTGATACGGTTCTCTGACTTCGATCCTTGGCGGAATTTTGGCGGAGATCCTTATCAATTTAAGTGTTTTTATCCATTTTACCTTTGCCAAAAATGCTGTTAAATCAACGTTTCGACACCAAACGAGGTATCTACTTTATTCCCACTCGATCGTTGCCGGCGGCTTGGAGGTGATGTCATACACAATCCGGTTGACGTGTTCGACTTCGTTGACGATCCGCGTTGAGATTTTCTCGAGCACATCCCATGGGATGCGTGCCCAGTCAGAGGTCATGCCGTCGATCGAGGTGACGGCGCGGATCGCGATGCAGTGATCGTAGGTACGGCCGTCGCCCATGACGCCGACGCTCTGGATGTTCGGCAGTACGGTGAAGTATTGCCAAATGTCGCGGTCGAGACCGGCTTTTTTGACTTCTTCGCGCAGGATCGCGTCGGATTCGCGCACGATTTCGAGCTTATCTTCGCTGATTGCACCGAGGACGCGGATGCCGAGGCCCGGTCCTGGGAACGGCTGGCGCCAAACGATGTCGTCGGCGAGGCCGAGTTCGGTACCGAGCGCGCGGACTTCATCTTTGAACAGCGTGTTCAGCGGTTCGATCAGCTTGAACTTCATGTCTTCCGGAAGTCCGCCGACATTGTGATGCGATTTAATGTTCTGAGATGAACCGCCGGCGCCGCTTTCGACAACGTCTGTGTAAAGTGTGCCCTGCACGAGATACGCAATATCCTCGAGTTTATTGGCTTCATCTTGGAATAAATAGATAAATTCATTACCGATGATCTTGCGCTTGCGTTCCGGATCACTGACGCCTTCCAGCTTGTCCAGGAAGCGTTTCTTAGCATCGACATGAATAAAATTCATATGGAAACGGTTTTGGAATGTATCGACAACGCCCTCTGCTTCGCCTTTACGAAGCAGACCGTGGTCAACGAAAATACAGGTCAGCTGATCGCCGATTGCTTTATGCACGAGCGCAGCGGCAACTGAAGAATCCACGCCGCCGCTCAAGGCACACAGCACTTTTTGATCGCCAACGGTTGCACGAATTTTTTCTACTTGCTGATCGATAAAGTGTTCCATCGACCAGCTTTTCTCTGCACCGCAAATGTCAAAAACAAAGTTGCTCAAGATCTCATTGCCGTGCACGGAGTGACGCACTTCCGGGTGGAACTGAACCGCATAAATGTTTTTCGCAGTGTTTGCCATCGCGGCAACCGGACAGGATTCGCTGCTCGCTTCAATTTTGAAACCTTCAGGAAGTGTCTTGACGCGGTCACCGTGGCTCATCCATACTGTTTGCGTTTCAGGCAAGCCGTTAAACAGTGTATTTTCTGTGTTCACTGTGATGTCTGCTTTGCCGTATTCACGGTGCGTCGCCCGCTCAACCGTTGAGCCGTAGTGCTTGCTGATCACATGCAGGCCGTAGCAAATGCCCAAAATTGGAAGGCCCAATTCGAAAATGGCCGGATCACACAAAGGTGCTCCCTCGTCATAAACACTGTTCGGTCCGCCGGAGAAGATAATCCCCTTTGGATTTTCTTCTTTAATTTGTTCTGCGGTCAGTGTATTTGGAAAAAGTTCACTGTACACACCTAAGTCACGAATTCGCCGTGCAATCAATTGATTGTATTGGCCGCCGAAGTCCATAACAAGAATCAAGTTGTTCGGTTGTCCCATCCTTCTGTCCCACCCCATCCTTTTTTGATCAGATTTCCTGTTGCTTCATAAATAGACCATTTAAAAAGCCGGAGGCCGGAGCGGCTTCCAGTTTGAATTTACACTATCCGTTTTCGCCAAGATTCAACAAAATGAATCACTTGTCCTATTTTAACAATGAATGCGGCGTTCATCAACCCATCAGAGTAAATACCTCAGGTAGACATAGATAGTCGAAATAACCATTGAAAGCAGCATCACAGGAATTCCCAATTTCATAAAACGAATAAATGTAATGCGGTGGCCACCCCGTCCTGAAAGAGCGGCAACAACAAGATTTGCGCTTGCACCAATTAAAAGACCGTTTCCGCCAAGACACGCGCCCAAGGAAAGACTCCACCAAAGCGGTTCCAGATTCGTGACACCAAGTTCCCCCATATCTTTAATAAGCGGAATCATGGTAGCGACAAATGGAATATTATCAATAACTGAAGAAGCGATTGCGCTCATCCAAAGGATCAGAAAAGTAGTCGGAACAAGTTTACCTCCTGTCAGCGTAAGCGCTCCTTTAGCTACACTTGCAATAACCCCTGTCTCCACAAGTCCTGCTACGAGAACAAAGAGTCCCACAAAAAAGAATAAAGTCGTCCATTCAACACCCGCTAAAGCATCTTCCAAATAACGTTCTCCGGATAGCAAAAGTAAAAAGAACGCCCCGGCAAGTGCAATTGTTGCTGTTTCTGCACCAATAAACTCATGCAAGAAAAATCCAATAATAGTAAGGAACAAAACAACGAGCGCTTTGATCAGCAACGTCTTATCCTTGATTGCTTCACATGCATTAAGTTTTGCAATCTTCATGCGCGCTTCTTTATTCCCCTGCAATGAATGACGGTAAATCAGTCCGAGCATCAAGAGTATTGCCCCCACTATTAGCAATACCACCGGTGTCAGATTTGTGATAAAATCTAAAAAGCTGAGCTCATGCACCGCACTCCCAATCATGATGTTCGGAGGATCACCGATCATCGTTGCCGTTCCACCAATATTGGACATGAAAATCTCCGACATCAGAAAAGGTGTCGGAGAAATAGCCAACTGTCTTGCAATGCTGAGCGTAACGGGTACAACCAGCAACACTGTCGTGACGTTATCAAGGAATGCCGAACCCACTGCAGTAATTAATGAAAAAACGATTAGCAACGCAAATGGCTGCCCGTTCACCATTTGTGCTGAGCGAATGGAGATATATTTAAATAATCCGGTTTGTGCAGTGATGGATACAATGATCATCATGCCGGTCAGAAGACCGATTGTATTGAAATCTATATGTTTAATTGCTGTATTTTGAGAGAGGACACCAAAAAGAAGCAATAAAGAAGCTCCAGTCATGGCTGCTATCGTTCGATGAATTTTTTCTGAGATAATCAGTGCATAGGCAATGATAAAAATGATTATAGCAATTAATGCTTCACTCTGCATGTCCATCTTCCTTTAATATGTTGTTTATTTTGGATTTTTATTTGATATCTTTGTTTCATTATGTTGGATCACAAGCTATTACATTGCAAAAGAACCGGATCTGTGCAGCAAACTGGCACAATCCGGGGAATTTTTTTTATCTTAAATTTAACTCGCGAATTCCAGATTGTTTTGTAAAGAAATGAATTGAGATTTTACCCCATTTGTTTCCTGTTCTTCTTAGCGAACTTCATTACGATTAACGATACCATTCGTTCAACTGCTTCTCCAACTGCTATTTATTTGCGCGTGCCGGTGCTTTTTCTTTTTCAAACAAAATTTTCAAAAGCGGCGGCGTGATCAGTGTCGTTAGAATAACAACAAGGATGAGTGGTGTAAAATATTTTTGAGCCAAAAGATGTGCCTCTATACCGATAGAGGCGAGTATAAGTGCCACCTCACCTCTTGAAACCATTCCGGAGCCGATTCGAAATGAAGACAACGGTGAAAAACCAGTCATCCAAGCTCCAAATCCGGACCCAATAAATTTGGTCAATACGGCAATCAGTGTTATACCGATAATGAACCATACTTGGTCAAAAATACCATTGAATGTCACTTTTAGTCCAATGCTGACAAAAAAGACAGGAACAAAAATACCATAAGCCACAGGTTCAATCTTACGCTCAATAGTTGCTTTGAATGATGTCTGGGCAAGCGCTGTGCCGGCAATAAACGAACCAATGATTCCTGCAACACCAAGAAGATCTGCATACCATGCAAAAATAAAACAAAGCACTATGGCAAGGGATATTGCCGGCTCGGAAACTTTTAATCTGCCAAATAGGCGAAGAAGCCACGGAACACCTTTCCACGCCACAAGAATTGCCGAAGCAAAGAAAAAGATTTTTTCACCAACAATCCACCAAATTGACGTATCGGAGTCGCCAAATATACTCATGGCGAAAGCCAAAAGTACAATCACAAGTACATCATCAAGCACAGCTGCCCCAAGTAATGTCATACTTTCCTTTGATTGAAGCTTGCCTAATTCCTTCAGTGTCTGGACGGAAATACTCACCGATGTAGCGGACAGGATCAATCCAAGAAAGATCGCATGACTTGTATCCATACCTAGTAGAGTGCCGGCCAGATAGCCAAATCCAAGCGGCAGAATTACACCACCCAAAGCTACCGCTGATGAAGAGCGAGCACTGTTTCTAAGATCCTCAAGATTTGTTTCCAGACCTGCTATAAACATAAGCATGAGTACACCGATTTCACTAAAGACATGCATCATTTCAGAATCCGGTATCCAGCCAAGAAGTGCCGGGCCAACCAAAATGCCGACAATTAGCTCACCGAGCACAGCCGGCTGCCCCAACCATCGGACACTTGCATGACCGGCTATTTTTGTTGCAACAATAACGACCGCTAACTGAATAATAAACGTCAATTCATGTCCTCCTTCTCCTCCAAAAAAACAAAAAGGGAGCCTATAATGACAGGCTCCTCCAAAAAACATTTCTTATTCACTTATTACATTAAGCTTACTTAATGAGCAGTTGAATTGTCAACCATTTGTTACGAAAATAAAATCTAATCGTTCGATTGAGGATGACAAAAAGAAATAGATTGAACTTCACTCTTAGCCGATAAAAATATCTTCGTCCGGATACCTTATATTTGCTTTCGTTCGTTTTTAAAAAGAGAATGCAATCGTGAGTGGACCAATTTCCCCCAAAAACATCACGCACATGATTACAAGCTTTCCACAAACGGTCAAATGGACGGTCATTCCCATTGACAATCCTACGGTACCAAAAGCAGATACAACTTCAAATAAAATACGCTCAAGTGAAGCTTGTTCAGTGATCGAAAGGGCAAACACGGAGACAAACACAAGAATCAGTGATGTCAGCGCAATGGTCAATGCACGCGCTACAACCCACCTCAACCTCAGGCCTTCCTTTGATGAAACTGATCATTTCTGCAGCAAGCACGATGAACGTTGTCAATTTGATACCTCCGCCTGTTGATGTACTGCCCGCACCGATAAACATAAAAAAACCGTTAATAAAATGCCTGGAGTCGCCATGGCGCTATAATCAATGGTATTAAACCCAGCGGTACGAGGCGTAATTCCTTGAAAATAACCCGCCCATAATTTTTCGCCAAGCGGAAGCCTCCCCAATGTCCGGGCATTATGCTATTCAATGAGCAGAATGCCTGCAATTGCAATCACATTCAGTACAATCGTTCCGGTAATCATCATACGTGAATGCAGCGACATTTTTCGAAATTTCCGCTCTAAAAGCAGTTCAGCAAGAACCGTAAAACCAAGTCCTCCTGTGACGGGCTGGAAATGGTTAAATTGATCACCAGATCGCCAACATATCGGATCAAGTTATCCGGGAACAATGCAAATCCTGCGTTATTAAAAGCACTGACTGCGTGAAAAACACTCAGCTCGATGCTGACACTTGATCCCAACTGGCCGAGACCGATGACGGCAAATTGTTTATTCATTAAAATCATTCCAATCTGTGATTGCACAGTTATAAAAATTTACGGACCTGTTAATACGAGTGATCATATATTGTTCACTCTATTTAAATGAAAGACCACTGTCAAACCAATCCGAAATACCATCGGGCAGATCCGGAGAATTGAATTCAGAAGATTAATTCATATTCCATTACAAAATAGTCAGAAATCGGTCTAAAAATGTAATTTTTCCCCATTGAAACTTTTCCAAGATGGGTACTCCCCTCCTCATTTTACATAACACGAAACCGCAGTACACTGCATTAATTGTTTGAACCGCGCCTTCTAGTGTGCGATAATAAATTGCGAAAATTGTTCTCGGACAAATAAAAGTTAAAGCTTCAAAAAGGAGTTTCAAGTCTCATGAAAATCGCATCGATTCAGCTTCAAATCACCGATACACAATTGGCATCCGATCGCATAAAAAAAACGGATCAATTGCTGGACAAATATGCCGGCTATGATTTTTTTCTGCTTCCGGAAATCTGGATGACCGGCTACAACACGTTTGATCATTACCTCGAAGAAGCTGAACCGCTAGACGGCCCGTTCGTTGCACATTTCGCGCAAAAAGCGCGTGAGTTAAATGCTTATCTCTTTGCCGGAAGCTTCGTGGAAAAATTCAACGATCATTTTTACAACACCAGTATTCTGTTCAATCGTCAAGGGCAACTGATCGCATCGTATCGAAAAATTCATTTATTTACCTATGGATCAGAGGAAGGCGAGCTGCTGACACGCGGGACTGATCCTGTGACGGTCGACACAGAGTTCGGCAAGGTTGGACTCGCAACTTGTTACGACCTGCGTTTTCCGGAACAGTTTCGTAAAGAACTTGATCGCGGTGCTAAAATGTTTCTGATTACTTCAGCTTGGCCGCTCACGCGTCTGGCGCACTGGGAACTTTTTAATGCCGCTCGCGCCGTTGAGAACCAATGTTTTCTCGCTTCCTGCAATTGTGTGGGGATTAATCGGGGTGTCGTCCTTGGCGGACACAGCCGCATCATTGATCCCTGGGGTAATGTAGTTGCTGCCGGTGATGAAAATGAATCCGTCGTTACGGCTGAGATTGATCTTGCAGCTGTTGATCAAATCAGAGAAGAATTTCCGCAGCTTAAACACAGGGTTCCAATTGAGTGACCGGCAGCTGATGTGAGTCGTTCACACGAATTTTTGTACTTTATTTCTGTGTAAAAAAGTGTCTAACCAAGCCGAATAACGTGCCTTCTCGAATGATTGTTGGATTCGTCGAAAAAATAATCACCACCAATTGAAACATTATGTTCATTTTATCCTCCTTTTCTCCCTAAAAAAGCAAAATGGAGCCCGTGTTGACAGGCTCCACCAAATTTCGTTTCGTATTCATTTCCTTAAGATTACCCGTGAACTTCGTTGTCAACCACGCATAATCATTATTCTGCTTTTATTAAGGCTATGTAAAATTCTTGCAAACTCATCCCAAGCCCTTGAAGTCAGGCAATTCTCCCCCGATAATTAGATTATGAGAAACGTTGTCTCATTTGAAAGAAAGGAGGTTCATTCTGTCGGTATTTCATAACTAAGGGGAGAAAAAAGTGAATAAAACAGTCAAGATGCTCAGCACTGCTCTACTCTTTTTCTCATTAGCGATCGGCGGCATAATCGCGCCATTCGAACAGTCTGCCCATGCGGCAGCAGCAAAATATAAGGCTTATGTTCGCTGCTACTCGCTTAAAATCCGCAACAAACCAAGCAGTAAATATAAAACCGTGCGCACGGTTCACATGAACACACGAATAACTGTTCTTGGTCAGAAAAAGGGCTACGCCTATATTTATTCGGGCGGTAAAAGCGGTAAAAGAGGTTACGTGCAAAATAAATGGTTAAAGGGTAAAATTGATTCTCGCAGAGCTCATGTCACCGTCAGCGCTGTGAATGCACGTGCCGGAGCAGGCACTCAGTACAAGGCGCTCAAAACACTGCACCGCAACGAAAAAATCACCATTTCCGGTTATCACGGTGGATGGTACGGATTTAAACACGGGAGAGTAACCTATTATATTGGCGCAAAATACATAAAGATGGGCAATCCCCCAAAAGTCAGTGCAGCTCCACCTAAAACCGTCAAATTGAGTTATTCACCGGTCAACGCCTATACAGCATATGTCGGCTATGACAATCTCAAAGTCTATCACGATACCAATTCAAAATCCGCCGTTGTCACGACACTGAGAGAAAAAACAGCAGTGGCTGTCATTGGTCAGAATGGTGATTGGATGCGTATTCGAACCAATGATGGTAAAGAAGGCTTCATATTTAAAGATAACCTGACAACAGATCTGAAACGATTTGATCCTCCTGCAGGTGCTTACGGTGTCGATCTCTCTCACTGGCAAAATGATCGTAGTGGTGGAACGATCAATTTTAACGCCATTAAAAGTTCAGGAAACAGCTTTGTTATTATTAAGGCAACCGAGGGAAGCAATTGGTCGGATAACACGTTCTCAGCGAATGCACATCAGGCGCTCAATGTCGGTCTTAAGGTCAGTGCTTATCATTTCTTCAGAGCGGCAACCAGTGGTCAAGCTGTAGCAGAAGCGAATAACTTCGCTAACGTGTTGAACCGTTCAGGATTTAATAATGACAATCTCGGTTATTTATTCATTGATGTCGAAACAACGAATGATATCAAGGGCAATGTCAAAGAAATTCTAAGCAATAACGTTAATGTGTTTCTGAACCAAATACGAAACAGAGGCTTTTCAAAATTGGGCATTTACACCGGAGCGAATTTCTATAAAAACTATATTGACATGAGTCGGATTGATCAGCCACAGAGAATGCTCCTATGGATCGCTCGCTACCGCGGTCAGGATACCAATAATGGAGTTGGAACCGATTTTCAGGTGGATATATGGCAGTATACGAGCAATGGCACGGTTCCAGGTGTCAGTGGTGCAGTTGATAAAAATGTTTCTTATTATGACCCCAATGCAATGTGACAGATCTTTTAACGACCTTCCCTCCGAAGGTCGTTTTTTCCAGTTAAGAACGTATATGATTTTACAGTAAAGCAAAAGATCGTGGAACAAACGTGCACATGCGAGACACCAGCGAGAGGTTTAGCGAAGCTAGGTTTTCTAATATGCGCTTTGATTTTCTCGAACGAATGATGCGTTTTTTCTCATAACTTTGGAAAATATTAAGCATTTTGTTAATCAGTTATTAATAATTCCTCTGTATTATAAAAGATGTTAAATCAATGAAGCATTGTTTAACCTCCCCTTTTTAATAATATAGGAACAACTTTTGGGCATCGATTGCAGGTGCTCGTTTTTTTTTCAGTTAGAAAATACAGACAAAAAACGTCCGCCTCTGAATCCACTCCGATTGCTCGCGATCTCTCCTGACCTGCACTCCCGTGGGAGCAAAGTCTTAGTTGCGCTTACACTAAATTCCTCTAAACCTTTATACGTTCATATTAGCGCAAAAAAATAAACCCTCTCGCAAGGGTTCAAGCAAAAGATTATAACAGGGGGAAGTCAACAAACACAATTCATTTAACACTTAAATCATACTGAATTTCTTGATAAATAGGGGAATATCGGCAAACTTTTGAAATAGATGTTACCCTTCTCACATTATTCCCGATCTTCAATGAACACATGATACGGAACCTTCAAATGAATGATACCATTTGAATAGGGGGCAACTTCGTATTCCTGAAAAACGATGACAATCCCATGGTCATAGAAATAGAACTGTCCGTTCTTCAGATCAACGCTTTTAAACGAATCGAGAAAGAAATCATAGCGTCCCTCATTTTTCAGCTTGATCATTTGTTTTTTCAGGTAGGCATTGACTTTTTTCAGTTCCTTCTTGGTGTGGATAATATCATTTAAATGGTATTGCCTCCCGCTGCGCGTGTCATAGTTGTATACTTTTTCATAATGCATACCGTGTGCGCCGCCTGTGTAAGATTCATCAAGAAATGAGACGCTGAGCAGACAATTGCTGTTAAAGCGCACGGTTGGCCGGGTATGGGCATAGTAGGGACCCGCCGCACTGATCAGCTGATCATGTGCATATTGCGCCTTGTATTCCTTGTCCGTTTTTTGCACATTTTCCGCATGTTTACGAAAGGTCCTGTTCATCTCATCCATGATTTGCTGATCCTCAATCCCCGATGTAATCTGCGGATAGGAGATTCCTTCGGACAGCTGCTGAATTTTATATTTAACCTGAGGACAAGTATCTGCTTTGGAGACCGATGCAAAAAACATACCCGGCAACAAACTGAAGCAAAGGATAAGCGGTATGATCCATCTTTTGTTCATATATCACGAACTCCTTTCTTTTTCCTTAGTATGTCCTGACAATTTCAAGCTATGAACATTCAGGAAATAAATCGTTTTCATTTCTGTTTTGTTTTCATATCGCGTAAAATAAGCAGTGAGGTGATGGAGAATGATCATCATACATGCACGATTTAAGGTTAAGCCAGAACGAAGAGACGATTTTCTTTCCGCGGCCAAGCCGCTTATCGCAGGATCTCAGGCTGAACAGGGAAACATCAGCTACAATCTAATGGAAAATGCTCAGGAAGCAAATATGTTCATGATGATTGAGGAATGGCAGGATCAGAAAGCAGTGGATTTTCATAACCAAACCAAGCATTTTGTCCATTTCGGCTCAATTTCGTCTTCATTTTTTGAGGTACCGACGGAAGTATCACTTTTCCAGGCAGAGAAAAAATGATAAAATACTGCTCCGTGTAAAAAGAGCACTCCCCTTCCTATTTTTTCATCGTATCTTTTTCGTGAAAAGACGGAGAATATTCATGTACCGAATAATTGAGGGAGATGAAACCACAGTGAGAAACGGTCATGCTTTTTGGTCTTTTTTAGCAGGATGTGGCGCAACAGCAGCGTTCTTCATGATGAGAAACAACCAGAAAAATCTGCCTAAGTGGGCCAAAGAACCGATGGATCAAATGAATAAGGCGGCTCAGAATATGGGCCATACATTCAGCCCGCAAGGTTAATGAGTTAACACCACTTGTCAGAAGGCTCCCTGCATAACGATGTAGAGAGCCTTTTGATGTATTCTTATTCTTGTTCATTAAAAGTTCCGCTTTTGCGTGTCGGTGTCAGACTGAAGTGCCTGAAACAGTCGTTGTCGCATTCGTACTGTTATTCGCAGCAGATGATAACAAATGCCACAATAAATCTTCCACTGAATCCGTGCTTTGAGTTGATGTACCCAAAGTATTGCTTAAGTCATTAGCATCCATATTCTCCAGATCACTGTCGGTTGACGATAAAGTACCGAGCATTTGAGATGCTGAATCACTCATTAACGAAGAAGCAAGCAACTGCGCAAATTCAGAAGATAATTCCTTGATGTCTGTGCTGCTCGCTGGTGTTGCAGCGGAATTTGAATTCTCAATTTGTGATAAATAATTGAGTAAAGCGCTGTTTAACGAGACCGTCATGTTACCTCCCCTTTCCCCCATGATTAGAAACACCTTTAGTGTAGCCATTGAATCTTAAAAAATCATTAATGAGTCTCGTCCATGAATTTTGTTAATTATAATTGAAAATCACTTTTTTTATGAAGGAATTTTACTTAATAATAAGAAATAACCATTCGTTATTTTCTAAATATGGTAAAATGAGATGTTTGAAGCCGAACGCGCATCGATGATTGCTTCTGAATTTTTGTTATTACGCAAAAAATTACGCAAGAACTACTGGAGAGAAGACAGAATTCTACAGCTTGAATGCACCTCATCATATCCTCTCCCTTATTAAAGTCGGTATTTTGCTGAAAGGCATGATATAGATTGAGCATTAGGGGGCGTTTTCATGAAAAAGCTTTTAAGATTAATTACTGCTGTCGCCTTGTCACTCGGCATTGTGTCAGGCGCTGCACTGCCGCAGGAAATCATTCCTGCAGCTCCACAAAATGTTGCTTATGCCAAATCCTATCCAATTAAAGTTGTCAGCTCGCATTTGAGCCTGCATCGAGGTAACGTTGCTTATGTCACCATTAAAGGCAAGCCGCGCGCACGGGGAACCATTTCTGTCGTCTACAAATCAGGACGAAGCAAAGCAAAGGGACTGCAGGCTAAGGTATCCAATAAGAGCGGCATCATTACCTGGTCATGGCTTGTTGGCGGCAATACAACAAAGAAAACCTATACCATTCATGTCTCACTTGGCGGGCGTACAAAGCCACTGAAACTTCATGTTAAGTGATTAATTAGCCCCCAATCGGGCTTTTCTTTCGAAACTGTAATCGAACATATATTCCCTGATGATTTTGCTACTTTCCACCTTAAACGAGATACTTTTTCGGTACTAGCTTACCATCTTTCTACTGAACAATTCTTCACCTGTACATGCAATTTTGCAAAAAAAATCCCCACATGCATTGGGGAATTCGGAGGATTAGGGAAAAAGCATTATCAGTATGTCGTTAAATTCATTAAGATATTCATGAATCACTATTCTTATGAACCAAATTGTACATCGGTCACATCGCTTAAATCATACTTTATCTTCATACCATAAGCATCGTAGACAATCAGTTGCTCGCTGAGTGGATCAAGACAGCTTGGGTAACAGATCGTCTGCTTTATGAAACCGTCCTTATAGTGACTTAGTTGAACGGGTAAACGTTCTTTAATCGCGGCTTGCAGCGTTTGTCTGATTTGTTCACGCTCATCCACGGCAAGCAGCGGCCGATCGATTTTCTTTTCGTTGAATCCTTCAATTAACTTATTCATAAAGTAATTCCACCCTTGTTATTTGGTAACCGTGATTAACTTCTCGATGGTATCCTCAATTTCCTGTCTGCTATGTCCCGTTCTTTGTACCAACATGTCAGTTTCTGCTTTTCTGCCGCCGATACTGTCGTTAAGAATCATTTGCCGCAGGTTCGCTCGGAGTCAGATCGCATAAAATCACTCCTGTTAACATTCATTATACAAGAACGTACGTTCTTTTTCGGTGAAATAAAAAGGACATTTCTCAAAAGATCCTCTGAAAGAGAAAAGTCCCCCCAAAAATTATGGTTTGATGCATTAAAAAATCCGATTGACGTTATCGAACGATTCTGCTTTAAAAAATCTTTGTAAATCATTATAGTTAAGAAAACAACAATAGGAGATCTTTATGAACATCATTGCTTTTTATGGTTCCATAAGAGACAAAGGAAACTCAGAAAAACTCGCCGATATCGCGCTTCAAAATTTGGCTGTTACAAAAATTTTTTTGAAGGATTATCACATCGATCCCATCTCAACTCATCATCATGAAAATGATGATTATCAAAAGCTGATACGAAAACAAGTGCTCGCCGATATCGTTTTATTTGTTACCCCAGTTTACTGGTATGGTATGTCCAGTTTATTAAAACTATATATTGATCGTTGGTCTGAAACCCTGAGGGACCCGTCAATGCCCAATTTCAGAGAACGGATGCGCGCGAAGGAGGTTCATTTAATTACCGTGGGAGGCGATGAACCTTATATAAAAGCATTACCGATTGTGCAGCAAACGCAATTCATTTGCGACTTTTTACAGATGAAATTCGCGGGTTATATAATTGGCAAAGGTGATAAAATAGGAGACGTTTTAACAGATAAAAACGCCCTGAATTCCGCAGCCCACTTAAATCACTATTTTAAGGATTTAATAAATTCATGAGCCTGATAATAAATGCCGCAAGCCTGGGAACTTCCCGACCAATCAATCCGACTGCTGATTAATATCGCTCCATACTATTTTGAGTGGCCGCAATGAATCACGTTCATAGCCGGAATTGCCGATCACTTTTCCATGTCGCTTTGTGACGCATTTCGATAGAACATAAGCCAATTATTTTTTGTCCCATCCTGTTCAAATTGAATGATGTGCCCATTATATTGATACTGAAGCAGACGTTTTCCATTTATTTTTGGTGCAGCATTCATTGCTTTAACGATTTTTTCTCGAGAGATTTTCAAATGCACGACAAAACGATACTTAAAACGCTTCTGATCCTTAAAGTCATCCGTTTCAATAGCGTCATCAATCTGAAACGTTTGACCGTTTTTCTTATATACATAGCTCTGCACTTCTTCACGATCAATATGCCGATCCGGCTCTCCCCAAGCTTTTTTGACGTCCGCCAAACGAAACCCGTCGTTTAAAGAAAGTGGTGTTCCGGTGATTTCTCCATGTTTCAAGCCTTTAACAAGTGCAGCATTTAGTTGAACTTGTTTTACATCTGTTGAACGCTTCTCATGTGCGCATCCGGCAAAGAGAAGCAGGAGCAGAATACCTATTGCCAAAAATTTGTACACTTTAATTTTCGATCACCTCTATCAACCAGAGTGATTATTTACAGGATACCTGAAATTCGGCAGCCGACTTAGGTCATGTGAGTTTTCCCATGTTCTTAAGGTATCGATTTGATTGAAAATCCGTTCTGCTACAGTACAGAAAAAAAGAAGCCGCGAAAACAACGGGTTGACCGTCATTTCAACGTCCTCAGGCTTTCCGACCTTACAAGTATCTAATTATTGATAAGACTAAGAATTACCGTTAACAGTGTGCTCACAACGACAAAAGTTAATAAGAAATAGCCAAGGACTCGAATTGGCTTGGGCAATGTCTTCATTTCAATTTTTTCTAGCCTGCTGCCTTCGATTTTGTCCATATGATCAATCACGTCATTGAAGGGTTTCTTCTCTTTTTCAAGCATTGCTATCACCCTCGCATCTATATTTCAATGATTTTGAACAGCTTATCACTGTCATACTTAATTTTAGCAGCTTTTCCTTTGCTGTCTCGATAATTACGGATTCAAGCTCAAGAATCAATTATTCATCATCTGTCCAACAATAAAGAGCAACTGATATTCCAGTGTCCATCGCTTCATCAAAAAACTCTCCAAAAATAAGCAAACGTTTATTCCCATTTTGTGTTGATTTGCGAATATACGTTCGATATAATTATGGAAAGGAAGGTGAAAAGCATGTACCCAGGGGACATTGTTATGATTATTTATCAAGACAGATCAGGCAAGTTTACGAAGCGACGTATTCGCATCACTTTCGTTTCCGACCAATACATCCGGGCGTATTGTTTTTCACGCCGTCAGATCCGAACTTTTTCTTTAGATCGTGTCTTTTCGTCAATTAAAATAATTCCGGCCTAATTTCTAGATTACGGAAGATATAAACCCATTCATTTTAATTCAAAAATAAGCAATTAGTTCATCTGAGTAAATTACACGCTCTTTATCAAATCTCAATAACGATTACTCTTCTTTTTTTGAGTGTAATTGATGGAATGGTATAGGGTCCAAAAAATAGCCGGAATAACCAGGATACAGATGAAGTACTTTGATGGGATGGGGAAAAGAAAACCAAAAATTAACATAAGTATTGCGGCAGGTATAACGAGCACTGTATAGAGTTTCCAGTTCATTTTAAACATCCTTTCACGGCAAACCGTTTACATTTCCGACTGCCCGGCGATGATAACAAATGTCGTCCAAAGAATAGTCAAAATGGCGACAAGCATCCCGCCACCCATGACTACTCCATCGATCACGCGCTCGATCTTCCCCAAGGTTCGCTTTGTCGCTATGTCGATAATTATAAAAATAATCGCTGCCGCAGAAAATAAATAAGACAGTACAGCGCCAACCCAGTACCAAAACATGCTGTCTCTAGTCCAATAAGCCATTTCTTGAAATTCATACCCAAAAAAGCAGGCTGCAATTGTCGCTATTGCAATAATTGCAGTGAATACAAAAGGCTTTCTCATTCAATCATCTCCTCGGGATCCCACTTGATCAGCCGATACCTTATTTTACCATATCAAATGGCATAGGACGCTAAATGAATTAGAGAAGCATCTGCGGAAGGAATCCTGCTCAATGAGAGGTCGATGACATACAGCCGATTGCCTAAGAGGGACGTGATTGCGGCGATACAAAAATAGTAGTATTGGCCCCACCATCGCCAACACTGATGGTGACCACCGATGCCACCCTCACTGATATTTAGTATAACTCTCAACTATTAAAAACAGCTTAAGGCTGAATTAAGGAGATGTTAGGAATATCTTTCACAGCATTCGTGCCAAAGATTAAAGAGGACAAATCTTAACCCGCTTCTAACGATCTTCCGGTAAATCAATGAATAACATTTGTATCAAGTAAACAAAATGATCACTATTTTACTTTTTCAATGTGCTTCTGATCGATTTTTATTTCAATTCTCCTCAATTCATTACGATCATTTAAGATTTCAATTTTATTCTTCTCAATTAGATCAGTCAAAGTAACCGTTTTCTTTTTCATTACTATACCTTCTTTCAAAAATGGATTTGTTATTATTTATTTCGGCATAATTTCCTAATTATTTAGTCTTATTCAAAAACATGTACATCCTGACAGTAAAAAACCTTATGTATCGGTTGGCAAACACCGCCTGCCCAACAAACAGTGAAATCAGTGCTTCGATGTCGCCAATAGATGAATTTCCAAGTGCAATTAATTCCTTCACTTGTATCATGACCGTTTTTTACGGTATCTTCTTTGGCATGAGCAGGTATTTAAATAAATTTTTAGGCCTCTGTACGTGTCCATATTACTCAATCCGCATTTACTGATACTAGGGGTGATTACTCATGAGTAAAAAAGATTGTGGTGGAAACAATGACTCCAACGTCAAACCGATCTATTGTGATCCGCAGTATGTGATTCATAATACCTGTGTACCAAGATATGTTCCGGTCATTCATCCGATTGTTCACGTGAATAGACAAAACATTGTTAATGTGCCTAGACATATTGTGCAGGAATCCCAACAAACCGAAGTTGTCGATCCTGGCTTACCAAGCAAGTGTCAGGCATGTAATCGTCAACGTTCTTGCTTTAATTTTTGGTTTTAATTGCGTTGCCTCTCATTTGAGAGGTTTTTTTTTCGAAAATTTCTCCCATTTTTAGGATAAATAAAAAGATCTGAATAAGTGTCACTACCGCAAAATTAAGTATGAGGAGCAAAACAATGACATGCAACAAATTGTTTACTTTTGTGACGTTTTCTTGCGCCACAAACCATCCTTCTAGTGCAAAAGTTTGCCGGCAAATGTTTCAGGAGAGATTTTCAGGCTTTCCCATCTTTGACAGTTACTAATTATTTTAGTGGTAAGCTAAAAAAATGATAAAACATAACAAAGATAAAATGAATAGAACTGATGGTATCCAAGCGAGACCCGTATGATCACAGAATTCTGAGATTGATCCATACTTTTCTTTAAATATCAATTGATACATCACTTGTATAGCAAACGCCATTAATGCGCTGAATAAAAACAAAAGAACAGCGACAAGCATAAACATAGTCGTATACTCCTTTAAGAAAAAACGGGCAAAAAACACCCGGTTCTTACTTCCGTAGGATGCCGTGGCTTTCGCACTGCATGCAGGACATACTTTCACAGGACGTGATAGCTTTCGCTCCAAATACGGTTTTGAATCATTAACTTTGAACAGCCATTTCTATTTCATGGTCCTTTATTAAGTAACGAAGTAAAATAAGCGGAGATTTTCCGATTATATGCATCATAGCGCTTGTTTCATAAGGAAATAAGGGGAATTTTTCCGCTTATTCAAAGAAAAGTGCTCCATTTTCACGTTTTTCGATGCGATAAGCGGAATTTTTCCGTCTATTTATCAGATTGGGCCCTTACCTGATCACTCAACTGAATCTTATGGCCCTATCATCTCTTATAAAAAAAACTTATTTTTTTGAGCAACTCGCTATCACAATACCACATTTTAACCTTTGCCGGTTCAATAATCATTGGCTATTTGTTCATCAATCTGTCCTCGAATCCAGCCTTCAATAGGCCTCCAGTTCTTTTTTATTCACCCATCACATCACTCATGTTTGCCGCCAACCTCCCTCTTCATCAGATACTCAACATAGGACCCTGTCACCGTAACCAAGATCATACCCCACATTATGATATCTAAAAAAATAATCGCTCCTGTGAAATACAAAATCCAACAAAAATTTGAAATAAGCATCCATTTGATTACAATCCAATAAAACGATTTATTCAGCATATTTGTTACATCCTTAGAATTTTTTTCCTTCGTCCCACTTCACACCTTCACCTTTGCCCTGGTGAGTGCCAATCGTCGTCTCCTCATGTTCCGGTAAATCTGTGATTTTTACTTTCACATTTCCAATCACAATCACTTTGTTATTTATTTCCATTATAGCAACATTCAGCTGCATTGTAGGATCTATCTTCATTTTTTTAATTTTACAGTTTCTCCGATATGGTAAAATGAGGTAGCAATATTCGGGGAAATCCCGATTTTTATAAGGAGCTGTGTGTGAACGATGACTTTTGGACGAAAACTGCTTTACTTAATGGTTTTTCTCGGCCAGTGGCTGCTATTTAAATGACTTGTATGCTTAACACAGTTTCCTAATATAAATCAAATAACAAGTATGTTAAGCCTCATTTTTATCTTCTTCGCAGCTTTATTTACGACCCTGATCGTTTTTAAAAACAGGTGATTATTCCCATAAAGTGAAAAAACTTAATCAGAATATAAAAATATAACCACTAAGATGTAAAAGGCCATTAACTGAGAAAAGGTGAATGAATATGAATCAAAAGTTATCTAAAACAGAATTAATTGAACTTGTAAAGAAAATATACGACCCTGAATCGTCTGATGATATACTTGAAAAAAATGTTTCTCATCCAGCTCCGAGTGATTTAATTTTTTGGAGCGGTGAGGATTTGTCACCTGAAGAAATAGTTGAGAGAGCACTCGCATATGATAAAAATCAATAAAATGTTTTCACTGCCCTTGAGGTCAGTTTATCGTATAAAAATAAGTTATATCGGGTTGGCCACAAAGGAAACGACAATTGGTGTTTCATTCACGTCGCCAATACCTAAAAAAAGATACCTCTCAGAAAATGAACCAGTATCTGAAAGGTATCCGTAAAATCACTTTTATGATTCTCATTTGAAATAAAATGAGGATTTTTTTCTACTTTGTTGCTTTTTTAGCTTTTGAAATCCACTCAAAAACCCCTCTGTAGCAGGATTATTGAGGTTCTATTACATCATGCCGCCCATATCGCATTAATATTTACAGGAATATATGTTCTTGTATGAAAGTGAAGTTTCCGCTGAAATTTTAATTAGATCTTTTAGATAGGGATTCACAGTTTACGTTAAGTTACGACCCATAATTTACCCATGATAGATAAAATTAAAAATCATTGAGCAGGTCATCTAGCTTTCCCAATAAGGAGGCGTCCGATACTTTGGCTTTTCAGCCAGACGAATTTTTTATTTTCTAACCACTTTTTATAGCGTACTCCTACTTACATAATAGGAGGCGGTTTCAATGATGTAAAGAAACATTATGACCTCACCATTCGCACGATGTAGTCATTCAACTTCGAAGATCACGCAACCGGATGTCCATAAAGAAGTGGTATATTGGGATTATTATACGAATACGATTTTAATTTTTAAATAAAAAAGGCTCTCTTCCGTTACGTATTACTGTTAAAACGTACGTATTAAAAGAAGTATGAAAAATAATATAGCTCCTGCTGAATAAACAAGAATATGAATTAATTTACGATCGTAAAAAATATTAATAATAAAAAAGGCAAGGTATAGAACAAATAAAATCCAATATGTTATTAACTTTTCTGTGAATATACATAACAAAATTGATATAAATAATATAATGGGCATAATGCTATTTCTTAACGTCCGATGCCTTGCCTTTTAGTGCATCAACGTAAGATGACGATATATCCGGCTTTTCCGGTGCGTTGTCCTTACGCCTAATATCCGACTTGATGTCATCAATATGAACCTGCATCAATTCAAGCTTCTTTCGCCGCTCGTCCTGTTCATCAGCAATGGATACAAATTGCTTAATTAACACCCTCAGCTCACCCATTGCCCGGCTCTGAGCATTTAAAAAGTTCGCTTGTTTATCCCAAGCGAACTGAATTAAATAGCCTTCCTGATCTGTACTGGATTCTGCTGTCGTAGTTTTTGTTTCTTTTTTAGACTTCCTATGAAGATGCTTATTTTGCATTTTAGTTGTATCTTCGTGATCTTGCACAGCATGATCTTCTGCGCTCTTATAATCGCAGTGTACTGGATCATGATCTGATCCCACAATAAATCAGCAGGATCAGCGGTGTTTATCGCCTGCATGATCTCTACAGATTCAGCTGGAAGATATTTGCTGAAGAAACCGAACTTGGTTGCATTATGATTGCCCAGTGGGCGCCGTGAACGGCTGCATTTTGATTGCCTGGATGACACACAGACTTTAAGAGCGCTCCCTTTTAATTCGTTATCCCATTTATCCTGAGCCTTCCACTTCCGAATAGTGTTCGGTGTGACACTCATTTGCCCAGCAAGATCAACTAATTTCAATTCACCATTGCTTTTCAACTAAATGGCTTTTGCTTGTTCTCGTCTTGGACCTCTTGGTCGTGGCACTACATTTCACCCACCTCCGGATTAAGTCGTTTGTTTTGCAAATTGGAATAATTTACTCAATGTCATGTTTTCATTATTGCCCTATAATTATCTATAAGGACTTCCTCCACGGAGCTTTTGAATTGACAGGAGATTCAATATGGAAAAAATTAAAACTCTAATTTTTGAATCTGTTTATAAAAATGTTAAAGTTAAAGTCAATTTCAAGAACGAATAAGTCAGTTTAAGAAAGCAACAAACGGAAAAAAATAATTAATGTACAAAAGCTCCGGAGAGGTTTTCTTTTCCGGAGCTATAAACTATATAAACATAATTAATTACCAGCAAAAGAAAAAGCACCACGTTGGGTGCTCTTCATAATCCTAATTTAATCTTTGTATACGACCAATACTGAATAAAACAACTTCGCATCATTTCCTGGTACCATTTCATCCATGTCCTTCAATGATGTATTAAATTTAATTTCCTTAATTGATTCGTGTTGGCTAAGAAAATCATTAACTGATTCTTCAAGATGTGTTATGTCGTGATCTGTAAATACCTTTATTTTCACCATATGCATCTCCAAAGTTCAAGATATTTTATCTTTACTCAATTGAAGATGCTTTATGCAAAATAAAAACACCACGAAGGGTGAGAACTATTATTCAATCCCATAAGCTTCAAATATTACATCTATATCCATAAAAGCATCATTGAGATCATCAAATTGCTGCTGTAATCCGTATTTTTTTTTCGTACTCTGTTCCTGTCTATCTTTTTTTAACTTTTCAATTCTATCACGGATTCTCGTTAGAACAATCTCTTTGTCAGCCACAGTCAATTCCGATATTACATCTTCATAATACATTCTGAACATCTCCATTCTGCAGTATAACAACCCCTTCCACAAAATAGAACAAGTTCCTGCTTCTTTGCAAAATAAAAGCACCACGAAGGAGCGTTCGACTCATTGTAACTGTGCTGTCTGTTGAATGTTAGATAAATATTCCTTAATTCGTTTATCCGCTTCAGCAGCATAGTAATCGTCTAACTCAATTCCCAGACTTTCAAACCCTTCTAGTTCTACGGCTAAAATCGTTGTGCCACTGCCTGCGAATGGATCTAATATTCTTTCACCTTTCTCACACAGCGTCACAACATCACGCATCCATGGCGCTTGCAAAATGATTTTCAAGTGTGCAATGATTCAGCATCTTATCAATGAAGATCCTTCAGATGATGCATTTATTCCCCACGGAAGAAAAACAGTTGCAGAGCTTGAGAACGAAAAAATAATAGAAGATATGTATTTAGAGAAAAAAGAACTTGATGAATTTTTGCAGGCTGTAAAACTACATGGAAAGCCGGAGGACTATACTATTTTCTTTATTTTAGCTTGGACAGGTGTGCGTTTGGGAGAACTAATCGCTTTAAAATGGAGGGATATTAATTTTGAAGAAAAAACGATCAGCATCACGAAAACATACTATTGCCCTTCAGGTGTGACAAAGGATTTTACGCTGTTAACGCCGAAGACGGTCGCATCGATCAGAACCATTGAAATCGATGACGATAAAGACTCTGTAGTCAGTGTTCTGAAAGTGCATCGTTTAAACCAGAATAAAATAAAATTGTTCGTTGGAAAAGAATATTTCGACGAAGGGTTCGTTTTTGGACGGCCTTACCCGCCCTATTTTGGCTATCCAATGGATCTCCACACAGTTGAATCAAGAATGGATTCTCTATTAACGAAACATACTACAATTAAAAATCATGTGACTCCGCACGGTCTACGCCATACACATACCTCGCTTCTTGATGAAGCGGGTGTTGACCTAGAGCGAATCATGGATCGCCTCGGTCACGTTGATGACGACACGACAAAAAAGGTCTATCTGCACGTCACTAAGCCGCGTAAAAAAGGCGCCTCTCTTATGTTCGGAGAACACATGAGAAACGCCAATTTTTAAGTTATGACCCATAAAATACCCATTATTGAGTTGGCCATAAGCTGAAACTATTGATAGGACAATGGTTTCAGCTTTTTATTACATCATGCCGCCCATTCCCGGAGCGCCTGCCGGCATTTGCGGTTCTGGATGTTCTTCAGGCTTGTCGGCAACAACTGCTTCAGTGGTCAGCAGCATTGCAGAAACAGAAGCTGCATTTTGCAGTGCGGAACGTGTAACCTTTGTCGGATCAACGATTCCGGCTTCGATCATATCTACCCATTGATCTTTGGCAGCATCATAACCGATACCCGGTTTCTGGGATTTCAGTTTCTCGACAATAACGGAACCTTCGAGGCCTGCGTTTTCACCGATTTGACGAACAGGTTCTTCGAGTGCGCGAACGACGATGCTGACACCGGTCTTTTCATCGCCTTCGGTTTCAATAGCTTCAACGTTCTTGATCACGTTGGCAAGAGCCGTACCACCGCCGGCCACAATACCTTCCTGGACTGCGGCGCGTGTCGAGTTCAGTGCGTCTTCAATACGCAGCTTGCGTTCTTTCAATTCGGTTTCGGTTGCAGCACCAACTTTGATTACGGCTACACCGCCGGACAGTTTCGCCAGACGTTCTTGCAGTTTTTCTTTATCGAAGTCGGAAGTTGTTTCTTCCAATTGTGCTTTAATTTGATTGACACGTGCACCAATCTTGTCGGCCTCACCTGCGCCTTCAACAATCGTCGTGTTGTCTTTCGTTACGATGACCTTGCCGGCTGTTCCGAGTTGATCAACAGTCGTTTCTTTCAATTCGAGACCGAGGTCGCTCGTTACGACCTGTCCGCCGGTCAGTACGGCGATGTCTTCGAGCATTGCTTTTCTGCGGTCGCCGAAGCCGGGAGCCTTAACAGCGACAACGTTGAATGTGCCGCGCAGTTTGTTCAGAACGAGCGTTGCCAATGCTTCGCCTTCAACATCTTCAGCAATGATCAGCATTGGTTTGCCTTGTTGTACAACTTTTTCAAGAACAGGGAGAATTTCTTGAATGTTGGAGATCTTCTTGTCTGTGATCAGGATGTATGGGTTGTCGAGAACGGCTTCCATTTTGTCCTGGTCAGTAACCATGTATGCGGAAGCATAGCCGCGGTCAAATTGCATTCCTTCAACAACGTCAAGTTCGGTTGCGAAGCCTTTGGATTCTTCAAGGGTAACAACGCCGTCGTTGCCGACCTTTTCCATAGCCTCTGCAATCAGCTGGCCGACTTTTTCGTCATCAGCAGAAATAGCGGCAACTTGTGCGATTGATGCTTTGCCTTCAATTGGCTTTGAAATTTCTTTCAGACCTTCAACGGCAGCCTGTGTTGCTTTTTCAATACCGCGGCGAATGCCCATTGGGTTCGCACCGGAAGCAACGTTCTTCAAGCCTTCACGAATCATGGACTGTGCAAGAACCGTCGCAGTTGTCGTACCGTCGCCGGCTACATCATTCGTTTTGCTGGCAACTTCGGATACGAGACGCGCACCCATGTTTTCAAATTTATCTTCGAGTTCGATTTCTTTTGCAATCGTTACACCGTCATTTGTAATCAGCGGTGAGCCGTATTTCTTATCAAGTACAACGTTGCGGCCTTTCGGTCCAAGCGTTACTTTTACTGCATCTGCCAATACATCGACACCGCGAAGCATCGAGCGGCGCGCTTCTTCACCAAACTTAATATCTTTTGCCATTGTGAATAGTCCCTCCTAAATTAAATTAGATCTGAGGATCTTCTGTTAAACGAGCATTGCAAGTTAGTCAATAACAGCGAGAATATCGTCCTGACGAACAACGAGATAAGCTTTGCCGTCATATTTTACTTCAGTGCCTGCATATTTTGAAAAGATCACTTTTTCTCCTTCTTTTACGTCCAAAGCGATACGCTCGCCTTTGTCGGACACCTTGCCGGCACCAACGGCAACAACGCGGCCTTCTTGCGGCTTTTCCTTCGCCGAATCAGGAAGCACGATACCGCTTGCTGTTTGTTCTTCTTTTTCTTGTGGTTCGATCACAATACGATCACCCAATGGCTTTAACATGTTGAAATACCCTCCTTAAAAATGTTAAGTTAAGTACCTTTGTTAGCACTCAGTTCGCCTGAGTGCTAATCCATTTAATATAATAATCAATTCCCAGTAGATTTGCAAGTTTTAACTCAAAAATATATTTAACTGTTAAAAAAAGTTCGAGTAGCTATTAAAGGATAAAGAAAATTTGCTGTGGTAAAATAAATAGAAAAGCTACTTTCAGCTTTTTTTGCAGGAAACTTTGCTTTAAGTTTTTCACACTTGATTCGAAACGATACAAATAGATATGAGGTGTCTGATTTTGGTTTTGCGTTATACTCTGATCGTTCTCGTGTATCTTATCTGTTTTATATCTCCGCTCATTCCCGGTTTTCCCAAAGGTGGATCGGCATCCGGTGATGCATACGCAGCCGTCTTTTTCTTAACCTTGATCATTGTCTCGCTGCTACTGATCCCCGAGCGCACAATGTTTCGTGGCCCGCTTGCTTCTCTTGGTGAGTCGATCGCTTGGGCGATTTGCGGTGTCTTCATCCTGTTCGTACTCCAAATTGCTGCGGCACTGATCAACAATCTCATCTTGGGTCAGCCGCTCCAATCGAAACATACCCAAGATGTCGTACAATTGACCCGCAACGCGCCTGTGTTCATTTTTGCAGTCAGCATCATCGGACCGATGCTTGAAGAAATTGTTTTCCGTAAAATTTTCTTCGGAAGCATGAAAAAGAAACTTGGATTCTTCTTTGCGGCCTTGATCAGCTCGCTCATTTTCGCTGCATTTCACTTTGATTTCAGTCACCTGCTTATTTATCTCGCAATTGGTTTCTTCCTTTGCTACGCTTATCACAAGACCGGCCGAATTTGGGTGACCATGTTCATGCATGCGGCAATGAATGCCATCGTCGTTCTCATCAGTTTGAGCGTGCGTCTTCCAAATACAGTCAGTTGGATTCATTGGCCGATGTAACCTGAGCGGTTTAGAAAAACTGAGCAAAAAATCCTGAAATCCAGGCTTGATTTTGAATACGCTCCGGTTGCTCGCTTGCCGTGGGTGCACTGCAGGCCTTATCAAACAAGCAAATGCCTGCGGGAGTCTCAAACCTGCGTGTTTGCTCCACGACCTTTTACTTTACTATAAAATCATATACTTTCTTTATTTGTAAAAAAAGCGGAAGCTTCTATTCGAGGCTCCGCTTCTTTGATTGCTTATTTTATTCTTCATCGAGCATGGTCAGGATTTCCGGACCATTTTTCGTGATTGCCAACGTGTGTTCATATTGTGCGGACAGTGAACCATCGATCGTGCGTGCCGTCCATCCATTCGGGTCAACCTTCGAGCGCCAGTCGCCGACGTTCAGCATTGGCTCAATCGTTATCGTCATACCTTCTCTGAGACGAAGGCCACGGCCCGGACGTCCATAGTGTGCGACCGGCGGATCTTCGTGCATTGTCGGTCCGATACCGTGGCCGACAAACTCACGGACAACACTGAGACCGCGATCCTCAGCATATTTTTGAATGGCGTAGCCGATATCGCCAAGGCGATTGCCGACAACCGCCTGTTTGATGCCTTCATAAAGCGACTCTTCTGTCGTCTTCAGCAAATGCTTTGCCTCGTCGGAAATCTCTCCGACCGCATAGCTCCACGCCGAATCAGACATCGCACCGTTCAGATTGACGACCATATCGATCGTGACGATATCTCCGTTTTTCAGCGGTTTTTTATTCGGAAAGCCGTGACAGATTTCATCGTTAACCGAAGCGCAGGTCGCGTACTTGTAACCTTGAAATCCTTTTTCTTCCGGAATCGCACCGTGCTTTTCCAGAAATTCATTGACAAATTCTTCGATTTCCCAGGTTGTCACGCCGGGACGAATCATTGTTTTAATATGCTGATGTGCCCGGGCGAGCAACTGACCGGACTTTTTCATTTCAGCAATTTCATTTTGCGATTTTAACTGAATCATTCCTGCATTCCACCTTATTTTTAAACCATATGGCTGCGAACGTACTGCCGTCCGCACATGCGCCGTTTGTTAACTTGTTTATGCCGTGCACCTGTATTTTACCACTTAATCATTGAGAATTCCTTTCTTCCATTGAATGATTAAGAAAATAAATTAGTGCCTGAAGCTCAACCGTCATATCCACATGTCGGACATACGCGGTTGCCGGCAGAGATAAAGTTGTCGGAGAAAAATTCAAAAACCCGTGAATGCCTGATGCAAGTGCCATTTCCGCTGCTTTCTGGGCATGTGCGGCCGGAACGGTTAATATAGCGGCTGTTATGTCGCTGTTGTCGTCAGTTGCCAAGGTATCCATTGCGTGAACTTCTGTTCCGCTGACTTCTGTACCAATGAGCGACGGATCAATGTCATAAGCCTTTACGATTTTGGTATTATTATTCTTTTGAAAATTGTGATTGAGCAATGCCGTGCCCAAATGCCCGACACCAATCAAGACTACCTTTGATAACTCATCCTGATAAAGTGTTTTTCTTAGAAAATCCATCAAATACTGCGTGTCGTAGCCATATCCTTTTCTTCCCAGCGCACCGAAATAGGAAAAATCCTTGCGAATCGTTGTTGAATCAATTTGCACAAGATCTCCGAATTCCGAAGATGAAATACGCGTTTTTCCTACTGCAACCAAGCTCTGCAGTGTTCGATAATACAGCGGCAGCCGCTCGGCTGTCGCCTGAGGTACATTTTGACTGACCATGACTAGGTCTCCCCCCAAATTCACAAAACGGATCGTGTTGATGCCATTTCGCTGAGTCTCTAGTTCAACTATACTATAATCACCATTATTTTTGTTACTCATTTCACAATCATTTTTAAATAACCTTACTTCAAATGGCCCCGCAGTTGCCGAATAAATTACGAGTAGGCTACAATGAACATATCTATCTTATTATGTATACGGATCCCGAAGCAAACATCCTGCTTCCAAAAATCGACCGTTACCCTAATTCTTCTGAGGTGAAGATCTGTGCTGCTCTTACAAACTAATGAGATCAGTAAATCCTTCGTGACTGATCTTGTTTTATCCAATATTTCCATAGAAATAAAGCTGGGTGAACGTGTAGCGCTGGTTGGCCGCAACGGTGCGGGCAAATCAACACTCCTCAAAATTATTGCCGGAGAAATGAGTGCGGACAGCGGTGAAATCATCATACCTAAAGACCGAACCATGGGTTACTTGCCGCAGAACGCCACACTCGACTCAACACGGGGAATTTATGATGAATTGCTGTCGGTATTTGCGCCATTAATCGCATTGGAAAAGAGAATGCGAACGATGGAAGAGCAGATGGCAGATCCCGGAAGCTTTGCTAATCCTAAAGAGTATGATCAATTGCTGAAAAGCTATGATGCCTTGCAGGCAGACTTTCGCGACAAAGGTGGGTTTACTTATCAGGCGGAAACACGCAGCGTGCTGAACGGCTTGAATTTCGGCAGTTTTCCTGATGATACACCGGTAAGCAATTTATCCGGCGGGCAAAAAACCCAGCTTGCGCTTGGCAAACTCTTGCTCATCAAGCCAGATCTGCTGATTCTTGACGAACCGACCAACCACTTGGATATTGATACGCTTTCATGGCTGGAAGAGTACCTGCAGCATTACAGCGACAGTGTACTCGTTGTTTCGCATGACCGTTATTTTCTCGATAAAATTGCGACAAAGGTCTATGAAATTGCTAGGCATAAAGTACGTAAATACACAGGGAACTATTCGCGCTATCTTGAAGTACGCGCGGCAGAATTTGAAAGTGAAATGAAAGCCTACGATAAACAGCAAAAAGAAGTAGCGAAATTAAAGGATTTTGTTCAGAAAAATATTGTACGCGCGTCGACGACGAAACGGGCACAAAGCCGGCGCAAACAATTAGAAAAAATGGAGCTCATGGACCGTCCGATGGGAGATGCTAAATCGGCAACGTTTACTTTCGATATCGAACAGCAAAGCGGGCGCGATGTGCTCGCGGTTTCTCATCTTGATGTCGGCTACGGTGATCAAGAACCGATGATTTCCGACCTCAGCTTTCAAATCAGCCGAGGAGACCGTGTCGCACTCGTCGGTCCGAACGGGGTCGGCAAATCAACACTGCTTAAAGCCATTGACGGCGGTTCAACGCTCCGTTCCGGCGAAGTGCGACTCGGAAGTCACGTCAGCATCGGTTATTACGACCAGGAGCAGAAGAGCCTCAACCCAATGAAAACCGTTCTGAATGAACTGTGGGACGATTATCCTTTGAAACCTGAAGGCGACATTCGCACCGTACTCGGCGGTTTCCTGTTCTCAGGGGATGATGTTGCAAAGACGGTTTCCCAATTAAGCGGCGGCGAGAAGGCACGCCTCATGCTTGCCAAGCTAATGATGCGTCATGATAATCTGCTAATCCTTGACGAACCGACCAACCACCTTGATTTGGACAGCAAAGAGGTTTTGGAAGGAGCCCTGATCAACTACCCGGGAACCATTCTGTTCGTCTCACACGACCGCTATTTTATTAACAACATTGCAGATCGCATATTCGAGCTGTCGCGTAAAGGAATCACCGAGTATCTCGGTGATTATGACTATTACGTTGACAAAAAATTAGAACAGGAACAGATTGCCGAGCTGGAAGCACAGCCGGAAGCCGTACAAAAAAATGAAACTGCTATTGGAGACGGCAAGGAGCAATTTTTAAAAGAAAAGGAATTGAAAAAGAAAAAACGGCAGCTTGCCCGTTTTATTGAACAAACGGAGGCTGATATCAGCAAGTTGGAAGAACAGATCAATCAAAACCAACAGTCGCTGCTTGATCCGGACGTTTTCAGTGACTCAAAAAAATCAAGAGAAATTCAGTCAAAAATCGAAACAGATGAAGCGAAGGTCGCTAGTATGATGGAAAACTGGGAATCCGCTCAGCTCGAATTGGACGAATGGGAATAATAATGAAGTTGTCCACTTCACAAAGGACACATATCCACAAACGCATGCGGTTATCCACAATTTATTCAGCACAAATAGCTCGTTGTTCACATATTCTGTGGATAACTAGCTATTTGCTGTTTTCAAAATAACTTATCCACTTGTGCATAAGTTATTCTTTTACATTTATTCACCGATAATTAACAGGCAATTAAATTTTTGTGATCTGCTCAGCCTGCTGCAAAGAATAAAAAAACGAAGAACAGGAATTTTTTTCACTGCTCTTCGTTTTTTTATTGTAAATTTATTTAAAAGTCTTCAATCGCCAGGTTTGCTTTCCCGTTCAGCGACAGATCGGCGCGTGTTCCTTTTAAAAAGCCAATTGTTCCGGATGCTGCAATCATTGCCGCATTGTCTGTGCACAGCTTCAGCGGAGGAATAATTAAGGGAATTCCTCGCGTACGCGCAGCCTGTTCCATTTCAGTCCTTACCACGCTGTTGGCAGAAACACCACCGGCAACAAGAATCTGTTTTGCATGAACGCGTTCCGCTGCGATCAGTGTTTTCTTAACAAGTACCTCACTGACACTTGCCTGAAAGCTGGCCGCGATATCTGCAGCATTCAGGTCGTGCCCACGCTGCTGCTCATTGTGGACATAATTGATGACTGCAGATTTCAACCCGCTGAAGCTGAAATCCAGCGAGCCTTCCTCAAGCCATGCCCTCGGAAAATCAATCACTGGCTTACCCTTCTTAGCAAGGCGGTCAATCTTCGGTCCGCCCGGATAGGGCAATCCAAGCGTTCGTGCAATCTTGTCAAACGCTTCACCTGCTGCATCGTCACGCGTAGTTCCGATGACTTCATACGAACCATGTTGGCTCATATGAACCAGCTCGGTATGCCCACCTGAAACAACGAGTGCAATCAGTGGAAATTCGAGCTCGCGAACAAAACGGTTGGCGTAAATATGCCCAGTTATGTGGTGAACCGGGACAAGCGGCAGCCCATGTGCATAGGCCAGTGCCTTTGCACCGTTCACACCCACAAGCAGTGCCCCGATGAGTCCCGGACCCTGAGTCACCGCAATTGCGTCCAGGTCGCTCCAAGCCACCTCAGATTTGTCCATCGCTTCCTCGCAGATGACCGTGATTTGATCTACATGGTGACGGGACGCCACCTCAGGAACAACACCACCAAAACGCCGATGAATATCAATTTGCGAGGCAACCGCATTTGATCGAATCACAGTACCGTTCTCAACAACCGCAGCTGCCGTTTCATCGCAGCTCGTTTCAATTCCCAGAATTAAGGTTTTCTGCCTCACATTTATTTTCATAGTCTCACCCACATGACTAGCGCATCTTCCCCGTTGTTTGAATAATAATTTTTACGAATACCGCCGTTTTTAAATCCGAGCTTGCGATACAAATTTTGTGCAATCTTATTGCTTACGCGAACCTCCAAACTCATAGAACGCGCCTGCTGTGACACCGCATGGAGCATGACCTGACGCAGCAGTGATTCGCCCACCTTGAATCCGCGATACCCTTCAAGCACTGCCAGATTCGTTATATGTGCTTCATCAACAATAACCCAAACCCCGCAATACCCAATGATTCTTCCGTCAAGTTCGGCAACAAAGTAGCTGGCAAAATGGTTGCCGGTGATCTCATTTTCGAATGCCTGCCTCGACCATGGGACATCGAAAGCACTGTACTCTACGACCATGACCTGATCAATATCCTCCGCAGTCATCGGTCGGATGTTTACTGATTTTAGATCCGGCATACTTATCGCCCCTGTTTTGCCAACCACTTCGCTTCGGCCTCAGCCAAGCGAAGATACGCCGGCAGAAAATGATGTATATCGGATACCGGCTCTTTTTTTGCGCCAATTCGGGCGAGTTCGGCCGCTCTTGGCACATTCCGAGTGATATCTCCAAGCTCCGCATAGGCTTGAGTGGAAAGCAATTCGCCCCATTTGTCTAAATCATTGCTGAGAAAAAGGACCGGTTCAGCCAAATTTCGCAATTCAGGCAGCCAATCGTCCATCATCACAAGTTGATCCGGAGCTACTGAAACAATTTCCCCGTCTTTTGCTTCATACAATCCAGTAAACACCTGTCCGCGTCGCGCGTCAAAGAATGGTGCAATATAACCCGCAAAACCGCGGCCGTTTTGGGCAGCCACTTCAAGACTTGAAACACCGACCAAATCCTTTTTCAGTGTCCAGGCAAGCATTTTCGCAATGGTTGCGCCAATACGAAGTCCCGTATAAGAACCCGGACCTTCAGCTACAGCAATTCGATCAATGTCTGCTGCCTCAAGCCCGGCCGCCTCGATCATCTGCGCGATGGCAGGCATCAGACGTTCCGAGTGATTTTTTCGGCTGTTTGTTGTCAATTCGGCGAGCACTTTCCGTTCCGTTGTCACGGCGACACTCATCACTAAATTGGATGAATCAATCGCTAGCACGTTCATCGTTCGATATCTCCTCATTTATATGCTTAGATCTGCTGCCGCTTGCTTTACATGTGATCGTTCGTTCCCGCTCGTTCACACGCTCAATGGTAATAGATAAACGATCATCCGGAAGCCACGAAGGGATATTTTCCGCCCATTCAATCACGGTCACCCCGTCCTGATCGAAATAATCCTCCAGGCCAATATCCTCTTCATCGCTTATCCGGTACACATCCATATGATAAAGGGGCAGGCGCCCGCTCTGATATTCTTTAACAATAGTAAAGGTCGGACTGTTTACCATCTCTTGAATACCGAGACCCTTGGCCAGACCCTTGGTAAAAACAGTCTTGCCCGCTCCGAGATCACCCGACAGTGTCAAGACATCCCCCGGTTTCAGAAAAACCGCCAGACGCTCGGAAAAGTGCATGGTTTCTTCAGGAGCATGTGTGATCCATTGATGCATAACGTTCACCTTTTTTAAATAGCCTCAGGCCACAATAACGATTTAGATAATCGCCGGCATCGTAAGCCAGATATAATTTAAGTGTACCATAATTACGTGGCAAATTCTTTTGTCACTGCTGGCATCTTGTCTTATTTTAGAACGAATCCTATTACGATTCAAAAATATTGAAAATTTAAAGCGAATTCACATAAAGTGCAAGCGAGCCTCTAAAGTTAAATCAAACAATTCACGAGAAAATCTAAGAAATGAGTCATTATGCAACTGATTCACTAAAGTACTACGAATATTAAAAACGCAAAACAAGGAGAAGCCCCCCCTCCTTGTTCGTTAGTGTGCTTACCTTACATTCTTATTTCCTAATCATTTATTTTTTATCCTTCATCTCTGAGCATGAGCCTCAGGCTAAGGCAGGCTCTACCATTTCCAGATGCCTCAGAGGGTGATACGACGACTATATTGGTATCTTGAATACTATTGCAACAATCTCGTTTCTTTAGAATCTGCGTTACTTGAAGAAAAAATGTAGATCATAATCGACGCCCAAATAAGAATAAATGAAAACCATTGAACAAATGAAACCGGTTCTTTAAAAAGCAACAATCCGATGAGAAAAGCGATTGAGGGTGTTATGTATTGAATCACGCCAACTGTAGATAATGGTAATCTTTTTACTCCTTCAGCAAACCAAATAAGCGGCAGGGCTGTTACGATACCAGCTCCCATTAAAAGAATGGACGTATTGATAAGGTTTGTGCCAAATGACGCTGTACCCTTTATTTGTAACGTCATTAGATAGACAACCGCTGTCGGTGTACCTATTAATGTTTCGTAGCCCATGGCTACGAGTGCGTCTAATCGAGTACATTTTTTTGCATAGCTGTAGATTCCGGATGATAAAGCAAGCGACAATGCAACCCAAGGGATCTGACCATATTTAACCGTCAGCAAGAACACACCCAGCAAAGCAATGAAAAATGAGATTGATCGCCCTAGCCCACATTTATCTTTCCATAAAACGACACCAAATACAATGCTGATAAGCGGAGTCATATACATTCCCAGACTGGCTTCAATAACTTTGCCGTGATTAACTGCCCAAATAAAGATAACCCAATTCGCACTGATTGCAAGAGAAGCTATAAAAATAAATAAAAATTCCTTTTTATAGTGAAAAAAATAGTTGAGCCTATAGATAAACAGGTGGAATTTTTGTTTTTTTAAAAGGATGATCGCCATTGTGAATACAAAAGACCAGCAGATTCGGTGCGCTAAAATCTCAAAAGGCGGTACATTTCCCAATAACTTCCAATATAATGTTAAAAACCCCCATAAGACATAGGCAGAAGACGTATAAAGTATCCCTGAAAGTGGGTTATCTCCCTTTGGATTAGTCATCAACACGCTTACCCAGTATAACTAAGTCTCTTTCAATGCCATCTAATTCCGCAACCTTCGGATAAGCGCCCCACTTTTCAAAACCCAAACGCTCAAAAAGGCGGAGGCTGGGAATATTGTGTCCAAAGATAAAAGCAAGAATCGTTTTTATACCGAATGCATGACAATGATCGATTGCATAGTTAACAAAGTCAGTACCCAGCCCCCTTCCGCGTACGTTCGTGTCAAGATAAACGCTTATTTCGACCGTTGCATGGTAGGCAGGACGCCCATAAAAGCTGCTCAGGCTGAGCCAGCCGATGACTTTCCCCTCCTGTTCAGCAATCCAGAGCGGACGATTCTCATCTTCATAATGGGCAATAAACCAAGGTTT
Organism: Sporolactobacillus shoreicorticis; assembly: GCF_024125445.1. GTDB lineage: Bacteria > Bacillota > Bacilli > Bacillales > Sporolactobacillaceae > Sporolactobacillus > Sporolactobacillus shoreicorticis. Next base: position 3,847 of record NZ_JAMXWM010000036.1, on the reverse strand, counting down.
TCGCTCAGCGACAGTAACCTCTTCCATATCCGCCGTGACCATTCTGCCTCGTATCGTTGAATTATAAATAGCAACGATCGTTGGTAAATCACTCAATTGTGCTTCACGATATATGATCTGATCGGGCATTTGATTCATCTCCTCATGTTTCTTTGTTTTTCTACGTTCATTTTAAAAGTGACGGCGACGACTGTAAAATTGAACTTATTAACCATTTGCCATAGAATAAAGTTATGGCAACAGTCGATAGAAACTGAAAGGGGCCAGTGGGACATGACGATTCAGCAATTCCGGTATTTAGTAGAAATTTCCAAGCACGGTTCAATCAGCAAAGCCGCCTCTGCACTCTACGTGACACAACCCAGTATCAGTAAAGCTGTGCGCGATCTGGAAGCTGAGTTGGGGATAACGATCTTGGATAGAACAAATAAAGGAGTTGTCTTCACAAAAGACGGCAGAGAATTATTATTCTACGCAAGAACGCTTCTGGAACAAATGGAATCTGTCGTCTATCATTTTAACAGCGAGAAATCGACGGACTTAACAAAACTTTCTATTTCCTCTCAACACTATGGATTTGCTATAGAAGCTGTTGCAAACCTGATGAATTATTTTGCCGAGCGGAAATATGAACTGACAATTCGGGAGGGAAAGACAACCGATGTAATTAATGACGTGTATGCGAGTAGGAGTATCCTCGGCATTTTATCCCTGACCGATTTAAACAAGAATTTTTTTAAACGCTATTTTATCTCAAAATCACTAATGTTTACTCCCCTTGTTTCGCTGAAGCAACACGTCTTTCTCCGAAAAGAGCATCCACTGGCCCATTTCAGATGCATTACCCTGGAGCAGTTAAAGGACTATCCTTATCTGACCTACCAGCAAGACGACGTATTGCTCCATTTTGCGGAAGAAGCTATCGATGTGGACAAGATCAGGAAACTGATCTATTTAAAAGATCGAGGCGCTATGAATAATCTCCTGTCGCATACAGATGGCTACAATCTGGGAACTGGCTGTATCGTGACCAATTACATGAACCCCAATATTATTTCCATACCTTTAGAAGAAAGCAATCTCATTCAAATCGGTTTGGTTAAACGAAACAATGTCTTTTTGCCGGAAGAGCTTCATGTCTATATTGATTTCTTAAAAGCATCTTTGAAAAAATCTATGCCGATGAACGTATAAAGCGAGGTAAAATCGCTGCCTTTTTTTAATCAATAGAAAAAGGTGCCTCACAGTCCATGGACTTTTGAGACACCTTCTAAATACAATTTTATAGAATCGATTCCAGTCAGTCATTCTGAGCAGCAAAAATTTTACCGAGGGTGGTCAATAATTCAGGCATATCCATCTTCTGAGTAACCACCTCAACAAACCTAAAGAAATCTGGTGATTCAGCTATATCCTTAAGGGCATCAGCAAATTCGCCTTCTGTATTCGTCTTATAGCTTTTAAAATTCTTGTTCCCACCGAGAGTGGCTGGAATATCTGCATAGCGCCACATTTTAATATCATTATATGAAGCTTCAGGTCCGTGGATTGAACGTTCAACCGTATAGCCGTCATTATTAATTACGAAAATAATCGGATGAAGATTTTCGCGTAACATAGTTGAAAGTTCTTGAAAAGTTAACTGAAATGCACCGTCACCAATCAACAAAAGGTTACGCCGCGACAGATCGGCAAGCTGTGTACCAAGTGTCGCTGGTAATGTATAGCCGATTGATCCCCACAATGGCTGTCCAATGTAGGTTACATTTTCTTTAAGAGGGACTGTCTGGGCACCAAAAAATGCGGTCCCTTGATCAGCAACAACCACATCGTCTTTCTGAATGAAAAGCCGAATCATTTGCCAAAAACGTTTCTGTGTCAGTGCCTGGTCATCTTTCACATAGAAGGGTTCTTCTTTCTGCTGCTCTGTAACTGGGACGATATCCAGAGATTGCCGATCACGTTTTTTCAGAACTCCTGCCAATTGATTGAGTGATTCATTCATCGATATTTTTGAATAAATTTTGTTTAAATAGTTTACTTCCTTAGGTGCTATGTGGATTACAGCCTCTTCCTTGAAGCCCTGTGAGAAACCGCCCGTAATCGAATCGGTAAATTTAACGCCAATACTTATAATACAGTCTGCGTGATCAATCCGATTTCGCAAATAATCAGGACTTGTTTTTCCGCTATAGACACCAATAAATTGAGGATGCTCTTCATTAAAGACACCTTTCCCCATGCTCAGTGTTGCAATCGGGAACCCAGTCGTTTCCACAAAACGTTGTAACGCTTCTTCAGCATGAAATCGAGAGACTTGATAATCTGCCAAAATGACCGGTGCCTCTGCCTTTTCAATCACAGGGATGAGGGTTTCAAGCATTTCGCTGGTCGTATTTGTTGATGCTGCGGGTTCTTCTTTAAGCAAAGGTTCCTTTGGCAGCCTCGCCGGAAGTCCATGTATATCTACCGGAAGATTGATATAAACCGGTGCCTTCTCATACCAGCAAGTTCTCAGTACCCGATCAATCTCTTCTGTTGCATTCTCTGCTGTCAGCGTTGTTTGAGCAGCCGTGACCTCTTTGTACATCTTCGAAAAATGCGTAAACTCGCCATCACCTAATGTATGGTGAACAAGACGCCCTTCTTCAGTAACCTTTGATGCAGGTGATCCCGTAATTTTAACAACGGGTACCTGTTCCGCTCGTGAACCAGCAATTCCATTCACTGCACTGAGTTCACCAACACCGAATGTTGTGACCAGTGCGGCAATACCGTGAATACGCGCATATCCGTCCGCAGCATAAACTGCGTTCAATTCGTTACAGTTTCCTACCCAGTCAAGTGCCGGATGCTCAATAATTGTATCAAGAAACGAAAGATTGTAATCCCCAGGCACACCAAAAATGTGTCGAATGCCAAGTTCTCCTAATCTGTCGACCAAATAACGTCCAATCGTGTACGTTGTATCCATTTCTTCCTATCCCCTCACTTTAAAAATTTATGAAAGAACATTAGGTCAATATTATTGACCTTTATATAAAGTATAGACTTAGAGCTTTAATAAGTCAACTATATTGTCCTATTGAAAAATTGTGTGCGACATAGGTGCTTCTTTTATGCTATACTACTAAATCAGTACGAAAGGAGTTAGAAAAAAAGTGAATGAGGAAGAACAGCAGCTAAACAAGGTTCTCATGCTTTTCTATTTCGGATACCGGACCTTTACCGAGAAGCCGGACCAAATCATTGAAAAGTACGGTATACAGCGTGTGCACCACCGTATTCTTTTTTTTATTGCTCAAGTCCCAGGGATCACCGTGAATGATCTTCTTTCGATCCTCGAAGTTTCAAAGCAAGCACTCAATGCACCGCTCAGACTCTTATCTGAAAAAAATCTGATCAAGATGGTTCAGGCAGATTACGACAAACGCTACAAGCTGCTCTATCTGACACAGGAAGGAAAGCAGCTTGAAAGCAAACTTAGCCATGTGCAAAGAGAACAGATGAAGACAATCTTTGACTCTCTCGGATCAGATCATCAAAAAGCGTGGATTGACGTCATGAACGCCCTCGCAAAAATCCGTCCGGGGCAGCAACAATTTAATGCGCAAATTAATAAACAGAGAAATTGAAAAAGCTAACTGATTTAAGCTTGGCCTACCCCATCCTCTTGCTCATTTGCAGACCAACTACTGGGGCTTTCGTAATACTTATCTTTTATGTTTCAAAGCACTCGGTTCATCGAACCAGGAACAGGGGATGTTAGTTGAATAAAAATGAGCGACCCCGAGAAAGGAAGGCCCTCTTAAAAATCAACATTTAACTTTGACAGATCCCGAAAGTA
>NZ_JAMXWM010000035.1 GCF_024125445.1 Sporolactobacillus shoreicorticis | reverse complement strand
GATCTGGATGCCGCTCAAGTGGCGGAAATGAAGAAAAAAATCTGTGAGGCGAACCGATTGTCGGATCGAACCCTTCGGCGCTATCTAGCAAGTTATCGTTTAAAGGGATTCGAAGGTTTGAAACCCCGGCAACGCAATGAGCACAGAAAGAGTCACCTCAACGAACGGGTAGTGGAAGAAGCCATTTTATTAAGAAGAGAAGCCCCCCATCGCAGTATTCGACAGATCATTCAAATTCTGGAATGGGAAGGCAAAGCAGAACCCGGTGAAATCAAACGCTCGACTCTTCAAGAAAGAATGACAGAACGGGGGTACAGTTCTCGTCAGATGCGATTTGAAGGCGGCCATGTCATCGGCCACCTTTTGCTAAAAAATAGTCCACTTAATGCCAAGAAATAGTCCACCTTCTGCCATAATTTGATCCATAGGCACTGAGTAACGCCCTGTATACTTTGGTAGCACGTGTCAAAAGCGCGTGACATCAACGATACAGGAGGTTTTTCTATGACAATCCACTATCGAAGGATCCTGGAGTTGCACGGCCAGAAACACAGCCAGCGTAGTATCGCAGCAAGCACGGGAAATTCAAGAGCCAAGATCGGTGACACCATTCACCGGGCAGAGGCGATGGGCATACGACCACCGTTTGATTCAACGGTCAGTGACGATGATCTGGCACGGCGACTCTTTCCCGAACTGAGGCCGGAAGCGAAAGGACGCGAAGCGCCCAACTATGAATACCTGCACAAGGAACTCGCCAAGCCTAATGTCACCTTGACCTTGCTTTATTACGAGTATGAGGCAAGCTGTCGGCAATCCGGTACCGCACCCTACTCATACCGAACGTTCTGCCGCAACTACACGGAGTATGCACAAAAATTCAAAGCCACAATGCGGATTAGACGTAAACCGGGCGAGATCATGGAGGTCGATTGGGCTGGGTCGACCCTAAAGTTGATTGATCGAGACACAGGCGAGTTCGTCAAAGCGTACCTGTTTCTTGCGACATTGCCCAGCAGCCAGTATAGCTACTGTGAGGCGTGTCTGACGATGAAAACCGAAGACTGGATTCGCGCACACGTTCACGCCTACGCGTTCTTTGGCGGGGTAACCGAGGTATTAGTGCCGGATAATCTAAAAGTTGAAGCGTCAAGCAATCAAAAATACCGACAATTTATCACAAATTTTAGTGCCACAATAAACAAACTGCCCCAGATGAACCGGATAAAAAAATATCAGCCGCACGATTTCATGGTGAAAAACAGCAGTGGTTTCGTAAATGACTTCGCACTTCCTGCCTATGGCCTTTTTGGTGTGTCGCAAATCGTTGCTATTCTTGCTTTTATGATGACGATTATTTTGCTTCTTTACTATTGTTACGCATCCGGCAAATGGATTGGAATTATGAAAATGCATGGGCTGTCCATGATACGGATATGGTACATTATGATTGGACGTTTTATTTTATGTGGTTTCTTCATTGCCATCATTTCGTCTTTAGCCGCAGCCGTATTCGTTCCAAACACGACGACATCTTTTATGCTCTGCGTCTTAACGAATCAGATTGGTCTTTATTGCACGATCGTATTTGCTTCGCTCATTTCTCTTTTCTATATTAAATACGTGCACATAAGTTCGGCAATAAAAAATCGTCGTCGTACGCAAACTGTTTTTGTTATGAACACAGGATTCAAAATGGTTTCAACACTGATACTAATTGTTATGTTATTCAGTTTCATTCAGAATTTTAGAACACTTAATGATCAATACAATCAATTACAAGATTGGCAGCATAATGAAAATAGTGAAGGATATGGTGTTTTTTATCCGGTTTCTGTAGACCATCAGCTTATTGATCAACTAAATGGTAATCTTGGCTTGAATTACACGGTTACGCAGCGTCTCTATCAGTGGTTAAACAGACAAGGCGCACTATTTATTAATGCCCAAAGCTATAATATGAATGTACTGCGAATGCCACAAAGTCCAGATGCAATTCGTTCAATTTCTGTTAATCCTAATTATTTGAAACAAAACGCAGTAGATGATGTTAAAGGACGGAGTGTCAAGGTATCGGAACGAACGCGAGACTGGGTCCTGCTTGTTCCTGAAAAATACAGAAATCGAGAGCAAGTTATTTTAAACTATTTCAGCGATATGCGTGCAACACAATATAAAGTTTCACAACATCAGCAGTTTTCCGTGCCCAAAGCATTAAGGCATCAGAAAGTGAAAATTGTTTGGTTGGCTAATAATCAAAAGATATTCAGTTTTGATCCGGAGGTGTTTCCTAACCAACACAGTGAAATCATTGATCCGATTATACAAGTGATGACGGAAAAAAACAGCGTATTCATGGATAATTTGGGTGAGGTCAATGGAATGAAAATCAAGCTGACGGGCGGAAATGCACAGCATACGCTCGAAATCCTTAAGCCTACATTAAGAAAGCTGCACCTTGAGCATCAACTGCAAAACTTAATAACGGTTGATCAAAGGCATCAGGTATAAAATTCATCTTTTAAAGAGGCAAATATTTGCCAATTTAATTGCCTGTCTCATACTAGTTGTGGGTTCGGGATTACTTGCTATTCAGAGTCTTGTACTGCTGTACGCTAAAAACAGGCAGAAAATTGTTGTCCGTCGATTGTTTGGTCATAGTATCATGCGCACATATCGTGTCTATTTACTGTTTCTTGGAATCGAATGGATCATTCAAGGGATGATCAGCGGATTGATTATTAACAGTATGGGGGTGTTAACGCTAGATACGCGGCTCGGCTTAGTATTCATTGTTGTTGCCTTGGCTGTTTTGGAACTCATGTTAACGCTAATTTCATTACTTGCAATTGAAAGACGTAAGCTTTCAGAATTGTTGAAGGAGGGGACGTAAAAAATGGTAGTTCCGGTTTGTGAATTAATTAATATTGACAAGAGCTTTGGCAAGCACCATGTGTTGCACCAAGAGAGTTTTAAGGTGAACATCGGTGAAATGGTGGCCTTAACAGGAAAAAGTGGCGTCGGCAAATCAACCCTTTTGAATATCATTGGCCTACTGGAAAAGCCGGATCGTGGCAGTATCAATTTGTTAGGATCGCCAGCCCCAAATCCGGGTTCCGCTAAGGTAAACAAAATGCGGCGTAATCACTTGGCTTATCTTTTTCAAAATTATGCTCTGGTTGATCATGCGTCAATAGATGACAATTTGACGATTGCTTTAACCTATAGCCGCAAGTCGATAAAAGAGAAGGAGCAGATGAAGCGGCAGTCACTGGAAAAAGTGGGACTTGATCTTTCACTTAAGCAAAAGATCTATGAGCTTTCCGGGGGCGAGCAACAAAGAGTCGCTTTGGCGCGTGTTTTTTTGAAGCCATTTGATTTGCTTCTTGCCGATGAACCGACAGGCTCTTTGGACGAAGAAAATAGGGATCATGTGCTTCGGATATTAACGGAGTTCAAAAAAAGGCTAGGTAAAACCATTATCATCGTCACTCACGATCCACATGTTGCAGCGGTATGTGATCGAGAAGTGAAATTAGATGGGGAATAAGTGGAAAAATTAAAATCATCACGGACGAGTTAGTAGAATTTCTCCGATATAATTATTTATTTCATCTGAAAATAAAATAAACTGGACAATAATAATTGGGTCGGGAGGCACCAACTATGATCGCATTAAAAAATATCTCTATTTTGACATACGTTGCTTTGTTTGGTGGAATCTGGGGATATGCAATGTACGGTAAAAATATGATATGGATGTGGTTATCCTTTGAACTCGTTGGTGGTGTCTGTTTTCTCATAAAAAATAAACGAACTACTGATCGTTATTTTAAACATATAATCCGAGTAGCGGACATTTTTATTACACTATTTTTAATAATCATAAGTTCTTCTGAATTTATACCAATGATCATTAAAATGATTCTATTTTTTAGTGTCGTTTTAGGCTACCTTTTAATCTATTTTAATTTGTTGTTTAAGGGTAAGCTGATCAATCAAACATCGTTGTAAGATCACTGAATGAGCATTATCCAAATGGCAAGTTATCTGAAATTGTTTGTTTTCCAGATATTTCTAAAACCATTTATGAGATAAGGGGAATTATTTTGTTGAAAAAGATAACGATATGCGCTTTGAGCCTTAGTTTACTATTCCTTCTTACTTCTTGTGGATCATCCGATAATACATAAAAAAATGAAGTTAAACTGACTAAGTCTACGATCAAGACGCAGCCGAATGTACTAAAAATCAACCAGAATCGATATCCTGATTTAACAGAATTAGCGTTTCTGCGTTCACTCGATCCAAGAATTTCAAATGTGATGGAGAAGCATGGAGAGAACGAAATGTATGGCAATGGGCGTATTGAAAAAATTGTAAAGAACAACGAGAAAGATTTTTACGAGGTCTCTCTCCATGTAATCAGTTACACAGGAGCAATGAACCCGCCATATAAATTAGTCAAAATGACTCTTCATGTCCCGGAATCTGCTGACAGCGAAAGCGATAAGGGACTTCACTATTTTTCAGAAAAGATCTCATCCAAACAGTTTGACAAACTCAGCCAATTTACAAGTGATTGATCTGATTTTAATAAACTGAAAAGTTAGATACCACAACACTCCTGCATTTCGATTGTCTATCCTTTTCTGAACTGATCTGCTCCAACTCAACAGTGACACCGTCCCAAATGGTGCCTTAGAAGCGATGATGGTGGATCATTTACGTCAAACAATTTTTCAACGACGGTGTGTTGTATTTGATCACGTGAGAAAGCAGGTTCCACAAATGACAAAAAGAGTATTTTATGATTCAGTGAAAGTAGCTTGTTTTGGTTTATCGGTTTCAATCCTGGTTCTATTGCTATTGAGTATTTATAAACAGGAAGCGATCGTTAATCCGCTATTTATAATGGGTATAACAGTTGGGAACTTTTGCTATGGTAGCTTTTGCTTCAGTAAAGGAACTAAATTAGTGTTGTGGTTAGTTGGTGCGGCGGTGATGTGGATTTCGGGGATATTCTGTTTGTTTGTTCAGTGATCTTCGGCAGGTTATAAAAAGAATCTTGCTGAAAATGTATCTAAACCTTGTTCATTTTTTTGTTGGTTTAATACAGAAAAAAAGGAGTTTATAAATGGAATATATTATAGATATCGCTTTTAGTTTAGCAATACTTCTTCATAATTGTCAAAATACAATTTACAGTAAAGAAAATTCGCTACAGGTCCTACAGTAAGAACTGCCAGCCAATAGTAGAATTCTTTTGAACGGATTATTTGTATCGTCAGTAAATGATTTCACAAATTGTAATAAGCAGAATAATGATTTGCTTGGGATGTGGTCATGGTGCTGGATCTTTTTTTCATCACGATGCTTATAATATCTTTTTCTGTCCTGCTGCGAAACGCATAGGACGAACGCCCCCGAACGAAAATGTGCGTGACCCCGCACGAAAAAATGCGGACTTTTCCATAAAAAATGCGGTTTCTCCAGTGAATAGATGATTTACAATAGAAGAAAGGTAGATAGTTGGGGTTTAATGGCGGGGTACGTAAATCGGTGTGTGTGTCATTTTTTGTTTTAATGCCCTATTTCGGTTTTTTTACAGACAACAAATAGGAAAACATGCAGCACCAAAAATACATAGAACCCCAAAATCATCCGCTTGGTTTATATCAATACAATGAGATTGATTGAGCGAATGAAAAAGGAGCGAATGCGGAATGAATCATCTGCTGCTTTACATAACAATGGTCATGCCTTGGATTATTACTGGTTTTTTGCTTTGCCTGTTGGCGCTCATTGCTGCCGCTTGCATGAGACACTGGCAAAAGTGACGAATTGTAGGATTTAGCGGCTTAAGGAGACGGAAAACTATGCCAAAGAAGAAAAGCGCGTGGTATTTGCGACCCAAACCACTTTTATTTTTCTGTTTGATCACGCCGCCTATCGGCTATCTGCTTGTCGTGTCCAATCTGGATCGATTCAAGAATGAAGAACGAATAAGCTATTTAACGTTGGCGACGATCACGGCATCTTTATGGGTATTGAAATTTTTGCCTAAAACTGTCGGTATTTATGTGTGGAGCGCAATTTTGGCGGCCTTTATTGCAGGAGACGCGATCCGCTATCTGAATAAACGCAATCATAAATAAGAGAAAGTTTTCTTGTTCATTCAAAAAGCAGCTGCGAAAGCTCATAGCTCGATGCCTAATTGCGTCACTCCTTGAACGACGGCTCTCCATTCATTAATACTCTTACGCAAGTAGTCTGAACCTTGGCTGGTAATTCCATAGTACTTTCGTGTTGGGCCGGTTGCCGATTCTTTTTGCGTGACGCATGTATATCCGGCAGTCTTCAGACGACGGAGAATCGTATAAACCGATCCTTCATATACATCAGGGAACACTTGCCGCACTGATTTCATCAGTTCATAGCCATAGAGCGATTCATCCTTCAGCCTAAAAAGAATACACATTTCTAAAATACCTTTTTTCATTTGCGTATCCATTGGGTTCACCTCAACCATTCGTGACGATCGTATCTGCCAGCATATCATGGAGCGTCTTGTGTTCTTTCATGAATAATAGAGTGAACAACGAAGCAAGCGGAACGATCGGAATGGAGTTGATCAGAACTTTTCCGAGAAATTCACGGTAAAAAATGGTCCGTTTTGATGCCGGTTCAGCGGTTGCAGCGCGTACACGAATGTGCATCAGTTTCTTACCTAAGGTCTGTCCGTGCAACAGCCATGAGCAGATGAGTGCGTAAAAGAGATAAAAAGCGATTGAAAGATAGCCAAATACAGTCATGGGTACGCTAGGCTTTCCGATCGTTCGATCCTCGGTTACGACGTTTTGTCCATCAGAAACGGTCGTTGATGTTTCTTGATAAAAAGCATTTGCTCCGACATACATGGACAGACCCGCTGCAGGACTCGCATAGAAAAAGATCAGCACGAATAGAACAGGGGCAGCTATTTTGCTCAAAAGAAAAAATAAGAGGGCGGGAAGTACGGCAATAACCGAATCAATCAGAAAGGCGCATAAACGTTTTCCCGGTTTCGCAATGTTCATCGTAAATGCATGCACTTGATTCGTTTGATCTTCTCTGAGCGACTGCGCCAGATAGGAAGGGGAACCGAGCTCTGCGGAAATCTGATCGTCTGTTCGGCCTTCTTCTCTGCCGGAAATGAAAAAGCTTTCGTAATCGGATAGAACCTCCCTCAATTCTTCTTCTGGCATCGTTCCTTTAAGTTGAATTTCTAATTCATGAATAAACTCAGTTTGCGTCATTACAAATTCATCTCCTGAGATACTATTTAGTGAATAGTAGTATTATGGCATACTACTGTTTGATAATCAATAGCCGAATCTTAGAAATCTTAATTATGATGCCGGAGACAGAAAAAAGCCGTGACAGAAGAAATTGCGGTGTCACAACTTTTAAAAATCTTATTGCGCAATAGAAATTTCGTTTTTACTTAAGAAAAAATTCATATTTTTCATTAGGAGCGCTTAAGAACCGATAGATAGAATCTAAGGAGTGGGAACAGGGGCAGATAAGTAAAAATGCTTATGGCGATTGTTGTTCTTCATATTGTGTTATTACGATTGATACCGCCCTGAAAGATGATGAACCGGTAATTGAAAATTTTCTCATTAAGTACAACGAGGGTTTTAATTTCGTGTATGGTGTTGTGTTGGAAGGACTGGTGTTCCATTTTTTAGAGTTGTACTGTGCTTTCCTTTTATCAGCTAATAAAACGGCTTGGATCTAACTATGACGACTTTTGATTGTTAAACAGGCGCGCGGGTTGCGGCATTTCTAACTATAAAGAAAAAATTTCTTGGCGGAATTGCCCCGTTGCCTGACCTTCGCAAAGCAAGAGCCTTGCTTTGGCAGCAAAATTGAGCCGCATTTATCTTTAAATGGTTCGTTGTTAGGATGTGATGATTTGTTTCGAAAAGTACTTCTTTCAGGATTCACCTATGCATTTGTGATCTTTTTTTCTTTTGTGCTGGCTACCGCCTTGAGCTATCCATTTGTATCCGGAGGAGGCGGTGCGCCGACCCTGATTGTTTTACTTGTTTTTTTTACATTGATCGCAGTTCTTTTCTTTCTTGCTGTAAACCGTTTCTTTCAGGATTTGCCTAATCGGACAGTGGATCGGGTGTCATGGATTCTTTTTCTGGTGATTGGCGCTGTTGAAGTTATGCTGATTGCTGGTTTTCAGTCCATCCAGCCTCCAACGATTGATGGCGGGCATACCTATGTTGAGGCTCTGTATCTTCTGGAACACGGGCATGCCTCCGGTAACAGTTATTTTGCGATTTACCCAAATAATATTCCGATTACTTTGCTCAGATATGCGTTGTATAAATTGGCATCACTGTTTCACTATTCCAATTACATGGTTATTGATCGTGTTTTTTGCTCGGTCGTTTTAAATATCGGAATTTATTTTGCGTGGAAATTAATGAGGCAAAAATCCGGAGCAAGAGCCGGTGCCTTATTCATGCTGACGGCCTTAACCTGTTTCCCTTTAATTTTTTATACGCTTTATTTCTATACGGATACGGCAGTGATCCTGTTTCCTTCGTTGATGCTGTATCTTTGGTACTTATTTGAACAGTCCAAGAAGATACGTTATGTACTGCTTCTCGGTCTTTCGCTTGCTGTCGGTATTCAGCTCCGCATGAATTTAATTTTATTTCTTCCGGCACTTGCCATTTACATGTGCTTCATGCTCAAATGGAAAAAAATAGTGATGATTCTTGGTTTGATTTTGATTGTTCTGACGGCGGGGCATTTTACCACGAAAGCTATTGAAACGCAATTAGGTTATCAGCGTGATCCCGCGCTTGCTATGCCCACGATGCATTGGATGATGCTGGGGCTTTCTCCTGCGGGGCGGTACTCTAAGGCGGATTTTAATTGGACGATGGAGCAGCCTGATCAGGCAACGAAAAAGAAAGCAGACAGTGCGCGGATCGCAGAACGAATAAAAGAAAACGGTCCGTTTGGATTGATGCGTATTTGGACAGTCAAAACATTTAGAACATGGGGCATGGGAGCGCGCGGCTACTATTGGTATACGAAGTTCAACACGCGACCCACAAGAGCCTATCATTATCTGTTTGGTAATCAGAGACAGCTGATGGTGTGGTTGACTCAAGTTTTTCACATGACCAATCTTATTCTTTTGATCTTTTCTGCAATTCGCTATTTACGAATGAAAAAAGTGGATCTGCGGTTGTTGATTTTGATTTGTCTGTTCGGCAATGTGCTGTTCTATACATTCGTTTGGGAGGCGGAGCCTCGTTATAGCTTACTCTTCACACCTTTTATTCTGATCGGCAGTGTTTTTGGGCTTCGAGATGTGTCTCATATGGCTTGCAGCCGTGTTTTTGCCTCTGAACGCTTTCCAATGGTCTTATTTCTTATAATGGTGTTGCTGATCGGAGGGATCGCCGGTGCCCGTACAATGACGGAAAAGAGGCTGCCGCATCGAATGATTGCTGCGGAACAGCCTTTTTCAGGAGGAAGAGAGCGCGTCGTTATCGACAAAGAGCAATCAATTACCCAAACGTTTCGACCAAGGATGGCATATCGTCATCTGGCCGTGCGCTTCTCTTCCCTGAATGGTTCCGGCATCTACCGTATGAGACTCGCCAATCGGAATACGGGGCAAATGATTGAATCCAGAACTTTTAATTGTAGAAAAATGAAACCGGGGCAAATGATTGAGTTCAAATTGAACCAAATGATTCATCCGGAACCAGGTGCGACGCACCAGATCAACTTGTCTCAGGTCGAAGGACGGCCGGATTCCTATCTGATGCTTGCGGCAAATGGAGAAGGGTTTGAACAGCGCGACGCGTATCCCGAAGGCAAAATGTTTGTAGACGGGAAGCCGGAAGGCAAAAAGGATTTGCTGTTCAGCGTGTACAGAGTTCAGAACAGGCCTTACTTGAGTTCCTCGGTTTATTGGCTGCTCATTATTATTCCTGCTGTGATGCTTAGCTTCTATGGTTATGTCGTTCTGTGGAGCTCACAACGAGCAAGTCAAATTGATCGAAACGGACGAACGCTCCCGTCTCAGTATCGCTGATACATGACCGGATATTCTTAAGAAATCCTTCATTTTTTCCAATTGCATTTTTTAAGAACCGCCCTTTACAATAAATAAGGTAAGTTGTGCGGGGGAGTGTGGCCTATGGAAGAATACAATGTGCTTGTTGTTGATGACGACAAAGAAATACGCGATGTCATCGGTATCTATTTAAAAAATGAAGGCATTCATGTATTGAAAGCAGAGGACGGACTTGAGGCGATCGAAGTGCTGCGCTGTCATACAGTACATCTTATCCTGCTTGATATTATGATGCCGCGTATGGACGGAATTCAGACAACGTTCAAAATTCGTGAACAGAAAAATATTCCGATTATCATGATCAGTGCCAAGACCGAGGACATGGATAAAATTCTTGGTTTGCAGGTTGGCGCGGATGATTATGTGACAAAGCCTTTCAATCCTCTCGAACTCGTGGCGCGTGTGAAGTCGCAGCTGCGAAGATACGTGACACTCGGCACATATGAGAAGAAAGATGAGGTGATCGATCTGAACGGGCTTGTTCTGGAACAGGCAGAGAAGCGCGTTTCTGTGAATGGCGAACCCGTTCGCCTGACGCCTATTGAATACCGAATTGTCGATTTACTGATGCGCTACGCCGGTCGTGTTTTCTCCATCCATGAAATCTATGAGCGTGTCTGGGAAGAGCCGAGTTATAACGCAGAGAACACGGTCGCCGTACATATTCGTAAAATTCGAGAGAAAATTGAAATTGACCCGAAAAATCCAAGATATTTGAAGGTGGTGTGGGGCATTGGCTACAAAATGGAAAAATAAAACTGTTGCGAAGCTGATAACCGGTTTACTAATTCTTGGCCTTTCTTTACTGATTTTTGCTTTTTCGGCCTTTCACAACTACATGTTTGGCACTTTTGAAAAAACAGACGATTTTATGAGCAGCTATTATAACTTTAGACACTATTTGGCTTTGCTGAAGCTTAACTCTCCATTTAATACAGATGTAAAAAAATTGCTGGTAACCGATTCAGATATTCATGAGTTTCGTTATCGATATGGGAACCTTGAAAAACAGTTGGCTAACGTGCGCGGTCAATATAAAGATGTGATTGCAAAAGCAGAGGAAAATAATGATAAAGACGTTGTCAGTTATTATAAGAAAGTGCAAAAGAGCAAATTAAAAGCGATTCAAAAAAACTTCGAAAGTGATCGGCACGTCATCAAACAAATACGCGATGAACGCGCGAAGAAAATGGATGAGTATGATCAATCGCTTGCTGAAGAACGTCAGCAATTTAATAAATTGACGAAAGTATTTCACTACGATTTCGTCAATAAACGAACAGGAGAACGAATGACGAATGTTCGAGCTGCTGATGGTCAAGGTACGAAAGTAAAAACCCATTTCAAGAAAAAGTTTACGGCTGTTTCTGCGTATCAATATTCCGGTAACGAAAATAAAATTATTAATCGTGTGTTGAAGCTTTCTGCAGATAACTATCAGGGAAAGATATTTGTTGCAGACAATGCACCGTTGAATCAGTTGACCGGATATAAACATTACGAATTCGGGAAAACAACAGGTTTTATCTTACTCCTATTGGGCTTGATAATGATTGCCACAGCACTTTTCATTAGCGTAAAACGATCAATCCGTTCACTTGCCGATATTGAGCCGGTCCACCAATGGTATGCGCGCATACCAATCGAACTCAGGCTAATCTTCTTTGCGGTGGAAAGTTATATTTTTCTTTGCGTTTTGGAAATGATTAAAAGCCAAAATTATTTCGGCAGTTATTATTTTGGGGTAATTGGCGGTATCGGATTCTCAGGTGGATTTTTCTCAATTATGATAGGAATTATTGTGGCTGTCTCAACTCTGCTCTACCAACTTCAATGGTTGGCGGAGATGTTTCGTGATCCAGTTAAACGTCGGATATGCTGGCAGAACAGTATTTTCATGCAAACCGGTATAATTTTTCATGAATTTTTGCTTGCGCCATTTATTGTGCTCAAGCTGTTTGCGGCCGGTACTGCTCTATTTTTACTTGGACTTATTGCGGTTGGCTTAAGTATACAGAACGAATTTGCCCTTGCAATGGTTGTTCTTATTTTTGCAGCATTACCGTTCATGTGGTTTGTTCTTCATCGGGCTGCCCAGCTCAATCGAGTCGTCAAGCAGGCAGAAATTGTTGCTGCCGGCGGTGATCTGGTTGAATTTCCCATACAAGGAAAAGGTATGTTAGGCAGACTGAGCCACACAATGAATGAGATGCAGCGCGGGGTTCGATCGTCGCGAAACGCGCAGCTTAAGAGTGAACGGTTGAAGACGGAACTGATTACCAACGTCAGCCATGATTTGCGCACGCCGCTGACTTCCATCATTACCTATAACGATTTGTTAAGAAAGTCGGATGTGAGCGATGAGGAACGGCAGGACTACCTAGCGATCATTGATCGAAAAGCGAAGCGTTTGAAGCGGCTGATTGATGATTTATTTGACGCTTCGAAAATGGCAAGCGGCGCAATCGAATTGCACAAAACAAAGGTGAACTTGAACGAATTGCTGACTCAGGCACTCGCTGAATATGATGAGGCAATGCAGCAATCAAAGCTTAATTTTCGTATAAAGACGCCGAATGAAGCGGTTCCGGTTTATGTCGACGGTCAGAAGTTATGGCGTGTTTTTGATAATTTAATCGGAAATATTCTTAAATATTCACTGGAAGGGACACGCGTGTACATCACAATTGAGATAAAAAACGACGAGGCAACGGCGACGTTCAAGAACGTTACCAAATACGAACTTGGAGATAATGTTGATGAATTATTTGAACGGTTTAAGCGCGGGGATGCGTCACGCCATACGGAAGGATCGGGACTTGGCCTGGCAATTGCCAAGTCGATTATTGATCTTCACGGTGGACTGTTTGATCTTGACCTTGATGGTGATTTATTTAAGGTGATGATCAGACTCCCCATTGCGTAATCAGTCAGAAGGGAAGACGGCTTCTCCTTGACGCGGGCATATGGCGGGTGAGACAATAGAATCCGGTATTTTATTGGAAGTTAAAAAGCGAGCAGCGAGTGCCCGCTTTTTTTTGGAAGTGAGGAATGCGCCATGTCTTATGATGGTATTGTTACCCATGCCGCGGTTCAAAGCCTGCAAGAATTTACAGGGGGCAGAGTGGCTAAAATATATCAGCCGACGCCTACAGATCTTATTTTTCATCTGCGCGCACGCGGGACACGTGGGAAGCTGCTTATTTCCATTAATGCGGCTTTTGCTCGTATGCATTTGACGGAGCAATCGGAAGGAAACCCACAGGAGCCACCGATGTTCTGCATGCTTTTGCGAAAGTATCTTGAGGGCAGCGTGATTGAGCGGATTGAGCAGTTAGGTTTTGAACGCATTGTGCATATTGATCTTCGTTCGCGCAATGAATTAGGCGACCTGACGGAAAAAGAATTAATTATTGAACTCATGGGCAGGCACAGCAATGTGATTCTAATTGATAAGGCGAGCAAGCGAATCATTGATTCAATGAAACATCTGACTCCGGCGGTCAATCGTTTTCGGACGGTATTGCCGGGTGTAACCTATGTTTTGCCGCCGGATCAGGGAAAGCTTAACCCGCTTGAGGTCAGTGTACAGGATTTAATCAGCAGGGTTGAATGGAATGCCGGACGCATTGATCGGCAGATTGTCGGCGTCGTCAGTGGCTTTTCACCGCAGATTGGTGCCGAAATTGTTCGTCGTGCCGGACTCCCCCATCAAGAAGCGGTTGCCCGAGCGTTTCTTGAAATTCAAACGGAAATACGCAATCATGATTACCACCCGATGATTGTTTTTAATGATAAGGGAAAAGATGATTTCCATGTGCTGCGACTGACACATAAATCAGAAAAAACGGAGACCTTTGCCACTGTCCACCAGATGCTGGATCGTTTTTATGCGGTTAAAGCGCGAACCGACGCGGTCAGACAAAAGGCGGGCGATCTCAGCCACTTCATCAGTTTGGAATTGAAGAAAAACAAGACAAAATTAAAGAAATTGAAAAAAACGCTGCAAGATGCGGAAGATGCAGATAAGTATCGCTTGTACGGTCAACTGCTGACAGCAAGCATGCATTTGTTTAAACGTGGTGACCTGCATGTGGACGCGATCAATTACTATGATCCCGATCAGGCACAAGTGACGATCAGTCTCAACCCGAACCGGACACCGTCTGAGAACGCGCAGACTTATTTTAAGAAGTATAACAAAGCGAAAACGGCAAAGAAAGTAGTCGCTGAACAGGTTCGACAGACGAATGATGAAATTGCCTATTTCGAAGGCTTAACCCAACAGGTTGAGTCGGCATCCATGAAAGACATTGAAGAAATTCGCGAGGAATTGGTTGAAGGCGGCTATTTAAGAAAGAAGCGTTCAGGCAAGGATCGGAAGAAAAAAAACAAACCAGCCATTGATCAGTACTTTGCCGCGGATGGTACGCTTATTCTCGTTGGTAAGAACAACAAGCAAAATGATTACTTGACAACGAAAGAGGCGGCACGTGAAGAAATCTGGCTGCATACGAAAAACATTCCCGGATCACATGTTGTGATCAGGTCTCAGAATCCGAGCGAGCATGTGTTGATGGAAGCGGCTAATCTGGCGGCTTTTTACAGCAAATCACGGATGGGGAGCGGCGTTCCGGTTGATTATACGAAAGTAAAGTATGTCAAAAAACCGAGCGGAGCTAAACCGGGCTTTGTCATTTATACGGATCAAAAAACGATTTATGTGACACCCAATGAGTCGCAGGTACTGAAAATGCGTGAAAAGCCAAAATCCGAGTCAAAGAAGCAGACTTAACAGCTTATCGTGATTTATTTGCTGCCAGGACTTGCTACAATGCGCGGAAGTTGTTTAAAATGGAATAGTGGAAGTGATCGGATGATTAAGAGTATGACAGGCTTCGGTATGTGTGAGCAAAGTCAAGGCAACACACAAGTACATGTTGAGCTCAAAACGATCAATCATCGGTTTTTTGATTTTACTTTTAATGGACCGAGATCATTTGTCTATCTTGAGGATCAGTTGAAGAAAATTGTTCATTCCTATGTGAAGCGCGGATCGCTTAACCTATATCTTTCTGTTAAAGGCAGTGATGCTAATTCTCCTCAAGTAGAAACCAACTGGCCGCTTTTTGACCAGTATGTGCATGCCGCTAAAGAAATGCAGCGGCGCAGCGGATTCCAATTGACTGATCTCGACGCTATTCTTCAGCTTCCCGGCATCTTCTCACTCCGTGATGCAGACAATTACGACGCACAATCTGTTGAAACACTGGTGCTTAATGTGGTTCGTGAGGCTGCGGAGAGGCTCATTGCAATGCGTGAAAAAGAGGGAGAGGCGCTGAGAAGTGATCTTTTAGATAAAATTCGAGAAATCCGACTTGAGGTCGACCGGCTTGAGGTACTGATGCCTGAGGTTCGTACTCAGTATAAAATGAGACTCCGCACGGCGATCGCTGACTTTCTCGGACAGAATCAATCGATTGATGAAAATCGATTGATGAATGAAATGGCTGTATTCATCAATAAAACGGCTATTGACGAAGAAGTGACGCGTTTGAAAAGCCACTTAAATCAATGCACCATTTTGTTGGATGAAAATTCGGACATACCCGTTGGCCGTCGTTTCGATTTTCTCATTCAGGAAATGAACCGTGAAGTGAATACGATCGGCTCGAAGGGGAACCATGCTGAAGTAAGCCGCTTTGTCGTGTCCATGAAAACCGAGATTGAAAAATTACGTGAACAAGTGCAAAATATAGAATGATGTATGATTGATGTGTATCTGTTGGAGGCAAAGTGATGAGTTTTAAAGAAAAGGGACTGCTGGTGGTTCTGTCCGGACCTTCCGGCGTTGGCAAGGGAACCGTATGCAAGGCGCTGCGCAAGCGCGGCACAAAATTAAAATATTCCATTTCAGCTACGACGAGAAAGCCGAGGGAAGGCGAGATCGACGGCGTTCACTACTTCTTTAAAACACGGGAGCAGTTTCAGCAGATGATTGAGCAGGAAAAGCTTCTGGAGTGGGCAGAGTATGTGGGCAATTGTTACGGTACGCCGGTTGATTATGTCCATGAATCGCTTGAGAGCGGCGAAGATGTTATCTTGGAGATTGAGGTTCAGGGTGCACTTCAAGTGAAAAAGAAGTTCCCGGAAGCGCTATTCATTTTCCTCGCTCCACCTAATCTGGCCGAATTGAAAAATCGGATTGTCGGACGCGGCACAGAAACCGCAGATCTGATTGAAAGCCGAATGACTGTGGCAAAATCGGAAATGGAATTAATGCAGAATTACAATTATGTCGTGGAAAACGATCAAGTTGAAAACGCCTGCGATCGTATCGAAGCCATCGTGCTTGCTGAACATTGCAGAGTCGATCGGCTGATTGAGAAATATATTGAAAACGGAAGGGGATGACGGAATATGATGATCTATCCGTCTATTGACAGTCTGCTAAAAAAAGTGAATTCTACTTATACCTTGGTGACGCTTTCTGCGAAACGTGCGCGCCAGCTTCAGGATGGTTCCGGACATTTGCTCGTTGAACATCCGCGTTCCGTTAAAGAAGTCGGTCAGGCCTTGGAAGAAATTAATGCCGGACTGCTCAATTACAAACATTAACGACAAGGGCGGCCGAACGGCAAGGCAACAACCTGAAACAGGTTGTTGCCTTTTATATAGGTTCTAAGCCTGAAGGTACGGCATTTGCATTACAGCACAGGACTTTTCCGATGACGGATGATGAGGAACAAAATGAGTGTCAAAATAAAAATCATATTGATAAGGGATAAGGATGTGTTTTCATGACGCTACAAGGGAAAAAAATTGTGCTTGGCGTAACCGGAGGAATTGCCGCCTATAAGGCAGCAGAGTTGACGAGTCGGCTGGTTAAATCAGGAGCAGATGTTCATGTTCTGATGACCGAATCCGCAAAACAATTTGTCGGATCTGTTACTTTTCAAGCGCTCACGAGACATACGGTTTATGATCGCGTCATTTTGGATGAGAAGGAAGGACAAATTGCTCATATTGATTTAGCAGATGATGCAGATGCTTTTATTGTAGCACCCGCAACGGCTAACACCATTGCAAAGATGGCGGCGGGTATGGCTGAGGACATGCTTACTGCGGTAGCACTTGCCTCAAAAGCACCAATCTGGATTGCTCCGGCTATGAATGTCAATATGTATGCACATCCTGCCGTTCAGAAGAATTTGCGCATCCTTCAAAGCTACGGTTATCATTTAATCGGTCCGGAAAAAGGCAGATTAGCGTGCGGATGGACAGGTTCAGGCAGAATGACTGAACCTGAGGATATTGTCCGCGAAGTAGGTGACCACTTTGCTCACCGATCACTTGCCGGGAAAAAGATTCTTGTAACTGCCGGTGCGACAAAAGAATCGCTTGATCCAATCCGTTTTTTCAGCAATCGTTCCAGTGGAAAGATGGGTTATGCAATTGCCGAAGCCGCACGCCTGGCAGGTGCCGAGGTGACGCTTGTTGCGGGAGTCGACCTGAATGTTTCCTCTGAAATCAAAAGAATTCACGTAACTACTGCGCGCGACATGCATCGTGAAGTCATGAAACGCTTTTCTGACGTTGACGCAGTAATAAAGGCGGCAGCTGTTGCAGATTATCGTCCGGAGCAGGTGAGCGAGAAGAAAATTAAAAAATCCGATGATCCGTTGACGGTTACGATGATCAGGAATCCGGACATATTAAAAGAATTAGGCGAAAAGAAACAGAGCCAAATACTGATTGGTTTTGCGGCCGAAACCGATCATTTAGAAGCGAATGCACTCAGGAAACTCGAAGCCAAGCACTTGGATCTGCTCGTTGCCAATCATGCAATCGACAGTTTTGGAGAAGATACGAATAAAGTAACCTTCTATTTCGCGGGCGGCAAAAAGCAGGCTTTTGAGACGATGCACAAGCAGGAAGTCGCAACAAAGATCTGCGATGCTCTGGCAGAGTTGTTTGAAACGAGTGAAATAAAATGATTGCCGAGGTCTATATCGATATTCCGGCGAATCCGGTGAATAAGCCGTTTGATTACCGAGTCCCGGAGCCGTATCGCGATCTTCTAGAACCCGGCATGCGTGTCACCGTACCGTTTGGACGAACGCGTCGGCTTGGTTTTGTGACGGCGCTTAAGGAAAGCTCGGAATTTACTCGATTAAAATCGATAGACGCCATCGAAGATCATCTGCCCGTCCTCACAACGGAATTGCTGGAGTTGGGCCGCTGGCTGGCAGATACGACAGTTTGCGCGACCGTGGCGGCATATCAGGCAATGCTTCCGGCGGTGCTGAAGGCTGACTACAAAAAGGTAGTTAAAGTTGAAGATCCGAAACAATTAAAAAAACAGCATCCGAATTTGGCCGGACTTTTTGAATCAAAGGGACAACTGCTTTGGGCGGAACTTGTAAAAAACGATGTGAATTTATTAACATCGATTAATCATGCTTTGCGTAAAGGGAGCCTTTCCATTCATCAGCTGGTACGCAACCAAGCCACCGCGAAACATGTGGCTGTTGTTTCAGCTTCAGTTTCCGCAGAGCGAATGAAACTTGAGTATTCGCAACTCAGTGATCGAGCAAAACGGCAAAAGGAAGCGCTTTACTATTTTATACATCGATCCGATTCTGCAACCTTTCATCCAACGATGCAAGCTCTCACAAATGAAGGTTTAAGCCGAGACGCAATTTTGAAACTTGCAGAGAAAGAATTGCTGCGCATCGATCAAGTTGAACAGTTCCGAAATCCCTATAAGCGTGCCATTGAACACACCGAACCGCTAAAGCTAACTGATGAGCAGGCGAATGCGCTTGCACCTATTTTGCAATCGATGGATAAGAACGAACATCGTGTTTTTTTATGCCACGGTGTTACGGGAAGCGGAAAAACGGAAATTTACCTTCAGTCCATTCAGCATGTTCTTGAACGAAAGCAGCAAGCCATCGTTCTCGTTCCGGAAATTTCATTGACTCCGCAAATGGTAGTACGGTTTAAAGGTCGTTTCGGCGATCATGTGGCCGTAATGCACAGCGGATTGAGTCGAGGAGAAAAATATGATGAATGGCGCAAAATCCGCGAAGAAAAAGTGCAGGTTGTTGTCGGAGCGCGATCGGCAATTTTTGCACCCTTTAACAATCTTGGTTTAATTATCATTGATGAGGAGCATGAATCCAGCTATAAACAGGAAGATATGCCTCGTTATCACGCGCGAGACATTGCCATTCATCGAGCGCAAGACCACCAGTGTCCGGTTGTACTTGGAAGTGCGACGCCGTCACTCGAATCCTTTGCTCGTGCGCGTAAACAAGTCTATACACTGCTTTCTTTGAAACAGCGCGTAAATCACCGGCCTCTGCCGTCTGTTCATATTGTCGATCTTCGAGAGGAAATGCGTCAGGGAAATCACTCGGTCTTCTCGAAGGAACTGCTTGAAAAAATAAAGGATCGACTTCAAAAGAAAGAGCAGACCGTGCTCTTTCTGAATCGACGCGGTTACGCGACTTTCGTCATGTGCCGATCATGCGGTACCGTTGTGGAGTGTCCTCACTGTGATATATCACTGACTTATCATCGCGCTCAGCATTTATTAAAGTGTCACTATTGCGGATATGAACAGGCTGTGTCCGACACCTGTCCGACCTGCGGCAGCGATGCGATGCGCTTTTTTGGTACAGGTACTCAAAAGGTTGAGGCAGAACTAAGCAGACTGATTCCAGAAGCGCGTGTGATCCGCATGGATGTGGATACGACACGAAAAAAAGGCAGCCATGAACGACTGCTGCGGCAATTCGGCGAAGAGAAGGCGGATATACTGCTTGGAACGCAAATGATCGCTAAGGGGCTGGATTTTCCAAAGGTGACGCTCGTAGGCGTACTCGCGGCAGATTCATTACTGCATCTCGCGGATTTCCGCGCTTCGGAAAAAACGTTCCAGCTCGTGACGCAGGTAGCTGGACGCGCAGGAAGACATGACCTGCCGGGAGAAGTCGTCATACAGAGTTATAGCCCGGACCACTACGCTGTGCTTGATGCCGCACGGCACGACTATGAAAGCTTTTATAATCAGGAAATGGCGCTTCGCCGGCTCGGGAGCTATCCGCCGTTTTACTATTTGGTTTTGATTTGTCTTACCCATCCGGAGCCGGCAAAGGTTGCGGAGGCGGCGGAACGGATTGCGTTGATTTTGAAGAAGCATCTGTCTGATTCATCTCAGATATACGGTCCGGTCGTGCCGGCTGTCGCAAAGATAAAGGATAGATATCGTTACCAGTGCATGGTAAAATACAAAAGAGAACCCGCACTTCTGCCTGTACTGCACCGGATTATGCAGCACTTTCAAGAAGGCGGAAAGAACGGTTTGCAGGTATCTATTGATCTTAATCCTGTTGCACTTATGTAGTTGAGGTGTTCGGCTATTGACTTTCGAACAGACCTAAACGAGGATTTATTTAATGAAGCTGAAGAGGATGATTCAATGAAAATAACGTTTATGGGAACACCGGATTTTGCGGTACCTGTCCTGCAGTATTTACTGGAGGACCCAGCATATGAAGTGGTCTGCGTCGTGACGCAGCCTGACCGTCCTAAAGGTCGGAAGCATCGATTAACCCCGCCTCCGGTAAAAGTACTTGCCGAGAAGTTTTCTGTACCTGTCCTGCAGCCGGAGAAAGTGCGCAAAGCGGAAGCGATTCAAGAAATTCTCGCATTCGGTGCGGATCTGTTGGTAACTGCCGCTTATGGACAAATTCTTCCTGAGTCGCTGCTTAAAGGACCGCGGCTTGGGTGCGTCAATGTCCATGCCTCATTGCTGCCTGCTTATCGCGGTGCGGCTCCGATTCAACAGTCAATTATTGACGGGCAGAAGGAAAGCGGCGTTACGATCATGTATATGGTGAAGCAGCTGGATGCGGGAGATATTTTATCACAAGTACGCGTGCCGATTGAGGATCAGGATACATTCGGAACGCTGCATGATAAATTAAGTACTGCCGGAAGCAATCTGCTTATGGAAACCTTGCCGAAACTTGAGGCAGGGTCGCTGACCCCCCGGCCGCAGAACGAGAAAGAGGTTACCTTTGCGCCGAGTATCCAGCATGAAGATGAAGAGATTGTATGGGAGAAGTCCGCTTCGGCAGTACGGAATCTGATTCGTGGACTAAATCCGTTTCCGGGAGCGTTCACACGATTGGAAGGATCCATATTTAAGCTCTTTGCTGCTGAGTTAACGGATCTTAGGACAGCAGAAAAACCAGGCACGATTATCCAATCCGGCTCAGAAGGCTTCTTTGTTGCAACGGGAAACGGTCAGGTTATCAAAATTGTCGAGTGTCAGCCTGCGGGGAAAAAAAGGATGAAGGCTGTCGATTTTCTTCGAGGTACGCGTTTAAAAAACGGCACCGTACTTGGAGTGAAATGATGAGCAAAATGACAGCCCGTGAGACCGTATTGGATTTGCTTCTTGCAATAACAAAAAAGCATGCGTACAGTCAAATTGTTTTGAACGAGACATTAAATGCCGGGCACTTATCAGATAAAGATAAAGGGCTGGTTACGACGCTCGTTTATGGCGTGTTGCAGCAAAAATTGATATTAGACTATTACTTATCATCCTTTGTGGAAAAGAAAAGAAAAATAGATGATTGGGTGAAGCAGCTGCTTTTTATGTCTATCTATCAAAAAGCATTTCTTGACCGTATTCCCGATCATGCAATCGTCAATGAGGCGGTTACGATTGCAAAGAAGCGGGGGCATCGAGGCATTTCAGGATTTGTCAATGGCGTACTTCGTCGGATTCTGCGTGAAGGCTTGCCTGACCTATCGAAAATTGAACCGGAAAGCAAAAGGAATTCGATTGTATATAGCCATCCAGAGTGGCTGATGGGATTATGGGAAGCACAGTGGGACCGCGAAACCGCTGTTAAAATTGCTGAGGCCGATAATCTTCCGCCTAGTGTGTCCATTCGAGTCAATCAACTCAAGGTTACAAGGCAGGAACTGGCAGATCAATTAGCGGCAGAAAACATAGAAACGCTTCCCGGAAAACTCTCTCCGGATGCTTTGATTGTCACAAGCGGGAACGCCGTTCAGTCGCAAGCATTTCAAAAGGGCTATTTTACGATTCAGGATGAAAGTTCAATGCTGGTCGCAGATGCTGCAGCACCTGAGGAAGGGATGCTGGTCTTGGATGCATGCGCAGGACCCGGCGGAAAAACAACGCATTTAGCTGAACGAATGGGCAATCGCGGCCGAATTGTCGCACTTGATTTGCATCCACATAAGGCGCAGTTAATTGATCATGCGGCTGAGCGGCTTGGCTTAAGCAATATCGAGGCCCATGCTATGGATGCAAGATCGGCGCGAAGCAAGCTTGGTGAAGCATCTTTTGATCGCGTTGTTCTTGATGTTCCATGTTCCGGTTTAGGCGTGATCAGGCGGAAGCCTGAGATTAAATGGACCAAATTGGTGGATGAGATCAAGGGGCTGATCCCCATTCAGCAGATGATTTTGGAAGAAGCGGCTTTACTCGTAAAACCCGGCGGTTGGTTAATTTACAGCACATGCACGATCCATAAAGATGAAAATGAAAAACAAATGGCAGCTTTTTTAGCGAATCATTCGAACTTTCGTGCGGAAGCATCTTTCGCAAAACGAATGCCAAAGGCTAAGACTGATCCACGTGACGGTATGTTGCAGATTATGCCCTATATGTTTCAAACCGATGGCTTTTTCATTTGCTGTCTTGAGCGCTTAAATTAAGCGGAAGATGGACTTTCTTAAAGGAGTGAAATGCGTGAAGGCCGAATGGTATACAAGTTCCGGAAACGTACGAGAACAAAATGAGGACAGTTTGGGTGTGTTTTATGGTGATGAATGCCTGATTGGCATCGTTGCTGACGGGATGGGAGGACATGCCGCAGGCGAAATTGCCAGTAAAATGGCTTTGAAGCTTACATCAGCCAAGTGGTCGGAGCATTCAGGCACTTTCACTAAAGAAGAAGCAGAGATGTGGTTGAATCGTTTAGTTCGTAGTGTGAATCTGCGTTTATACGAATATGCAGAGACTCACGAAGAATGCCGAGGTATGGGAACGACTTTCGCAGTTGCACTTTGCACGAATGAATTTATCGCCGTTTCATCTGTTGGAGACAGCAGGATATACATATGGAAACAGGGTTATATTGTCAAACAGATTACCGAAGACCATACATTCGTTAATGAATTGCTGAAATCCGGACAAATAACCAAAGAAGAGGCTGCGGACCATCCAAAAAGAAATATTTTGATGCGTTCCTTAGGAACCGAGCCAACGATCGCTCTAGATACATCGGTGATTGACTGGACGGACTGTTCGCATCTTTTGATTTGTTCCGACGGATTAACGAACAAGCTGTCTGATCAGATATTGAGCGAAATTATGGAGGGTACAATGAATTTGCGTGAGAAAACAGAAATGATGATCAATGAGGCGAATCATGCCGGCGGAGAGGACAATAGTTCGGTGATCATTATTTCCAAAGATGGTGATGGTGAGAAACTATGATCGGAAAACGAGTTGGCGGAAGATATCAAATTCTATCCCGTCTCGGCGAGGGCGGAATGGCGATCGTCTATAAGGCAAAAGATTTAATTTTGGAACGCTTTGTCGCAGTAAAAACACTTCGCCCTGAATTGGCCGGAGATGAGGAATTTGTCCGCCGCTTTCATCGTGAAGCGGAATCGGTCGCGAGTCTTTCTCACCCAAATATTGTTGCGATTTATGATATCGGCGAAGAGGACTGCTATTACATTGTCATGGAATACATTGAAGGAATGACACTTAAAGAATTTATAAAGGACTATTCGCCCATTTCTATAGATGAATCTGTTTATATAATGAAGCAAATTTTGCTTGCCATTACTCATGCACATCAGCGTGGCATTGTACATCGGGATATAAAGCCTCAAAATATATTAATCAATGAAACCGAACGGGTGAAGGTAACTGATTTCGGTATCGCGCTTGCGGTCAGCGGTGCGACGATCACCTATACCCATTCGATCATGGGATCAGCACATTATCTTTCCCCGGAACAGGCAAGAGGCGGGAAAGCCACGATTAAATCGGATATTTATGCAATCGGCATTGTTATGTTTGAACTATTGACAGGAAAGTTACCGTTTCCCGGAACTTCCCCTGTATCTGTTGCGTTGAAACATCTCAGCTCTCCAATGCCTTATCCGCGTGATTTTCGATCGGATATTCCTCAATCCATTGAAAATGTGATGATTCGTGCTCTGGCGAAAAATCCATCTGACCGCTATGATCAAGTAATGGACATGTACAATGATTTAATCACTGCGCTTGATCCGGGACGTGCAAATGAGCAAAGACTGACTCTTGCTCAGCCTGTTCCTGAGGAAGAAAACGAAGATCTGGAAAAAACGATTAAAATGGCACCGATTAAAAACCAGCCTAAAAAGAATCAAGAAACAGCAGAAAAAAAGGTTGCCGATCCAACCCAGACAAGCGGGAACGGGAAAAAGAAAAAATCAAAAGCTAAAAAATGGCTTACTTTCTCAGGAATTCTTATTTTGCTGATTGCAGCAGGACTGGCCCTTGGGTTAACGCTTTTGCCTAAATTATTCTACGTCTCCAATGTTCGAGTTCCTGATGTAACAGGAATGACCTATCAAGATGCGCGCAAGGCTTTGTCTAATCAGAAGTTGAAGCCGATCCGAACGGACCGTGTAAGCAATTCTGTTGCAAAAGGAAGAATTATTAGTCAGAATCCTGATGCAGGCACGGAAGTTAAAGAAAATGCGCAGATTTCTCTCGTCGTGAGCAAGGGCGCTAAGACCGTTGCGCTGGACAATTATGTCGGTTACAGCCGAGATACAGTTACTGATGCAATTAAGGATGCCGGTTATAAAGATGTGGTTTGGCATGAGGAACAGTCGGCGTCAGTACCTGAGGATCAGATAATACGCCAAAATCCGGCTGCAGGAGAAAAAGTTGTCCCATCAAAAACAATATTGGAACTTACCTACAGTACGGGCAATCCACAGGCTACCGTTCCAAATCTGAAGGGGAAAACGAAAAGCGAAGCGAGCAAACTGCTTAAAAATCGAGGCTTGACGGCTGATTTTTCTGATGGCGACTATTCCGACGATATCGAAAAAGGCAGTGTGCTTGATCAGGACCCCGCTGCCGGAAGCCAAGTGGACAAGGATTCTTCTGTCATCGTCACATTGTCGAAGGGAAAAGAGGCCAAGCCAAAGGAAATTGATCAGCCGATCAAAGTAGTGTATCCGGAAACAAGCGATGACAGCACATCCTCCGATTCAGGGGAAAGCGCGCCGATTCACGTACAAATATATTATACTGATGCCAACCACGACAACTCTGTATTTACCGATGAACAAATCACTGAAACGAAAACCTATACGATACCTTTTACGATCAATCCGAATGAAAAAGGTTCTTACCGGGTATTAATTGATGGTGTCGAAAGAAAGACAGGTACGGTTGATTATCCGGATTAATAGAGAATACGTCTCTAAACCTTATAAGGAGTCTTGATATGCCTGAAGGTACGATAATTAAAGCACTAAGCGGGTTTTATTATGTAAAGAATGGTGATCAGCTGATCCAATGTCGCGCAAGAGGGGTGTTTCGAAAGCGCGGCATTAGTCCGCTTGTTGGCGATCATGTTCTTTATGAGGCAGCAAAGCCGACGGATGGCTATATTTTATCGATCAGCGAGCGTAAGAATGTATTGAAACGTCCACCAATTGCCAACATTGACCAAGCTATTTTGGTCTTTTCGGTTGCGGAACCTGCTTTGGACTGCCAGCTTCTTGACCGTTTTCTTGTCTCAATGGAGGCAAGTCAAATTGATCCGGTTATTTGTTTTACAAAATGGGATCTTTTGTCGGAAAAAGAAATCAAAATCTTTCGTTTGCAAATGAGTGTTTATGAAAAGATTGGCTATCCTATTTTGTTCACCTCCAGTTTGAAAAAGGAAGGACTGTCCGAACTCACGCAGCGAATGGAAAATCGAATCAGCGTTGTTACCGGACAGTCCGGTGTCGGAAAATCGACACTGTTAAATTATTTAGGTGATTCATTAAACATCGAAACTCAGGCAATTTCACATGCTTTAGGCCGCGGGAAACATACGACAAGACATGTAGAATTGCTGCCGATCTCTATCAATGGTTATGTAGCAGATACACCAGGATTCAGTTCTTTGGAACTCCCGCATATAGCTCCGTCCGATTTGGAAAAATGCTTTCCCGAATTTGACGAATTTAGGGAAGGCTGTCGTTTCAGAGGCTGCATGCATCTTGCCGAACCGGATTGCATGGTAAAGGACGCAGTCTCCAAAGGCAGGATTGATCATTTGCGCTATGAACATTATAAAATTTTCTTATCCGAACTCAATGAACGTGAACGCACGAAGTATTAACGAACAGTTAAAGTTCATTAGTAAAAAAGTAAAGAACGGAGGCAGCTGCGAATGAAGCTGGCAATTGTTGCAGGAGGTCCAGAATCACTTCTGCCCGATCTGAATGATTCGGAATATGAGGACTTTGAATGGATCGGTGCTGATCATGGGACGGTCGTTTTGTTGAAAAATAAGATTCGTCCGATTCGTGCATTCGGTGATTTTGATTCATTAACTCCAGAAGAAAGAATAGAGATTGACAAGAATGCGCTTGATCTTTGCGCCTACCCCCCTGAAAAAGATAAAACAGATTTAGAACTGGCACTTAACTGGGCGCTTCGTTTGAATCCGGAACAGTGTTATCTGTTTGGTGTGACCGGCGGTAGAATGGATCATGCGCTTGCCAGTGTGCAATTGCTGATGAAATCGACTGACACCACTACTGAACTCGCTATTATTGATAAAAAGAATTGGATCACTTTATTGACTCCGGGCGCATATCCTGTAAAGAACAATCCATCATACCGTTATCTTTCATTTCTTGCTTTGACTGAAAGAGTGACAGGGCTGAGTTTGTCATGTGTTAAGTATCCGCTACGCGACGCAGAGCTGCATCTAGGATCGAGTCTTTGTATCAGCAATGAACCCCAAGCAGCCATTTTTCACGTTTCCTTTTCACATGGCCTTCTGTTAATGATGCGCTGCAGTGATTGACTTGTCTATATGAAGCGGTCATAGTTTTCAATATCGCTTCATATATTCTAGAAGCACGTGATAAAGGATGACGGCGCTTGAGACAAGGAGGAGCAGTATCATGAAATTTTATACGATTAAGCTGCCAAAATTTCTGGCAAGTATTGTGAGAGCCCTCCTCGGTTCGTTTAAGAAGGGGTAAATGAGCTCACATCATCAAAAAAGACATCTCTAGTGAGAGATGCCTTTTTTGATCAGTGAACAAAAAAACCGAATTCCTCAGAAAAAAAGAACTTGGCTTTTTTGCTCCGCGTTCATGCAAATGATTTTGTCGATCAAGCTCATTAAGCGCGTTCAACTTTACCTGCTTTAAGCGCTTTTGTGGATACATAAACACGTTTCGGTTTTCCGTCCACAAGAATCCGGATCTTTTGCAGATTCGCTTTAAATGTTCTTTTCGATTTATTTTCAGCAAATGAACGGTTCTGACCGAACTTCGTTGTTTTGCCGGTAACAAAGCATCGACGTCCCATATAGATGACCTCCTTGACCATGCAATTCATTAACACAATAGCTTTATAGTAACACGTACGAACGTGACGTGCAACTAGAGATAACATTATGACTGAGTGGATGAACCCGTTATGCATTACTTTAAAAAAAAAGAAAGCTAGTGTAAAATAACGGTAAGTCGAATAAGATTACGGATAGAGGAATAAGATTGACGTTTCTATAATTTAATGAATAGAATTTCACATGGAGGGCTTACAGATGACGGTTTCTATAACGAACAGCTATGGGCAAATTGATATATCAATCGATGTCATCGCTAAAATTGTTGGCGGTGCTGCGATGGATTGCCTTGGAATCGTAGGTATGGCATCGAAAAATCAATTGAAAGACGGTTTTACTGAACTGCTGAAAAAAGAAAACTTCAGCCGCGGCGTTGTTGTCCGCTTTGATGAAAATCAGAATTTGCTTATTGATATGTATATCATTGTGAGTTACGGCACTCGTATTTCAGAGGTTGCGGGGAGTGTTCAAACAAAGGTTAAAGAAACCTTAAATGAAATGCTTGGATTGAATGCTGCTTCGATTAATATCTTTGTACAAGGCGTCCGTCTCACAGATGAAGACGTGCAGCGTGAAGATCAATCACTACAAGCATAAGGGGAGCTACGCGACATGAAGTATCGAAGCGTTTTTGATATTATCGGCCCAGTTATGGTCGGACCGTCGAGTTCGCATACTGCTGGCGCGGCGAAAATTGGGCGAATGGCGAGAAAGCTTCTTGGCGTCATGCCGGAGCATGTGAAAATAACGCTGTATGGTTCTTTTGCTGAAACATACCGTGGCCATGGAACTGATGTAGCCATTATTGCCGGATTGCTGGACTTTGATGAAAGCAACACAAATTTGCCGGATTCAATAAATATTGCGCGTCAAAGGGGAATGGATATCCAATTTATTGTGGATAAAGACTCGCAGGTAGAGCAGCCGAACACAGCAAGAATTCATTTATCAGCAGGTGACCAAAGCCTGGAATTAGTCGGCGTTTCTATTGGCGGCGGAAAGATTGAAATAACAGAAGTAAACGGCTTTCCTATTTCCCTGTCCGGAAGTAACCCGGCACTTCTTGTGCTGCATTATGATAAATATGGGGCTGTTGCTGAGGTCGCCGGATTGATTGCCAAATATGAGATGAACATTTCTTATATGGAAGTTTCACGACAGGAAAAGGGACAGCTGGCGCTTATGGTGATTCAAACGGATGAAGAAATCAGTGAGGGGCTTGCTGCCGAAGTCTCCGGTCTTCCAAATATACTTAATGTTGCCGTGTTAGCTTGATCAAGTATCTTGCAGAAAAGGGGGTGTCTTTATTGTTTCAATCAATTGAAGAACTGGTACACGTCGCCAGCAGCAGCTCTCTGCCTATCTATGAAGTGATGATTCAGACTGAGATCGAAACGACAGGGAACAGCCGTGATCAGATTATCGAAAAAATGTCTGGTCAATTGTTGGTTATGGAGCAGGCTGTCCAAAGAGGTATTCATGAAGACATTAAATCGCGTTCGGGATTATCGGGTGGAGATGCCCGTCTTTTGCAGCGCTATTTAGAGAACAGCGATACATTATCTGGTTCGGTCCTGCTTGATGCCGTAAGCAAAGCAATGGCGACGAATGAAGTAAACGCGGCAATGGGAACCATTTGTGCGACACCGACGGCAGGTTCTGCCGGAGTAGTACCCGGCGTACTGTTCGGATTGAAGCACAAACTGAATCCGAGCAGGGATAAGATGATTCACTTTCTTTTTACAGCAGGTGCGTTTGGCTCTGTGGTTGCCAACAATGCTTCTATCTCAGGGGCGGCCGGCGGCTGTCAGGCTGAAGTGGGCTCTGCTACTGGTATGGCTGCTGCTGCGGCAGTTGAAATGGCCGGCGGCACTCCTGAACAGTCGGCACATGCAATGGCGATGGCACTTGGCAACATGCTTGGCCTGATTTGTGATCCTGTAGCCGGACTCGTCGAAGCGCCTTGCGTGAAACGAAATGCAATTGGCGCCTCAAGCTCACTTGTTGCTGCAGACATGGCACTTGCCGGAATCAAGAGTATTATCCCTTGTGACGAGGTCATTGACGCCATGTATCGAGTGGGACGCATGATGCCGCCTGCCTTGAGAGAGACCGCGCTTGGCGGGCTCGCCGATACCAAAACCGGGCGTGCGTTAAAAGAACGAATTTTCGGAACGGATGGTCGATCATCCGTGATTAAAGAAAAATGATGAACACAACCTTGCATCTTCCGATTACGAAGCTCAGAGGCGTTGGCCCACGGCTGAAAGAAGAACTAAAGCTTCTTGGAATTATAACAATTGACGACCTTTTTGCCTATTATCCTTATCGATATGAGAATTATGAGTTAAGAGATTTGGCAAATGTTCAGGATCAAGAACAGGTCACAATTATGGGAAAAGTACAGAGTGAGCCGCTACTTAATTATTATGGAAAGAAAAAGTCACGTTTGACTGTGCGTGTGCTATCCGGCAGTTATTTAATCACTGTTATTTTATTCAACAGACCCTATTTAAAACGAAGTCTGAGACTCGGTCAGACCGTTACTGTTACAGGAAAGTGGGATCGAAATCGTGCAACACTGACTTCATCCGACTTTCATACAGGACAACCGGATCAAGAGGCACGATGGGCACCGGTTTATTCGGTGCGCGCAGGTGTATCAGTTAAGAAAATCAGAAGCCTGATCAACCAGGCCTTCACTTGTTTTCCCGACTATATAGAAGAGAATCTTCCTGATGAATTGCTTTCAACTTACAAATTAATCGGCAAAAAACAAGCAGTTCGCACGATACATACTCCGAAGGATCAAACCCAGCTCCACCAAGCGAGAAGACGGCTTGTTTATGAAGAATTCTTAAATTATCAATTAAAATTGCAAGCTTATAAACGAATACGGCGCGCATCATCCAAGGGAATACGGATTTCTGCAGATCAGGAAAGCGTCCAACGATTTATTAGCAACCTCCCTTTTGCGTTGACACAAGCGCAAAAGCGGGTAGTCAGCGAAATTCTAACAGATATGAATTCTGATTCACCGATGAACCGACTCCTTCAAGGTGACGTTGGCTCCGGAAAAACGGTGATCGCGGCGATCGCACTGTATGCAGCGGTTAGCGCCGGTTATCAAGGGGCACTGATGGCTCCAACAGAAATACTTGCGCAGCAGCATGCTGAAAACCTTGATGAATTGTTCCGCCCTTTTCGTATTTCTGTCGGATTGTTGACCGGCAGCGTGCGTGGAACGAAAAGAAAAATACTGCTTGATCAGCTACTTCGAGGTCACATTCAGATACTCATTGGCACGCATGCTTTGATTCAACCGGAAGTAGAATTTAAACAGCTCGGACTTGTGGTAACCGATGAACAGCACCGTTTTGGTGTTGGTCAACGTGGTGCGTTGCGGCTGAAGGGAAAGGAACCGGACGTTTTGTATATGACTGCCACGCCGATCCCGCGTACGCTGGCACTTTCAGTCTTTGGCGATATGGATGTATCTACAATCGACGAGCTTCCAGGCGGCAGAAAAAAAATTAAGACGTACTGGGTTCAGGAAAATGTGATCGACCGCATCATCAATTTTATGAAAAAAGAACTTGATCGAGGGAGGCAAGCTTATGTCATTTGCCCTTTGATTGAGGAATCCGAACAGCTCGATGTCCAGAATGCCCTTGATGTCCACGCACAGCTTTCTCAAGCGCTGCCCGGTTACAAGGTAGCTTTGATGCATGGCAAATTAACGCCTGATGAGAAAGATCAGGTTATGGATTCTTTCAAAAGGAGACAAGTGCATGTTCTTGTATCGACCACAGTCGTTGAGGTTGGGGTCAACGTCCCGAATGTATCACTGATGGTTATCTATGATGCAGATCGATTCGGCCTGTCCCAGCTGCATCAATTGCGCGGTCGTGTGGGAAGAGGCAGTGATCAAGCCTACTGCATCCTGCTTGCAGATGCCAAGTCGGAGACGAGCAGAGAAAAGATGCGAATGATGACGGAGACTACGGACGGATTTAAATTGTCCGGATATGATCTCAAACTTCGCGGACCCGGAGATTTTTTTGGTAAAAAGCAAAGTGGTTTGCCTACATTTAAACTTGCCGACATGATTCATGATTACCGAACCTTAGCGGCTGCACGAGACGATGCGGTGCGGCTTGTTCAGAATCCGCACTTCTGGCGTGACGATCGTTACGCCGGGCTTCGCGAGCCGTTAGCGGAATCGGGATTGACACAGCTTCTTCATCTGGATTGAATTGAAACCAAAGAATGTTTGCCCGCGTATGTTATGAGTCGATAAATGAGTGGCTTGACTCGTTTGTGCTTAGCTACCCGTCACAGATAAGTTATGATATACTAACTAATATTACCTAGTCTTAAAATGATGTTTCGTAGTCATGACGAACATAAAACGGCGGTGTCCAGCTTATGAGAAAAAGCAAAAAAGACAGACAGGCATCTCTGAAACAAACGATTGACGATAATCCATTTATTACGGATGATGAATTGGCCAAGAAATTCACAGTCAGCGTTCAGACGATTCGGCTGGATCGTTTGGAATTATCTATTCCGGAGCTACGGGAACGGATCAAACATGTAGCAAAGAGGCAATTTGATGATGTTAAAGCGCTTCATAAAGAAGAAGTGATTGGAGATATCCTTGATCTTCAACTTGATATCAGCGCAATTTCTATTCTTGAAATAGTACCGGATTTTGTTTTTTCAAGGACCGGGATTGCTCGTGGGCATCATTTGTTTGCACAGGCAAATTCACTTGCGGTAGCCGTAATCAACGATGACCTTGCTCTGACTTCGAAAGCAGAAATTCAATTCATTCGGCCGGTTAAGTCAGGCGAACGCGTTGTCGCAAAAGCAAAAGTGATGCGCAAGGAACGTGTGCGTACCGTCGTTGAAGTGAATAGCTACTCGGGGCATGATCATGTTTTCAAGGGCGTATTCACCATGTATCGCGCTCATGGAGGAAAAGATAGATCAGAGGGATGAACGGTGGGAACATGGCCTTCTGATTTATGTCAAATAGTGTTGATTCGATATGTTGCGGAGGTTGATGTGTTTTGAGTAAGATTGCATTTGTTTTTCCGGGACAAGGTTCTCAAACAGTTGGTATGGGTGCTGATCTGATTGCTGTCTATCCTGAAGCAAAAGAAATGTTCGAAACGGCAGACAGCCGATTGTCATTTCCGTTAACTGAGCTGATCATGAACGGTCCTGATGAGACATTGAAAAGAACGGAAAACACGCAGCCGGCACTTCTGACAGTAAGTGCCGTGCTTTGCGCATTGTTAGAAAAGCAAGGTGTTAAACCGGATTATTTGGCCGGTCACAGTCTTGGTGAATACAGCGCTTTGCATGCAGCCGGTGTTCTGGGATTTGAAGATGCTGTTTATGCCGTACGTGAACGGGGATTGCTCATGGAAGCTGCCGTTCCGGCCGGAAAGGGAACGATGGCGGCCGTTTTCGGTTTGGATGCAGAACAGCTGAAGAATATTTGTACGGCTGTTTCAGAGCAGGGCGAATCGGTACAAACGGCAAATATTAATTGCCCGGGACAAATTGTTATTTCCGGAACGGTCAAGGGTATTGAAAAGGCATCGAAACGGGCAGAGGAGGCTGGGGCGCATCGCGTCGTCCCTCTTTCTGTCAGCGGACCGTTTCATTCCTCACTCATGAAACCTGCAGCTGAAAAGATGCGGGAAGTTCTCGATGCACTGCCCATTAAAGATGCGCTTGTCCCCGTGATTGCCAACAGTACTGCGCTGGAAGAAACAACTGCTGAAGAGATCCGCAATCACCTTATTGAACATTTGTACTCGCCGGTTCGCTGGACTGAATCTGTGGAACGGCTGAATCAGCTTGGCGTCGACACTTTTGTTGAAGTTGGTCCGGGAAAGGTGCTCTCGGGATTGATTCGAAAGATTAATCGCAAACTGACTGTTTATCAAGTCAGTGACGCAGAGAGTTTGATTAACGTGTCTGAGAAACTGAAGGAGCGTGTATAATAGAATGGGATTGGAAGGGAAAACAGCGTTGGTTACAGGCGCTTCCAGAGGAATCGGCCGCGCTATTGCCATTAAATTGGCTCAGCTTGGCGCATCTGTGATTGTTAATTATTCAGGCAATAAGATGCGTGCGGAGAATACGGCCGCTGAAATTCGTTCCGTTG
This sequence comes from Sporolactobacillus shoreicorticis, assembly GCF_024125445.1. Taxonomy (GTDB): domain Bacteria; phylum Bacillota; class Bacilli; order Bacillales; family Sporolactobacillaceae; genus Sporolactobacillus; species Sporolactobacillus shoreicorticis. The sequence goes on along the minus strand of NZ_JAMXWM010000035.1, from coordinate 13,369 downwards.
GGCGTGAAGCGCTGATCTGGCAGTGTGATGTCTCGGATGAAAAAGCAGTTCAAGAGATGGTTAAAGAATCGCTCGCTCATTTTGGCCATATTGACATTGTCGTCAATAATGCAGGAATTACGCGCGACGGGCTGCTCATGCGCATGAAGGAAGAAGACTGGGATGCGGTTTTGGATACTAATCTTAAAGGAGTTTTTTTGGTTACCAAAGCTGCGCTTCGTCCGATGATAAGACAGAAACAGGGCAAAATTATTAATGTTGCATCTGTAGTCGGTATTTTAGGGAATGCAAGCCAGGCAAATTATGTAGCGGCCAAGGCAGGGGTGATCGGATTGACAAAGGCTACTGCTCGTGAAGTGGCGTCGCGAGGCATCAATGTGAATGCTGTTGCTCCTGGTTTCATTGTTACGGATATGACCGATGAACTTCCCGACGAAGTGAAAGAGAAAATGAAAAAAGACATTCCATTAGGTAAACCGGGTATGCCAGATGACGTAGCAGATGCTGTTGCGTTCCTTGCTTCTGATGGCAGCAAATACATGACCGGACAAACATTAAGTATTGACGGCGGAATGGCAATGCAATAAAATGATTGAGGTATGCTTAAAAAGAAATTTCATTAGGTGAGGCTGTTTCATCAAGTTCTCCCTGTGAAGGCTTTTCAGGGTGTTTTGCCCACTCCTTTTATAGTTATAAAGAGGACGGAGAGTTTAAAAAATGTAAATGCCCTCGAGAGGAGGTGACGACATGGCAGATGAAGATGTTTTGGCACGTGTCAAAAAGATCGTTGTCGACCGATTAGGCGTAGATGAAGCAGATGTTAAACTTGAAGCTTCATTTAAAGAAGATCTGGACGCAGATTCTCTTGACATTGTAGAACTTGTCATGGAACTTGAAGATGAATTTAATTTGGAAATCTCCGATGAAGATGCGGAAAAGATTCAAAGCGTTGGTGACGTCGTATCTTACATAGAGAGCCACAAATCCTGACATGCTAACCATGAGTCCCGTTTTTATAAATCCGTTTATAAGGGCGGGGCTTCTTATTATTTTCGGCACTTACGGAAAAAATGGATTTTGGTTTCTTAGTTCGCGGAGGTGACATGTGTGCCAGGTTCAAAGAAAATGCAGGATCAGGAAAAAGAAGTGACTCAAAGGCTTCATCATTTTCTTGATGATTTTTCATTCTCATTTCAAAATGAAGATTTATTAAAGCAAGCGTTTACCCATTCATCTTATGTGAATGAGCACCGTCGTGCATCACAGGACGATTATGAGCGGCTTGAATTTCTTGGGGATGCTGTTCTTGAGTTGTTGATTTCTCAATATCTCTTTAAACATTTCCCGAATCTTACGGAGGGAGACATGACCAAGCTGCGTGCGGCCATTGTCTGTGAAGGCGGATTGTTTCAATTCGCGTCTTCGCTGTCTTTCGAGAATAAGATTTTTCTCGGACGCGGGGAAGAGGTAACCGGCGGACGGAAGCGTCCTTCACTTTTAGCGGATGTCTTTGAGGCGTTTATCGGTGCTCTGTATCTCGATCAGGGATTGTCTGAAGTCGACCGTTTCCTGAAAATCGTTGTTTATCCGAGAATCAACGACGGCTCTTTTTCCCATGTGATGGATTACAAAAGCCAATTGCAAGAGACGATTCAGAGAAAAAATCTGGGTGAACTGGATTATCAACTGTTGTCCGAAAAGGGACCGGCACATCATCGCGAGTTTACGTCAAACGTATTGTTGAATGGCGAAGTCGTCGGTGTCGGCAAGGGACATTCGAAAAAGGACTCGGAGCAAAGTGCGGCATGCAAAGCGCTTAAGAATCTTGCCGAGTAACAAAAGCAGCCGGGCGCTCTCGGCTGTTTTTGTTACTCGCTTTGTGGTTTTATTTTATGAAGGTGAAGTCAAATCAATTGTGCATATCATCAAGGTGAATTATAGAAAGGTAAGAAACGGAGGGATCGGGATGTTCCTCAAAAGATTGGATGTCTCAGGCTTTAAATCATTTGCCAACAAAACATCTGTAGAATTTGTTCCGGGAGTTACTGCGGTTGTCGGCCCGAATGGGAGTGGCAAGAGTAATATCACAGAAGCTATTCGATGGGTGCTCGGGGAACAATCGGCGAAATCGCTGCGCGGGTCTAAGATGGAAGATATTATTTTTTCGGGAAGTGACGCGAAAAAAGCTGTCAATATGGCTGAAGTAACACTCACTCTCGACAACAGTGATCACTACATCTCGATGGATTTTAGCGAAATTAGTGTCACACGACGCGTATTTCGTTCCGGAGAAAGTGAATTCCAATTAAATAAACAAAGCTGCCGGCTCAAAGATATCGTTGAGTTATTTATGGATTCGGGGCTGGGGAAAGAGGCCTATTCGGTCATTGGTCAGGGGAAAATTGATGAGATCCTGAATAGTAAAGCAGAAGAAAAACGAAAAATATTCGAGGAAGCTTCCGGTGTCCTCAAATATAAATTACGCAAGCAAGCTGCCGAAAAACAACTAAATGACTCTGAAGACAGTTTAAATCGTGTTGAAGATATCCTGCATGAGTTAGACGACAGGCTTGGACCACTCGAGAAGCAGGCGTCGATTGCCAAAGATTTTTTAGAGAAAAAAAACGAGTTAGAGAAAGTGGACATTGCGCTGCTTGCTCATGATATTGGTGAAGTCCATAGCCAATGGGAACATGCGAAAAATCAGGTCGAACATCTGAATCAATCAAAAATAGAATTATCCGAAAAAGTGACTGCCAGTGAGCATGATTATCGGCTGCATCGTTCTGAACTTGAAGAATTGGATCGTTCAATTGAAAAAAGGCAGAATGAATGGGCAGAATCTGCTGAAAAACTGGAAAAATTATTAGGCAGGAAGCAAGTTATAGAGGAACGGCACAAGCATGCACAAAGCAATGCTGAGGAAATGAAAGAACGCATTGCCCACCTGGAACACCAGTTGGAAAAAGAACGGCAAATACTTGATCAGGCACTTGCCAGCAGTAAATCAGAACGCACCTCTTTGGCACAGCTGCAGCAGAATCTAGTGAAAAAACAAAATGAGTATCATAGTTTTGAACAGAATCTGGATGAGCTGATTGAAAAACTGAAAGCCAAATACATCGAGATCTTAAATCAACAAGCTTCCATGCGCAATGAGCAGCGCTATCTTTCTGATCAGGCGAAAGCTCTGGAATTAAAAAAAACGCGCATTCAATCAAACACGGCAGAAATAAAGACATCGGCAGAAGAAGCAGGCAAGAGAAAACAGCTATTTACGGCTAAACTGGAAAAGTTGGCCAATGAAGGAAAAACGCTTCAGGAACGCTATAAAAGGCTCCGTACTCGATTGGAAGAGGGAAGTGAGCGATATACTAAAGAAAAAGATGCTGTAAATAAGATCAATAATTACATTGAACAAGCCCAGTCAAGAAGGGAATTGCTGGAATCTCTTAAAGAAGATTATGCCGGTTATTATCAAGGCGTTAAATTTATTTTAAAAAATCGGAAAAAGCTGATCGGAATTCACGGTGCAGTCGCTGAATTGATTCAGGTGGGTAAAGAGTACGGCTTGGCAATCGAAATCGCACTTGGTGCCTCTTCCCAGCATGTGATTGTTTCTGATGAATCCGCCGGCAGGCAGGCAATTCAATTTTTACGTCGAAACAAAGCTGGCCGTGCAACTTTTTTGCCTATTTCTGTTATTCGGCCAAAAGCGATTGCTTCGTCAGAACGGAACCGCCTTCGATCAAATTCCGCTTTTATTGGTACAGGCTCCGAACTACTTACATGCGACGTTCGTTATAAATCTATTGCCGATTTCTTATTGGGATCCGTGATTGTTGCGAAGCATTTGGAAGGAGCCAATGAACTTGCCCGCAAAGTGAACTATCGCTATCGAATTGTTACTTTAGCAGGAGATGTTGTCGCTCCTGGTGGTGCGATGACCGGAGGCAGTACGAAGCAGCAGCAAACAAGTCTGATCAGCCGAAGTACCGAAATTGAAGAATTGGGCCGGCAAATCGACGAGATGCAAAAGAAACGAAACCAGTTGCAAATCGATTTTTCCAACTTGAAGAATCAGATTGCGGCAGATGAGTTGGAATCGGATTCAGCGCGCAAATCTGTGGAGGAAGCATTGAATCAGTATCGCAGCATCGAATCACAGAAAAGGGACGCAGAAACTGAAGAAAAAGCGAACCTTGAGAAATATCATTTGCTGACTAGAGAAAATGGAGACTTCAGCACAGAGCAGAAAAAAATCGCTGATCGGTTACGGACAATCGACGCTGATGTTTCGAAGAATGAAGAACGCGGCAAAACACTTACAGAACAAATTGAACGTTTAACGAAAAATCGAGAAGATATCGATTCATCAAAACAAGAAATTCAGTCGGAGATAACAGCACTCAAGGTTCAAATTGCGGAACAAAGCCAAATTACTGCATATCAACAAGAAAAAGCAGATCAATCCAATCGGCGGGTCGGCGAACTTGAAGAATCTCTTGACACGCTGCGTTCATCTGCTGATGGGATCGGCTTTGAAATCGAAAACCAGCATGAAAGTGCTGAGAAGCTGGATCAGCTCATTGAAGAAGCAAAGAGATATAAAGAAACGACCATGACAGAATTGATGAAAATGCGTGATTCTCGGCAGAATAAGCAAAAGGCTCTGGCAGAGGAAGAGAGACTCATGTCAGAATGCCGTTCAGAATTAACTGGGATCAGTAATTTATATCAAGAGAAAAATGTTCTTCTTGGGCGAATGGATGTCCGACTTGACCATCTGTTAGACACACTAAGAGAAGACTATGAACTGACCATTGAAGCGGCAAGGGACAAGTACAAATTAACGATGGACGTTGATGAAGCACGAAAAAAAGTCAAATTAATTAAATTAGCCATTGAAGAACTTGGAGCTGTTAATGTAGGCGCAATAGAAGAATATGAGAACGTTCTGGAGCGCGAACAATTCCTCTCCGCGCAGCGAGCGGATTTGTTAAAGGCGCGCGAGACGCTTAACCATGTTATGTCGGAAATGGATCAAGTTGTCGAGCAGCGTTTTACAGAGACATTCAATAAAATAAGGACACATTTTCAAAAGGTTTTTCAAGAACTGTTCGGTGGAGGACGTGCTGATTTGCAGCTCATTGAACCGGATGACATGCTGACGAGCGGTGTGGAAATTCTTGCAGAACCGCCTGGAAAGAAGCTTCAGAGACTCTCCCTACTATCCGGTGGAGAGCGTGCGTTGACAGCGATCGCGCTGCTCTTCGCTATTCTGAAAGTTCGCCCTGTGCCATTTTGTGTCCTTGATGAAGTGGAAGCTGCTCTCGATGACGCAAATGTCGACCGCTACGCAGCCTTTTTGAAAAAATTCAGCCTTGATACGCAGTTTATTGTTGTGACGCATAGGCATGGAACGATGGAGCGGTCCGACGTCCTTTATGGGGTCACGATGCAGGAATCAGGAGTTTCCCGGCTTGTGTCGGTAAAGTTGGAAGAAACGGAAGATTTATTGACTGCGGGTAACGCTTAATGAACAGCAATTTAAGAGACGAGGAGGAAAACACATGAATTTTTTTAATAAGCTGAAGAACCGAATCACAGGAAGCACAACTGCGGTTACGGATAAATTTAAAGACGGTCTGTCCAAAACAAGACAGTCATTTGCGGACGGCATGAACAACTTGGTTAAGCGCTATCGGAAGGTTGACGAAGATTTTTTTGATGAATTAGAAGAACTGCTGATCGAGTCCGACGTCGGAATGACCACCGTAATGGATCTGGTTGACCGATTAAAAGATGAATCGCGTACGAGAAACATCAAGGATACGGCGTTGTTAAAAGATGTAATTGTTGAGGTTCTTTCCGAATTTCTGACTAAAAGTAAAGAAGAAACAAAACTTAATATAAATTCTTCCGGACTTACGGTTATTCTTATGGTTGGCGTAAATGGTGCGGGTAAAACGACAACCATAGGAAAACTCGCCGGCAGACTTAAAAATGAAGGAAAGACGGTATTGCTTGCAGCCGCCGACACATTCAGGGCGGGTGCGATCGACCAGCTGCAGGTGTGGGGAGATCGTACAGGCGTTGATGTAATCAAGCATCAAGAAGGATCAGATCCTGCTTCGGTCGTTTTTGATGCCATGCAGGCTGCAAAATCGCGTAAAGTGGACGTTCTGCTTTGCGATACAGCGGGCAGACTTCAAAATAAAGTAAATTTAATGAAGGAACTCGAAAAGATCAAACGTGTCATCACGCGCGAATGCCCGGGAGCACCGCAGGAAGTTTTGCTGGTACTGGATGCAACAACCGGCCAGAATGCACTTAACCAGGCGAAATTGTTTCGGCAAGCATCAGAGGTTACAGGGATTGTTCTTACAAAGCTGGATGGAACGGCGAAGGGCGGTATTGTGCTTGGCATTCGCAACGAACTGAACATCCCTGTTAAATTTGTCGGACTGGGCGAACAATTGAATGATCTTCAGGCCTTTGATGCGGACGCATTTATCTATGGGCTGTTTTCTGAACTTTTTCAGAACGAGGATGAAGCACCACAATCCGAATAAAAATGTGTTTGCCACTAAGAAAAAACTTGACACACAAAGATAAAAAAAGTAATATTTAATCTGTAAAGTAAAATGCCTTTACAGCCAAGGGGATTTGCTATGCTTGAGAAGGTTTTGAGAGTTAACGCCCTATACGATTTTTATCAGCTGCTTCTCACCCCAAAACAGCAAGAGTATTTGAATCTTTACTATCTCAATGATTTTTCTCTTGGTGAAATTGCGGAAAGAAAACAAGTTACTAGACAGGCTGTTTATGATAACCTCAAACGTGCTGAGAACGCTCTTGAAGCGTTTGAAGAAAAGTTAGGTCTTTTTCGTAAATACGAAGTCAGGCTTTCTGTTGTTTCGAAAATGAGGGAATTGGCTGGTCATCTGAATAGTGAGGAAAGCCAAAAACTAGATTCTTTTATTGATGAATTAGAGAATTTAGATTAGGAAGTGAGAAGTATGGCATTTGAAAGTCTGTCGGACAGATTACAGGCGACAATGAAAAAGATTCGCGGCAGAGGCAAGGTGACCGAGGCCGATGTCAAGCAGATGACGCGTGAGATCCGTCTGGCGCTTCTTGAAGCTGATGTTAATTTTAAAGTCGTAAAATCATTTGTTAAAAACATTCAGGAACGCGCAGTAGGTCAAGAAATCTTAAAAAGTCTTACTCCCGGACAGCAGGTTATTAAAGTCGTCCAGGAAGAATTGACTAAGTTGATGGGCGGGGAACAAACCAAGCTTAATCTTGCTTTGAAGCCGCCGACCGTTCTGCTCTTTGTCGGATTGCAAGGCGCCGGAAAAACAACGTCTGCAGCGAAACTTGCCAATTATATTCGAAAAACCCATAATAAGAATCCATTGATGATTGCGGCGGATATTTATCGCCCTGCTGCGATTAAGCAGCTGCAGACCTTGGGCGGGCAACTGAATATACCTGTTTTTTCGCTTGGTGATCAGGTCAGTCCGGTAGAAATTGTGCGTCAGGGACTGGAGCAGGCGAAGACGGATCATCACGACTTAGTATTGATTGATACCGCAGGACGGCTTCATATTGATGAAGGACTGATGGACGAACTTGACCAGATCAAAGCAGTCAGCCATCCGGATGAGATCTTTTTGGTTGTTGACGCGATGACCGGACAAGACGCGGTCAATGTTGCAACCGCATTTAATGATCGACTGGATTTGACTGGTGTGATCATGACCAAGCTCGATGGTGACACAAGAGGCGGCGCTGCATTGTCTGTTCGTTCTGTCACAGGAACACCAATTAAATTTATTGGTATGGGCGAGAAGATGGATGCTCTTGAGCCTTTCCATCCGAATCGTATGGCTTCAAGAATTTTGGGAATGGGCGATGTACTTTCTCTGATTGAAAAAGCACAGGCAACAATCGACGAGGAGAAAGCACGTGATATGCAGCAAAAGCTGCTCTCCGTCAGCTTCACACTTGATGACTTTCTGGATCAGATCGGCCAGATTCGAAATATGGGACCACTCGAAGATTTACTTGCGATGATGCCCGGGGCAAACAAGTTTAAGGGTATGAAAAACATGCAAATTGACGAGAAGAAAATCGGCCAAACTGAGGCAATCATTCGATCAATGACTGCTCAGGAAAAAACAGATCCAGATGTCATTAATGCGAGTCGAAAAAAACGCATTGCTCTTGGCAGCGGCACATCAGTCGCCGACGTCAACCGGTTGCTGAAACAGTTCAAGGACATGAAAAAAATGATGAAACAGTTTATGGGCAAGACCAAAGGCAAGAAGCGCAATCCATTTAATTTACCATTTATGTAAGATCATAAAAAATAGGAGTTGTTTTGTTATGTCAGTTAAAATCCGTCTAAAGCGTATGGGTGCAAAAAAACGCCCATTTTACAGAGTTGTTGTTGCCGATTCACGTGCACCTCGCGATGGTCGTTTCATTGAGGAAATCGGCACATATAATCCGGTTGTCACACCAAAGACATTCACAGTTGATGAAGAAAAGGCGCTTGATTGGCTGCAAAAGGGTGCTCAACCTTCAGACACCGTACGCAACCTGTTCTCAAAAGAAGGCATTATGGAGAAATTCCATCTTGCCAAACTGCAAAAATAATGATGAGGGGCGGCAGATAAATGGAAGAATTAATCAAAACCATTGTACTTCCGCTCGTTGATGATCATATGCATGTTATGATTGAGAAACAAGAAGAATCTGATCATGTAACTTATATACTTTCAGTAGATAAAAAGGATATGGGAAAAGTGATTGGCAGGCACGGTCAGGTTGCTGAGGCAGTGCGAACGGTTGTGTCTGCCGTCGGCAGCGCGAATGGTGTGCTGACACGATTCTTAATTCGTGAATAATAAAAAAAGAGAAGGGGAGCATTCTGCCCTTCTCTTTTTCATCATACATAGAAATTTTTTACAGATTGTCAGATGGCGATTGAAGGGGGCTGCATCATGACTGAACAATGGTTTTATGTTGGAAAGATTGTCAATACCCAAGGAATTAAAGGCGAAGTGCGTGTTGTCAGTATTACTGATTTTCCGGAGGAACGCTATGCGGTTGGCGCAACTCTGTATGTTCAGGATCCAAAGACAGATACGTATGAACCGCTGAAGGTCAAAAGTTATCGTCGGCACAAACAATTTGACTGTCTAACTTTTGAAAATTATCATTCGATCAATGATATAGAGAAATACAAGGGCCGTTCACTGTTTGTTTCCAAAGAGCAGTTATCGAATTTAGAGCAAGGAACTTTCTATTATCATGAAATTATCGGCTCACAAGTTATTACAGATACAGGACGTCATTTAGGCGAAGTTAAGGAAATTCTTTCTCCTGGAGCGAACGATGTTTGGGTTGTTGATACGGGAGTAAAGAATGTTTTAATCCCGTATATTGCCGATGTGGTGAAAGATGTTGATGTCGCGCAAAAAAAGGTAACTGTTCATTTGATTCCGGGGTTGGTGGACGATGAAGATTGATATTCTTTCCCTTTTTCCTGAAATGTTTGCGGGTGTTCTAAACAGTTCGATTTTGGGCAAGGCAGTCGCAAAAAACGTTGTTTCTTTTAAAATGACGAATTTCAGGGATTTTACCACGAATAAACATAATAAAGTTGATGATTATCCATTTGGCGGCGGTGCCGGAATGGTTTTGATGCCTCAGCCGCTTTTTGATGCGGTTGAAGCGGTATGTAATGAAGAACACACAAAAACACGTATCATTCTGACTTCACCGCAGGGAAAGCCATTTAAGCAGCATGACGCAGAGATGCTCTCAAAAGAAAAAAAACTTATTTTTATTTGCGGACATTATGAAGGATTTGATGAACGCGTCCCTGAATTCCTTGTTACTGATGAGTATTCCATTGGTGATTTTGTCATGACCGGTGGAGAATTGGCTGCGATGGCAATGATCGACAGCATTGTACGGCTGCTTCCCGGTGTGCTCGGCAATGATACATCGGCAGTGACCGATTCATTTTCCACGGGATTGCTGGAGCATCCGCATTATACGCGGCCGGCGGATTTTCGCGGCATGAAGGTTCCAGAAGTCTTGCTTTCCGGGAACCATGAGAAGATTGCCGAATGGCGTCTGAGGGAATCACTGAGGCGTACTTATGAACGCAGACCGGATTTATTGGACGGCTATAAATTGAGTGAACAGGAAAAAAGATGGATCAAACAATTTGAACAAGAAAATCAAGATGATTAAGTGATTCTTCAATCATTTAAATGCTTGCATGAGCGCTCTCGATTATGGTATGATAATCGCTGTGGCAAATGCCAGTGAATACGATGTTCCGCTGTTTTCTTTAAAGAGGGCAAGAGCATTTGTACGGAAGGAGGCCATTTTGTTATGTCTAACATTCTTGATGAAATTACGAAAGAACAGTTGCGAACAGATATTCCGGAATTCAGACCTGGCGATACGTTGAAAGTGCACGTGAAGATTACTGAAGGTACACATGAACGTATTCAGGTGTTTGAAGGCGTCGTGATCAAACGTCACGGCAGCGGGATCAGCGCAACCTTTACGGTACGAAAGATTTCTTATGGTGTCGGTGTTGAACGTGCATTCCCGGTTAACTCACCGAAGATCGACAAGATCGAGGTAGTACGTCACGGTAAAGTACGTCGCGCGAAACTTTATTATCTGCGTGCGCTGCGTGGTAAGAAAGCACGCATTAAGAGCAGATAATCATGATTGGAAATTGAATGTACAGGGCATTGAAGAGAGGAGGGGCTTGGGATGACCAAGCTTCTCCGATTTTTTATATGAGAAGGTTCCATATTAGAAAAAGCTACGAATTGTTCCACGGAGATAAAGAGATCAGTCCTTAAATTGAAAAAGAAGGAGGCAGGAATTGTGACCATTCAATGGTAGAATGACCTGAATGATAACTCCAAAAGAAAACATAAAGCCGAAGAATGATAAAATTTGAATTATGATTAGCTCTAAGCCCTATAATTAAAGGGCTTTTTAATTTTTATCTGAAATATTTTGGTTCTTCTAAACCTTTACTAAAATGTCGTGATTTTTATTATGTTGAGCAATAATAAGCAATAAACATCAGATTTTGCCCAAAAATTTGCCCAAAAATATTTTCCGGAAATCTTGAATAGTACCTCTGGTGGTCGGGGGCGAAAAAACGGTCTAAGTACTGATTTAATAAGATTTTCCTGATGATTTGTGTAATATTTGTGTAAAATAGTATGGAAGAATAAATTGCCGAAGCAGGAAATATTGTCTCCTATTATGGCAATTCTAAATACGTTTCTTATATAACTAATCATACGCATATTAAAAAGTGGATTTTTCAAACTAGCTATTGAGTGGGAATAAAGTAGATACCTCGTTTGGTGTCGAAACGTTGATTTAACAGCATTTTTGGCAAAGGTAAAATGGATAAAAGCACTTAAATTGATAAGGATCTCCGCCAAGATTCCGCCAAGAGCCAGAATCAGAGAACCGTATCAATTCGAGATTTGGAAGGTATATTTTGTAGAATATGCCTTCTTTTTTATTGTGTTTTTCCGCCAAATATTTTTATTTCGGAAGTGTGCCATTACTGTGCCGCGAATTTTAATCAATAATGCGCTGAGATGAGAAATCATTTTAGCTTTTTTATTTCAGGTTTTAGTTTTTTGAAAGGAGATGGTTCTTAAACATTTCCCTCTGTTTGTGACAAATGATTAGTTTATTCGCCAAAACAAAATTATGCACAGAAAGGAAAACAATTATGAAATTAAAATTTGTCATCCCAAATATGGAGAAAACTTTTGGAAATCTGGAATATGCCGGAGAAGGCAATGTGGAACAACGCCGGGTCAATGGACGCCTAGCGATCCTTTCCCGCAGCTATAACTTGTATTCTGACATCCAAAGAGCGGATGATATTGTTTTGATGCTGCCACCGGAAGCGGGCGAAAAGCATTTTGAGATCGAAGATAAAGTAAAACTAGTCAATTCTCGAATTACTGCAGAGGGCTATAAAATTGGCAATCGTGCGTTCACCAACTATATCTTGCATGCCGACGATCTAGTAAAAGCATAAGGAGGGCAAAAAATGAGATTAGCTGAAGGTATTGTGATTGACAAGGACAAGACATTTGGTGCGTTGAAATTCTCCGCACTCCGCCGTGAAGTGCGCGTGAATAATGAGGATGGGACAGTCAGTGACGAAATCAAGGAACGCACCTATGATCTAAAATCCCGTGGACAAGGGCAGATGATCCAAGTCAGTATTCCGGCCGCCATCCCGTTAAAAGAGTATGACTATAATGCCGAAGTCGAACTGGTCAATCCAGTGGCAAATACAGTGGCAACCGCGACGTTTCGAGGGGCCGATGTGGATTGGTATATCAAGGCTGAGGATATTGTACTGAAAAAGAAGCAGTCCCTCTCTCGTTCAACGAGTCAACAGGCCCAGCCGCAAACAAAAGGAAAATAACGCCCTTTCATTTTCCGGAAAGGATCGATGATGTGCCATTTTGTCTATAAAGGAAAACGGATTCGAGCGAGTGATCAACATCTTATCTTGCGTTTTGCCGCGACGTCGCTTGGCCTTGTCTTCCTACTGGTGTTGTTGGCCTTCCATGGGAAATGGCTGATGCATACGGATTGGCAGAAAGTCCGACTTTTACGTGATGGGCAGTTTCAGTTTTTCATCACGCCTTATCTGATTTTCAGTGTCCTTGCGGCCGCAGGAGTATGCTTGCTTGCCGCTTATCTTTTTTACCATTTTCAGCGGGATCATGTGAACCGGCTCATGCATTGTCAAAAACTAGCCAAAATGATCCTGGAAAATAAGTGGTACGAATCCGAACAGGTCCAGCATGAAGGATTTTTTAAAGATTGGCCGTCTGGGAAGTCAAAAGAGAAAATCACTCATTTTCCAAGGATGTATTACCGACTAAAAGACGGGCTGATTCATATTCATGTCGAAATACCCTTAGGAAAATATCAAGATCAGCTCTTGCATTTAGAGAAGAAACTGGAAAGCGGCTTGTACTGTGAGCTGGTGGATAAAGAGCTTAAGGATGCCTATATCGAATATACATTGCTCTACGATATGATTGCGAACCGGATTACGATTGACGAGGTAAGGGCAGAACATGGGAGACTTCGGCTCATGAGAAATGTCTGGTGGGACTATGATCAGCTCCCCCATATGCTCATCGCCGGCGGAACGGGTGGAGGAAAGACCTACTTTATCTTCTCGCTCATCGAGGCCTTGGCGCGGACCAACGCTGTTCTTTACGTCCTTGACCCAAAGAACGCGGATCTTGCCGATCTTTCGGAAGTA
>NZ_JAMXWM010000034.1 GCF_024125445.1 Sporolactobacillus shoreicorticis | reverse complement strand
ACTTACTACTCTGTCTTCATGAATCGATCACAAACACCGCAGCGCTGTCTTTTGCGAACCAGCTCTACAAGGCCCAACCGGGTGAATCCGAATACGTGTACGGCGTTCGGATCGTTTTTCGTTAAGCATTCAAGTTTATGAAGCAATTGCTGCCGATTTTCATCCTTTTCCATACGAAGAAAATCAACGACGACCATTCCACCGATCTGTCGCAGCCGCAGCTGTCTGGCGATTTCTTTAGCCGCCGCCAGATTAATATGAAGCGCTGTTTCCTCCCAATTGCTGCGGATAGCCATTGAACCTGAATTCACATCAATTGCCGTGAGTGCCTCTGTATATTCGATCATTAATGATGCCCCGGATTCAAAAGGAACATAGGGCCGTAGCGCAGCTTTGTAGGCTGATTCAAGATTAAAGTAACGAAAGAGATCCTGATGTTCTTTATACATAAATGTCGTATTTGGCGGAAGCTCGTCTTGATCAATTAAAAAATTGGCAATAACCGTGCTCTTTGGTGGAAAATGATTTTCATTTAAAAGCGCAGCAGCAAATGAATACTGGCGCAAGATTCTTTTTTCCGAAGATACATGTTCGGCAGCGCGAAGGATGACACGCGCTTTTTCTTTTAATGAATTAAATTCCTTTTGAATTGCGGCAACATTCTGTTCGCTTGCTTGTGTGCGGATTATAGCACCTTCACCGGTGGCACACCAATCCGACACTATATTTTTTAAACGCTCGCGCAGATATTCCGGGAGACGTCTTGAGACAGCAACATAAGGGCTAAAGGGCAGAAAGATCAGCCTTTTCCCTTTAATCTGGACTTGCTCCGTCAACTCCGGCACCTTCCCGTCCCGCTCCTCCTTATCAACCTGTATAAGGATCCGATCGCCTGGTTTCACAGTGTGATCCGGACGCTGTTTATGATGCGGCAAAAAACCGCTTTGTCCATCGCCAAGGTCGATAAACCAGCCTACTTGGCTAAAACGATTATTCAGCACCCGGCCGATGAAAAGGTCACCGACTCGAACATCGTTTGCATTCGATTGAAAATAAAAGGAAACAACAATCCCGTTCTCGAGAAAAGCAGCACGTATGCCATTATTTTCTTTTTCCAATACTACAGTCACGGTTTTCTCAGACACAATAACACCATCTTTCCGCATTCATTCACATTATCGCAAATGCGGTTAAGCGGTGCAAATCGAAGCGGTTAGCGGCAGTCACTGATTGTATCACCATCGCAGCCGCCTTTGAAATATTTATCTACCAGTTCTTTCCCATCAATATCGGAATCCTTTATCCCCGTAATATGAATATGGTGCTCCGCATTTTTGTAATAGAGAGAGAAAACGTTAGAAAGCGGTGTGTCTCCTGATACCCGCAGTCGCTTTAATCGAGCAAATCGATACTTTGTACTTGAAACCGCGAGCAGGAAGCGAATAAACCGAAGCGGCAGCACGCGCCGCTCTTTATAGAGCGCAATCAGGATAAAGAGTACGATCACCCAAAGGTTAATCGAAAACGGATAACGCCAAAAGGTAAGGATGCTGAAGAGTAATAAAGCAGCAGCTGAAAAATAAAGCATTTTTTTATAGGCAGGTTTAAACGGGTAAACAATCTCCAGCAATACATGCAAAAGCCGCCCGCCGTCTAAGGGCCAAATCGGCAACAGGTTAAAAAGAAGCAATGCACTGTTTTGTGCCAAAAACAACTGATGCTGCTCCGTTCCCCAAAACGGCAGACGAAGCATTGCGTATGAGAGCAACGGCAGCCAAACATTTTGAAGCGGACCAGCAAGAAAAACGACAAATTCCTGATAAAACGGATGTGCCTCATGCTCATCAAGCTTTGCAACACCGCCGAAAGGCAGAAGCTCGATTTCAATGACATTCCAGCCAAACCCTTTTGCCGCAACGGCGTGGCCGAGTTCATGAATAAAGACAATAAGAAACGCGATCGCTGTTTCCCATAAATGACCAGTCAGTGTGCCGGCAGCAATAACCAGCCAAAACACCGGATGTATTCTAATTTTCGGCAGTAAACTAGTCAAAGGACATCACCTGAATGGGATCGATAAATTTTTCACCCTTTTTCAATGCGAAGTAGAAGGTTCCTTTTTTGTTTTTTTCGGAGGTAATGCCGATTTTCTGACCTTTTTTCACCTCCTGATACACCTTTACGTTTGCTTTGTCCAATTTTCCATACCATGATTCATCACTATCTTTATGCTGAATAACGACCGTTTCGCCAATATTTTTCTTTTTCCCGACAAAAACAACGAGACCATCTTTTGCTGCCTTGACTTCAGAATGCGACGTGGTTTCAACGGTAACACCCTTTGATTGACTGCTATAGGGTGATTTCACTTCACCGACAACCGGCTCAGCAAAAGAAGATGTTTTACTCACTTCATCCGTACCCGTGCTTCCTCCGTTTGCAGTTTTGACCGAGTCACTTTTAAAATTTGGTAAAAAGCTGATCGGATCGCCTAGATTCTTCTCATACCAATCAGAAACAGCAGCAAACTGAAATTCCTGCGTCATCGCCGTTTTAATTGAACCTTTAACGGCCTGAAATTGACTTCCCTGATGATTATTTATCCCATATACGGAACCGACAAGCAAAGCAGAGATGACACATTGGAACAGGAATCGGCGCGTATGATGCACGGGCGTTTGATTTTGCTCGTCAAATGGTTCATAGTAAGACGCTGCGTCATTGCGCCTGCCGCTCCCATGCTTGTACTCCATATAAGGTTTAGGTGCAGCCTGCATCATCATTAATTTTCTTTGTTTACGTTGCTCATGTCTACGTTTATAATCCATAAAGTCCTTCATCGTCGGCTTCCTTTCCGCACTTGTCCGCTTTTCTTTTAATCGATATGTTCGGATACGGCTGATGGTACACAGTTCAATAGATTTTATCTCTTTGGACTTGCCTTCTAAAAGAACTGTATGCCGGCAAAGGAGAAATTATGAGCATGTAAAGAAAAGCTTGACAAAGCCGATTCTTGATGCTGGCCAAGCTTTTTTTATACTAGGCATCCGCTGATTCTCGATACTTTTCTTGTAGAAAAAAGCGACTGACGCGCAGATGTATATCCGCATGCCAGTCGCTTTTTTATTTAACAATTATCTCATGCCGAGCAACGATTTAAAGCGATGGAAAAAGCTGTTTTTCTCATCAAGCACCATGAGCGGCACCGTCTCGCCCAAAATGCGTCTGCCGATGTTTCGATAAGCTTGAGCAGCCTTTGACGATGGATTGAGTGCGATAGGCTCACCTTTGTTTGACGATGAAATCACACCGTCGTCATCGACAACAATACCGAGCAAATCAATGGCCAGAATGTTCATGATCTCATCAATTTCCAACATTTCTCCGCTTTTCAGCAAATGCTGTCGAATGCGATTGATGATTAATCGCGGCGGTGTAATCTGCTTCTCCTGCTCCAGCAACCCGATAATTCGATCTGCATCACGTACCGATGATATTTCCGGTGTTGTCACAACGATCGCGTGATCTGCACCTGCAACTGCGTTTCTAAAACCGCGTTCGATTCCGGCCGGGCAATCAATAATTACATAATCAAAATCTGATTTTAATTCATCAACCATTTTCTTCATCTCAGCTGGCTTGATCGCTGTCTTGTCTGTTGTTTGAGCTGCAGGAAGCATGCTGAGACACTCGAACCGCTTATCTTTGACCAGTGCCTGATTCAGCTTACAGCGACCTTGCGCCACATCGACAAGGTCATAAATAATACGATTTTCCAGCCCCATAACAACGTCTAAATTGCGCAAACCAATGTCCGTATCCACCAGACAGACTTTTTTTCCCTGCAAGGCCAGTACTGTGCCGACATTTGCGGATGTCGTCGTTTTCCCGACACCGCCCTTGCCTGAAGTCACAACGATTGCTTCCCCCATCGTTTACACCCCTTTTTCATAAATCTTACAACTTCTCAAGTGCGAATGACAGATTCCGCTTCTTTAATGCAGCATGCACTCGGTCGATAACAATTTTTCCGATTTTTTCATCCAAATAGGCACATTCAAGCAAGTGATCCTCTTTCATTTCGTCAATCGTATTGTTTTCATTTCGACTGATGACCTGTCCGATTTTGAGTTGTGTCGGTTTCATTATTGAAGCGACAATCACCGCACTTTTTCTGTCGTCGGCTGATCCGGCTGCTGCGACACCCCTAAGCGCTCCGAATATATAAATGTTTCCGGTTGCTGAAACTGTTCCTCCCGGGTTGACATCGCCGATAAGAAGCAGATCCCCTTCAATCGAAAGCACCTGCCCGGATCGAATAATTCGAGCGATCGGTACGATCTTTTCCTGTGCCTTTTTCTTTGCAATATCTTCAAGAGTAATCACATTCGATTGAATATCGTCAACTTTCAGATGGTCAAAAGAATGAATAATCTCTTTTAACTGATCGCGTTGAGCCGCACTGATATACCGATTTCCCGCTTGAATTTTAACTGAAATAACGGGACCTTCTTTATATAGGTTGGTATTCGCCGCTAGTTTTTCTTTGAGTTCACGCACCAAATCACGATAAGCACAAGCTTCATCCATAACGAGTACAAGGCCGTCCTTCCTGCCTTTCATCGTTATAAGTGGCTGAGTGGCTGACATCGGGATTTTCACCTCGATATGTTTGATATTCAATATGAGAAGGGCAAAATCCTTCATAGAAATGGAACAGATTCAAAACAATTAAAGTAAAAATAAAAAAGATCTGACGATTAATGTATCGGCTTTATCGGATTCATTTTCCAATCCCGTCCGAGAGTTTCTCAAAAAAACGCCTGAACGGATAATAAATAAGCATAGTAAAAACTGCATTTAAGCATATTGTAGGCAGAAGACGGAATTGAAGGAATAAATCAAACTGCTGATCGGTCACGCCAATCATTAGATAAACCACGTAAACCCCAAACTCCAACATACAGACACCGGCAACAGTAAGAAGAACAGTCATGGCAATGTTCATATTCACCCATTTGGAAATCGCATACACCAAGTATACAGTGAGTGTTAGGCAGAATGCATAAACACCGAGCACCGAAGCATAAACAATGTCAGTTAAAAAACCGAACAAAACAGCATATTTTAATCCCCAGTTCGGTGATCCGAAAAAGGTAAGCATGAGTAGCACAATGAAGACAAATTCAGGAACGATCTGGATATTTGTTCCAACACGGTTAAAAGGGAAGAGCGGCATCACAGTCCCCTGAATGAGAAAAAGAAGGAAGAGAAGGATGAAGATTTTGCTCTGCTTCAATTCCCCTTCCCCCCGTCAAAGGAGACCTGTGTTTTTTTATCAATAACAAGCACATAGTTTAAATGATCCAAATCAGCCGCTGGCTTCACCTGAGCGGTTTTTGTGAGTCCATACTGATCGGTCGACACGCTTGTTACGGTGCCGATCACAAGTCCTTGTGAATATTTACCGCTCAGGCCCGATGTCGTAACTTCTTGTCCTTTTTTAACTTTTGCTTTGATCGGTATTTTGCCGAAAAGAAGTGTTCCCTTGTTCTGATCATAGCCTTCAATCATACCAAAGATTGCGCCACCATTTTTCGGATGAATCATCGCTGATATCTGATTGACATTTTGATCATTGGAAATAAGCGAGACTTTGCTTGTAAAATTGCCAACCTTGGAGATTCTGCCAATCAGGCGCTTCCCGGAAGTAATGACCGGCATGCCGTTCTTAATTCCGTTCACTTTTCCTTTATCAAGCGTAAGCAGCTGATTCCATTGATCATACGAACGACCGATCAATGTAGCCGAATACTTTGTATAATCAGAGAGAGACGGATCATTCTTCAAATCCAGCTGTGCTTTCAGTTCCTTGTTTTGCGAAGTCAGATCTCTGTTTTCCTGTTCAACACTTGCATAATTTGCCAGATTTTCTTTTAAGCGTTTATTCTCTTTATAAGCATTTTCAATATCATTGACATTCTGAAAGAAACCCGCTGCATAGCGAGCGGGCACATTGACAACATATTGAAACCCTCCAACGACATCCTGAACAAATTGTTCGATCCATGTTGCGCGCGTACCTTCTTTTAATGAATAGCTGATGAGCGCAATAAGAACAATCAGGCTGGTCAAGAGGACAATTAATTTTTTATTTGAAAAAAATGAAGGCATACAGACACCTGCTTAATCATTAACTTTGAGCTGAATTATTTTCTATTGGCCGCGGAAATCGAATTCGCCTTTGAACGAATTAAAGGCAGGTTTTCTAATGAACGACCAGTACCGATTGCAACACAATCAAGCGGATTTTCCGCTACAATAACCGGCATTTTGGTTTCATCACTGAGCACATGATCCAAATTATTCAGAAGTGCTCCTCCCCCGGTTAAAACAATACCTCGGTCCATAATATCTGCGGCAAGTTCAGGCGGTGTTTTTTCAAGAGTGACTTTAACTGCTTCAACAATTTGATTTACTGAATCATGCAATGCTGAAGCTATTTCCTTACCTGATACTTCGATCGTTTTCGGAAGTCCCGACAAAAGATCTCTGCCTCGCACTTCCATCTTTGTATTTTCCATCTCTTCTGATCCTCCGGCAGAACCAATTTCAATTTTTAATGATTCCGCTGAACGCTCGCCGATCATCAGATTGTAGGTTTTCTTTACGTATTGAATAATCGCTTCATCCATATCATCTCCGGCAATTCGGATCGACTGGCTGGTCACAATTCCGCCGAGCGAAATAATCGCGACCTCGGTCGTTCCTCCGCCTATATCGACAACCATACTTCCTGTCGGCTCCCAAACGGGAAGATCTGCTCCAACTGCGGCCGCAAATGGTTCCTCAATTGTATAGGCCTCGCGTGCACCGGCTTGCTTCGTTGCATCTTCTACCGCGCGTTTTTCAACGGCTGTAATTCCCGACGGCACACACACCATGACATTAGGCTTGCGCGAAAATATTGAGCGCTGTTTTTGCGCTTGATTTATAAAATATTTCATCATCGTCGCTGTTGTTTCAAAATCCGCAATGACACCGTTTTTCATCGGACGAACCGCTACGATGTTGCCCGGCGTACGTCCGATCATATTCTTAGCCGGAGTTCCTACCGCTTCAATCAAACCGGTATCCGTGTGCAGAGCAACAACAGACGGCTCTCTGACGACAACACCTTTTCCTTTTACATACACCAAAGTGTTCGCCGTACCAAGGTCTATGCCCATATCTCTAGAAAATCCGCCAAACATCTATGTAATCTCCCTTCAGGTTGCAAAACTCATACACTTGATTATATCTTAATTGAACTTGAATTTATAGGGGCGGAAGCGAAATGACCGGAAAATCTGTTCACTTCCTAGTCATTAAAGTAAGCCCTTCTGTTTTAAACTGACAAAACACTGATCACCGATTACGATATGATCTAAAACATCGACACCGAGCATCTTGCCGCATGAAGCAAGACGCTTGGTAACATCAATATCTTCACGGCTGGGCGTCGGATCGCCGCTTGGGTGATTATGAAAACAAATAATCGCCGCAGCTGACTGTCTGACTGCTTCCTTGAACACCTCGCGCGGGTGAACGATTGACGCGTTCAAGCTGCCGACAAAGATCGTTTTCTTATACAGCACCTGATTTTTTGTATTGAGGAATAATGCGACGAAATGTTCTTGCTTCAAAACACGCAATTCTTCCATGACATAATCTGCACCATCTTCCGGTGAGCGGATCGCGTAGCGGGAATCGTGGACCATTCTCGCCATGCGCTGTCCGATCTCAAATCCTGCCAGCAGCTGAACCGCCTTTGCTGTGCCAATACCCTTGACCTGTTTCAATTCTTCAATGCTCGCTTCCCGGAGCAGATCCAAACCCTCAAAACGGCAGACAAGACGTTCAGCAAGCTGCATAACGGATTCGTTCCTTGTGCCCGAATGTAAAAGAATGGCCAGCAGTTCCTGACTGGAAAGAGAAGACGCACCTTCACGGATTAAACGTTCTCTCGGGCGATCCTCCTGAGGTACATCCTTCATCATTATATTCTTGACCATTTTCAATTCCTCCATTCTGCATCGCAATGCCTGTTAAGATACAGCATATCTTGTTTCTAAAAACTCTGCAGAATAAAAAACAGTAAAAATGTGAAGGTTTTGCAGGCTGTCGCTCAATATTTTCGACATAGACTCCACGTTTATGTCACAAAAATAGAAAAACCGTGTAAATTAAATTTTTCCAACATTATGGATGGATGAAATGATTATAGTCAATAAGTGAATTCAAAAGCTCCTGCTGTAGCGCAAGAAATTGAGCGCCATAATTCTCATTTGACACTTTTCCAATCGCTTGGCGTGCCATCCTTGCATGGTTCAGCAAGGATTTTGCTTTTGTATTGTCCGCACTTTTTGATGCGCGTTGATAAAGCTTGTCCGCTGTTTTCAATGAGCCGGCATTTGCCGCATGTGCGCCGTTCTTCGATTGTTCCATCAAGGAAAGTAATTCCAAAATCAACTTCTTATAGTGTAGCGCTGCCTCTGCCTGCGATTGTTTTTTTAGAATCGCCTGACTTGCTTCAATGGGTACTTTCTTTTTGAACACAGTCAAGCCCTGATCCTTAAAATGGTCGAGCAAACGAGTCGCTCCGGCATCTGTCTGAGCGACACCGACTAATATTGCCGTTCCACCTGTAACCGGCATCACTGCAGCCGGTCCATGGCTGCGGAGCTCACTTGCAATCCGCTCTGCTTTAGCTGTTGAACTGAAAAGCCCTGCCTGAACAACATATACCGACAAATTCAGATCGTTTTTCGACACAGCACTTGAGCTGTCTGTGCTGGACTGTGCTTGATTGTTGCCACTTGTCCATGTGTCTTTCGATTTCGGATTTTGTTCGTTGAAAATCATAAGCATTGTCAGACCGATCACAAGGCCGACCACTAAAGCAGCTGCTGCCGGAAGCCAGATGAAACGAATGGTCGGTAACGGACCTGCTGATTTTCTCGATGACGGATGCCATTTCTTTTTTCTTTTTAAGATAAGACGTTTTTGCTTCACAAACGCTTCCTCATCGACAAGCGGTTGCGCGTGGTGATCCGCCGGTACATGATCTTCAGAAAACGCGGCATTCCAGTCCAAAGATTTCTCTTTATCTGCCGCAGTTTCACGCCTTGTCCATTCTTCCATCGTATGTTTTTTCCCATTGAATATAATCGTCACTTGAGGTGTCTTTTTGTTTTTTTCGGGCATATCGATCATCGATCCCCCTTACACGAAACGAAACTCTGCTTCCGAATAGCTTAGCACAGCGAACATAAAAATGGACAAGACATTTGTCGTCTTGTCCACAATTTTTTTCGCTGTTTTTTTCACGAATCGGATTCTTTTAATAATCAGATATATCGAGCAACGCGGTTTTTTCCTTGCTGCTTCGCTCCCTTATACATCGCGTGATCCGCATTGTAAATCAACTCAGAAGGATCTGTTGCATCAACCGGTGCCGTCGATGTACCCAAACTAATCGTTACAAAAATTTTGTCGTAGCGGTTCTCTGTTTCGTTGAAAATCATAAATGTCTCAGCAGCAACCGCAAGACGAATCGTTTCGGCAACTGCAAAACACATGTTTCGATCCATTCCCGGCAAAAGGACGGTAAACTCTTCGCCGCCGTATCGTGCCACTATGCCTTTATGCCCAACCGTTTTTCGCAGGCGATTGGCGACACCGATCAAAATAGCGTTGCCATTCTGATGGCCGTATGTGTCGTTAATTTGCTTAAAATTGTCAATATCCATCATAATAATTGAAAACACTTCTAATGACGGGTCATTGTACATTTTATTAATAACTTTCATCATATATCGATAATTAAACAGATCGGTGAGCGGACAGCGCTCGCTTTCCTTCTTGCGAATTTCAAAGTTTTTAGCATTTTCAAGACTGATTGCAAGAAAATCTCCAACAATTTCGATACCAATTCGACTCGTATTCGTATAAGATCGGGACACGTGGGATGCCAGTGTCAACACACCAATGACTTGCCCGCGATGCATCATGGGCACAGACAGGTATGATTTTGCTTGTCCATTTGAAAGCGCGTCAAGAAAAGGGTATAAACTCCCTGTGTTTCCTGATCCAATGATCGCCTTCGCCTGTCGAAACACACTCAAACTTACATCGGCTTCTTGCTGAAAGGGGACAAAGGACTCGCCTTGGTCCTTTCTGTACATCCGAACCAGTTTCGGCCGTTCAGGATGCGTATACAAAACCACATAGAGATAATCGACCGGAAGCATCGTCGGCATTTTTTCAAAAAGCAGATCAAACACGTGCTTGACAGACAGTTCTTCTGTAAGCTGCTGACCAAAATGATTGACACTCTGCAAGAATTGAATTAATTCCTGATTATTATTAATTTGACGCATAATAATCGAAAGTGCGACCATTGGTATCGCAATCATCAGCATACCGAGCCAGCCACGCGACGCATACATCAAGTAAAAAGCGATACCAAGCGGCATCATCAACAAGGTAATGATGATTTCCCAAACGGAATCCCGGTCAAACAGTCTAACTTTAAACGGAATGCTTAAAAGCCATTTGCGAATGAACATAAGCACAATTGTATTTGCCAAATAGGCCGAGAAGTAAAAACCGAAAATCGGCAGCAAACTCAGCTCAAGAACATTATTTGTCACTTCGGTTGCTCTTCCGCCCAGTGTGTAATAAGTAGAGCCCGATGCAATGGAAACAAGAAGAAACATGGTCAAATTGATCGGAATGCGGTAGGCATCCGTTTTTCCAATTCTCTGACTGAGCAGATAGACCATAATACAAAATTGTGTCAGTAACGTTTCAACGAATAATCCGAAAATCAAAAACGTTGCAAGTCCAATTCCTTGAAGAACAATAATATCTGTTCCTTTTACTTTAAAACTAAAAAGTGCGGTGAGTACAAAAACAATCGTTACAGTTAATAGAGAAGCAGGCATGATGTTCCGCGGCGGATCGATCATATAAATGATCGGCAGAGAAAAAAAGAATGTCAAGATCCAAATGGCAGTAACTGCCCATTGTTTCATTTTCGACAATCGCACTTCCTCCTTTATGCTAATCTGTGCGATTTTGGAAATTAATCTTCTATTATCCTAATACTATTTTACTACTAATATAATAATAATGTTAATTGTAGCAAAACAAAAACAAGTTGAAAATGGTTTTTCAAAACCTTCTCAACTTTTTGCAATCATGTACCTTTCATCATTATTTTCCGTAAAATTCAATGATTTAACGCAGATGATCAGCCGTGAGCAATGCTTCACGGACAACCGCAATAAAATAGAGTGAGCCGCAAATCATCAAAAGATCGTTTTCATCTGTTTCTTGAATCATTCGGTGAAGCGCTGTGCTCCAATTTGGATCCTGCCTTTTCTTTGGATGATGCGAAGCGGCATACAGCAAATCGCTGCTTGCAGCCCGCGGAAAATCAAATGAGGTAAGCGTTATGTCATCGGCTGCGGTTTCAATCAGCTGAACCATTGTCTTGTATTCCTTATCCTTAAGCGCTGCGTATAAAAGATGAATGTTCTTGCCGTCATAGTATCTTTTCACGGTTTGAACCAGTGCTTTTGTCCCTTGAACATTGTGGGCACCATCAATGATAATCAACGGATGATTCGTTATTCGCTCAAATCTCCCCGGCCAGGCCGCCTTCTTCAACCCGATACGGATCGCTTCCACACTCACTTTCATGCCGCAATAGGTCGATAAATAGCAGATGGTCATCAAAGCAGCAGAAGCATTTTTCAACTGATGCTCGCCTTTCATATGGATGGTTAGTTGATGAAGATGTATCGACCCTGTATCAAAATTGAAATGCTCCCCTTTGCTGTTATGTCCAAGTGGGTGGAAAACAAATGCATCGTTCAGAATAAATAACTTCGATTCCTTTGCCGCTGCTTTCTCCCGAATCACGGCGAGTGCTTCGGGATGTTCTGCTGTTGTCACAATACCTGTATCCTGCTTGATAATCCCTGCTTTTTCAAAAGCAATCTGTTTAATTGTATCGCCGAGCACCTTCATGTGATCCATGGCAACATTCGTAATAACGGATACAAGCGGATGAATCACATTAGTGGAATCCAATCGTCCGCCGAGTCCGACCTCATAAATGACGAGATCGCATGGATTAAGCAAACCAAAATAAACGAAACTAATCATCGTCACCGCTTCAAATTCAGTTGGACTGCCAAAATCAGTTTCACGATCAACGGCGAGCGTCAATGGATACACCATGTTTGCTGCTTTAATTAAATCTTCATCACTGATCGGATGACCATTCACCATCATACGCTCATTAAAAGAAGTAATGTAAGGCGAGGTGAAGGTTCCGACTTTCATGCCGGCTGCTTCATAAATATGCCACAGATAGCAAACGGTTGACCCCTTCCCATTCGTTCCGCCGACATGAACCGTTCGCATGCGGCGTTCCGGGTTCCCCAGTTTGCCCAGCATCCATTTCATTCGTTCAATGCCCGGCTTGATTCCAAAAGGAATCAGACTTTGAATCCATTTTAATGCTTCGTTATATGTTTCAAACATTTTCCGACCCTCCGAATAACACTCCTGCACATTTAATAAATTGAGAAAACGGCGGCGGATCAAGGATCCCACCACCGTTATGTCTCAATGATTGAACGCTCTATGTCTCAATCAGGCGTTCAATTCAGCAATTCTTGCTTGTAATTTATCGCGTTTCTGCATATAATCCGCTTGTTTCTCTCTTTCTTTGGCAACGACTTGCTCCGGTGCCTTGGCAACGAATCGCGGATTGCTCAATTTTTTTTCAACGCGCTCTACTTCAGCGTTCATCTTATCGAGTTCTTTATTCAAACGGTTAATTTCATCATCAATATTAATCAGACCGGACAGCGGCAGATAAATATCAGCCCCAGAGATAACGGCGGAGACGGATTTATCCGGAGCCTGAATATCCGTTCCGATCTCCAGAGTAGCCGGATTGCAGAAGCGTTCAATATAGCTCTGATTTGCTTCATAAATTTTGGTTTCGCGATTCGACACAGTTTTAATCAGCATAGCGACCGGCTTCTTCGGCGCAACATTCATTTCTGCACGAATGTTGCGTACGGAGCGAATCACATTTTGCAGCGCAGCCATCTCCTTACCCGCTTCAGCATCATTCCAATCCGGTTTCACTTCCGGCCAGCTGCTGTGCATGATTGTTTCGCCTTCATGTGGAATATGCTGCCAGATTTCTTCCGTAACAAATGGCATAATCGGATGAAGCATCTTAAGAATTTTATCCAGGACATACGTCAGAATTGATTTCGTTGCTTGCTTGGCAGCCAAATCATCACCGTAGAGCGGCAGCTTTGCCATCTCAATATACCAATCGCAGAAATCATCCCAAATGAACTGGTAGAGATGATGACCGGCTTCACCGAAATCATAGCTTTCATAAAGTGCTGTGACCTTTTCAATCGTTTCGTTCAGACGAGTCAAAATCCAGCGGTCGGCAACGGACTGGATTCCGGAGAGATCCATATCGTTCGACGAAAATCCATCAAGGTTCATGATGACAAACCGTGAAGCATTCCAGATCTTATTGGCAAAGTTCCAATTCGCTTCTACCTTCGACCATTGGAACGTTAAGTCCTGACCCGGGGTCGTGCCCGTCGCCAATGTATAACGGAGCGCATCCGCACCGTATTTGGCGATGACATCCATCGGATCGATCCCGTTGCCAAGTGACTTGCTCATCTTACGTCCCTGCTCATCACGAACGAGACCATGTATGAGAACATCTCTGAAAGGACTTTTACCGGTAAATTCCGTGGACTGGAACATCATGCGCGCTACCCAGAAAAAGATAATATCATAGCCGGTCACAAGCGCGTTTGTCGGAAAATAGCGTTTGAAATCCGCTGCCTTTTCATCCGGCCAGCCCATTGTTGAAAATGGCCAGAGCGCCGAGCTGAACCAAGTATCCAGCACATCTTCATCCTGCTTCCAGTTTTCAATATCCTTTGGTGCCTCCAAGCCGACGTAAACCTCTCCTGTTTGTTTGTTGTACCACGCAGGAATCCGGTGTCCCCACCACAGCTGCCGGGAGATACACCAATCGCGAATATTTTCCATCCAATGTCTGTATGTGCCTTCAAAACGCTCAGGAACAAAGTTCACTTTATCATCAGTCTCTTGCATTTTTAGCGATGCATCAGCAAGCGGCTTCATTCTAACAAACCATTGTGTTGACAAAATTGGCTCTACGACAACACCGGTCCGTTCTGAATGTCCAACCGCATGCGTATGCTCTTCAACGTAGGCAAGCGCTCCGGACGCCTCAAGATCCTTCACAATCTGCTTGCGGCATTCGTCGCGATCAAGCCCCTGATATTTGCCTGCAAATTGATTCATTTTTCCGGTTTCATCAATAACCAGAATGCGTGGCAGATCATGTCTGTTGCCCACCTCAAAGTCGTTCGGATCGTGCGCGGGTGTGATTTTTACCGCTCCAGTTCCGAATGATTGATCCACATAGCTGTCGGCAACAATCGGAATCTCGCGTCCTACCAGCGGCAGAATTGCCTTTTTGCCAACGATGCCTTTATAGCGTTCATCATCAGGGTGGACAGCAATAGCCGTATCACCGAGCATCGTTTCCGGGCGAGTTGTCGCAATTTGAATGGATCCTGATCCGTCGGCAAGCGGATAGTTCACGTGCCACAGGAAGCCCGGTACTTCTTTATAAATAACTTCTATATCGGACAGCGCAGTGCGTGCGGCCGGATCCCAGTTGATAATATAGGCCCCGCGGTAAATCAGCCCTTTTTCATAAAGCTGAACAAAGACTTTGCGTACCGCTTTGGACAATCCCTCATCGAGGGTGAAGCGTTCCCTTGAATAATCGAGAGACAAACCGAGCTTTGCCCACTGTTTCCTGATAAACATCGAATACTCTTTTTTCCATTCCCAGGCGACCTCAAGAAACTTCTCACGCCCCAAATCATAACGGGATTTTCCTTCCTTGCGCAGCTTCGCGTCAACCTTTGCCTGAGTTGCAATACCGGCATGGTCCATTCCCGGGAGATAAAGTGCGTCATAGCCCTGCATTCTTTTAAAACGGATCAGCAGATCCTGCATGGTCGTATCCCATGCGTGGCCGAGGTGAAGCTTTCCCGTGACATTGGGCGGCGGAATAACAATCGAATACGGTTTCTTTTCCAGATCGCCTTCCGCTTTAAAATAGTCTTTTTCCAGCCAGGTTTTATACCATTTTTCTTCAGTCTGGCTCGGATCATATTTCGTCGCCAATTCTTTATCCATCATTGACCGCTCCCTTGAATCTCTATTTTCATGCTCATGTCACATGAGCCGGATAAACGTAAAAAAGAGCTTTCCTACGTCAAAAGGACGAAGGAAAGCTCCGTGGTACCACCTATATTCACGCGCACGAGTCGCGTCTCATTCATTCGATAACGGATTTCCGGACTTTCCTAATTGACCGTCAGGGTCGTTCAGAAAGACTGCTCAAGGGCTACTTCAACATCTGCCGCTAAAGAAGCTTTTCAGCGCACCAGCTTCTCTCTCTTATAGAGGATATTCAACAAGTCTGGACTCCTCTTCTAGCTTAACAATGTGTACTACTCCCTGTCCCAGCATTTTCATTCTGACACAGAACTCGTTGTGTTTTGTAATCATTATATATAGTTACTGTTCTGCTCGTCAATGCCAATAGGAAAAAAATTTGATCACAGACGCAAAAAAGGATTCATAGACTATAGCATAGCCAAGTTGAAGTCTGTATAAACGAAGGGAATGACACACGTGTTCAAAAATAATCGATTTCAGCCCTTTTTTAAAAAGTGTCGTGAAGGACTGAGTGTTATTGTGCTGCCGCTTGCCCTTTTCCAGCTCATTCGTACCATTTTCCTGCCGACATCCATGGACGTGATGCTTACCGCCCTGCTCTTCTTTCTTTATGTGGGCTATTTAAAGAAATGGCTTTAACACGTAGAAAATTATTTTTCTTTCTTTTCATCCACGGCTTTTTCTTTCGCCTGCCGCTCTTCTTTTCTTTTTTGCTCCTCATCCATATTCTCTTTTATTGATGTGAACATGTTCCGATGCGCTTGACAAAGATCTGTCCAGCGCTTAACAAACCATTGCTCATCTAATTGTCCTGAATATAGGTATCGGCTGAGCAATTCAGCATGTGCACTTGGAAATAAAAGAAAATGGACGAGAACGTCTTTCTCTTCATCAGTCAACGGACAAACTGAGCTGTACGATTCATAAAAGTCGCGCCAATTCGTTTGCTCCGATCCAAGCATTACATTCGCCTGTTCAAAAAGCATCGCGGTTTCCACAATAAAAAAGCCGTCCTCGCTATTTTCAAAATTCGTGAGACAGCTTCTTTCATTTTCAATCAGCAAATGGAGTGGACTCAGGCGTCCATGACAGAGTGCGCGCCTCATCGTCTTATTTTTGCCTTCATCATCTTTGTCATGCGAAAAAAAGTCATGCGAGCGCTGCATATTCTCAAGATAAATGAACGCAGACTTAAGCACAGCTTGCTCAAATGGAGAGGGGTAGACGTGGTGCTCCGCTTTATAAAGAAACTGCTCCCAAACCATTTGCCGCTGATTCAGCACACGCACCATGTCTTGATAAAGGCCGGAACAATCCGCTTTCTTCTCAAGTGTTTTTCGATGCAGCTGGCCCGTCTTGATAAAAAGGTGCCTGTATCGTTCCTGAAGATTTGACAAGTCAACGGTTTCATTGAACCATGGCAGCAAATAATAGCTTGTTTCTGTTCCGCGAATTACCAGATCGCCATACTTAGAAGGAAGTGGGCAGACCGCATCGATGACCATCCTTCGAATCAATGCATAGACAGTTTGAAGACTGCGGATCTGCCGATCATTCAACGCTTTTTGCTTTAACGCGAATGAGCCTGCCGGAGTATCGACACGAATCAAATTCCCTCGAACAGAAAGATTATAAGGTACGAGATCATACTGAAAAAGTATTCGATTAATCCGATTGTTGTCCGTCTGCTCCATGTGCCGCACCTCCACCCGCATCCTCGGATTGCGTAAAAACGGAGTTGAATAAATGAATCAGCTTAACCTTTCGATCCCATATCTGCTTAAACTCCCGGACTGAAAACTGGTCGCTTTGTATTTGTGGTATTTGTTCCTTGTTGATCCCGTATTCAAGCAGTCGCATCCATTCGTCGGGTTCCAGCCACTCCGCCTGAAGCAAATCGATGGTTTCACGGTCAAAAAACTTTTGGTTCTTTAATGCCTGAAACAGGTTGTTCATTGACTGCTTTCCATGTTCCATGCTCTCTGCCATAAAGAAACGAGCGAGTAATCCACACCCATCCACCGGTCGCGACTGTCCAAGTTCAAGGAATAACGTGTCAAAAAGCGCGCTGCATGACCGGCCGGAGAAATCTTCCGGCAGAATAAATGCTGAACTTCGGTTCTGATAAGGTTCTCTCAATCGATCCGCATCCTTTGCGCGGGCACACGCTGATGAAAAGCAGGCAGAAATGATTTTCCATGCATCCTGATCTTGGACTCCGATCTGCTTCGCCTGCTCATACAGGCTGCGCACGTGAACCGACGTAGCGTGCGGAAGCACTTCAGCCGGAACATCGCGGCTATGTCGGACGAGCTGGCCCACAACCGATGCCCATAGTGCCTCATTTCCTTCCAAAGCAGTCGGCTCTGATGGCGCGTCATGACAGGTTACCGAAAAGCGGCCGATCCGAATCGACGGCAGTCCCGAGCGAGTCACATACATTCGATCAATGAAAAACGCATCATTGATCAAGCGCTCGCGCCATTTCAGATGCAGCTTCAGCAAAGCCTCATTTTGCCATATTCTTATCTTCTTCCTGCCTCTTTCTGTTTCTACAAGAAGCGGCCGATCCTGAACGACCCGCAATTTTCCAAAATAATAATTGGCCTGCACGGCAGACAAAAGGGCATCTTGCTCATTTATCATCCTGTGTCGCCTTAGCCGTCTTCGGTATATAGAGGAGTTCGCCTGCTTCTATGTCTCCTGAAGTCAAATCATTTTTCCGCAGCAGACTGGTTACCGGAACATGATAACGTTCCGAAATTTTTTCTAGCGAATCGCCGGATTGGACAATACATATTTTCAACCGGGTTTTTTGTTCTGCTTCATCACCGGCAAGCATTTTGGTTAAAAACAGACCGGTCGTATCGGCCTTTTTCTCTTTTTCCGTGTTCTCAGCATCTTGTGCACTTTCTGTCTCAGGAGTATCGCTCTGAGCTGCGGGAGCCGGAGTTGGCGGAGCGGCAGGCTGCGTGCCTGGGGCAGCCGCTTCCGAACGACCCGAGGACTGTCCTTTAAAGGCAACGAGCGGTGCACCGTCTTCCTGAGGTTCGTCCTCAGGCTTCCTGAATGCCTCATATTGAAAATCCACATCCGTATCTTCATTAAATTGGTCTGTCGGCATTTCCTCAAATTCATCGGACAGATCATCGTCCACCGTTCTTTTACTCTTAAATATTTGTTTTAATGTTTTTTTCTCTGCATCCTTTTGCTCATGTTTTTCCTCGACTTTGGACGAAGGCTTTTTTTCAACTGCAGGTTTTTTTGTCTCAGACTTTGTTTCCGCCGCTTTCTTTTCCACCTTAGCAGGCTTAACTTCTTTTTCCGCTGGTGCTTTGTTTTCAGGTTTCGCTTCTTTTTTTGCAGATACTTTCTCCTCAGGCTTCTTTGCCGGCGCCTTTGCTTCAGGTTTTGTTTCTTTTTTTACAGGTGCCTTTACTTTAGACTTTTTCGTTGGTGCGTTTTCTTTCGATGCTTCCGGTTGAGGTGCGACAGGCTGCTCGATCGGTGCCTGAGTCTTTGGTTTTTCAGTTCGATCACCCGAATTCGTATTTGTCAAACCGGTGATTGCGATATCCGCTTGAAGCTGAATATGCCGATGCTCGGACAGTTCGTAATCAAACGAATCAATGACAACAAACAGGTTCTCCAAGTTGGGCACGCGATCAGCCGGGATGGTAATGTCGATTGGAAAGTGATGTTCAAGCGTATCCGTGCCATTTCCCGTGTCCATAATTTCGTCGATGGTTCGAAAAGGTGCTGAATGATGATCCGCATCGCCGGTCGTATTCGAAATCTCGGCAGGTTTGTATTCTCCTGTGAGGCGAAGAAAGCCTTTAATGGTGACATCATTCCAATTTTCTTCCACTGTAATGTCCGGCTCTAGAGCCATGGATAGTATTTCTTCAGCAGGTGCGTCATTTCTTAGCCACACCGATTCATTTATTGAAAATTGCAAGCGATCATTCGAAGATTGAGACATCCCTTCCACCCTCTCATCCGTTCTTAATACTGTTCTATGCATGAAGTATGGAATTATGCCCAATCGTTTCTGATCATAAATAGGACAGGTAGGGTTTGTTCAGACGATTGACTGCATCTCTCTGTAAACACCTAACAAAAAAGTAATTAATTTAAAAAAAAGAAAAACCGGACATAACTGTCCAGATTTCCCTGACCGAAACATAAACGCTCGCCGCACACATTGGAACTTGTTAGAATTTTTTTCAAAGTGATCGACCGCTTCGAAAAGGAAGACGGTCTTTTCTTTCTCACATTTTTTCAATGTATACCCCTTCATCCTTTTTCCATTCACAATAAAAGATCTCTTTGTAACTGTGAATATGATGCGAGCGAAGGTTCTTCAACAGCCAATCCTCATTAAGTCCCGCTGCCTTTAAGTTGCCCCAATCGACTTCGCCATCATCAATGATAGTCACGGGTAAATAAACCGGTTTTCTCGGTTTTTGCAGATCCTCCATTGTCGGTTGGGTATACTGCGATTTTTTCAATACGCTTACAGTCCCGTCGGTCTCTAAAATTGCATAATCGACTTCACGAATAGAAAAGACATCCTTTCTTCTTAACAGATTCTGGAGCATATCGATATCCAGCTTCTCTTTCTTCATCATCTCCCTGTCCATGTGACCGTTTCGAATGATAATCGACGGCTGACCTTCAAGAAAACTGCGAGAACCGCGGAATTTCTGCGTACACCATTCAACAACATAGATCATCAATCCCCACAGTGCAACCGCAAACAAAATGGATCCAATTCCGATTTCCTTGTCATACAACGCATTTCCGACTAATTCGCCAAGAACAATGGCAGAGATAAAATCAAAAGCCGTGATCTGAGCAAGCGTTGCCTTGCCCAATATTTTGGTCATGAAAAAAAGGGCTGTGAACCCGATGACCAACTCAATTGCAATACGAACAAAATGCATAACTCGATCACCCTCAGATCGTACAATCTCAAACTCATGCTTAGTGTTTCTCAGCCTTTCATTTTTTATAAGTGCCAGATAAAGAAAAAGCCGGAATGCATGCATTCCGGCCATTTCACCTGATTATTTTGATTCCGCAATTTTCTTAAACGCATGCTCTGCGGCACGAATCGTTTTCTCGACGTCTTCCATCGAATGCTTCGTTGACAGGAAGACACCTTCGAACTGAGACGGAGGCAGCGAGATTCCCTGTTTAATCATTTGCGCAAAATACGTTTTAAAATGATCAAGATTCGATGACTTCGAACGTTGATAGTTAATGACTTTTTGATCTGTGAAGAAAATCCCCATCATTGCGCCTGCCTGATTAACGGTAAGCGGGATGCCGTATTTTACCGCGGCGGCTTTATAACCCTTTGCCAACCGATCCGCTTTCCTGCGGAATTCCGGGTAGTCTTCCGGTGTCAGCTGACTGAGCGTCATATACCCTGCTGCCATCGCAATCGGATTGCCCGACAGTGTTCCTGCTTGATATACCGGCCCTTCCGGAGCAATCTGACTCATGATATTCATGCGGCCGCCGTATGCACCAACAGGCATACCGCCGCCGATTACTTTTCCTAGCGTTGTTAAGTCCGGTGTAATACCGAAATAGCCTTGTGCGCAGTTATAGGCGACTCGAAAGCCAGTCATCACTTCATCAAAGATCAGCAGAGACCCGTATTCTTGAGTTATTTCTCTAAGCGCCTGCAAGAAGCCTGCAACCGGCGGAACAACACCCATATTCCCGGCGACCGGTTCGACAATCACACAAGCAATATCATGACCATATTGTTTAAAGACCTCCGTGACCCGCTCTGCATCATTATAAGGAACGGTTAAGGTATCTTTGGCCAGCTGCACTGGAACACCGGGACTGTCGGGCAGTCCAAGCGTTGCGACCCCGGAACCGGCCTTTATAAGCAGTGAGTCGGCACTGCCATGATAGCTGCCTTCAAATTTTAAAATCTTATCCCTGCCTGTGTACCCGCGTGCAAGTCGAATCGCACTCATCGTTGCTTCGGTTCCTGAATTGACAAATCGGACTTTCTCCACTGATGGTACACGATCAACAACAAGCTCTGCAAGCTTCGTTTCAAGCAGCGTCGGGGAACCGAAACTCGTCCCTTTTTCAACGGTTTCTTTGATAGTGTCAATCACTTTTTCATCGGCGTGACCGAGAATGAGCGGTCCCCAGCTTAATACATAGTCAATGTACTCATTCCCGTCCAGATCATAAATTTTTGATCCTTTTCCGTGATCCATGAAAATCGGACTTAAATCAACAGACGGAAAGGAACGCACCGGACTGTTGACCCCGCCGGGCATAAGCGGTTTCGCCCTTTCATAAGCGGCAATTGATTTACTGAAATTCATGTTCTTTTTCTCCTCTCGGTCGTTTCCTGATCTATGTATCTTTCGGCAAGTAGTTCTCATTAGTCAAAAGGCGCTGAATGATGGAGCCCTTGTTCAAAAAGTGCATCTTTTTTCCGAATAAAAAAGCATGCATCAATACCGGAGATGCACGCTCGATGCCGTTCATAGTGACTGCAAAAATGCCAATTTATTTATCAAAAATGCGCCGCATGCGACTTTGCCACGTCTATTTTAATTCAAAAACGGGTCAAGTGCACGCCATGCATCTTCTTTTCCCATTCCGTTAAATGAGGAAAACAGAATCAGCAGATCATCTGCTTTTAATCCCAGATCATGCACAATGATCTGTTTATGCTTTTGATACTTGCTTTTGGGGATCTTGTCCGCCTTCGTTGCAACAGTGATCACCGGATGGCCATAATAAGCGAGAAATTCATGCATTTGAATATCTTCCTTGGACGGTGGATGCCGTAAATCCACCAAGTGAACAACAGCGCTCAGTGCTTCGCGCTCAGTAAAATAAGCCTCAAGCATCCGTCCCCATGCTTCTTTATCCTTTTTCGATACCTTTGCGTATCCGTAGCCAGGCACATCGACAAAATAAAACGCATTATTGATAATGAAATAATTCAGCTTCTGAGTTTTACCAGGCTTCTCAGAGATTCGGACAAGATTTCTTCTGTTCAGCATTTTATTAATAAAGGATGATTTGCCGACATTGGAACGTCCGGCAAGCGCTATTTCAGGCAATCCGTTCGTCGGATACTGCGCCGGTCCTACCGCACTAATCAAATAATCTGCTTGTGTAATCTTCAACATCATCTCTCCTCAGGCCGCCATTCCGGCGATCTGCTCATGTATACACATTCTATCTTAATTCTCCTGGTGCTGTCCAATGGTAAACGAATTAAAAACGCAGGTTTGATCAAGGATATTGGTTATGCGTTGAAAACGATTGAACTTTGCGAGACACCGCGTGGCTATGGGTCAAAATCAGGCTTTATACACGAAAAAAGAAGTGAACTATACCTTTAAACAGCTCGCTTCAGAAAAAAAGACTGTCGACTCATAAAGTCGGCAGTCACAACGGCGCGTTCGGTTATCCCTGCTTTTCCACTCCCGCATCAATCGAACGTGCAGACAGTGTATGATTACTCAGAATATCGGCAAACGAAGCATGAGGATCTTTTTTGATTTGTACCTCTTCAGGATAGAGGCAAAGTTCAAGCACCTGGTGCAACGAGTCAACCGGAATGATTTCTGCCTTTTCATACTGCTTCAAGGTTGCCTGCATATTCTCGACAGGTATAATCACTCGTTTTGCTCCCGCTTCTACCGCCGCAGCAATCTTCGCCATCACGCCGCCGATCGGCTTAATCTGTCCGTGAAGACCGAGTTCACCCGTCATAGCGATGTCCGGGTGGACTTTGCGGCGTAGAATTGCCGAACTGATCGCAACTGCCATCGAGATTCCCGCAGACGGTCCATCAACAAGTGCGCCGCCGGGAAAGTTCACATGAATATGATAACGGTACGCAGAAAGGCCCATTCGATTAAGCACTGTGAGCACATTTTCGACTGATGCCCGTGCCATGCTTTTCCTCGTAATTGTTCGTGATGACGAACCGAGTGACTCCTCTTCTGCAATCCCGGTAATGGTTAAGCTGCCTTCATGGCGGCTTTTTACTGCGGAAGCCTCAACCTCCAGCAGAACACCTAATCCCGGCCCATAAACAGCCAATCCGTTGACAAGCCCGATTTCAGGTGCAGAAGGAACCTTATGATTGGGCTTCGGTGTGAGTCTGCTGGAACGCACAACCCATTCAATCTGTTCCAGATCAATGGTACCCGGTTTCGCGTTTTCTGATGCGGCTACACCGGCAGCAATCTGAATCATGTTTACGGCTTCTCGTCCACTCTTCGCGTAATCTGCAATTTTCTCTAAGCATTCATCGGACACATCAAGGCTTAATTTCGTGGCGGCCCGCTTTGCAATCAAACGAATATCCGCACGACTTAAGTCAGAGAAGAAAATCTCAAGACAGCGTGAACGAATAGCCGGTGGAATTTCTTCAGGCCGACGTGTTGTCGCGCCAATTAGGCGAAAATCTGCAGGTAATCCGTTCTTAAAAATATCATGGATGTACGCGGGAATTTGGCGATTCTCTTCATTGTAATAAGCACTTTCCAAGAAAACTTTACGATCTTCCAGTACTTTCAAAAGCTTATTCAATTGAATCGGATGCAATTCACCGATTTCGTCAATAAAAAGAACACCGCCATGTGCATGCGTTACAGCACCTTCTTTCGGCTGCGGGATACCCGCCTGGCCCATTGCGCCCGCCCCCTGATAAATCGGATCATGGACGGAACCGATCAACGGATCAGCAATTCCGCGTTCGTCAAAACGCGCGGTCGCCCCATCCAATTCCACAAATGGAGCGGACGGTTTAAATGGCGAATCCGCATTCTTTTTCGCTTCTTCAAGGACAAGTCGTGCTGCAGCTGTCTTGCCGATACCAGGTGGTCCATAAATAATCACATGCTGCGGATTCTTGCCACATAGGGCAGCGCGTAAAGCAACAATTCCATCATGCTGTCCGATCACATCGTCAAGCTCTTTCGGACGAATACGTTCTGAAAGCGGTTCGGACAGTGATTGACGACGCATCCTGTTCAATTCGTCCATTTCCTTTTTTGATTCCTTATCAATCGAAATTTTTTGCACGTGCTGATTGCGCAGCAAACTCCAAAAATACAGTCCAATAATCGCGCCAAAAAAAATTTGTGTGAAAATTAACAGTAACATCCAACTCATAGTCATTCTGCCTCCCATAACAATCGCCCTTGAAAGCCGACCTGCCTGATTGTCCATCTTTACAAGGCATTATTTCCAAGACAGAAGCGAGTTAAACCAATACAATGAAAAACTTGGTTAAAGCTGGTGTTCAAGAAAAACCAGGCCACGCCATCTTTGTTGAACCGTTCAAACTAACCTTGCGAAATTTTTTTACTTTTCTTATTTACGCAAAAAAAGATCCCTAATTTAATCTTAGGGATCTTGTGTTTCAGCTATTATTCAGATGAGCTTAGGCACTTTCCTTCGGTGTTTCAACACTAACTTCAGTTCCATCCGTCAAAATCAAGGTTGGCCGTACTTTGTCTTCAACCGTTTCTTTTGTAATCACACACTTCTCAATATCATCACGCGAAGGAAGTTCGTACATAACATCAAGCATCATGCCTTCAATAATCGAACGCAAACCGCGGGCACCCGTTTTGCGCTCGATGGCCAGCTTAGCAATAGCCTCAAGCGCATCATCTGTAAATTCCAGATCGACATCGTCAAGTTCAAGCAATTTCTTGTATTGCTTTACTAATGCGTTCTTCGGCTTTGTCAGAATATCAACAAGTGCCTTTTCATCAAGCTGTTTTAATGTGCTGATCACCGGAAGACGTCCGATGAATTCAGGAATTAAGCCGAATTTCAACAAGTCTTCCGGAAGCACATTTTTCAGTGCATCATCACGATGCATTTCCTGACTCTTGCTGCCTGCTCCGAATCCAATTACTTTTTTGCCGAGACGACGTTTGATGATCTGCTCTACACCGTCAAACGCGCCGCCGCAAATGAACAGGATATTCGTTGTATCAATTTGAATAAATTCCTGATGCGGATGCTTACGGCCGCCTTGGGGCGGTACACTCGCTACTGTTCCTTCAAGAATCTTCAGCAGAGCCTGCTGTACACCTTCACCGGAAACATCACGCGTAATCGAAGGATTTTCCGACTTGCGGGCAATTTTATCAATTTCATCAATGTAGATAATGCCTTTTTCTGCCTTCTCAACATCATAATCAGCTGCTTGAATTAATTTTAACAGAATATTTTCCACATCTTCACCGACATAACCGGCTTCAGTAAGTGAAGTCGCATCCGCAATCGCAAACGGCACATTCAAGATGCGCGCCAACGTTTGAGCAAGCAGGGTTTTCCCGCTGCCGGTCGGTCCGATCATCATAATGTTGCTCTTTGACAGTTCGACATCATCCGGCTTCTGCTTGCTGTTAATCCGTTTGTAGTGATTATATACGGCTACAGACAAACTTTTCTTCGCGTCATTTTGGCCGATTACATAATCTTCCAAGATGGAGCAAATTTCCTGCGGCTTCGGAATATCCTTAAATTCAACTTCTTCATCCGTACCTAATTCTTCTTCCACGATTTCCGTACACAACTCAATACACTCATCACAAATATAGACGCCGGGTCCAGCCACGAGTTTGCGTACCTGATCCTGGGTTTTTCCACAAAAGGAGCACTTTAATTGCCCTTTTTCTTCATTAAATTTGAACATCCTTTCACCCCTATTCATGCTTTCATTACCGAAGTTTCAGACAAGAGCGAAGCTTTAACCAATTTAATCAATCAGTTATCGAAAGCCATATTCTATAGCTTTCCCTTTTTCACATAAATCGTATTACCGATGGAAAAGCATTTCATGTCGAAGCCATTGTCGGTTCAGCTGCCTTCATCATTAGTTTAAGGCTAACCAGCCAACCAAAAAAACGTGCAATCAGGCCATGGTAAGTTTTCACAACCAGATCAAAGTACCGGCACCTCATGCACTCCGACTTCTCGCCATTCAGCAAGTTTTCTTATGTAGGCATTGTAACATAAAAAAATGCTTCCGATAAGCCATATGCCTTATCCCATAAATTATGTATAATAAAGAAAAACTTGGCGAAGCCTAGTCGCCAGACGACGGCCAAGCCTTAGTTTTTCTTATACTAACTACCGATGAGCTTTTTTGTTCCTTTTTATAAAGAAAGAAAAAATTGCTTTTCTTCTTAAAAAAAGAATCATTGGGGACGAGATCGGCCGCCCGCCAACGATCTATTATGACTTAGCTCATTTTTCTTCGGCTGCTGCTTTCGGCTTGCTGTTTTCAACAAGGAAGTCAACGGCCTTGCGCAGTTGAAGGTCGCCTTTAATGAAATCGGTGCCTCCCATTGCTGTTTTAATCTGATCAGTACCAATTTTGTATTGCTCAGCCATCTTTTTCAGCTCTTCTTCAACTTCTTCCTCTGTTGCTTCGATTGATTCCGCTTTGGCAATTGCTTCAAGTGTCAGATTGGCACGTACACGTTTTTCTGCATCGTCCTTCATCTGATCACGAAGTGCGTCTTTGTCATTCCCGGAAAACGAAGTATACATGTCAAGTGTCATCCCTTGACCCTTCAGACGTTGTTCGAATTCCTTAAGAATGTTGTCCTGTTCGTTGGAAATCATAACTTCAGGAATATCAATTTCAGCATTATCGGCAGCTTGCTGAACCACACTGTCACGTTTGCTGTTCACTGCATCTGCTTCTTTATGCTCTTTTTCGTGATTCTTGATTTTTTCTCTCAGTGCCGCCAGTGTCTCGACTTCTTCATCAACATCTTTGGCGAATTCATCGTCAAGTTCAGGCAACTGTTTCTGTTTGATTTCATGAACAGTAACCTTGAAGGTCGCTTCTTTACCCTTCAATTCTTCAGCATGATAATCTTCCGGGAAGGTTACCGCAACATCTTTTTCTGCGCCTGCTTTGACACCAATCAGTTGGTCTTCAAACCCCGGAATAAACGATCCGGAGCCGATTTCAAGTGAATAATTTTCCGCTTTTCCGCCTTCGAATTGTTTTCCGTCGACGTAGCCGTCAAAGTCAATAACAACTGTGTCACCTTTTTCCACTTCACCGTCTTCTTTAACCACAAGTTCCGCATAACGTTCCTGAAGGTGCTTGATCTCATGATCGACATCCGCGTCAGTCACTTCCGTGCTCTTTTCTTCAACTTCAAGCCCTTTATAGTCGCCGAGCTTAACTTCCGGCTTAACCGTTACGTCTGCCTTAAGCACTAATTTCTTACCTTTGCCGATTTCTTCGACATCAACTTGCGGCTTGTCTACAGGTTCGATACCTGTTTTGTCAATTGCTTCAGAATATGCATTTGGAAGAACAAAATCAATAGCATCCTCGTAAAGAGCTTCTACACCAAAGCGTTGTTCAAAAAGAACACGTGGTACTCTGCCCTTACGGAATCCGGGTACATTAACTTTCTTAACTACCTTTTTGAAGGCCTTATCCAATGCCTGACTAAAACTTTCGGCATCCACTTCAAAAGTCAGCGTGCCGACATTGCCTTCTTTTTTTTCCCATTTTGCTTCTACAGTCATTTATTCTTTACCTCCACCATCTATCTTCATGCTTTTTCAGCATATTGGCTTTCTGCCTGAATTGCGCACAAACATCCCGCCATTTGTTATGCCGACTCGAGAGTACCGCAAGCGGCACCCTTCAGCAAAGCAATGACAACCCTGTTATTATAACATAAGAGTTTCCTGTGAAAAACTTATTTGTAACAAATTATCGACATAAGTGCCCGTTTCAATACTTTAGGACCAAATACCATGTGCCTCTGCCTCGAGCAGTAACTGTTCAGCCAACTGATAATCATCTTCGTTCACATGAAAACGTTCAAGCATTCTGCCGATCTCATGTTGTGATTCTGCAGCCGTCGCACGTATACAGAACACTGCTGCCCAAACATTTGGCGAATTCGGCAGAAGCGGCTTCGGATAGAGATTCATGGTAAACATTCGTTCCATTTCAACCGCAAGATCCGCAAGCGTTGGATTATTCGAATCCATTTCACTTCGGATTTCTTTTTCGATTTGATCAGCTAAATTCTTATGAAGAAATTCTTCACTCTCTAATCGAGCCTTATAAATATGTCCAAACTTTCGAACCGAGATCTCTTTTGCAAGATCGCCTTCTTTGATCGCGCAGAGAAGCATTGTCTTTATCTCAGAATGCTGCTTTTCATCAAGGAGAAATCGCCTGATTTCCGGGAGGTGAGATACTTTTAACTGATCGGCCAAATTATGAAGCAGCATCATCTGACTTTTTGAATCCGCTTTTTCAAGAGCCAGCCAATCTACCGATTCTCCTTCACCATGCTCTGCATATTCCCGATTCGGCTCATTTTTCGTTTGATCACTCAAGGAGTCATCGTTCCACTCAGGTTCATGAAGACGAATTTGACAGAACTTCTTCATTTGACGAAGAAATTCCTTGAGTTCCGGGGGAAGCTGCCTCTTTTTGCCCACGGACATAATCTTATGAAGCGCGGTTGTATAATCTTTTCGTTCAATGAGAATCGTCAGGTAGAGACGAAATACGTCAAAATAGTAAGGCGTATTCTCTTCCAGCAGCATGACGACGGCCTCTTCTGCCTCCTGATAATCGCCAAGCTCGACAGAGCATACCGCCCATCCGTACAGTGCACGAATGTCATGCATGTTTCGGCTAAGCAATTCGCCAAACAACTCGCGCGCATTTCCGTATTTTTTCTCTTCAACCAGCGACATCGCCTTGCTAAGCAAACGATCCTCCAGATTAGGAAACTTAATCAGCTTATTGCTGCCGCTGTTTCGCTTACCTTTATTTTTCATCTTGCCGTCCCGCTTCCATCACCTTTTTTTTAGAATATCAGTTTCCCCTCGGGTTATCAATGAGTACTTGGAAGCGACCCGTCTCTTTTTATTCGAATGAGAATGCCCATGCACCTTTTCGGAATACCGGCACTCGGGAACCATCTTCCGTTATTCCATCAATATCGAGTTCGCCTGATCCAACCATGAAGTCTTCATGAATTAAACTGTCATTGACGCCCGCTCTGTCTAAACCCGCTTCGTCTAAATCATTTCCGCCCTTGATACAGGTTGGATAAGCTTTGCCAAGTGCCAAGTGACAGGATGCATTTTCATCAAATAGTGTATTATAGAACACGAGCCCCGATTCAGATACCGGGGAATGATGTGGTACAAGTGCGACTTCCCCGAGACGCCGTGCATTCGGATCCGAGTCCAGCAAATGTTTCAGCGATTCTTCACCCTTCTCCGCCTTGAAATCAACGACTTCGCCATTTTTAAAAGTCAATGAAAAATGGTCAATAACACGCCCGTCGACGTTCAGCGGCATTGTACTGGAAACCGTCCCGTTTACGCCTCGTTTATCAGGCAACGTAAAAACTTCTTCTGTTGGTATATTTGCATTAAAAGGAATTCCTGATGTTGACGGGCTTGAACCGCCGCTCCAAATATGTCCGACCGGCAAGCTGATTGTCAGATCGGTACCCGGCGCATGGTAGATCAATTGTTTGAACCTTTTGCGGTTCATGAAATCGCTCGCCTTATGTATGGTTTCATTATGGACATCCCACGCGGCAATGGGATCTTCATTTCCGCTTACTCTGCTGATGCGTAGGATTTCTTTCATTAGAAGATCCTGTGCTTTCTCCACCGGTTGATCCGGAAAAACCTTTTTTGACCACGCCTTTGTTGGATAAGCGATAATGGACCATTGTGTCTCATCCTTCATAATGCAGGCCATATATGATTTGAGTCCGTTACTCGTTGCTTTCATGAATGCGCCAACGCGTGCTCCGTCAATTTGATCCAGCAAATCGGGATTTGGTCCGTAAATATGCAGTACCGCATAATTATCTTTGACCGCTGAGTTCTGTGCAACGAATTTCCACTCAGGAATTTGTTTCAGTGCCTGCTCCGGTGCATATTCCAGACGCAGACGGTGAGTTTCGTCATCACCCCACTGCATCGTCACATCCTTTGCGCCCACTTTATACGCTTCTTCAGCAACAAGATTGGCAAATGGCGCGGCTTCAATCGGAGAAGTAAGATAAAGTCCTTGCCCCGGCTGCAGATTAACACCTGTTTTTATCGCTAATTTCGCAAATTTTTTTAATGAATCGTTAAATTGTTCCATGTTATTACCTCCGCATCTATTTTTTTATTATAACGAAATTGCCGCATATGGAAAACATTTGGCCTTAAAAGCAGCAATAGAACGCATCAAGAACATACATTCGTGTATAATGATCGTAAAGAGCCCTGCTCTACAGCAATCGGGACAAAAAAATCACGGAAGGAAAGAAAAATATGAAAAATAATAAAATGACAGATGGATCGAACATGCGCTGGGAATCAAGCCAAATGATGCTTCCGGAGCATATGCAAGCACTCCAAAAGTTAGCACGTGAAGAGTCAAAAACGGAGCGTTCTACTTAGATGAACAAAAACTCGAAAAAATAGAGCAGGTTGTTCGTGAAGCATTTCACACCAAAAAACCAGTGGACATTAACTACTTTTATGATGGAGCCGTTCATACGCTCCTCCAGTGTAACTTATCAATCGATGAAAATAAGCGATGCCTTCATATCCGCCATCAATGGGGCATGCTCCATGGCATATCTCCTTGCGATATTATCGATATTTGCTTCAATTAAAAAACCGGCGATACGCCCATTGCCGGTTTGAATGTTCATTTAATTGTTGCGGTCACGGTGACGCATTATCCGCAAATGCAGTGGAAGGATCAGGCAATAGGCGAGTATAAAGACAACAAGTGAGCTGATATCACTCCATCCCTTGTTTCTAAAGTAGCCCGCCCATTTGGTACCCCAATAAAAAAGCATTGAGATTAATATAAACAGAACAGCCATAAACCATTTATTTTTTTCAGTTCTAAAATTTAAAAAAATAACGGCTAAGGAAGATGGGATAAAAGAAAAAGCCATGAAATCACCCAAACCTAGAATATAGGCATTGCCCACATCATAAAAATCGAACATGTTCCCGGTGATCGAATCCAGCATCCATGCAATGAAGCCGAATACACCGTAGGTCAAATAAAGTTCTCGCCAGGTCAGTTGTTTTTTTTTCATAAAAAGAGCAAATAAAAGAAGCAAAATTGAAAATGTCATTGGAACCCATAAGCCTTTAGATGTTAAATCTAGATTTTT
Source organism: Sporolactobacillus shoreicorticis (assembly GCF_024125445.1). Classification (GTDB taxonomy): domain Bacteria; phylum Bacillota; class Bacilli; order Bacillales; family Sporolactobacillaceae; genus Sporolactobacillus; species Sporolactobacillus shoreicorticis. The sequence continues at coordinate 19,011 of NZ_JAMXWM010000034.1, read as the reverse complement.
CACGAATGCATTCATTTTATTTTCTCCCCGTAGAAGATTCTACACTGTCATTTACGAAATCATTTATAAATCAGTATTTCCTTAATGAATCATTTCAATTCAAATCAATGGATTTGTTATACTTAGGAACAAGGTGAGGTGATTCGATGTGCGGTCGATTTACGCTGATTGCGCCCTATGAGTACATAGTTCATCGTTTTCAAATACAGCATGCCGCAGGAAATGAGGACTATAAAGCGAATTATAATGTTGCACCCGGCCAAAAGATTCTTTCTGTTGTGAGAGGAAGCAAGGGAAACCGGATGGGTTATCTTCAGTGGGGGCTGATTCCATCCTGGGCCAAAGATAAGAAAATCGGTTATAAGCTGATTAATGCTCGTGCCGAGAGCCTCTTACAGAAACCGAGCTTCCGAGATCCTTTTCGCAGAAGACGCTGCCTGATTGTCGCCGACTCGTTCTATGAATGGGATCATCGTGACGTCAAGCAAAAAATTCCCTACCGGTTTACGATGAAATCCGGTGAACTCTTTGCTATAGCAGGGTTATGGGATTCATGGACGACTAAGGATCATCAAGTCATTTACAGCTGCACCATTATTACTACAGAGGCAAACGAATTAATGGAACCGATTCATGATCGCATGCCGGTTATTTTAACTCAATCAGACGAGGCAAAATGGCTGGACCCCGCGACAGAAACCAAAGAACTGATGCGCATGCTTAAGCCCTTCGATCCTGAACAAATGCAATTCTATGAAGTCACACAAGACGTGAATGCAGTGCGCAACAATGCGCCTTACCTAATCAAGAAGATGTAAGGCCGCGATAAATGGGCATCTGCTCAATCACGAAAACCCATCCCTTCATATAATAGGATATCAAGTGATGAGGAGGTGTCTGCCATGGGTTGCGAAACGAGCGGATGGGGCTATGGCAACGGGTTTGCGTTGCTGATTGTTCTGTTTATCTTGCTTGTCATCATTGGTGCAGCTTATTGCTATTGATTGCAAAACGCCGCCCAGGCTTTACCTGTTAATCCTTTTTAAGAGCTGCCGCATAACTTGAGCGTGCTTTTAGAATAAGCGACACATACCAGGCAAAAAAAATCCGCCGTTCATCTTGAGCGGGCGGACTTTTTGGTATTGTTCTTATTTTTTAAAGAGAGGCTTCATAAATCGCAAGCACATCCTCACGATTTAATTTTTTGAACTGGCCGAATTCACCTCTGGCCATCGCACGGTCCGCAAGCAGATTCAGTTTACTGTCGTCAATTCCATAATCCGCAAGCCTGCTCGGCGCACCGATGCTCGACCAGAAAAGCCGCAAGGATTCAATGCCCTCACATGCAACCTCGCGATCTGTTTTTCCCTCTGATTGAACATGAAAAACGCGTTCAGCCATCTGCTTGAAACGGCCGACATTAACATCAAGATTATGTTTCATCCAATTGGGGAATAGAATAGCTAGTCCGCCGCCGTGAGGGATGTCATAAACCGCAGAAACAGCATGCTCCAAGTTATGCGAAGCCCAGTCTCCATTGAATCCCATAGAAACCATGCCGTTCAGCGCCATCGTCCCGCAATAAAGGATTGTTTCACGAAGGTCATAATTTTCAAGATCATCGACAAGTTTCGGCGCTGCCTCTATAACGGTTTGCAGAATGGATTCGCACAGCCTGTCTTGCAGCGGTGTATGTTCTGTCGGATGAAAGTAATGTTCAAAAACATGTGCCATCATGTCCACCATACCGTAAATTGTTTGATTTCTAGGCACCGAGAAGGTGAATGTCGGATCCAAGATTGAGAAAGCCGGATAGGAATAGGCACAGCTCCATCCATATTTTTCATGTGTTTCCCAATTGGTAATCACCGAGCTTGGATTCATTTCTGACCCTGTTGCGGCCAACGTAAGAACGGTACCAAACGGCAGTGCATCTTCAACCTGTTTTTTACGTGTTATAAATTGCCAAGGATCGCCGTCAAACTTTGCACCGACGGCAATTGCTTTGGTACAGTCGATAACGCTCCCGCCGCCGACAGCAAGCAGGAATTGAATCGCTTTATCCGCGCATAGAGCAATTCCTTTCTTAACCGTGGACAGCCGCGGATTCGGTTCCACACCCTGAAGTTCATAAACCTCCACATCAATTTCATTCAAAATGGCCTTGACTTGGTCATACAAACCCGAGCGCTTAATGCTTCCTCCACCGTATACGAGCAAAACACGTGTTCCGTATTTAGGAAGCTCGTCCCTTAATTTTTTGAGCTGGCCCTTGCCAAAAATCAATTTCGTCGGGTTGTGAAAAATAAAATTATCCATCAATCAACCGCCTCACTTTTCAATGTGCACACGAAAAAACGTGCAGTTACAAGCACTTCTATTATATACGCAAAGTTAAGCGACTCGCATCACACAAGCCTTTACAACCGGAATTACTTCAATTTTACTGTAATAGTGACCGAGCTGTCCATCGAACGGAGGGCAGAGACATCGGAGGTTATTTTCCCAAGAGGAATTCCTGGAGAGTCCATCTTTGGCTGGTTTCCCTCACTGACTGGTGTAGGCCCGAAAAAAATGCAGAAAGAATTACCGGCCGGCCACAGACCGATTTCGCCAACATCAAAAAGATCTATTTTCTTGCCGTCTGACGGAATAGATTTTGGAATTTTGCCATAATATTCACCGTCACCCCAACGGCTTGCCGTGATTTTTATCGGCATCGCCGTGATTAATGCTTGTGCTGAGGCGTTGTCGTAGAGATCCATTTCAAATGTTTTGCCATCAATAGTCACAATTGCAGTTTTCCCGCTCCGTTTCGAGTCTGTTTCGTTCGTATTTGCACTGTTGCTACTTTTTTGCGAGGCCGTTGAAGGCTTAGTATTCGATTTTTGATCCGAAGAAGCGTTTGATCCACATGCAGAAAGAAGCAAAGGAAACAAGAGAATTGCCGCTATAACAAACTTCTTCATGAAATAGTTCCCCTTTGTTCAGAAAAATCATCTCTATTCTGATTTTAATATTTATTATAGCAGTTTTGTTTAACTGTTCTTCCCGCAAACTGTTTTATTTCATTAACCTGACACAATTATTCAAATATCCGCACCAAATTTTTGAATTCTCGTTTGTAATAGTGGATAATGATTATACGCTCTACCGATTATTGATTTGTACTTAAGGATGTGTTTCTGCTTGCCGTTTACCAACTATCGTTTCATTCAATGGGGTCTTGCAATCAGTGTCGCCGTATTCATCATTTGCTTCGCCATTACTGTCACATTGGCTTTCACACCACTTTATTATTTTGATATACGGTACTTAAATATTGCCGAGCAAGCCGGCATCAGCAACGCACATATTGTCGAAAATTACAATTACACGATTTTGTATTTGTTGAATCCGTTTTCAAATGTGTTTGATCTCCCCTCACTCCCCTATTCAACGGGCGGCCGCATCCATTTTCAGGATGTCAAAAGAATTTTTACGGTAATCGAGGTTTTGTTCGTTCTATCTGCAGTAATCAGTGTCATCGGCATCAAGAAGAATATGAACGATCGGAACTATTCGTTTTTAAAGCCGGTGGCTATCGTGCTTACTTTATTCACCGTTGTACCGCTGCTTATGTTCGCGATCGATTTTAACCGTACCTTCATCATGTTCCATAAACTATTTTTTAGGAACAACTACTGGATATTTGATCCAGACACAGATCCGATCATTAACATTCTTCCGGAAACATTCTTTTTGCATGCTGCTCTGCTTATTCTGGGTATCATCGCCATTTGCATCACGGCAATCGTTGTAATCTACCGAAAATATGCAGCAGACAAATAATTTGCAGGATAATCGATAAACAGAGAAACGAATCAGTGATCCGTCCCTCTGCTACTTGCCAGAGCATCTTCGCATCAATCACGCAACCCATCAATTCTTATATTTATAGGCCAACAGATCATTCAAAACCGCAATTTGCTCCAATATATTGTTACCGATGTTCGTCTCAAGTACCTTTTTTCTTCGCAGATCATGATCCACAAGCCGCCGCACAGAGAGTACATCCGTCCCATTTTTCAGTACATCTTCCTTTGAATGAAAGCGTTGGTGGGCAACAAGCTGCATACCATAGGAGTTGTATAAGAGCGTATAGCCTGCAATGCCCGTTTTCGATTGATAAGCTTTTGAAAATCCACCGTCAATCACAATCATTTTACCGTTCGCTTTAATCGGATTCTCTCCATTAATTTCTTCTACCGGTGTGTGCCCGTTAATGATATGTCCTTCCTCGGCATCCAGATCAAATTCTGTAAGCATCCGGCGGCAAACCTCTTCTTTCTCGCGAAGCGTATAATAAGAGTTCTTCTGTTCCGCATGGGTTTCTTTATCCTTAATAAAATAACGTTCAAAGGTTGTCATATCCTTTTTTCCAAATAAAGAAGAATTTTCCCCGGTCCATAGATACCAGACCATATCCGTCGCAAAATCATCCGTTTCCTGACGATGCGCGCAGCTGTAACGCAAATAATACTCAAATACATCAAGCAGACGCTTCCCCGAATAATCCTTTCCCTTGATGACCATGTGCTTCATACTTCCGTCTTTATTAAGCGGCAGACATCCATGAATCAGCAAATTGCCATTATATTTTAAATAGAGACTGCCTTTCCCTATAAGAAAATTCATGTGTCTCGCCAGTTTTTCAGAGTGCCGAATGGAAAACATCAACTTCTCAATCACCTGCTCTTCCTCAAGCAGCAGCTGCTCCGGGTGATCAGAAATTACCGTGGCAAAACATGTATTCGTTAATTTGTATACCTTATCTTTAAATCTGATGGTCTGACTGTCATAATCAATTTTATCAAGAAGCAGGCGATGCTTCATTTGAAATTCCGGGCGTCTTTTGATAATCGGCATTTCCAGCTTGAATTGGATCATTGAGATCGCTTGATGTATTTTCGTAATTTGCAGCAGCTCCCGCTCTGAAAGTTGTTGATTCACGCTCATTTTCGGTCGGAATGCAGGATTATCGTCATAGTACCTTTCCGCAAGATTGAGAAGCGGAATGAGGTTGATTCCATATACGTCTTCAATAATATCAAGATTATTATAGCGCGCGCAGATACGGATCATATTGGCAAGACACACCTTTGAGCCCGCAAAGGCGCCCATCCACAAGACATCGTGATTCCCCCATTGAATGTCTACAGAATGATAATTCATTAAAGTATCCATGATGCGCTCAGGATGCGGTCCGCGATCATAAATATCACCGACAACATGAAGATGGTCCACTACCAAACGCTGAATCGTATAAGCCAGTCCTGTAATTAACTTGCTCGCCTGTCCAAGAGAAATCATACGATTAATTATTTTTGAATAGTATTCTTTTTTATTCGTAAGCTCATCTGTCTTATAAAGTAATTCCTCAATGATGTATACAAATTGGCTGGGGAGTGCTTTTCGCACCTTTGAGCGTGTATATTTCGTTGATGAGAAGGAGGTTAATTTTATCATTCTGTTAATGGTTGATGCATACCAGTCAAATAATTGTTCTTGATCGAGCGATTCATTGACCAATTGCAGTTTTTCTTCAGGGTAATAAACAAGTGTCGCAAAATCGTTGACTTCTGTTTGTGACCATTCATCCTTAAATAAATCCTTTATTTTTTGTTTAACATTGCCCGATCCGCTTCGCAGAACATGCTGGAACGCATGAGATTCGCCATGTAAATCGCTGACAAAGTGCTCGGTGCCTTTAGGCAGATTTAAAATTGCCTCAAGATTAATAATTTCAGTTGCAACTTTTTCCTCACAGTCATATTTCTCTGCAAGCAAATCCAAATAGTTCGTATCCATCGGCATCCCCTTGCCTAAAAAAATGTTATTTGCTATTCTTTGAACAACCAATTGCACTTGTTTCAAAAAATTCAGCAATTTAGTCTATCTATTATCAATAAATAAAGTATATCACATTAAAGTAAAATAGATAATATAGTATATATTATATCATCTATTTCATCTCACTTATATAAGTGCACAAAAAAACCGGAGAATTGTGCTGAATCGTTCTCCAGCTGCCTGCGTAAGACTATTGAACAGCAATCTTCCAGATATTAGCCAAGATAACGAAATACATCTTCTTTTTTGTAGAGCTTCATAGCTTTTGCAAATAAAAACTGAATCATGAGCCCGACCACAACTGGAATGATGATCCATATGATGAGAGCGAGCAATGGCGAAAGTCCTGCATCAATTGAGGCAAGCGGTCCAACAAAGCCAACGAGTCCGAATCCGGCAGATGTCGGTACTCCGGAAACACTGAATAATGCAACCGGAATTGCTGAGAAAATGGTTGTCATTAAGATGGGCAGCAAAATAATCGGATGTCGAAACAAATTCGGCATCATCATTTTCATTGCTCCTAAAGCGATAGCAATCGTTACTCCGGATTTATTCACTTTCCAAGAATGAATGACTAATACAATGCTTGTAACCGCCACTCCCATCGCTGCGGCACCGGCAGACACTCCATTCAACTGGATCGCCATACCAATTGCAACCGTCGAAATCGGTGAGATGATTAAAATAGCGAAAGAACATGCAATAAGAAGACTCATCAAAATCGGTTGCAACGTTGTAAATGAATTGATAAGTTTGCCCAGCGAAGTGGTGATATAAGAAACATAAGGGAGAAGAATCAGACCGATAGTCCCCGCACCACCGCCAATTACAATTGGAGAAAGTACGATGCCCACCGAACCGAATTTGTTTCCAATCCATAGAACCATGAGAACAGCAAGTGACGCAGTGATCATGGTATTAATCAAATCACCGGTTCCGGTACTTAAATAACCACCGACCGTATGGGTCGCACTATTTGTTAGTGTCGGTGAGAACTGCGTGACTCCTGATCCGACATACGCTGCTCCGGCTACAACAGCCATATTCATCGGCTTAAAACCAAACTGCAAAGCAATTAACGCACCAATAAGCAGCGGGGTCGCCACTTGAAAAATTACAACCGCATGAGAAATAAACAGGGCAATACTGTTATCACCGAGCAATTTAAGTATGGCACATAAGACAGCGTTTGGAATCAAGCCGACAATGATTCCGAGTGCGGTTCCGGAGAGCACTTTATTAATAAAGACCTTTGATGTTAATCGTTGTTCATGATCAGACATTTGGAATTCCTCCTTTTCAGATACGGATGACTATTCCTCAAAGACTATCGTGCCTTGAGAATTTGCTCCTCTGCATGTACCAGTTCTGTTAAGAACGTACAATAAGGGGTCGGCAAATTGTACGCTCTGCCCTTACGAGCAACAGCACCGTTAATATAATCAATTTCTGTCAAACGATGATTTTTTATTAAATCTTGATGCATTGACGGGTAATGCATACCAATTCCATTCGGATCAAAGGTCGCCGCAACATGATCGAGAATTTCCTTCTGATTAAGAACAACGCCTTCCTTTTGAGCCACTGCCGCAAATTCGCTGATAATCGCTTTTAAAATGGGAATTGCGGCCGTCGTTGCACCAAATGCTCCGATCGTTGCATCCAAGAGGGTACATGTACCGTTCAACGTACCGTTCACACACGCTTTGCGCCAAACTGAATACTTAACATTACTGCTGTAAATGCCTCCCAGCCCTGCTTTTTTTAATACATTCACCATTCGGTGCGCACCAGCTTCTCCGGCTGGATCAATATTCTGAAGCTCTACTTCTCCGTCGCCAAACAGCTTTGCTTTTCCAGGTGCTTCAAGACCCGCTGTCCACATGGTGATACCAAGAAGAATGTTTTTCTTGGATACATAATGTTGTAGTATATCTTCATGACCTAGTCCGTTAAGCAGGCAAAGCACCATTGTTTTGATACCAATCAGCGGTTTAATCGCTTGCAGCATGTGTTCAAGCTGTGTCGCCTTTGTAAACACAATGATGAGTTCCACCTGTGTCTTGTTGCTCGTCATTTCCTGTGGATAAAAGATAGGAATTTGTTCTGTGATCTCCTGCCCATTATAATTAGCTTTCAGACCGTTTTTCTTGATGGTTTCCACATGATCATGCCACTGATCAATAAGTACAACATCATTTCCCGAACGATAAAGCATAAGCCCAAATCGGCTGCCCATAGCTCCGGCCCCTGCAATCGCTATTTTCATCATCACGCCTCCAAAAAATCCGTTTGTATGCGCTTACATAATACGGTTTGTTTAAAATATTGTGAATGATTTCTCGATTATTTGTTTTGAATGAATTTGCTTAAAAAGCGCATCCTAGCCGCTGGCAGATAAACAAAGGAACCTTTTTTAAAGAAATTTTTTTTCATAATATACAGTTAATAGGTGATGAGCCGTCCTTGACAAAAGAAAAAGCTATTGAAACAATAAATACGGGGTCTAAACGTTCGGAAATATTTTTCATGCCTATCAAGATACAGTCGTATACTCTTGCCCAGTAGGCGAGAGCATGATGTATCAAAACTGGGGATAAGCTTGTGAATGAAGGAGAAATTAATCCGCATCGAAAGTTTGAGTTTTTTATTAAGTCAATAATTTCGCTTATAGGCGTTGCCATTCTTGCTGCCGGTGCAACATTATGCAAAATGGGAAACGTTGGTCTTGATCCGTTCACCGCGCTTAATATCGGCGTTTCGAACAAAGTACATATGGGTCTGGGCTTGTATCAACTGCTTACCAACATTGTCATTATTGTTATCGTCATATTGCTTGATCGCAAGAAAATCGGTATTGGTACTGTGTTTAATATGGTTTTTGCCGGTTTTATGATCGATTGGTTCTCAACACTCTACGAAACGCTCTTCCACTATCAGCCGACACTTTTGACCGCTATTGTCAATGGGGTGCTCGGACTGCTTTTATTTACACTTGGAACATCCTTGTACATGACCGCAGATCTGGGAGTTGCTCCCTATGATGCATTAGCGCCGATTGCTTCGACACGTCTGCACATCAAATATAAATATTGCCGTATTGTTCAGGATCTTGTCTTCATGATTGCCGCTTTAATTATGGGCGGCCCAATTGGTCTGGCAACCATCATCATTTCATTCTTTGCCGGTCCGCTGATTACATTCTGGGATCACAAGCTCAGCGAAAAACTGATTGATTCGGTTGCTGATTTCAGCAGAGAACCTTCCAGCAAGAAAATTGGACATGGTTTCGATCTTGCTGGAAAATCCACCTACAACTTCGTTAAAGACAGTTATATTCATACCGTGGAAATTCAAAAGAAACTTTCGCACTACTCAGATCAAGAGCTTGAACTGAAACAAAAACAAGTAAGACATACCGTCAGTCAAGCGCGAACCGTACTGAAAGATTCTGTTATTCAATTAGGCCTGCTGCGAAAAAAGCAGCATCGACGAAAACAAAACAGTGAGGATGAAGAGTAAATCCACGATGCCTTGTTTGCTCTGACGAATGATCTTTTGCTTTTTTGATTAAGAAAGGAGTTTGCATGTAATGAAAGCTCTCGTTTTAACAGAAAAGGAATGTCTGGAACTTCAAAATCTTCCCGATGTTGCGCTTAAGAATCATGAAATTAAAGTCAAGGTAGGTTATGTTGGCATTTGCGGTACGGACAAGCACTTATATAAAGGCCTTCCAGGATCGGGTGATGCAAATATGCCGGTCGTACTCGGTCATGAGATCTCCGGTGTTGTCGCTGATCTTGGTTTGGAAGTACACAGCACTCTGAGAGTCGGCGACAGAATGGCCTTGATCCGAATATTCCTTGCGGTTTCTGTCACTATTGTCATGAAGGCCGCCCGCAGCTTTGTGAACACAATCAAGCAATCGGCGTAACGCGCCATGGCGGCATGGCTGAGTTCGTGAATGTACCGGAAACAAATGTCTATCGCATTCCGGACAGCCTCAGCTTGAAGGTTGCGGCGATGGTTGAACCGGTCAGCTGCGCTGTGCACGGGCTTGATGAATTGGTGATTAAACCCCATTATACTGCACTGGTTATTGGTGACGGCTTTATCGGTCAGATTTTCACTGCTCTGCTTGCAGCAAATGGCTTAAAGAAAATTGCAGTCAGCGGTCGCAATCCGAAAAAGGTCGAATTACTGAAACGAATCGGTGCTGACGAAATTTTTAATCCGGAAAATGTGGAGCATACTGAAGCCTACGATCTTGTGATCGAATGTGTCGGTTTGCCGAAAACGCAGGAGCAGGCGATTGCTTCCGCAAACCGCGGTGGTCAGGTGCTTATGTTCGGTGTTTCCCGACCTGACGATATCATCAAAGTCAACTCCTATGACATCTTTTTTAAGGAATTGACCATCAAAGGTGCTTTTATCAATCCTCATGCCATGCAGGATGCGATTGAACTTATGTCCAGCGGGCAACTGAATGTGGAAGATCTGATTACCCATGAGCTGGATCTTAACACTATTCCGGATGTTCTGAACGGACGCATACAAGAGAAAATCACTAAGGCTGTTGTACAAATTAATAAATAATCGCAAAATGCAAATTGAGTTGCTTTAAATAATAAAAAAAGCGGATCAAAAAAGCTGCCCATCGCGTTTGATGAGCAGCTTTTCTTTATTTAATTGTTTACAGCTTCTTTATCTTGATCCATTGTTCTCATTGATTGAGCAACCTTGATCATCATTGCACATTCAATCCGTTTACGGAAAATGTCACAGCTGAATTCGAAATTTCCGGTCAATGATCCCGTCGCGTGCAGCGAGTTTGCCGGGCAGCCACCGCTGCAGTAAAGCTTTGCCCAGCAATCCTGACACTCCGGTTTGGAATAGCAGTTTGTTTCCTTGAATTCATCTTGAATCTCCGGCGTCTTCACACCGTCCCAGATATTGCCCATGCTGTAGTCTTCATCACCAACAAATTGATGACACGGGAACAACTCGCCCCATGGCGTGACTGCCATATATTCTGTACCCGAACCGCAGCCTGAGATCCGTTTATGGATGCATGGCCCTTCCGACAGATCAAGCATGTAATGGTAAAAGATAAAGCTCCTGCCCTCTTCTTCGCGCCTAAGCATTTCTTTTGCAAGCGTCTCATACTGCTCATAAATAATTGGCAGATCTTCTTCCTTCAAGGCATAAGGTTCCTTCGGATCGCAGATTACCGGTTCCATCGACAGACGGTCGAATCCAAGATCCGCCATATGAAAAATATCATTGGTGAAATCGACGTTATTATGCGTAAAGGTTCCACGCACATAGTATTCCTTGTCCCCGCGTTTCTTGACGAAATTCTGGAATTTCGGAACGATATAATCATAGCTTCCTTTCCCAGTGATCGTCTTGCGCAACCGATCATGCACTTCCTTACGTCCGTCAAGACTGAGAACAACATTGTGCATTTCTTTATTCAGAAAGTCAATGACCTCGTCCTTGAGCATCAGACCGTTCGTCGTCAAAGTAAAGCGGAAATGTTTGTTGTATTCCTCCTCTTTGCTTCGTGCGTAGGCAACAATCTGTTTCACAACTTTCCAATTCATCAGCGGTTCGCCGCCAAAAAAGTCGACATCCAGATTACGGTGAAAGCCGCAATTCTCAAGCAAAAAATCAATCGCCCGTTTGCCCACTTCATAGCTCATGATCGCGCGCGCGCCATGATATTTACCTTGACTGGCAAAGCAATAATCACAAGTCAAGTTGCAGGTATGGGCAACGTTTAAGCACAACGCTTTTACATAGGTCTTTCTCTTCTTTAAATTAAAAGACAGATCCTTAAACTCATCTTCAGAGTATAGCTGACCATCCTTTTTCAGTTTCGCAACATCACTGATCGTTTCACGAATACTTTCTTCCGTTACATCTTCATGCACTGCATATTTATTCAACATTTGAGCAATAATGGCTTCAGGTTTTGAATCTTCGTAAAGTGCAATCACATCGTAAGCGAGATCATCGACAACATGCACCGATCCGCTATATGTGTCAAGAACAATATTGTACCCGTTTAATTTATATTGATGAATCATAATGCAGACAGACTCCTTCGCACAAAAAATTGCCGCCCATCCGCATCAGCAGTTGGGCGGTACACAGTTTTCTTTCTTATCGATTAGCCGGATCAGCACATTGCTGATTGGCAACACCACAAGATGTTTTGCATGCGGATTGGCAAGAAGTCTGGCATTCGCCGTGTCCGCCGTGATTTGCTGACTCTCTCAGATTCATCGTGTTCAACGTGACGATTCTTTTCATCATAAATGACCCCTTTTCGTTATCTTAAAAAAAATCCGGATCCATGAGTTTGCATGATTACCCGATCTAATCGTCAAAGCACGGTTTTCATACAATTCTCCTTCACACAGCGATAAGTAATGAAAACCTACTTTTTTTAGTATACAAAAAGAAAAATAACTTTACTGTGATGTTTGACATTGAAAAGGAAAAAAGATGAAAGAAATAATGGTTATTTTATACACTCCATGGGTTTACGACGCTCAATCTGTTCACAGACTTCATTGATACGACTCAAGTCACGTTCCACACGATCTAACCGATCATGTGCATCCTTCAGCAATTCAATAAACGAATGATACTCCTGACTCATGAGTTAACCGCTCCTCCGCCCATACTATTTTTACACCTATTGAGAACCAGTCTATTTTCCCCATTCGATAAATCAATCGTAACATTCACACGTCTAAAGAGCTAATTATGTCTATTATATTCACTTTATTGGGCGATAAGCCCTATGATCATGTGTATAAATAAGTATTATAGAAAGCATGTGTTCCTCCGAAACATTTCGGTTAACGCAAAAAAGTCATTGTCAAAATTTGAAGAATTATCATCTGATTCTTTGATATATGAATTCGAAACATTTCTTTATGTTTGTATGCAGAAATGAAATCTTCCCATAAAAAAAGTTTTTGATCCTCTACGATTTCGCACAATTTCGTCTTTATTAACATTTTACTGAATTTCTTGTTTAATTAATTGATTACTTAATTATTCATCCACGATTTGATGTAAAATAAATTATTAGATCGGAGCGATAACTATGGATCAATTGATTAATGATTAAAAAAAACGGTTCACCTCAAAACGCCTCGTGTTTTAGGCAATCCTTTTCATAATAATTTATATTGCAACCTATTTTCTTCCTTACCTTGGACCTTATGAATCAACGTTTATATTCGTTTCTGTTATTGCGTACGCAGTGACGAATAAGATTTGGGATAGAATAGATCGAAAAAAGAATAAAAGTAAAACTGTCTGATAAAGTCCATTCACTGCCACAACTTGCAGATAGAAAGCACCTTAATGGTAGGTAGTACAATGATTACATTTCAGGAAAGCAACTGATTTTGCAGCAATGCTATTGCGCAACCATCAACACAAAAACAAGCAAAACAAAAAGGCTTTAACTATCAAGGCTTTCCACTATGTCCCAGAAGGGATTCTAACCCATAACTCACGGCTTAGAAGGCCTGAAAACGTATAAAGTTGGTTCATATTGATTAAACAAAATGACTGTTTTATACACATTTCATAATTAATTATAAGTCTCTATAAAGCCATTCAAAATTCATTAATGCTCGAATTCTGCCCCATATTTTAGGCAGAAATTACTCGCATCGAAGAAAAGACGCGAGCTTTGGAAAAAGTTCGGATCTGCCGGCATGAAAAACAATACGCCCGGATATATTGGTCAGAAACTGAAATGACGCGAATACGTCTCTTCGTAAATTTATCTGATCTGCCCTGATAAATGATCACAACAATGTCCCCTGGATGCATGCTTTTCACTCTCCTTTTTCCATAAATTATATTGAACATTCATTTGTAAAACAATGTATAATAAGAATAAATGTTCGTAAATTATTGGTAAAGGGTGATGCATATGCTCTCTGATTTTGAGCGAAAGCTTCGGTGGATTATCTTAAACAACCAGAACTTCGGTCGAACAATCAACTTAAATGATTTGGAGCAGCGGACTGGTCATGACCGGAAAGAAATCGAACACATAATCAAGAAGTTAAAGCAGGTACCAAGTCGGAACGGAGGATTAGGATGAACAAGTTGACCGAAGGAAGTAATATGCGGTGGGAATCCATGAGAATGATGTTGCCGGAACATATAGCACGGATACGTGAAGAAGCACTTAATGAACAAAAAATACTTCGTCCTTTTTTAGCCGAAGATGAGTTAGAACAAATCGGGCGTACATTGCAGGAGGCGATCAAGAAAAGATGCCCTGTAGAACTTTCCTATTATGAGGATGGATTTATTAAAAAAACAATTTGCTATCCGCAGCGGCTGAATTCGATTAATAAATTGCTGATTGTTTTCGATGCTTACAGATTAAAGGAACGATATGCTTTTGACGATATAATGGATGTAAAATCAAACTAATCCCTCTCCCCCGTGCAACAGCACAGGAATTATTTTAACAAAAAAATACCCGTCCTTGTTGAGGGACGGATATTTTTATGCATCTTCTTTTGATATTACATTTTGAGGAACGCTTAGACACATTTTAAAACTTTTTAATGCCCATACACATGTTTTACTTGTGCCTTCGATCTATATAGTCGCCAAATACTCCAACAAGAATGCCCAATATAACAAGTAAAATGATGATGGGGTCATAATATGGTGGGGTATATGCATGAACTAAAAACAACACACAAAGCAATATTACGATAGCAATCGTCCGAAACCAAAAAGATTTCCGCATAGTGTCACCTCGGCAACTTAACTTTTAATTAACTGGTTCACGTAATAATATGGAACAAATTAATGAATTATTGCCAGCCCCATTTAACAACCACAGTATGATAAAGGCCATCAGTTCCCTGAATCGTCAACAATCTAATCCATACAGCACCCTTAATAGCCTCCCGTGTCCCTAAACCCACTAAAGCCAAAAGCAACACCCCCAGTGCTCTACCAACATATCCACCTACTACAATACCTGCGCCTTCAACAGCTAGTTGGGCATCATGCTTTGTGAGATAAATCGTTGAATATCTTCCATCATGAGTAATCTTGGTAACACCTTTTGATTTATAGAGTGCACTGAATAAAGGTGAGGTGCTGCTGTCAGCTGTAGTTGAAACTGAGTAAATAGTGTTGCCGACTCTTACCGACTTGGTGACCGGAGCAGAATTTAAATTTTTTAGTGCGTTTATATTTTTTGAAGAAAGGTTAGTAATTTGCAAGGTATTTTGTTGAGCATCTTTCGATTAATTGGAAAGGTTGCTGGTGACCGTCTGCGACTGAGCGTGCTTATTTTGAGAAACCGAAAGTGGATGATGCTGGTGCCAAAATAATTACAGAGATACCAAAAACACTTAATACCAGAGTTGATTTAATTAATAAGCTTTTAAGCATACAGTCCTCCTCGTATATTTTATATGAAAATATTACTATAAATTATGCTGTACGAACCCGCATTTTTCATGCGTGACTCCGAAATATTTTACGCGGTATTCCGCACGTTTTGATGCGTGAACACGCACACTCCCGCATGTTATTCTCTGATTCCGACAGTGTTCGACATTATATGACAAAGTATCCGTCTGATTAACCTATAAAATTAGTAAACTACAAAAATCTCATGTTCACACATTAGTCACATTATTAAACGATCTTCGTATCACTCAAGTATGTACACCCGGTCACCCAGGTGGTGAACCCTTTTCCTAAACAGCAATAAGTAAAAAACGATGAATAAAGAAAGGTTTCAGCAAAATTTATAATGACCTTTGATATTAATAGTAGTTGTAACCTCTATTTTCAGCAAAAGTGCGATTTGCGTGATCAACGAAGATTATGAATAATATTTTCGAGGGGATCAGTAGTGAGATTAACATAAAGAATACTCATTCACTTTGGGGCAGTGGATGGGTATTCTTTATTATTTAATTAATTGTACAATCGCAATAACGTTTCATTTCTTAAAAATAAAATTAACAATTGGTGTGACAAAAATCGAAACAACAAATGCTGCCAATAGAAGTGCTAACCAATTAACTAAATGGGGTTGCGCTAACTGTAAGGCGAACAAAAAAGTGACAATAACAAACGTTATAATGTACGTCTTTGATAAAAGAAATCCCTTCAAGATTATTCACTCCTTATTTCATGCTGTACC
The DNA here is from genome assembly GCF_024125445.1 of Sporolactobacillus shoreicorticis. Classification (GTDB taxonomy): domain Bacteria; phylum Bacillota; class Bacilli; order Bacillales; family Sporolactobacillaceae; genus Sporolactobacillus; species Sporolactobacillus shoreicorticis. The sequence continues at coordinate 2,894 of NZ_JAMXWM010000034.1, read as the reverse complement.
CATGCCAATGCTTTCCTTTTTTATCAGCCCTAATATACACCTTAACATGTTGTTCTTCAAGAATTAGTCCAATACCTGCATACTCTATTCCAAAATGAAAATTGCCTTCACTGTATACTTCTCCATGTTTTGCACTATTAATTCGTGATCCCTTATGCCAATCACTTACTTGCCAAATAGAAGCAGTAGCCCTCTTATACCACCCATCAACTAAATGCGCGTTAACTTTGGATTTATTATACGAAAAATAACCCTTCACACCAACAGAATAGAGAGGTTGGTGTAAAATATAGGCATATCTTGTGATTCCATAGGTATACGTTTTTGTGTTTTTATACGAACTCGATGCTAGTGAAATAAAGAGCGGACTAGCATTATTTGTAACGGGTAACGATGGAACCTCACTAGCTACTTCAATAAAGTAACCCAAATCGTCCGTAAAAATAATTGATACATTATCATTTATTTTGTAAGATTGAAAATTTCCAAGTTTTACATTTTTTAATATATATTTATCAAGATCTATCCCTTGTGAACTAACAGCTTTCTTTCTACTCAATGCACCTTCGTCAAATATTGACTGTTCTTTATTTTTCAGCACTCTTGGTGCTAAATAATATTGCGATTTTAAATGACAATTCAGCGCTATTAACTTGATCGTCATTTTTAGGATTACTCTTTTTAAGAGCATCGATCAATTTGTTTTGATACTCTTTAACTGAACTTAATTCTTGCTCATTTGTCGTAGAAACACCGGTTTGACTCTTTATCTGACTTGGGTCTTCTTGTGCAAAAGTTATTGACGGGATTGTCAAAAAAGCCATTAGTGAAAATAATCCTATTAAAAAAGTAATTTTAAATCTTTTTTTCATAATCATTTCTCCCTTGCATTTTATATGAAAATATTACCATAACTTATGCCACACGAACCGCACATTAACACGCATTAACGCGGTAAACCATTGCAAAGATAAATTATCACACGGGAGTTTAATAGCTTATAGAGGAGGATGACAAGATAACCAAATCTTTCCCCTGCCCATGCGAGGGCGTGGGATTTTTTATGTATGAAAAAGGAGCCCGTAATAAGGCTCCTTTAAAACAACCATTACCCTTTTGACCAGTTATTGACTAGCTGAATTTGGAGTAAATAATAAGGTTGCCGCAGCTGGAAAATCATTGGATGTCCCCTCCGGCATGTGTTGTTCATAAGCAGTAGCTAAATATTTATATTTTTCTTGAGTCATGTCCTGTTTCTCAATATATTTATAATAATTGTACAAAATACCCAAGAATGGATCAATTCTTCCTCTTCCTGAAGAATTGATCGCTGTATAATAACCATTACCGCTATCTGCCGGCGTCCATAGAACATCATATCCCAAATGGTACTTTAACATGTAAGTGGTTCCCGCCAATAACCGATCATCTAAAAAGTTAAACGGATTAACTGCATTTGGTTTGGTGGATACAGTCCCCGTCTCCGGATCAACTTTCGTTCCCTGTGCATAGATCGTCTGTGCAAGTGTTGTCAGTCCACCAATATCATCCCAAGAATGGCCGACATCACGTCCCATTTCTATGACCTGTACATGATAATTCGCTGGATTTAATGCTTCACCCGTCTGTTCATTTTTAGTCATCAGACGCATCTGATATTTTATCGATCCATTTCTTCCGCCCGTATCACCTGCAGAATTAACGGTTGTTGCTTCAACTGCCTCTTCATATAATTTTAAATCATTGGTAAAAATGGCTTTCCCTATAGTCCCCATGGTTGAAAAACTATGTTGATTCATAAAAAAGGTATGTGGATCATAAGTGACCGTTAGCAGACTCATTGCTTGTGTGAGATTTTGCGTATCGCTATACGTCCACTTCAAGTTCTGAGAGGGGGTATCTGAATAACGAAGAATATCGGCTGCTGCAGCTAAGAAGTAAGTCAATGTGGCGAAACGAAAGTTCGTATGAGGAGCCACTGACTGAATCTTTGAATATGATCTAATAATATACATCGCACTGGAACGGTACGCCTCGTCACCAGTAATATACCACATAATTGCCTGTTTAAAGGCGGTTGCTCCATCAATGTTAGCTCGATCTCCTACGTACTCACTTGGATTTTGATAGTTTTCATATGCCCATGGGCCACGAATATGGATAAAAATATCATTTTCCGGTTCATAATAAATTCGCGGATTTTTGTACGCCTTTGGATCTGCTGCAAATTTGGCAAAGGCTGAACTCCATGGTTCATCCCCCGCCCGCACATGATCTCGCATATTATCCAGCTCCTGCTGCGTCATCGTTACTCCCGGATGATGCATGATCGCTGTTCTTCGATTTCCCGAATTATCAACATACGAAACGTTAGTATCAGCACTTTTGACCTGAGGAGCATAAGAAGTAATCAACGGAGAAATTTCTGCTGCTTTTGCGAGCTTTCCATCACCAATTACGAAAAAAGGCACTCCTATAATTGCCAGACAAAAAACACTCACAAAGATTTTTTTAATGTAATTCAATGATTTTCCTCATCCTTTCAGTATTTGAGCTTTTGACCCGGATAGATAACATCCGAGTGCAGCTTGTTTACTCTTTTTAGCTTATTCACCGTAGTTTTCTTTGCTTGAGCAATCTTCCACAGCGAATCGCCTTTTTTAACAATGTACGGCTTCTTGACTATCTTTTTTGTGGCCTTTTTAACGACTGAGTAGACCTTGACATAATCCTTGTTTGCCGTGATATAGAGGCCGCTCTTTGTCTTAAATCGCAGCAGGCCCGTGAATGACAACTTGCTGCCTGTAATTGTAAAGACGGTGCCCTTTTTAAACTTAGCGACGCGGTACTTGACGGAAAAGTTTGTGGACTGGTACAGGTAGACGGTTCGCTTT
>NZ_JAMXWM010000033.1 GCF_024125445.1 Sporolactobacillus shoreicorticis | reverse complement strand
GGGCGGCGGAGGTCTTATTTTCTCGTATTGAGTTTAATGTTATTTCTTCGGTACGGTGTTAATGGGGAACTGTGTCGAAAGTAAAAAGACAGTGCTTTCTGGATTAGATCTGCACGTAGTCGATTGATTTTATGATCATCGGCGATCCGACCTAATTTAATTAATGAGTGTGTGATAAACAGTACCCCGCAATACAACCTGATCTGGTTCGTTTTCAAGAGAAAATTTGCGATAAACTTCCCCCATCCCTCACCTGCAATCGGTTAAATTTTAGATTTGCTGAAATCCATGTCATATTTTTCCAATCCAAATACGTGATGCGTGATCAATGAACAACCACCAAGCACTGTAGCCAGGGTAGTATTTGACGTAAGGTGGATAGTAAGCTTTGTCTGAGAAACGCTCTCGTAAGCCGTTTGGATCCCTTGCAACAGTTCCGGAATTTCTTCAATAAGCGGCGAGTTAAGAAAAATTTCATCAGGATCCAATAAACTTACCATGTTGTAAATCAAGCCGGCGATGGCGATGGCGAATTGCCTGAGAATGCGGGTGACCGCCTGATCTTCTTTTTTATAAAATTCGACAAGGTCTTCCCGATTAAGATTATTTAAGCCTTTGTGTTTTTCAACCTGGGCAATAATGGCATCTTCAGAGCACAGATTTTCAATATGTTGAGGTTGCATGCCGTCGCCCGAGTTAATAGCAATATTTGCCATTGTGCAGCCGACTTCGCCCGCCTCACCATGCTCACCACGGAATAATTCTCTTTTCAAAATAATCCCTGCACCGATGCCTTTATGTATACTGATGGTGACCATACTATTCATCGTTCTGGCACCGTTGAAATCGCGTTCAAAAATAGCTGACAAATTTGCTTCATTCTCAAGTATGACCGGAATACCGTATGCTTTGGTAAATAATGCATACAGATCTACTCCGTCCATATCAATCCATGGTGAATGCTTAATTTGATTATTGACGACAATTCCATGAATGGAGAAACAGAGCCCTAAAAGCCCGTTTTCCGTTGGGTCGTTTTGCCGGTACTTGGCAATGTAATTTCTGATCAAGTCAACCATTTCGTGAATTGATTTATCTTTGACCTTGGTCTGTTCATACTGCCAAACATCGCCATTCAAATAGTTGGCAATCACATGCAGATGACGATAGCCTAAGTCAAAAGTCACTGTATATCCGTAATTTTTATTAATATCAACCAACATTGGCTTGCGTCCGCCAGCTGTTGATGCTTCGCCCAAACCCAGTTCAATCAGATAGCCGGCAGCCATTAAACTATTATATAAAGATGATACCGTCGATTTGTTGAGTTGTAAATTACGGGCAATCTCAATTCGCGAAGTAGGGCGATTATTAAAAACCTGCTGCAAAACAAGTTTCAGATTCTGATTACGCAGCTGATTGTTATTCATGCTGTGGCGAATCATCTTGGTGTCCCCCTAACCAATATGACATATAAAAAGATACTGACAGAAAATATGAATAAGTTTACAATTTACATTAGTATAAGTAAGCTGGATAAGTCAAGGTGTTTTAACGTGTGATTTCGATAATCTTGGATAAGAAAAGGTGATAAAAAATCACACCAAATCTCCATGCGAAGCAGAAAACGAGCTTTGATTACTTTGAGAAATAACTGAAACAATTTTCACGACTTATCTATTGTTTGCGGGATAAAGGAAAGAGGAGGCGCATCGTAGCATCGCACAGAACTGATGTGTCCCCTCTTTTTTCATTACAAAAATTTAATTGTTATTCTTTCTGTATGATAAATATAACTTATTACCTTCTTCCTTTATTAGTCAACATTCCGCAAGCTGCTTGATCGCAGTGAAGCCTCAATTTGCTCCAGGCTTTTTCCGGCGGTTTCAGGAACCATGCAGAACACGAAAATAAATGCGATGACCCCCATGATTGCATATACACTGAATAATGCTGTGCCGAATCTCGCGAATAGGCTGGGGAAAGTCAAAGAGACCATAAGATTTGCAAACCAGTTGATTACTCCGCTGACGCCAAGGGCTACTCCACGGATGCGCAATGGAAAGATTTCTCCCAGAAGCACCCACATGACAGGGCCCCATGTTAATGAAAAGAACATAATATAGACAGAAAGGCTGATGACAGTCATAATGGATGTTGCTGCTCCGCTACCACTGGTAAAAGCCATGAGAAATAGACTTACCGACATGCCAACGTTACCGATCATAAGCAGCTTTCTTCTCCCTGCCCGGTCCATCAGCCAGACGGCCAGTACCGTCACGAGAACATTCACAATGCCGATACCTATAGTCCCTAATAGAGCTGCTGAAGAGCCTAGCCCGACTTTGGTAAATGTTGTCGGTGCATAATAGAGCACCGTATTACAACCAATTACCTGCTGAAAAACGGCCAATCCGATTCCAATAATTAATGATGGTCGGGCCCAGTCAGCAAACAGATCTCTGTATCCGCTATGTGGCTGATCATTTGTCAGTTTAATGTCGCTGATTTCATCATCTACACCAATGCCATGCCGAAGCTGATTCAGTATTTCTCTTGCCCTGTTTTCACATCCTTTTTCCACAAGCCATCTTGGACTTTCCGGTGCCAGTAGCATTCCAAAGAAGAGGAGAATGCCAGGGATAAAAGCAAATCCAAGCATCCAGCGCCAGTCTCCGGCTATATTTGCGAACAGATAATTAATAGTATACGCGAGTAGAATACCGATCATGATCATAAGCTGGTTCAGAGTTGACAGTGCGCCTCTGACTTTTGCAGGAGCAAGCTCGGAAAGATACATCGGAACTAATGTTGAGGCACCGCCTACCGCGGTTCCTAAAATTACTCGAAAAAAAATCAGTGATCCGACATTCCAGGAAACGGCGCATCCTAAGGCACCTATACAAAATGTTACCGCAGCTGCCAGGACGATTCGCCTCCGTCCATACCGGTCAGCAAGTGTGCCGCCGACTGCCGCACCAATCATTGCTCCCAGCAGAATTGCACTCACAACAATGCCTGTTGTAAACGTGGTTAATTTAAGTTCTTTGTCGATAAACAGGATTGCTCCCGAAATAACTCCAGTGTCGTAACCAAACAGCAGCCCGCCTAGAGCACCAAAAAAATAAATAAGCCCATTATTGATTTTATGCATAAGCCTCACTCCCCGTGTTATAAATGTTGAGCTTGATAGTCACTGTTTAACTCGGATACTGCGTGATACTTGATGTCTGTTCCCAAAATATTTAACGAACAATGTTATCGGTGCCAGATGCCATTAAGGTACTGGTGTTAAAGCTTCATTCGACCCAACTATGGACGGCTGATGATTGGTATCGACCCCGTGTCTATCTTAAGCTTTCACTCAGCGATGTTCTTTCAGAAGGCGGAAAACACTGCCCTTCGTGATTATCAAATTGATCCATCGTTAAAGCGCTGTTTAATGAGGACAAAACCGCACAGTTGCAGAGGCCTTCTGGAAGTTTGCTTGGCGCGCTGCAATTTGTCTGCGATTATCTCGTTCAACGAGAATTTTTCAGAGAAGGTGGGAAACATGAAAAAAAACCGGTAATCACACAAGTAATTATTATTATTGTGACCGGTTGAAAAGAGTAGTGAAAAGTACTAAATTAAGATTTTTGAAAACAGGTTGCCCCTATGGTGCATGATCAATAGGTCAACGTTTTAACAGACTGCGCTATTTCATAGGAACTTCGTGGGTAATCCATTCGTTCTGTTTTTCACTCCGCAAATCCTCTTTTTTTACATCTTTAAACATAGTAAATAGGTTCATGTTATCGTGACGGCGATAAACGTTACAAACTATGTTGCCGATAGTTCAGCAACTCCGCGCTGATGTCTTTTGTCCGCGCGTATACCTTGCGATAGATCTCGTAAATTTGCTGATATTTCTTAACATGATCCGAATCTGGTACGTAAACTTTGCCAAAATGGATGAACTGCTCGGTGCATTCCTGAAGGGAGTCAAACCATCCCATACCAACTGCGGCAATCATAGCTGCACCCATGCCCGGCCCCTGTTCATTTTTTAGACTGACAACTTTTCGGTTAAAGATGTCCGCCTGAATTTGCAGCCATAATGGACTTTTTGAACCGCCACCGGTAGAGACGACGGTATCAAAATTACTGCCATTTTCTTCATAGATTGCAAAAATATCGCGAAACGAGAAGATAATTCCTTCCAAAACAGCACGGACAAAATCATGGCGTTGGTGAGTGCCGTCGATACCGATAAAGCTCCCACGAACGGATGCATCTGCGTATGGAGCTCGCTCGCCGACAATGTAAGGCGTAAATAGTAATCCATTCGCCCCCACGGTCGATCTTTCGGCATTGGTAATAAAATCTGCAAAACTTTCCGAAGCTGCAAAGGTCTTTTGGAACCAGCTCAGCGAATAACCTGCCGCCAGAGTTACGCCCATAGAGTAAAATTTATTGGGAATCGCGTGATCCTCAAACTGTAAGACACCATGATAGTCAGTCTCTGCATTGGTTTCATATTTCAGAACCACACCGGAAGTGCCAATACTGGACAGCACTCGATTCGAATTCAAGATACCGGTGCCGATAGCACCCGCGGCATTGTCGGCCGCACCGCAGAAGACCTTTGTACCAATAGTCAGTCCGGAAAATGCGGCGTAGCTTGGTGTCACATTACCGGCCAGATCAATGGATCTGATCAATGGCGGACATAGGGAGAGCGGAATATGAAGCTTCTCGCAAATCGTCTTACTCCACGTACCGGCAGCGACATCCAGCAACACCGTTCCGGTTGCATCGGAATAGTCCGTTGCCAACCTGCCCGTCATTCGAAAGCGGACATAATCTTTGGGTAGGAGAAATGTCTTTGCTTTTGCCCAGATATCCGGTTCATTTTCTTTAACCCACAGTAATTTTGGCAATGTGAAGCCTTCCAGTGGCCGATTTTTTGTTATTGCAATAAACGAATCACCAAGCAATGTCTCGATTTCTTTGCATTGGGCCGTTGTCCGGGTATCGTTCCATAAAATAGCCGGGCGAAGTACTCGGTTATTTTCATCAAGAAGCACCAGTCCATGCATTTGACCTGAAAAACTAATACCGGTAATTGCTTTCAGTGTTAAGTGATCATGTTGAATCAGCCGTACAATCGCTGCCGTTGTGCCGGAGACCCAGTCTTCCGGATTCTGTTCGCTATACCCTGGCCCAGGTTGAATCAAATCATAGTCAGCGCTTTCCTGGGCAATGATCTGTCCGTTGCGGTTCAAGGCAGAAACCTTGACCGCACTCGTTCCCAAATCAATGCCGAGCACGTAATCACTCATGGATATTCCTCCTCAAGACACAGCATGGAAAAACAGGAGACAAAGGGCCCCTGTAACTGCACTTTTAATTATGACTTGCTTAGGGTATCAATGATATAGTGATTGATCGTATCTTTTATTTTCTCAAGATGATCCGAGTGTGTTGCCGCAATCAATTCGGATTGCGGTTTATCGATGATATAATCTTCAAGGGACTTGAAGTCGGCTTTGCCGTTTTCGATAGCTGCCCCAATTCCGGACGTATAGGAACGGTAACGATCGCTTAAAATATCATCCAAAAACCCGTCTTCCTTCATTTTCGCGGCAACTCGCAGTCCGGCAGCGAAACTGTCCATGCCTACAATATGGCCGTAGAACAGATCATTTGGTTTGTAAGAGGAGCGTCTCGGCTTTGCGTCAAAATTCAATCCGCCGCGAGGCCCGATACTTCCGTTCTCGATAACTTCATACATGGCGGCAGTGGTTTCATACAGATTGGAAGGATATTCGTCAATGTCCCAGCCTATCAGCTTGTCGCCTTGATTTGCATCTAGAGAACCAAGCAGGCCTGCTTCACGCGCCACACGAATTTCATGCTGGTAAGTATGGCCGGCCAGATTTGCGTGATTTCCCTCCAAATTAAGCTTAAAGTCATTTTCCAAGTCGTATTCTTTCATGAAAGCAATGGTCGTTGCCGCATCAAAATCGTATTGATGAGTCGTCGGTTCCTTAGGTTTCGGTTCAAGTAGCATTTGGGCAGTGAATCCAATTTCTCTAGCATAATCTTTAGCCAGATGGAAAAATTTTGCCGCATGCTCCTGTTCTTTTTTTAAATCCGTATTCCAAAGTGATTCATAACCTTCCCGTCCACCCCAGAATACGTAATTTTCGGCACCGACCCGTTTGCCGATTTCCAGACTGTGTTTCAACTGAGCCGCAGAATATGCATAAATATCAGCATATGGTGATGTTGCGGCACCGGCGACAAATCGAGGATTAGTAAACAGATTTGAGGTGTTCCACAGAGCCTTTATACCGGTCGTTTTTTGGTAAGCAACGATGCGGTCAATGATTGTATCCAGATTTCTGTTGGTTTCTCTGAGCGTATCGCCTTCAGGAGCCAAGTCACGGTCATGGAAACAAAAATAATCGACACCCAGCTTAGTAAAGAATTCAAAGGCAGCATCAACTTTTGCCAAAGCTAGATCCATGGAATCACTGTATTGGTCATATGGCCGCTGAGCCGTACCGGTACCGAATGGATCGACCAGACGCTGATCAAAAGTATGCCAGTAAGCAACGGAAAACCGCAGCCAATCCCGCATCTTCTTGCCATGAATCACTTCGTCCGGATTGTAATAGTGAAAGGAAAGTTCTGAACGTAGGTGATCGTGACCTACATATCTGATTTTACCGACATCGTTCCAATAAGTCTTTTTAACATTCATAAATGAAGCCTCCTAAATAGTTGGTTTATACAACAAACTTACATAATTAATTATAAAACGCTTTCATTTATTGCACAAGTGTTTTTTATGCAATACATATTTTCATAAGATATAATAAAATTGATATGTTCATAATTTTGACGCTTATCTGGATCTGATGAATAATCAAAAAAGAGCATTTTATCACCAAAATTGAAGTAAAATGCTTTTTCTCCTGTATTTTTATCTGTTTCCGAGAGGTTTTGCTCGGAATCTATTTGAAAAGTGGCAATAGCACATCCGCAACCTGTTTACGGACAAAAACCGGAATTTCTTCGATAGGTGCTTCGGTGACAATAGTTTGACCGCCAGACTTTGTTTCTTGGGTATAAACATTTACCCAATCGGTACCCTGAGGGAGATAAACATCCCTTTGCGTTATCTGTGCATACATAATCGGTGCAATCAAAAGATCATGGCCAAACATATACTGATTTTCAATGGCCCAGCTGTTCTGATCTGTTGGAAAGTCATAGAACAGAGGCCGGATAATTGGCGTTCCTTTCTTATGTGCGGCCGCCATTTGTTCACGCAGGTAATCACGCATATGCTCACGAATTTGCATATAGCGGATCATGATGTTATAAGTTTGATCTCCGTATGCCCAAGGCTCCGTTGGTGCTCCTGAAGGCATTTTTCCTCCGCCGGACACACTTAGTGGCTTCGTGTGAGGCTCACGGTCACCATGCATGCGCATGACCGGACAGAAGGTAGAAAACTGAAACCAGCGGGTAACCAATTCACGAAAATCGGGATCATCGTTTATGCCACCATGAAAACCGCCGATATCGGTTGTCCACCAGGGAATGCCGGCAATTGCTATATTAAGCCCGATGGCCAGCTGATTACGTAAGGATTGAAAACTGGAATCAATGTCTCCGGACCAGACGAGTGCACCGTATCGCTGAGAACCTGCCCAGGCACTACGGACCAGATTGACAATCTCTTTCTGTCCGACGGACTTCATACCGTCGTATACCATTTTTGAGTAGACGGCCGGGAAAATGTTGCCCACTTGAAGGTTGCTTCCCCGATAGTAACGATAATTGTCGAAGTCATATACCGTATACTCCGGTTCGGCTTCATCAAGCCAAAATAAATCAACACCTAAATCGTAGTAATTCTTTTTCAGTAATGCCCATAAGTAACGCCGGGTCCCGGGATTGGTGAAATCCGCGAATCCATTGTTTCCTAAAAAATTCATCGCAATTGGTACACCACGTTCAACTTGAATTAAATAACCATTTTCAGCCATCTCTTTATAATGCGAGCTTGTCTCATCAATGGTTGGCCAGACAGAAACCATCAACTTGATCCCCATTTCATGAAGTTCATTAATCATGGCACGAGGATCTGGCCAATATGCCGGATCAAAACAGAACTCTCCCGATTTTGGCCAGTGAAAATAATCAATTACAATCACGTCAATAGGTAGATGGCGTCGTTTAAATTCACGCGCAGCTTGCAGCAGTTCATCCTGAGTACGATAGCGTAGCTTGCACTGCCAATAGCCTAGTCCATATTCGGGCATCATCGGAACAGTTCCGGTTACGGCAGCGTATTGTTCCTCAATCTGACTTGGTTGATCGCCGTCTGTAATCCAAAAATCCATTTCTTTTGTGGATATTGCATGCCACTCTGTTATATTCTTGGCAAAATGAACGTCGCCAATTGCCGGATTGTTCCACAAAAAACCATAACCTTGATTGGAAAGGACGAACGGTACACTGGCCTGAGAGTTTCGATGTGCTAATTCCAATTTAGCGTTTTTCAAGTCAAGAAAATCTTGTTGATATTGCCCCATACCAAATAATTTTTCTTCTGGATTGGACTCGAAGCGAACGTAAAGTTCATAATCGCCGCCTATGTGAGCTTTAAATTCACGTGAATTAATATTCAATGCACTGTTAAAGTGAGCGGCTTTGTTGTGATCAATAGTGGTTGTCATGTCATCGATACGATTGCGCTGATAACCTTTAAGCAGCAGTTTGCCATCTTGATTGTAAAAAAGTATGTTTTTGTGTGCGTTAATTTTTGCCGTTAGGTCTCCATTAGTAATGGAACCGCTCGAACCGGAAGCATCAATAGTAATTTTCGGATGCGCTGATAATTTGGGCGCAGGTAACAGTGCATGGCTACTTCCCTGAAATTTCGGATACTTACTACTCCTGACGCGAAAACTATTTTCACCCCACGGTTCAATTTTCAATAACTCATTACCATGACGTAGAATTAAACTTTGCTCTTGTTGTGACAGCATTTTTCGACCTCCTAAAATTTTAACTTAAACAACGGATTAATTTTCCAACTGAGTATCTTTCTCTACTGTCAAACGTACAGTGTCTTCCATCTTTTCATATTTGCGATAGAACAGCAATGGCAAAATGGCAAGAGCGAACGCAAATATCGTCACCCAATTGAAAGAAATAGAAATTCCGGTTAAAGCATAAGCAGTTTGAGTTTTATTCGCTACATAACCAAAGGCCGACAAAATAATTGAGGGAATAAAACCGGCAATACCACTGCCTACTTTAATGCAAAATGAACTGCCGATAGCGGTCAGTAGACCTGCTGCATTGACCTTATTTTTCCATTCGCCATAATCTACCGCAGAACCCAGCATCGCAAATGGCATGGAACAAGCAATTCCTGATCCCATATTGGCAATAATCCAACCGATTAGGACAATCGGCAAGGATTGACCGCCGACAACAATGATGAGTTGACCGATGATGGCGGCAATTAACGAGACAATCCAAAGAAGCTGCTTACTCATAAACTTATTCAGAAGTGGTATGGAAAGCATCGCGATAATCTGGATTGATGCAATCGAATTAAAGAAGGTTACTAAACCCTTGTTGCCAAAGTTGTACGTGAAGTAGTAGACGAGTGTCGACGTTCGTTCTGTTAAACCAATCCAAAACAATAAATTGCTTATCACGATAATGATCCATGGCCAGTTACGTCTCATCGCGTGGATTCCCTGCTTCAGAGTTGTACGTTTAGCAGTAACCTGTACTCGTTCTTTGATGTGCCGAAAGGAGAACAAGGTCATGATGGCACATAAAACAGCAAAAATGATAATGGTCCAACGAAACCCGACAACGTCATTTCCGCCGCCTAAAAAAGCAACTAAAGGTAATGTCAGTGCGTTAACTGCAAGTACTCCCAATTGTGACCCGGTCATTCGCTAGGAATTCATTTGTAATCTTTCAGACGGATTGGGCGTTATTAATGGGAGAACAGCGGTTAAAGGTGTGTTCAATCCTGTATACAGGATTCCACAGATAACATAGGTAATGCCGCAATACCAAATACGGCCAGTCATACTGATCTGTGGTGCCCAGAAGGTTAAAATGCCAAATAGCGCAAAGGGAATCGCTACCCAGAGGAAGTACGGCCGGGCACGCCCATATTTGGAATTGGTAATATCAATCAAGCTCCCCCAAATTGGGGCATCAATGCCGTCAAAAATCCGTGCAATCAATAGAATAATACCAGCGGTTGCGACTGGTAGCCCAGCTATGTCTGTGTAAAAGTAGAGAAGATAACTGCTAATCATCGTAAAGACTAATTGTCCGGCGGTATCAAGCTGAGCATAGCTGAATTTTTCCAAGGTACCGACATGTCTAACGGGTTGCTTAAGTGTTTTTGTAATCGATGGCTCACTCATAAGGTTCTCCTCCTTAACAGGTAAATGCAAACATTCGAATGTTGACCCATACGTATAAACGCTTACATTCATACTGTAAGCGTTTGCTTATTTCTCGAAAACTAATAAAATAGAGAAAAAGGTACACAAATTTTAAAGGAGGTACATAAAATGAGTGAAAAAGTATATATTTTCACACTAAAGCAGCCATTTAGCTATTATAAAGCCGGACATTATTTCTGTAATGATGGGTGGCGACATAAACAGATCACCAATAATGGTGATTATGAACTATTCATTGTGTTAAGCGGGGAGGTCTATATTCAAATTGGTACAGAGCGTTTTGTGGTTAAAGGGCATGATTGCCTGCTTATTCCACCACGCATCTGTCACATTGGTTACCAAGGATCAACAGCTGACACGCAATACTATTGGATGCATTTTTTTCCCGGAACTGCTGTGAAAACAGATTTACAGTTTAACACCCAGAAACTGCAATCCGAAGAAATCGCAATACCACAATTATTCCAAATCAGAAACTTTGAAAAGATCATATTGCTGGTTCGTCAACTACTGGATAGTGCTAATGACGAAAGCGATTCTGTATTGACACCAAGTTACTTTATTTCCGTATTAGCAATAGAATTATCCAACCAGTACATAAAGAAAACGCAGCAGAAGACTACTTCCAACACGGCTACTTTTGAAATGATTATCAATTGGATTAAAATTCACAGTCACGAATCATTAAGTGTGGCGCAAATTGCTAATGAATTCGAAATAACCCCCAATTATTTAACCCGTCTTTTTAAGCGATATCAGTCAACAACAACGATTGCGTATATCAATCAAACTAAAGTCAATCAGGCCATGGAATTATTACTGACTACAAATAAAACGGTAAAACAAATAGCTTTGGAATTAAACTTTCTCAATGAAAAGTATTTTATGCGTATTTTCAAAAAAACTTCCGGCACAACGCCAAGTCAATATCGTAATGCATTCAGCAAAACGTACGTTAATAATGTTGACGTAGATCCGCCAATTCCGACGCCCAAAAATTTTGGTTGGTAATACTACTATTTTTTTCACCAGAATTTGATTTCGATGGGCATTCTCTGATTTACTTAGTAAATTAGTAAAGTATTTGATTTTACAGCAAAATAAGCGGCTGTGAATCAATACGCAGATGTGAAACCTCTACAAGAAGATCAGCGAGAGGCCATTGAAAAAGTCCAACCTAGAGGCTGTCCCAAAAGCGTATCGAACCTGCACTGCGCTCCGGTTGCTCGTAACGTGAACAACTACCCGCGCACTTAATTCCAAAGGTATGTCATTTAATGGGTGTCCCATCGTCATTAGACTTTTGACACCCTCTTTTACTTAGTTTATGTCCCTTCTTGAACGCTAGCGACAGATTAATAATAGTTGCTGAATCATAGCTGACGTCATCATTTGTTTTAATTACTTCAAATCTGTCATTTGCAGTAAGTGGTCGACTGACTGGCAATGATTGTTTTGCTCGTAAATGGCCCGTCCGGTTTACCTGAAATGTTGATCACACGGGCCAGCATATAATCTGTTCTATTTCATAGTGCGCCCGGCATGGGCGACAGCTTGGCGGTGAAAGTCCGCTACAGGCTTGGCAGTAAGAACTGTCAGCCAAGGGCAAGGGTGTCCACCGTGAGGCGGAATCTGAAGGAAGCCGGAGGCAAACTTCCGGGCTAATGAACAAGAACTGCATGTTATGGCTGACTTGAGACGGATAAGCCTGCAAAACAAGGTGAAGTCCAATACTGCCCGAATCTCATTCAGTAAATGCAGCAGCCACATGGAAGGAAAGCGGTCGTTCTTACCCGGGGAGATCTCGTCAGGGCGTCCGACAAGAAGGATGAAGTTCCTACAGACGCAATCCAAACGTAAGTCGCCAGACAAGGTTCGGATGAACGGCGAGAAGTCAGCAGAAGTTATAGTAGTTTCGGTGAAACGAAGGACTGAACCTTAATTAATCTGGAAAAATCAGGAGGTGGGAGCCTTGCGATTAAAGCAGAATACATCGACAGATGGGCTACCTGCAGGAAAATAGGCTGAAGGTAATGCAGAAGCGTTAAGCAACGAAAACACCCAACGACAGACCCCCGAGGGAAAATTGAACGAAGCTTTTTCTTCATTAAACAAAAAGTGCGGGCTTGGCTTAGTGCACGCCAAAACGGCTGAGATCGTTGCTGTATCTATCGATATGGGCATTGCAATGGCGAATATCGACACGGTATTACGCTTTTTTTGGCTTTGTTGTTTGACATACAAATTAAAGAGACTTATTTGGAAATTAGCTATGAAACGACGGAATGGGCCAAAACTTAACTAGTCTAATCCAGTATCCGCTAAATAAAGCATTTTTGGTCATGAAACATCTTGATAGTAATTAGTTGGTATGATATACTAACCAAAAAAAGAAAGCGGATACATTATTATTTTTATTACACTGCTAATAAGTATCCCTCTTTTAGGAAGAGGAGGCATCTCATGGTTATTTTTACACAGGGAGATAACTATTTAGAATTTCATAACCAAAACGAAACTGTCAGAATCACTGCATGGGGAGATAATAGCTTCCGTATCACAGCAACACCGGCTGGTCCACTGGATTTATCTAATGACGCACTGTTATCGACAAATTCATCTGCAAATATTAATGTTCAAGAACCCGGTGAAGCAACGATTCAGAATGGCAACATTAAAGCTGTTGTAACTTCCAATCGATTTAATACCCGTTGGGGAATTATTAGCTTCTATAATCAAGACGGTAAGCTGCTCTTACGTGAAACTGACCGTGGCGGTGCACTTAATAAACGGCCTCGAAGTTATCACACTATTTCCGGAGACGATTTTAAAGTTACAGCTACTTTTTTGGGGAACTCCAACGAACAAATTTTCGGCATGGGTCAATACCAAGATGGAACTTTCAATTTAAAAGGTTCCGTCTTGGAACTTGCTCACCGTAATTCACAAGCATCTGTGCCGTTCTATGTGTCCAACCTAGGTTATGGTTTCCTGTGGGCAAATCCAGCCATTGGTAAAGTCTTCTTTGGCAGTAATCATTCTGAATGGACAGCTGATAGTAGCAGGCAACTTGATTATTGGATTACAGCTGGTGATACACCGGCACAAATCGAACAACAATACAGCTCTGTCACCGGTCACGTACCAATGATGCCTGAGTATGGACTAGGCTACTGGCAGTGTAAACTACGCTATTATAATCAACAGCAGGTCTTAGATGTTGCACGAGAATACCACCGTCGTAAGATTCCGGTGGATGTAATTGTGATTGACTACTACCACTGGCCACGTTGTGGAGATTATCGCTTTGATCCGGATTATTTTCCGGATCCTGATGCAATGGTTAAAGAATTAAATGACTATGGTATCAAACTCATGGTTTCCGTTTGGCCACAAATTGATGTTCGTAGTGAAAATTATGAAGAAATGCGTGATAAAGGGTTATTGGTGCGTACTGATCGCGGAATTGATGTTCAAATGCTGTTTCATGGCAATAACGTCTTTTATGACGCAACCAATCCGGAGGCACGAAAATTTGTCTGGAATAAGATTAAGCAAAATTATGAGAAACACGGAATTGAACTCTTTTGGCTTGATGAAGCTGAGCCCGAATATGGCCAATATGATTTTGACAACTATCATTACTATGCTGGGGCAGCTGTTCAAAAGAGTAATCTCTATCCGCGAGAATATGTACGAGGCTTTTATGATGGTCAAAAGCAAGAAGACAAAGTGACAGTTAAATTAGCTCGCTGTGCTTGGATCGGCAGCCAAAGATATGGAACTCTGGTATGGTCAGGAGATATTTCATCTACTTTTGAAACGCTTCGTCGTCAATTGATCGCAGGTCTTCAGATGGGAATAGCTGGCATTCCATGGTGGACAACCGATATTGGCGGTTTTAGCGGTGGCGATATCACAAAACCCGCATTTCAAGAGTTGCTAATCAGATGGTTCCAGTTTGCAACCTTCTGTCCGGTGATGCGCATGCATGGTGCTAGAAATCCTTTTCAAAAGCTATTTAAGAAAAATGGCGAAGAAACGGAAGGAACAGGCGCGGCAAACGAAATTTGGTCTTATGGTGAAAAAAATTATAAAATCATGAAGAAATTCATTGGTATTCGTGAACTGCTTCGGTCATATTCCAGAAACACAATGAAAGAAGCCCATGTGTCTGGAAGTCCTGTCATGCGCCCTCTATTTTATGGATTTCCAAAGGATAGAAACACTTGGCCGGTTGATGATGCTTATATGTATGGTGACGATATCCTGGTTGCACCGATCATGCAGGCCGGTGCAACTCAAAGAACAGTCTATCTACCTGAAGGTGCAAGCTGGACTAATGCCCATACCGGAAAAGAATACCAGGGAGGACAAAGGATCATGGTTAATGCACCTATAGAAACACTTCCGATCTTTTTAAAAGATGGCCACTGTGCTGAACTTATCAAAAAAATTTAATTTTGATTAAATGCACACAGTATTCTCTGGATTTAGTAATTATTCGTCCGTTTAACTGATAGCCTTTTTTGCTTCGTAGACTTGAAACAAGGATGTGTAAGATATATTTATGAAGCGAAAATCGTGCGCTCAAATATTCAAAGTCGAAGTCACGCTCGAAATTCTGAAGGAGGAAAAGACGTTAAACGAATTGTCCTCTCAGTACGGTGTTCATGTCAATCGGCTGAACCAACGGAAAAAGACATCTCTAGATCAGTTCAGCTGCCACAACTCTTTGATCGCAAGCGGAATGATCGGAGCCGGATTTAGGCGGAATACAAAGAAAAGATTGTTCGACTGTACAGTGAGTTGGCCGCCTAACCACGGAACTCTCGTGGTTTAAAAAAATTCTGGATCGATGCACGAGATGAACGCTTTGCTTCCTGAACCACGGCTGGATGTATCTGGCCGTCATTATCGACTGGTATTCAGGCTACGTTATCAGCGGGCATTGGAGAACAGACACTGGAAGATTGAGCTGATCACAAACCGTTAAAACGCACTGACGCAAACGAGACCGGAGATCATGAACAGTGATCAAGGCAGTCATTTCACAAGCCCGCACTATCTGTATCTTCTCAAGGAAAAATCCGTTAAAACCAGCATGGATGGGAAGAATCAGGCACTGGACAACATCATTATCGAGCGATTGTGGCGTTCAGTCAAGTACGAAGAAAAAGTCTATCTTAAAGACTACGAAAGTCCAAGAGAGGCGCATAGGCATTGGCAACTATCTTGATCTTTATAACCATGAACGCCCTCACCAGTCGCTCGGGTATCAGACGGTCGCTGTTTATCATCAAGGGGTAGTGAACGTCTCTTCTCATCTTTGAGCAAGGATCTGTAGTATGTCAACACTAAATCAAACAAATTTTTAAAGGTGCTGTAACTTGTATTCAATCGGTGTTAGATAGTCTAGTGATCCATGGATTCAAAGGTTGTTGAACCAACGGACATAGTAAAATAATTCAAAATTAAGAACATGTTGGTTAGGAAAAACACACTCGGTAACCAACTCTGTTTTGATCGTCTTAAATGTTGCTTCCGCAACGGGATTATCATAAGGCATGCCCTTATGACTTAAGGATCGATTAATTGAAACGTTTCCAAAGCACCATCAATGAGCTTATCTTTAAACTGATTCTCTCGATCAGTATGGAATAATTCGTGAGAAGCTTCTTCGTTCCCGTTTCATTTTTCCGGTCTCCCTTGGGAGCGTTGAAGTTTACATGACCTTAGCTGATTCGTCCAATTAAGTGTAACCTACCATGTTCTTATAGTAAAATGTAGAGGTGTCTCATTGTCTATAGACTTTTGAGACACCCCAACCTTATTTTTGATTATTATCGCTCTGCACGCTCGCGGTCATCAAATATATCGTAGTCTATGCCCCAATCTAAGCTGAATCACTTTGACGGGTTCGGGATTACCGGGCTGCCATATACGGTCAGTTCGTTAATACCGCGTGCCCAGCTAGCGCTCTGGCCATTATTAACATTTGTTGAGTTATTGACTTTAATTCGGACATAACGAAATGTATCGGTATTGTTAATTTCGTTTTCGTTAAAACCAATAACCTTGTTATCCGTGCAGTCCTTTAGTGTCACAAAGTGAACGCCGTCATTGCTTCCCTCCAGAAGATAGCTTTGATAGGTTTCAGACCCATTGACCCTTTTAAAAGTTATATCAATTTCATTTATTAGCGACGGTTGGCCAAGATCAACTGTCCAAGTCCATGGCTCGACGCCAGCGACAGATTGATAATAGTTGCTAGAGTCATAGCTGATGCCATCATTCGCTTTGGTTGCTTCAAATCCGGCGTTCGCAGCGGTCGATTGATTGGCAACGACCGGTTTGCCCAAAGATAGATTCTCTCCTGCCTGCACGGGAATGACAATGCCTTTCTCCACATTGTATTCAATATTCTGGTAATAATCGAATGCTGCATATCCGTCTTTCAACGCAAGCGGCATTAAACGGCTTCCAGCAGTAATCGGGTCAGGATATTTCCAGCTGTTGCTCCAACGGTTTGCAGCCATAACTGCCGTATTGCCGATCATAAAGATACCACCGGATTGCGTACCAAACGTTGATGTATTACCAACCTGGCGCAGTGGTGCGTCGGCAAGTCCTTGAATGGTTGGGGCAGCGATGTATTTGCAGGCACTTGGATACCAGCCCGCTGCCTCAGATGAGAAAAGATAGTACCAGTTTTCCTGCTTAATTAATGCTGGGGCCTCACGCCTTTGGCCCTTTAAGACAGTAATCGCCGGGGAAACCTGTTCCGGCAAAACCTCCATCCAGTCATCCGTTAGCTTATAGATGTTTATATCTTGATTTCCATGGGCAGCAGAAATCAAGTAACCGTTTCCATTATCATCAACATAAAAATTGAGATCACGGGAATCGTTGCCCTGAGGACGAAAACTGGCGTGTACTGTAAACGGCCCGCCCGGTTTACCCGAAATATTGATCACACGGGCCAGCGTATAGTCCGTTCTATTTTCATAGTGCGCCCAGATCACAATCGTTCCATCGGATCGCTGTTGAGCACCTACCGACTCCAGTTTACAGGATTTCAATTCATCAACGGCCCCAATAAGGGCCACGGCTTTTTTTGTGCCATAGGTAATACCGTCCTTTGATGTGCTTTGCCACATCGTTAAGGAGCCGTCATCAGCCCGCTCAAAACCAAACTGATAATAATTCTTTCCCATTCTGAACTTAGACTTAAGACCTTGAATGGAGGAGGTTTTTGTGTTATCAAAAGTGTTCAGAGATACTCTGCTTCTGCAGTTTACAGGCTTACCACTAATCACTTCTGAAGTGGCAAGAACATTCCCTTTAGCGTCCAGTGCCTGAACCCTATAATAGGTTCTATGCTTTAATCCATAGATTTCGTAGGTGCTGCTGGTTGGTGTGGCAATTTGTTTATACTTTCCCTTCTTATAAGAAGAACTGCTTAGTGTATAGCTAGATGCACCTGTAACGGCGTTCCAGTCAAGTTTGATGTTGTCAGCCTTCTTTTCGCCCTGAATCTTAAAGGGAGTAGCCAACACATGCAAGGATACCGTATCCTCTGATGCCTTTACATCCAGAGGGCGCAAACTGAAGAGAAGCATAAGACTTAAAATCAGTACTGTAGCCTTTAAAATCCGGCTTGTTTTGAAATCGACAGTATCTCCATGGACCGCTGCTTTTTTTTCACCCTTCAATTCACCCTTTTTTTTCACGTAACTTCCCCTCCTTTTGAACGCAATAGAAAAAAGATGATCGGCCGGTACGGCAAAGCGTTCATGAATATCGTCTATCACATCAATCATATTGGCGCGACTACAATTTTTTCCATATCGCCGCTAAATGTTACCTTATTTGCCATAGACCTGTACTTCAGTAAACCCTGCCGCCCAAGATGCGGCATTGCCATTATGGGCATTCACAACCCTGGAAACGGCGATTTTTACATAGCGGTAGGTGCCACTAATGTCATCTGATATGAAGCTTGTTGTTTTATTTTGCGACTCATCTTTCAGAAGCGTCCATTGACTGCGATCATTGCTGCCGTATATTTGAAACTGTGCGTAGGTTTCTGAACCATTATAGCTGACAAAGCTTATATCAATTCTGGAAAGTTTCTTATTTTTTTGCAAGTCCACCTGCCACTCGAACGGAACATTCACAGGCATATAAGCGCTGCTTGGATTCCAAGAGCCAAGTTCCTGCACATAATTGCCGTCATTGGCTTGATTTAGCGAGAAACCAGCCTTTGCTTCGCTGCCTGTGACCGGTTTGTTTTCTGACAGCAGTTTATCTTTAGATGTCTTAATTTTTCCTGTGTGAGTCAGCTGCCATGTACTGACATAATTCATTGTTACATTAGTTCCCTTAAATGTTAATGGCAGCCAGATATATTGCGAAGATCCTAATTTGCTCGGATTCCAGCGATCACCCATATAAATGTACTGGTTTTCCCCGTTTGGCCTAGAAATTTCCATAATATTTGTTGGCTGACTATAAAAGGTGGAGTTATTGCCGACAGGTTGCATGTCAGACCAGCCATTGGGATCAGAGATATCCTTTGTGAAGGAAACCATTGCCTGATTGGGATACCATCCGGACTGTGACGAAGTAAATAAGAAATAATAATCGCCGACTTTTACTAAAGCCGGAGCTTCGCGTTTCTTGCCGGCAAAAAGTGGGTATGAGTTTTTCCAGTCTACATTTGTGTAATCATCGGTTAATTTATAGACGCGCATTACTGAACTGTTTTGCGTTGAAATTAAGTAGGCTGCGTGATTGGACGTGTCATTATAAACGGTAAAATCACGGGATCCGTAGCCATAGTTTCCGTCTGTTCCTGTGTATGTCGGGTCAACCCCCGGATCGGCTACCTCTCCCGCGCCCGGACGGAAATTTCGGATAACCTTATAATCGCCGCCAATCGCCTGAGATGTAGCCACTAATAGATGAGAGGAAGAATAGTTTTCACCATTTTCCCAATGTGCCCATAGAACAAACATCTTGGTTTTTTCGTTATAAATTAGCTTGGGGCGTTCAACAGTTTTGCCGGTTAAATTTGGATTAGCGCTCATCGACAGGATCTGATGAACAAATTCCCAGTTTTTCAGATCTTTGGAACGATACAGATTAACGCCATTAAAGCGCGCCGAGTTTGTTAACTTATCCTCACCGACCCAATAATAATAGGCGCCGTATTTCATAAATCCTCCTCCGTGGGCCTGAATCAAATTCCCAGAAGTATCGAACCATTCCTGTCCGTTCTTGATTGTTCTGGAGTCAGCTGTCGCGGCATCGGTCGGCTGCGTGAATAAAAGCAGCGTCAGAATAGAGACAATTACCCAGCTTGTCTTTTTCAGAACATTCCTTTTCATACAATCCCCACCTTAATTTTTTATTTCAGAAACAACAATGTTTCTAGAAATCTTGGCAAATAAATCAATCCGCAAAAAAGTGAACTGGAGTATTTAGTTAATTTATCTTGTTAAGATCTTAACTGGAGGATAATAGTATATGAATTAAGAAGCAGAATAATGGAAACGTTTACTAAAAGTTTAAACTCATATGTAAACGCTGTCAATGATGGGTTTGAATTTTTTACGTGTGTTTAAATGATGAATCCTTCTCCCTTAGGTCAGATATATTGGAATCTGAAAAACCTGTCAGGCACCGTTTGCTGCAGTTGTTGCATCCAGATTTGAACGTTATTGATCGGTGTAAAATATACGATATTTAGATAGAATTATCTAACAGGTCTAATTATTATTTAGGGTTTGCTGAGTAAAAGAAAAATTATTTTATAACAAGAATTATTAATAGATAATTCAATCAATGTGCAAGGTTTTTGAGCAAATCATTACAAAAACCTTGCACAAGAATCAGAAATCTTTTATCATATTGGATAAAAATTGATCAGTGGAACCAAAAATTTGTTGTTTTTGCCATATTACAGCCAGTTATCTGCATTCTTAATTCCAAGGTTACAAATGTAAAAATATGTAACCTGTGCAGAAAAACCTATTAATCCATCATTATTTTATCTGATTATTGAAGCGGTTTGGATGTTAAATTAGTACAAGAAAAAAAACGCTCAATTTTTGAACGTCAGTAAAAGTTTACCACTTCTAGTATTGATACTAACTATTGTGATACGGTTAAAAAACTACATTTCCTGACCTATTAAGGCTCCGTATTTCTGGTTGCCAACCCAAGCACTGCTCACCAAATTGACGATATGAGACTGACCGGTAGTTTTTAGCCTGTCGTAAAAAACTTGAGAGTGCAAGCGTGGATAAATATTGCCCACTTTAACATTAGTAACGATAATTATCAAAATCATAAACACTGTATTCCGGTTCTGCTTCGTTCAACCAGAACATGTCAATGCCATATTTGTAGTAGTTTTCCCTACATTGGCTTTTGGATCCGGCCAGTAAACAGGATCAAAGCTCCATTCACCTTGATGAATCCAATGGAAAAAATCGATAACGATGACATCCAGAGGAATTCTCAGCCGTTTATATTTTCTTGCAACGTCCAACACTTCCTATTGCGTGCGATAGCGTAACTTACTCTGCCAAAGGTCCATCACATTTTCAGACATCATCAAGGCACGCCCCGTCACAACAGTGCTGCTTTCTACGATCTGGAAAGGCGTATCATTGACAGTAATTCAGTAGTTCATCTGATCAGTTACTTCCGCAAGCCATTCGGTATAGTTTTTACCAAATACTACCTTACCGACTGCTGGATTATTCCATAGGAATCTATAATCGAGATTGGAAAGTGCAAAAGGAACAGAAACCTGTGAATTCCTTTGAGCCAGATCCAATACACAACCCTTTAAATCATCGAGATATGCGTGTTGATACTGTTCCATCCTAAATATTTTCTTACTGTCATTGTTTCAAATCAAACATTCAGGCTGTATTCGCCACCCTTGATCGGATCAAATTCACGAGCGACGATTTTCAGAGAACGACTCTCCGAACTGTCAGTTCCCCACCCGTGATAATACTCTCGTAGAATCAGTCCTCACCCTTGTAAAAAGAAATAACACCGACGGGATTGATATTGATAGTGGCTCGGATCCTTTCATTTTGAATGGTTGCCTTTTTAGCGTCCACTGCAACTTTTTCCGCGCCATGCAACGATTCGAAAAGTGCCCAATTGATCATGATGAATCCCTGAAATTGGGGCGAGCCGAAAGGGATACTGGCGTCTTTACAGGAATATAACGATGCACCAGGCTGTGACAAACAAAACACTCACCGTCAGATCTTTGCGGGTTTCGGAACAATATTGTTTGCTGTATATGGTTTTGAATGTAATGGCACTTCTTCTGCATTAATTAATGCTTTTAATATTCAGAAGGTAGTTTGTGAAACGCTTTCAAACGGCTGTATTCTTCATCCGAAATTTTTAAGATGGTACCATGTTTGTAGCCATATGGGAACGAAAAGTTTTTATCACTGCGAATGAAGTTACCACTTTCAAGAGTATCCGCTATAAAAGGAATGTATCCCTGACCTTCAGCGCCAGTACCATAATAATCCAAGAACAACGCCCAACGTCCATCTTTAACTTTTACGGCTGTTGGGGCTTCATATTTTCCTTGTTCAATTTTAGACATACTTCTATCAAAAGCTTTCACACGTTCAAATGGCCCCGTTATGTTCTTAGAACGTAACAAAATGATGCTCTGAGGATTATTTCCAGACTTAACGAAAAGGTAATACCAGTCGCCTTCCGCATACATAGCTGAATCAATTACATCACTATCATCTTTTTTATATAAAATTTGAGGTTCGCCGAAGGATTTAAAATCTTTAGTGCGACTGTAGAAAATAGCTTTTGATTTAAAATTGTCGCATTTATAAGATGAAGACCAATGAACGATATAGTCATTGGTTTTTTGGTTGAAGATGACATCGGGTGCCCATAGGCAACCAAAGTCTTCAGTTCCTAACGTTAACATTTTCTGATCCTGCCAATGAATTAAATCATTTGATTTCCACATGACAAGTGATTTACTGCCGTTTCTGGAGATTTCACTCCATGAATTATGGTATTGATTCAGCATACCATAAGATAGACTTAAATCAGTTGCTAAAATAACGAATTCACCAGCTTGTGTACGTATAATTGTATGGTCTCGGACTCCTTTATCACCATAATAGCTTCATAAGACCGGTTGACCATTATTCACTAGCTCCCAAGTGAATCCATCCTGACTGATACCAAAATATACCTGTTCTCCATCAGGAGTCCGTTTTTCTTTAAAATGAATAAACAAATACGCTGACATAGTATCTCTCCCTTTTTATCTGAAATTTCACAATGTCGTACTTTGATGCTCAGGTGTTTCTTGTCATCTTTATTAGTCATTTCCAAATAATATAAATCCTGAAAGTCAGGGCTGAGATTGATCATTCAACAAACAGACATTGGAATACAATCCTAAGGTTACGTTACTTAGACAACCGCCGACATTTAAAGTAAATCTCAAAGTACACTTGATTTGAAAAGACTTGTCACAAATTTTTGCCTATACTTAATTTAAAAACTAATTTTGGGTACGGGATTAACGCTTATCACAGTGAACAAATGACACGGTTATACATAGAAATCATCTCTAGTCATCATTATCCGTTGTTGTATCATTAAAATAAAAGGTTCCTTTGATTCCTTGATTGTGATTACCAAATTGATTACCAAAGATCGTGCAACCACCAATGTTTTTTGCAGTGTCTTTTACTTCGAATCGTAGCGTCCACGAATTTTTAGTTGAATCAATATCGCTGATGAGGGTGTCAGCGGCGTGTTGACCGTCAATAAATGAGCCATGTTTCGAGATCCGAAATAATTTGAGCATCCCATACTGATTCATATCATTATAAACCCATTCAGGAGTATACCGTCCACGAATATCAGAGAAGTCACCAGGACTTGTCCAAGTTCCTATTTCATGATCGTCTAAGGAAACCGTGATATCCGATGGCCAACGATTATTCGAAAATGGAAACTCCGAGCTAAGTTCCACTGAAAGTTCAATCATCTCTAGAGATTGATTGGTTTTTAGATAGTTAGGAACACGGTATTCAACAAAGCCTTTGGAAAACCAAAGCATTCCGGCCTCATAACGCTCTGGATCCATGAAGTAACTGGGATTATCTACTTTACCGATAAAGCCGCTTTGACCAGCTAATCCACAGGATGGAGTGACGTCGTAATTAGTAAATTGTCCAATAGGAATTTCAATATCCCAGTTTTCGAATGGAATATAAAGTTGGTTTGGAAATGAGATGTTAATGGTATCTACTTTTAAGCTTGAAATTCGTTGATTACCCCGTTTTTCAGAGCGGATAATATTGGCTTCTTCCAACTTATTCAAATGCATTACCGTAATAGGGCTGGTAAGGTGAATTGCTTCAGCAATTTCGGATACATTCATTTTTTTCTTTGAAAGCAGCTGAATAATTTGGATTCGAACTGAACTGTCCAGTGCGGCAAAAACGACCTTTGATTTAATTGAAATATCTAAATCCATTTAGAAGCTTCCTTTATTAATTATTATGTTATCATTATACCATTATTTCCCGTAAGCAGCAATAAACAGTTAATGTTTTTAGATATATATTAAAATTATTTATTTGTTTTTAATAAAAATGATATTTACTTCAATAAATGTAAGCGCTATACTAACATTATTAATACTTTACAGGTAAATATTAATATTTTTGTTATTTATGATTGGAAACCATTAGGAAAGGGATTCATGCTTATGACAATTGAATTACTGACACAAAAAAAGGGGCCTAAGATTAGTAAGTATCTGTATGGTCAGTTTTCCGAACATTTAGGCCATGGTATCTACGGTGGTATTTATGTGGGCGAAAATTCTGATATTCCAAATGTGAATGGACTTCGCAGTGACGTTATTGAAGCATTAAAGGCGATTCACGTCCCTGTCGTTCGATGGCCAGGTGGTTTATTTGCGGATACTTATCATTGGGAAGACGGCATTGGCCCAAAGGATGGGCGCAAGAAAATCGTTAACACAAATTGGGGTGGTGTTACCGAAAACAACTACTTTGGCACCCATGAGTACTTTGAACTGCTCCGCCAGTTAGGTTGCGATGCTTATATTAATGCCAATATTGGAAGTGGTACTGTTCAGGAAATGGCCGAATGGGTTGAATACATGACCATGCCTGGTGAATCACCAATGGCGGCTTTGCGTCGGAAGAATGGTCAAGAGGAACCTTGGTGTGTTAAATTTTTTGGCATCGGTAACGAATCTTGGGGCGGCGGCGGCAACATGCGCCCAGAATATTATGCAGATGTATATCGACAGTATCAGACATTCTTACCTCAATATGATAAAGAAAATCCCATCTATAAGGTAGCTTGTGGCCCAAGTGATGATGATTATGACTGGACTGAAAAAGTCATGAAAATTGCGGGTAAGTATCTTGACAGCATTAGTTTGCATTTTTATACATTGCCGACAGGTGTTTGGCAAGATAAGGGAGACGCGACTAATTTTCCGGAAAGTGAATGGACGTCAACGATGAATCGAGCTAAGTACATGGATGAATTGGTGACCAAGCATTCGACAATCATGGATCACTATGATCCGGAACATAAAATTGACCTTATCATTGATGAATGGGGGACTTGGTATAACGTAGAAAAGGGCACAAATCGAGGCTTTTTGATCCAGCAAAATACCATTCGTGATGCTATGGTGGCCGCAATCACGTTGAATATTTTTCATAAACATGCGGATCGAGTGTATATGGCGAATATTGCCCAAATGGTAAACGTTTTACAAGCAATGATTGTCACTAAGGATGATCGGTTGATTAAGACACCAACCTACTATGTTTTTGACATGTATCAAAAGCATATGGAGGCACAATGGGTAGAAGGTGTTGGTGATGTCCCAGAAAATATAACTTATACTGCTTCACAAAAAAATGGTGAACTCACCCTTTCACTAGCCAATTATGATTTGCATGAGACGAAAAAAATACATTTTACTGCTTCAAGTTCGTATCGCAATATTATATCTGCCAAAGGTCTTTTTGCAGATAAGATGGATGCATGCAATACATTTGATCATCCGGATGAGGTATCGGAACAACCATTTGATGGGGTTGAACTAAACAATAATCAGATGATTGTAACATTGCCGGCTAAAAGTGTTGTATCCATTACACTAAAGTAAGCATGAATCAGGTACGATTGATTAATCGTACCGTTTCTTAACAAGAAATGAAAACGGTTACTTACGAGGAATTACATCTAAATTTTGAGGGGGAAAGTTCCATGGGGACAAAATTAACAAAGGAGACCGTAGTAACAGGCCATCCGTCAGAAAACATCACAAATGCCAGAATTACCGATGAACAACAGCCAAAATTCCCGATTTGGTTTGGCGTTGCGATGGTCATTGGGCCATTTGTTTGGCTGGCACCGGCCGGTAATGTGCGTAATGTGCTGTTACCACAGTATTTTAGCCAGGTCGATCCAAGTGGAAAGGTTACCGCCATTGCAATTATGGCCTCGGTGACTATGGTTGTGGCCGCCATTTCTAATATTTTATTCGGCGCTCTGTCTGATCTTACACGAAGCCGGTTTGGCAAACGTAAACCGTGGATCTTAATCGGTACAATTGTAGAATCGGGACTCATTTGCGTGGTTGCTAATTTAACCAATTTATGGGCGATTATAGCCGTGTGGGGAGTTGTGGCTGCCGCCGAAAATGCGGTTGCTGCTGCCATGATCGCCCAAGAGGCAGATCGAATTGCACCTAAATGGCGGGGAACAATTTCAACTCTTTACGGAATTGGCTATACGGCGATTCAAGTGGTCGCCATTGTTGCAGCTCAGTTTTTGGGCAATCCTAAGATGGGTATGTATGCAATGGCCGGTATCGGGATGATCACAGGAATTTTGCATGTATTGTTTGCAAATGAAAAAAGCAACGTGAATGAACCCAGAGAGACGCTTTCGCTACGGTCGGCTTGGACTCATTTTTCGATTCCAACTAAGGGTGCCCGTGATTATTGGTTAGCGATCACAGGTAAATTGCTACAAGTTATGGGCGGAACGATTGTCGGTGCCTATATGCTCTATATTTTAACTGACTACATGCACCTGAGTCAGGCCGAAACCGGAACAGTATTATCGTTATTTGCTACGATCAATCTGTTTGTTGGTGTGCTCTTTACCGCGATTTCCGGTCCTATTGCCGATAAAATGGGACGATTAAAATTACCGGTTGCAGTTTCCACTTTAATGATTGGAGTTGCCCAATTTTTCCCTTTTCTCTCACCTCATCCTTGGACAATTTATGTTTATGCGGTACTATCAGCAATTGGCGGCGGCATTTATGCGGCCGTAGATGGTGCTCTAAATTTAGCTGTTTTACCTAACAATGAAACGGCCGGTAAAGATATGGGCTTTATAAATCTTGCCAACACGTTATCACAAATTGCCGGAGTTACTGTGGCCTCACTTATTGTAACGTATTTGGGCGGTTATCGAGCGATCTTCGTAGTGGCGTTCCTGATTAATGTAATTGGCGCGCTGTTGATCTTTGCAATTAAAAAAGTTAAGTAATCAGTTAGAAATTTACTTGAGAGTGGATAGTGATCCTGTCCATTCTTTTATTAATATTAACACAAAAAAGGAGTAGCTTATATGAGTATCCCCGTACTAAATATTAAAGGGAAAAAATCAAGATCGTCATTAAACGACTTATATGGTATCTTTTTTGAGGATCTCAATCATGCTGCTGATGGCGGGTTGTATGCGGAAATGGTTCAAAATCGTTCCTTTGAGTTTGAAGCGTTGATCATGAAAATTATTCGCCAACGTATGCTTGGCAATTTAACGACCCATCGTTCTTTGCGGTTCGAACTGATAAGCCACTTAATGAGAATAACCAACACTATTTGACCATTAATGCTCATGCTACAGCAGTACTAACGAATCTGGGATTTAACCAAGGTATGCGTTTTATAGCCGGTAATCAGTATAATCTGACATTTTTTGCTCAAAAAATTAATCATGGTTCAGGTAAAATTCAAATCGTTCTTAGTGATGATCAAGAAAACACATTATCGAACTTTGCAGTTATTCAGGTGACTGCGGTTGGTTGGAACAAGTACAGAGCTGTATTGACAGCTACTCAAACAACGTTGACAGGAAGATTAAGCTTGTATTTTGAGGAGAATAGTCAAATTGCGTTAGATATGGTTTCACTATTTCCCGAAGAAACGTTTATGCATCGAAAAAATGGTGTTAGAAACGATCTTGGTCAAGTTTTAAAAGCACTCCATCCTAAATTCATTCGTTTTCCGGGTGGATGTCTGGTTCATGATGGAACATTGAATGCTGAGGATCGCGAATCAATGTATCGCTGGAAGAATTCGATTGTACCGATCGAAGAGCGCCCGGTTCGACGAAATAAATGGGGCTATAATCAAACATTAGGGTTGGGGTTCTATGAATATTTTCAATTAGCGGAAGATATCGGCGCTAAACCGTTGCCGGTTCTTCCTGGTGGCTACGATCCCCATCATAAAAGAGCGGTACCCATTGATCAGTTAGGTGAGTGGATTGACGACGCGCTTGATTTGATTGAATTTGCCAATGGCGATGAGAAGACCAAATGGGGGAAATTTCGGACAGATTTAGGTCACCCGGCTCCGTTTCATTTGGAGTATCTGGCCATTGGTAACGAGGAAGTTGGTCAACCGTTCTTTGATCGGTATCCCTATTTTCATAAGGCGATTAAGGCCAAATATCCGGAGATTAAGTTGATTAATACCAGCGGCCCATTTTCAGCGGGTAGTGAATTTGATCGTGGTTGGCGAAGCGCCAAAGAAAACCATTCTGATTTGATTGATGAACACTACTATATGGCTCCGGAGTGGTTCCTGGCTAATCACCATCGATATGACAATTATGATCCTAAAGGACCAAAAGTATTTTTGGGTGAGTATGCTTCAGAAGCCAATAAGTGGTATAACGCAGTTGTTGAAGCAAGCTATATGCTTGGTCTTGAACGCAATGCGGCCAAGGTCGGCTTGGCATGCTATGCGCCGTTATTGGCCAATAGTGATTATATTAACTGGCAGCCTGACTTAATTTTCTTTAATCAACACACCGTAACGCCTAGTGTGAACTACTACGTTCAGCAACTGTTTATGAAGTATCAGGGAACTCAAAATGTAGGCTATCAAATTGATCAGTTGCCGAGGGCAAGGATAATCGATGATCGGCCAATTATTGGTGAATTTGGTATTGAAGGTGATCTAGCAGATGTTAGGTTTGATGATGTTACGTTTGAAGCAAATGGCGAGACGCGAACGGCTGTCAGCGGTCAAATATCAGATCGCAATCGAATTAAACTCGGTCACGTTCAGGATGCCGATTACACGATTAGCTTTACTATTACTAAGACAGGTGGCCGAATGGATAAAGGGGTTCATTTCTATTTCGGACAGTCAAATATCAAGAATCACTTTGTTTGGATACTCGGCGGCTGGGAAAATCAGGACTCCATAATTATGCAACGCAAGGCCGGTGATGAAAGCGTTTGGTGTCAGTGTCAGTGGCATATTGAAATGAATCGTCAGTATCACTGCCGGATTCGCGTGGCACACCGTCGTGTAACGGCCTGGATTGATGATGTGAAGTACAATGATATTTTGATTAAAGAAACCAAAGTAGCTCCAATTTATAGCAATGTGACCTATGATGCGGCAACAAATCAATACTATTTAAAGGTGGTCAACGTTACGGATGTTCCCCAAGCACTGGCGCTTGACCCCCGCTATTTTGCTCAGGGAATCTTACATCGGTTATCGGGACAGCCAAATGTGATGAATCGGCTTGGGGAGGTTAATCAGCTAACCGTTGAGGATATTCATTTTGAGGACCCTACATTAACCATTCCGGCCTACTCGGTAAATGTTTTGGTCAGTGGCGCCAACAAATGACAGAAGGGGAGGAGCTCTTTGAAAACTGATTTTCGTCATGCTGCTTTAGTACCACCTAAAGGATGGAATAGCTGGGATGGTTATGGTGCATCCGTTAGGGAAAATGAAGTTCGTCGCAATGCTGAATATATGAGTAAACATTTAAAATCATCTGGTTGGGAATACGTTGTGGTCGATATTCAATGGTATGAACCAACTGCTGACTCATCTCAATACCATGATTTTTATCCATTAGTGATGGACCGGTATTCTCGCTTATTGCCTAGTGAGGAACGATTTCCTTCAGCAGCAAATGGTAAAGGATTCAAACCTCTTGCTGACTACATCCATAGTTTGGGTTTGAAATTTGGCATTCACATCATGCGGGGTATTCCTCTGCAGGCGGTTCATCGTGCGACTCCGCTCAAAAGTACTCAAAAGACGGCTCGGGACATCGCTTTAAATAACATTTGTCCATGGAATACGGATATGTATGGTGTCAATTTAGCTATACCAGAGGGCCAGGATTATTATGATTGCTTGATGGAACTCTATGCGGATTGGGGTGTTGATTTTATTAAGTGCGATGATATCGCCAACTCAACACTGTATCGAGGCGCTCATAAAAAAGAAGTTGCTGCTCTACGAAAAGCAATTGATCGCAGTGGCCGCCAAATGGTGCTCTCATTATCCCCCGGACCGGCACCCATTACAAATGGAGCTTTCTTTCAACAAAATGCTAATATGTGGCGGATAACAAACGATTTTTGGGACCAATGGCCGTTATTGTATGAAATGTTTGCACGGTGTGAACAGTGGGCCCCCATTTCGCGGCCGGGAAACTGGCCGGATTGTGATATGTTGCCGCTTGGCCACATAGGCATTCGTTCGGTTGAGGGTCCTGGTGGCGATCGAATGACGCGTTTTACAAAAGACGAACAGAAAACGATGCTGGCTTTATGGTGCCTAATGCAATCTCCACTTATTATTGGAAGTGAATTACCGGATTTGGATGATTGGACATTAAGTCTAATAACAAACTCAGACTTACTTGCAATGAATAATGAGATCACGGAGAAGTATCAGTTATACCGTGATGATAAGCTTATTGTCTGGCAGGCGGAGAGTCCGACATACATCTATTATGGATTATTTAATGTTTCTAATCGCCCACTGCAGCTTTCGATTGAACAATTGCAAAAATTTGGAGTTCGTGACAAGGGATTTGATATTTTTAAACAAGAATCGATTGCTAAGCAAGGCCAAAGAATCGAAAGTCATGATGTGTTGTTA
This sequence comes from Sporolactobacillus shoreicorticis, assembly GCF_024125445.1. GTDB lineage: Bacteria > Bacillota > Bacilli > Bacillales > Sporolactobacillaceae > Sporolactobacillus > Sporolactobacillus shoreicorticis. Next base: position 20,194 of record NZ_JAMXWM010000033.1, on the reverse strand, counting down.
ATTAAAGAGGCATTGTAACTAAGGTAAAGAAAATCTGACAAAACCAATTTTTGGGCGAGCGTTATATTTTTTATGGTACAACGAAAGGAGCTTGTTATGAGAAATGATGTTAATCTAAAAGCCCTTACCATTATGGATCCTGAAGTATTGCGAGCACAGGATAATACGGTTCGATACTTATTATCATTGGATCCGGAGCGTTTTTTATTCGAATTTGATCGCGTTGCGCATTTCACACCAAAAGCTCAACAAGGCTATCTAGGATGGGAGCGTAGTGACGGCACTAATTTTCGCGGCCATTTTTTTGGTCATTACTTATCTGCGTTAGCTCAGGCGCTCAATTCGGTACAAGAAACATCTGTACGGATGCAATTACGTGGTAAATTGATGACTAGTGTTGCCGGACTGGCTCGTGCTCAGGAGGCGTATGGTAAATTAAATCCACAGAGTTCCGGATATGTATCGGCATTTCGAGAAGTTGCACTGGATGAGGTGGAGGGGCGGCCAGTGCCGACTTCGCAAAAAGAAAACGTTTTAGTACCCTGGTATAATTTGCACAAAATATTGGCCGGATTGGTGACTGTGTATCAAAGTGTCGGCACCTTTGACACCGACCTTGCCAATCAAGCGTTAGTGATTGCAACGCGATTTGGCAACTACGTCTACCGGCGAATGGCCCAACTTTCTGATGTCGGGCAAATGTTGAAAACCGAGTATGGCGGAATGAATGATGCATTGTATCAATTATTTGAGTTGACACATGATGAGCGACATTTAATTACTGCAACCTACTTTGATGAGATGTCCTTATTTCAGTGTTTAGCGGAAAATAGAGACGTTCTACCGGGAAAACATGCGAATACCACGATCCCCAAGTTGATTGGAGCGTTGCGTCGCTATGAATTGTTTCAGGATCGAACATTAGCGGATCGCTTTTTGTCTTCAGCAGAAAAAGAGGCGCTACCCATGTATCTGGCAGCTGCCAAAAACTTTTGGGAAATTGTGAGAACACATCACATGTATATAACGGGAGGAAATAGCCAGAGTGAACATTTCCACGAGGCTGATCGGCTTTTCCACGACGCCGCTATCATAGATGGCGCCAAAACGTGTGAGACATGCAATACACATAATATGTTGAAATTAAGCCGTGAATTATTCAAGGTGACAGGGGATAAACAGTATCTAGACTACTATGAACGAACCTATATCAATGCCATCCTAGCCTCCCAAAATCCAAGAACGGGAATGATGACTTACTTTCAACCTATGGGGGCCGGTTATAATAAAATCTACAACCGTCCTTATGATGAATTCTGGTGTTGCACGGGAACCGGTATTGAAAGTTTCACAAAGTTAGGCGATAGTTATTACTTTCAGGATTCACAGAGAGTTTATCTAAGTATGTATTTTTCGAATCAACTGGAGTTACCGGCGTTAAATCTTTGCTTAAATGAGCAGGTTGACCGTAAACATGGCAATGTTGTCATTGAAGTTCAGGCAATTGATCTTAATAGACCAGCCGGAACGGTTTCGCTTGCATTGCGCCGCCCTGATTGGCTTCAACAACGGCCAACAATCTATGTTAACCATAAAGCAGTTACGTGTAATGATCATGCCGGCTTCTGGAATTTTGATCAGTTAACGGCAGGTGACCAAATGCGTTTACATTTGCCAATGACATTGACCATCGATCAAATGAAGGACAACCAGCATTATATTGCCTTGCAATACGGACCATACGTATTGGCGGGAAACTTAGATCAATATGAGATGATGGATGATCGGCCGGATGGTATCTTAGTTCGGATTGCTACACGCAATAATTTGGCCGCTACGACACTAACGACTCATGAGGATTGGCCAACATGGCAACAAGCCTTGACATCGGAAGCTCAATTTGATGATACAAGCTCTGAATTAGTGAAAGTCAGGATACCGAAAATTGAAGAACAAATTGACTTTGTGCCGTACTATCAAGTACATGATCAATGTTACGGAATCTACTTCCAGTGGCAGCAAGTCGGATCTGTAGAAGCAAAGCGCCACACTCGAATGCTGAAACAATTGGCCGAACAAAAGCGACGCACCATAGGAGAATTGGTTAATTTTGACAATAATAACGCTGAATTTAATTACCATCTGCAGCAAATTGCATCAAAGGTTGGTGATTTTAGGGGGCGACGGTACCGACAAGCCAATGCTCGTGGCAGCTTCAGTTATCTGTTCGATCTTACACGGACAAAATCATCATCACTACAGTTAGTTTTAAGGTTGCATAAACAAGATCTCGGCCGGACATTGACGGTTCGATTTAATGATGACTTACAAGCAGATTACCAAGTAAAGATTAGCGAACATCAGTCAACGGATGATCGGGGATTTTTTGAAGTGCCCATTGTGGTCCCCCAAGTTAATCAGTTGGGATCTCAGTTGAAATTAACGTTTTTAACCGATAGTCGGTCCGGCGCCAGGCTATTTGGAATTCGATTGTTAACGGTAGACTGACTGACGAAGTTTACTTTGATTTGCATCTCGTTAAGCTGATGAGTAGAGAATAAAATTAACTTCATTTAGTCCATTTAACGTATGCCAAAAAGCCTTCAAACGAAAACGAGCGGGTATTTTTCCCTCTCGTTTTCGTCCATTCTTGAAGGATCAGATAAAAAATCACTTCTTTTTATGAAATCTCTGTGAAAGTAAAATGTTGATATTTGATTCCTAACCGAACACTTGCCTTAATGAACATAAGAACAGAATGTGTTTCCTAAATTTATCAAATTTTCAACATTAAAATTTAACATAGTCTTCATGAAATAGATCAGCTACCAATTATTATACGGAGGTAGTTTTCATTCTACTTAATGGATTTCATCAAGAAGGGAGATGCCTTCAACTTCACACAAAGAAGAACCGGATGTAAGATGTACAAATCCGGTTCTTGAGTTTAACAGTTTTTTAAGCCTGTCTCGGTTTTACGGTGTAGACACGAAAGATAGGACAAAGATTGGGGCAAAAACTAATTTATTAAATTATTATCTGTTAAACGTCATTCATTTAACCATACGGTCATTTGGTGATCTTCTCAGGTTGGCCCATGCATAATATGGAATCAACTTGAGATGTGCCGATTCAAATATTTTTTTACGGTTGGCGGTGTAAAGTTGGTTGGTGCTTTGATCTGCAAGCTGTTTCTTAACATTATCAGTTTCTAAGACCCCGACCTCGTTCAAGAGGTCTGCATTAAGACCGACAGGATAAAGCACCTGTGGCTCCGCGACTCTAAAAAACTGAATTTATCTGACCAGCCATCCTCCATCCACTGCAAGCACATGCCCGTTAATGTAATCAGATGCATGGCTTGCAAGAAAAACGACTGCACCCATCAGTTCGTACGGTTCTGCCCAATGCCCTGCGGGGATACGATCAAGAATTTCTTTGTTTCTTGTTTTGTCTACCCGAATCGGTTCGGTATTGGCGGTTTTGGTATAACCCGGTGCGATACAGTTGACTTGGATATTATAGGGCGCAAGCTCATTTGCAAACGCTTTGGTCAGTCCTGCCACACCGTGTTTGCTGGCAGTATTATGGAGAAATAAATTTTCCGCCTTGGAAGGAGAGCATTGAGCCAATGTTGATGATTTTACCGCTTTTCTGTTCTGCAAATGTTTGAGCGACTCTATGTGACAGGTGATAAACTGAATTTAAATTAATATTGATGACAGCTTCCCAGTCTTCGTCTTTAAGGAGCACGACGAATTGTTTTGGCGTTATTTACAAGTATATCAATGTGTCCAAATGCGTTGATCACGCTTTCAATTACTGTCGAAGCTGCATTTCTTGCAGTCAGATCAACCTGGATGAAATGTATATGTCTTCCTTTTGATTCAATGAGTGCACGCGTTTTATCCCATCCGATCGTTTTGCGTGAGGCAATGACAATATCGGCGCCCGCTTCGGCCAGTGCCACTGAATACCCTTGCCCAAGGCCTGCTTCCGCCGGTAACAATAGCCGTTTTTCCCGCCAAACTGAACCAGTTCATGTTAAATGTCTTAAGTTTGTCAAGGCTTGACATCTACAAATCATTCCTTGAATTTATAAAAGATTTAAGTAAAAATGATTCTTTCCGATACCGTTCCTATGCTTTTGGATAAGGGGAACAGCGGTCAGTAAATCTCAATCTTTTTCCAAAAAAGAAATTAAGTTTCCAATTAATTATAAATCGTGCAGCAGCAATTGGCAAACTTCACCTGAATCAGAATAATCAATGAAAAGGATCGTTATAATAGATTATGGGTCGGCATAGTCAATACACAGGTCTTGCGTGATCGATGTCTTAATATGCGCATTATATTATTATATGGATAAGAAGATGTATGTCGAAAAAAGAATGATTACAGAAGGAGACGGAAATATCTATTATTTTTTATTTGACAGAAATGACATATGTGGCTAACAATGTTATTAAGGAATGTACTCGATTGAAATTGCCAAAGCGGCGAATTTTCTGCGTCCCAGATCAATGAGTGTTTTTGTACTTGATTGGAATCTTTCTCCATTATTTATCAATATAATTGGGCGGTTTTATGTTATGATTAATAGCTTGCAGAATAAAGCGTATAAACAAATATTAGAAGATATATTAAAACTGAAATACGTTCCAGCCCAAAGGATTACTGAAAAGGAATTGCTTGCAAGTCTAAATATAGGAAGAACACCTGTCCGCGAAGCGATTTTAAGATTACGCAATGAAGGACTGCTGGATGTTATTCCTCAAAGTGGTACTTATGTTTCGAAAATTGATTTGCATGCGGCACTCACGGCTCGTTTTGTTCGACAAAATCTGGAGAAAGCAGTAGTTCGTGAATGTGCAGTACTTGCATCTGCCCGCGATGTACTATGGCTTAAACAAGCACTGTCACATCAGCAAGAAGCTGCCAATCTGCATGACAGTAATCTCTTTTTTGAGTTAGATGATGATTTTCACAAAAAATTTTATTTAATTACTGATAAGGCGATTGCCTGGAAATGGTTACAATCCATGAATGTTCAATTAGCCCGTTTTCGGAGGCTTCGGGTCATGAAAACAACATTACCCTGGAGATTGTTAATACAGCAACATACCAATATTGCAGAAGCGATTGCGGCGCATGATGAAGATCGGGCGGAACATTTGGTGGATGAACATCTGAATCTGATGCTTAATGAACAGAAAGTATTGCTTGATGAGTTCCCGGATTACTTTATTCACTGAAATGGCTTAAAGTCACAATGGTGTGTCATTTAGATCGACTATATAAACCGTACAGTTCTAAAGCTTAAGGACCGGGCTATGCCTGGTTTTTCTAATACAGCAGATTGACACCGTTTTCATGCGGTGATAAACTGAATTTGTTAATATATTAATATATTAATTTTAGTGAATTTGGCCAAATATTCACTTGTGTTGAGGCGGTTTTTGCAGAAATCAGTTTTGTTAAAAATGAAAGCGTTTGCTGAACGGCAATCAAAAACACATCTTTATGAATAGGGGATTTGAACAGTGCGAAAAAAAATCACGTGGTTTACGCAATTTTCGTATGGTACAGGGAATCTGCTTGGAAGTGGGCATTTGGCACTGGCGGGAACATGGATTTTGTTTTTCTACACCACATTCTGTGGCTTGTCAGTCGTTGAAGCAAGTACGATTTATGCAATCGCAACCTATTTCGATGTATTTGGAAATCCGATCATGGGCTTTATTACCGATAACTTCTATAAAACAAAGCTTGGACGTAGATTCGGGAGAAGAAGATTCTTTATTATGATTGGCATTCCATTAATGTTCTTCTATCCATTTCTATGGGTCACAGGAAAGGATTTTATATACTATCTAGTCACCTATTTACTGTTTGAAATCATTTATACAAGCGTGATGATTCCGTATGAGACGCTGCCGGTTGAAATGACGACTGATTTTGGAAAAAGGACATACCTGACCGGGTCAAAAGCGATTTTTGGTGCTGTTGCCAATTTTCTCGGATCTTCAATACCGGGCATGTTCTTTACTTTAATTGGTAAGGATGATCCGAAATCATTGTTCTTCTCAGGTCTTACCTATTCATTGATTTTTGCGGTTTCTCTGTCGTTACTTTACTTTAATTCATGGGAAAAAGAACCCGAAGAAGTGGTGGAAAGAAAATTTGGTAATCCACTTTTGGCAGCCTACCATTTTGTAAAAGATATATTCTCTACACTAAGAATAAAAACCTATCGCCACCATCTTGGTATGTATCTGTTCGGGTTTGGTTCTTTATGGTTGTTTACGGCAGTATTTACTTATTTTTTAGCTTTTGCCCTTCAGCAGTCAACAACCATGATCTCGCTTGTAAACAGCATTGTATTTGTTGTTCAGTTTATTGCAACTGCCCTGTTCATTGTCTTTTGCGCTAAGAAAGGATTTACGAATCCATTTATTATAGCGTCGATTATGGTGATTGCGTCATTTGCTGGTTTTATCTGCCTTTACCTTCTGAATCTGCAAAATAATATGATTCTTCTCGTGTTGATTACCATTATATATGGTTTCGGCATCGGCGGCATATACTATATTCCATGGACAACTTATGCATTCATGCCAGATATTGATGAGGCAGTGACCAACAGACGCAGAGAAGGTATCTACGCAGGATCAATGACCCTGTTTGGAAAGCTGGTTCGTGCATCCGTCGTTTTTCTTTTAGGCATTATTTTAAGCAGGGTCGGTTTTGTTTCAAGCGCGCATACTCAGCCGCAAAGCGCAATCTATGGTTTGATTGCGCTTATTGTCATCGGGTGTGTAGGCCTGACTCTTTTAGGTATTGTAAGCGCCAAATTTATGAAGCTTAACGAAAAAACACACTCAGTATTAATTGAAGAGGTAGAGCGTGTTCATAATGGCGGGAAATTGGAAGATGTCTTGCCGGAAAATAAAAAGGTGGTTGAAGCACTTACAGGGTTTAAATACAATGAATGTTTTGGAAACAATAGAGTGGGCAAATAGTGAATATCTGACTAGCAGATGATGGTTGAGATGGTTTGTCCTCTAAATTATTGAGGACTGACCATTTATATTATTAAAAAATGAAGAGGATCTGATTATTTATGACTGGTTCCAGTTTTATAATAAACAGCAACACACGGCTAATATTGAATGGCAGTGCAACACTCCCAATTATTCATGCGGTAAATATTTTGAAAAGGGACATGGAGAGAACGCTTGCATATAGTAATGCGTATTACAGTGACAAAATCGTCATTAATTATCTTTCTGATGAGAAGGCAAGGAATAAAGAAACATTTTCAATCACATTCACCGATGAAGAAGGTGAACATGCACTGAACATTACAGCGTATGATGATTTAGGTATAATTTACGGGATCCTGTATGTCAGTCATACATATCTCGGTGTGGAGCCTTTCTGGTTCTTCAATGATAAAGAACCAGAAACAAAGGAGTACATTGAAATTGAGAGAGTGGATTATGTTTCTTCACCAAACAAAGTCAGATACAGAGGTTGGTTTGTTAATGATGAAGTTTTAATCAATGGTTGGAAAACAGGCAGTGAGTCTACTCAGGTATGGGAGATTATCTATGAAACGCTGCTGCGATGCGGTGGAAATATGATCATTCCCGGGACCGATAAAAAGGCACTGGAAAATCGACGTGCGGCTTCAGAGTGGGGACTGTACATTACCCATCACCATGCGGAACCACTGGGTGCGGAGATGTTTTTACGGGTCTATCCAGATAAAGAGGCCAGCTATGCGGTGCACAGTGATTTATTCAAGAAGATCTGGGAAAAAGGAGTTATTTCACAAAAAGATAAAAAAGTCGTTTGGAATATCGGTTTTAGAGGTCAGGGAGATGCAGCGTTCTGGAAAAACGATTCAAGATATAAAACGGATAAAGAACGAGGCAGACTGATCAGTCAGATCATGAGAATACAGATGGGCATTGTTAGAAAGCACGTAAAGAATCCTGCTTTCTGTACGAATATTTACGGAGAAATTATGGGACTTTATAATAAAGGTTACATTGATGTGCCAGACGGAGTCATTAAAATCTGGGCGGATAACGGATTTGGAAAAATGGTTTCAAGGCGCCAGGAAAATGATAATCCGCGTGTTTATGCGCTACCTACCTCAAAGGATAAAGAAGGAAACGGAATCTATTATCATATGTCGTTTCATGATCTTCAGACATCGAATCATCTGACCATGCTGCCAAATTCACCGGAGTTCGTTGCGGCTGAAATTGAGAAAGCCTTTGATGCCGGGGCAGATGACTATATGATTGTCAATTGCGGGAATATTAAGCCGCACACATATACTCTGGGGGTCATTAGTACGCTTTGGAAAAGCGGTACTATAGATGTTGCCGGCTACAGAGCGGACTATGTCCGAAAATATTACTTATCTGAACAAGATCAAATTCAAAAATGCTATATGGATTATTTCAAAAGTCCAATTCAATACGGCGAACATGAAGATGATAAAGCAGGCGAGGAGTTTTACAATTATCTTACCCGGGAAATTATCTGTCATTTAGTTCGAGGAGCAGAAAAAGAAGAAACACTAGAATCACTGCTTTGGGCAACCGGTGAACTTTCATTCAAAAATCAGGTCAAATGGTTTAAGGAAAAATGCGAAGAAGGAGTGGGCTTGTGGGGAAAATATCGTAAAGAAGTACAAAGTGTTTATGATTCAATAAACGACGCAAAAGACAGGCAGCTATTTTTTGATAATATAGTGCTGCAGAGCATTATTCACGATTCTGGATGCAGAGGCGCCGTAAAAGTCTGCGCTGCTTATGAAGAATATTTAAAGAAAAATTATTTTGAAGCCTATATGCTTGCTCAGGATGGGATGAAAATTTTTGAAGAAGCATTAGCGGCTATGAAAAACGCGGAACATGATCAATGGAATCACTTTTACTGGAACGATTGTCTTGTCAATGTCAGTCTGACTGTCTATACCATTGATTCACTAAGAAAATATTTAAGAATTTTGGGGGACGGTCCTGTATTTAACGAATGGGAGAAGCAAGAATTGTTCTCTGCAAATGACCGGCAAATCGGTCTCCAGACCGCCTATTTTAATCAATTGTCAGACGATGAGCTGTATGGAAAAATTAGACAGACACAAAGTCAATTTCGAAAGGGGCGACCGATTGAGAACGTATGAATGATTCAACTCAATCAGAGTTTGACATCATTGATACCAAGAGATCCATATCATTGACGATTTTTTTTAAAATTGTAATGAAAGCGTTTAATCTATTGCTTTTTATGCGTCTTTTTAAACATTTATTGATGAAAATGAAGGAGGATTACAGCATGAAAACGAGTACGCGATTCTTGCATTTAGGTGTTGCACTGTTAGTTGCTGCTGGCGGGTTCACTATTCATCCACTTCAAAGTAAAGCGGAGGTGAATAAGAACCATAATCCGGCTTCAAAAATTGTGATCAACCAACAATCCGATTACAACCGGGCCTTTGATAAGAACCAGATTTTGGAGGTTCGGAACGGTAATTCTTCGAGCTATAGACCATTATTCTATAATGGTATTCAAATCCGGATTGACAAATTAAGGGATATTTATAGTTATAATATTAACGACATTCGTAACGCTTTCAAACAAGCGAAAAACGATGGCTTTACAGTCATTAACAGTCAGATCCTTTGGTCGGATATTCAAAAGGATCCGTCCTTAAATCCGTCCGACATTGCCTATATCAAAAATGGTGATGATGCCAAAACAGATTTTGATGAAAGCAAGACGACTCTTAAGTTACAGAACAGCAGTCAGTCCAAGTCGCTTGTTTATTTAAAATACAACCTAAATCAGCTGACAAATGGTAAATTTAAGTTCGGTGCTTTCGATGGCGCTAAATTACGAATCTACGCCATGAGTGCCAGTGATGCGAAACTGACTATCTACGGATTAGATAAAGATAATAATTGGAACGGCCGGATTACTTGGAATACTGCTCCTTTCAAAGGAACCGGACTTAAGTCCAGTTCAGCCTCGCCAAAATACGATCCAATCAAGAATGAAAACTACTATGACTTTGATGTGACTCACTTTGTTAATAAACAAAATCATGGGAAAGTAACTTTAGTGCTGCAAGCGGATGCTTCAGCCGAACTGGATATGGGTGGCGGCGCTAAAATCGCTGACAATACTTCGAACGAAAAGGCGTTAAATGAAAAGCCGCGGTTACTCCTTTCAAAAAAGAATAACTATGATTATGATTATTTAGATCAAATAATTAAAGCAGCCCGAGATGCTAACATTAAATTAGAAATTTTATGGTTTGGCAGTGACACGACCAAAGTCTCGACCGAGTGGCGGATGCCATTTTATGTCCTTCACAATTACCAAAAGGTGCTCAAGCAGAATGGCGATCCTGTTTTTAAAAAGAGTGGACCGACCTCAGCAATCGGGCAATATAGTTACTTAATGGATAAGAATGATTTTAACCTGCAAAAGCAGGAAGGAACCGTCGTTAAAAACGTTTTTAATCACATTGCTAAAGATAACAAAAAGGCTGGCTACACAAATACTGTGATTGGTGCCCAGATGCCCAATGAACCAAGTATCACCCGCTCTTATGCGCGGGCAAGTAACGAAGCCAGAGAGGCTCATCAAGATTTAACGGACGCGCAGTTCAATACATGGACCTTGTGGAACTATACGAATAACTTAGCTGCTCAAATTAAAGAGTCTAACTATCCGGTCTGGACTCGAGTTAATAATGCCCCAGGTGACGGCGGCGATTCACTGGTTGCCTGGAACGAAAAGCAGCGTCAGGATGAAGCAACCCGTTTAGACGCAGTCGGTATCGATCCGTACACCTATAATTATGATCAGCTTTATAAAGTCGGCCACACTCAACCATACGCACAGGGGCAGAATCTGCCGATGATCATGGAAGACGGTTTAGGCATTGAAAATAGTTGGGCAGAAGGTAATTATGCTGCTGAAGATGCCGGACTGCGCATTATTACTGCGCTGGCTGGCGGTGCAACACACAACTATTACGACTTCAAGAGCGGTGACGGATTTGACCTCTATGACAGTGAGAATGCCGATGGGACCTTCAAACCACATATTTATAAAGGCAGTGCTGCCATTGACTCTATTAGAAACGTTAACCATCTGTTGACCAAAATTGGTCATGCCTTAGCAACTAAGCAGGCCGATGGTGCTGGCGGAAAGCAGCTCTTATTCTTTAACGCTGTTCCTGCCGCCGGTGATAGCTTTACAGATACGAAAAAATTGAATAATACAGAAGTAACTTACAGGACGGACTCTAATAAGAGTATGGGCATTGCCCTGCAGCGTGATAAAAACAATATCGTCCTTGCAAGTACTTTGGACTCTGACGCCACCTTTACATTAAAAGGAGTTGGAAAGATTCGTTCCGTAAAATACGGACAATACAAAACTGTGCAATCGGATAAGTGGGAAACAACAGATGGACATGTAAAATACAAGAATGACAAAAATGGCACGATTACGATTACGGTTCCTGACAATACGGTAGTTAACGTTTCAAAGAAGACCTATAATTCACACAGTAATTGAATACTGGAACGAATAGCATCAACCAACACGTCAAATTCAAAAGGTAAATTAAGATAATCACTTGGCAGCATCTGAGATTCTGTATGATAACATACAGGACTGGACTGGAAATCAACGGGAAGAAGGAAGTAAAGCATGGTTAACATGCAAGAACATTAGAGTTTGGCTTCATTTTTGCCTTATTAGAGTATTCGTTCTGTAGATTTCCCATTCTAATCTAAGTTGTCAATGAATAGGTGAGATGGTCCTGAAAAAGTATTCAATGTCACGGTTGCGCGCATTACAAAGACGATCCCTCAGGAAAATTGCACCTTAAGTGCTTAAATCAATACCCTGCCTTAAGAAAAGGTGTCTCATAGTCAAAAGACTTTTGAGACACCTTCAATTTTTCAAAAAATGATTAATTTATAATCGAGCGACGTTATCGTCAATTGATAAATTATAAACCGCATTCTTATCAATTGTAAATTTTGGTTTGTTCTCGTTTGCTAGTTTAACATTTTTGAAAGTTAAGTCATGGCGGTTATTGAGATAGATTTCTTTGGGGTGTCATTTTTATTTCTAATGGTTATACTCCCCAGAAGAATGTTCTGGATGTCATGATCCGCAGACGGGTTCTCATTATCTTTGCTAAATTCCATTAATCCGACTATTTGGCCCATAACCGGCTACTTTTTCAACTTTCAGTTCTAAATAATAAAGACGTAATTTTGATAAAAGTATGAAAATAGATTACGAATTTGAATTAAAGAATGCTGACAGAAAAAGAAAGGGAGACTTGTAACGAAAGCGTTACTAAAAAAGGCGTCACGGTTAAGGCGATTTGCTGAGTTGGCAAACGTATCATGCGGCGACCGTTTGGCGTGCGTTAAGTGATAGTCTGCTTGTTTTGTAGATGATCAGCCGCTCTCACAGACTGCTTTCGCGCAACACCAGCTTCGTTCCCACAGTCACACGATGAGGAATCCGGTGAGTGGCGTTCATTTTTTGCAAGAGTAATTCTACACCTTGTTCACCCATCTGTTCCGTGTACACTCTCACAGTGCTTAGTGGCGGGTATGTATATTTTGCAATGGAGATATCATTAAAGCCAATGATCGAAACACGTTCAGGAACTGCGATATTCATTTCATGCAAGGCACGCATAGCGCCGATTGCGATTGCATCGTTTGCGGCAAAGAAAGCCTTTGGAAGATCTGAGCCCATTTTTTGAATTACATGCTTCATCAGTTCATATCCGGAATCGGGTGTAAACACTCCGAAAAAAATATGTTCTGGCGATTGCTTCGTTTTTGTCTGTATATAATTTTTGAAAATAGTTAATCGAGCATCCTGAAGGAGGGTTACGCGATCACTTGTATATTCTTTTCCTGCCAGCATACCGATTGTCTGGATGCCGCCGGCAATAAAATGATCAATAATTTGCCTGACGGAATGTTCAAAGTCAGTAACTACACAATCATAGCCTAAAGAAAGTGTGTCAAAGTCGATAAATACTAAATATTTACTAATAGTATCTAGTTTTTTTATCTGTTGGTCACTGAATTTACCGATGGCAATAATCCCATCAAAAGTTCCATGTCGTTCTATATTTTCGTTTGGGAAAATATGAACAACTTCGAAACCTTCGGATTGGATTTTGTTCTCAACACCTAATCGAATGGATAGATAGTATAAATCATTCAATTCTTCCTGTTCTGTGTACCATAACGCAATAGCCAGAGTGCCAACCGTCTTTTTGTTTCGCACTTTTTTTTTATATTTTGAGTAATTTAGCATTTCTGCAGTCTCAAAAATTCGCTTACGTGTTTCATCTGAAACAGACAGTGTCCGATCATAGTTAAGTACTCTTGAAACGGTGGCGCTCGAAACGCCGGCTTTATGGGCAATATCTCTAATTGTGGACAAAAATACACTTCCCCTGATATACAAGATATAAATCGGTTTAATGAATGCTTTTAATAAATACTATATGAAGAAATATTCATTTTGAGCGATGATTCATGCCGGTAATTCCTATGCAACAACAATATATCAAACCTTATGGTTCATGACAAATTATTTGGATAAATCAAAAGAGATACCATACTGAAAGCATTTTATTTAAGTAAAAGTATGAAATTTATGCTTAACTGTTCGTTAACGATTCGCAAGGGAACATTACTGATATATTAGTAAACATATTCAAACAAAATTTAGTAAAAAGTATTGAAATCTGAAACCGGTTCCAATATAATTAGTAAACGAAGTAAACATAAACTTTAGATTTGGAGGAACTCATGTATGGCTACTAAAGAAGAAATATCAATGGCAGGTTTTGAAATTGTTGCTTATTCAGGTGACGCGAAATCAGCACTTTTAAAAGCATTGGAGAATGCGCGCAAAGGTCAGTTTGGAGAAGCACGCAAGTTGGTGGAAGAAGCAAGAAAGTCGGTTAATGACGCTCACCAGGCTCAAACGAAAATATTGAGTCAGGAGGCGGGCGGTCAGGATATGGAAGTTACATTTATTATGGTTCACGGTCAGGACAGCCTGATGACGACGATGATGCTTATGGAAGAAGCCAAATTTTTTATTGATAGTTATGAAAGGCTTTACAAATTAGAAAATCAATTAAATTAATTTTGCTGGAGGGGGAACAAACATGAATGGATTTGTTGCAATGATTGAAAAATGGCAGCCGGCGTTTAAAAAGTTGGCGGCAAATAAATATCTTTCCTCTATTCGCGATGGCTTTATTGCTCTTATGCCAATTGTATTATTTTCAAGTCTTTTTCTGTTGATTGCTAATATTCCATTGATTTGGGGCTATCATTTGCCGACAGGACTCAATGATGCGCTGAATAAGTTCTACAATTATTCAATGGGATTAATGGGTATGCTTGCCGCGGGAACTGTTGCCAAGGCATTAGGTCAAAAGCTTAATCTGGAATTGTCGAAAACGAACCAAATGCCGATCACAGCCGTTCAATTCACTGCCAATATCGCGTATTTCATGGCTGTTGTCGATCCTGTTATGACGAAAACAGGAGTTAACGCAGGCATTAACTTCGCGTCCGGTTATATGGGTACAAAGGGTCTAATTGCCGCATTTGTCGTTGGTTTTATCGTTCCGAACATTTATAAGTTCTGCTTTAAGCGGAACTTAACTGTGAAAATGCCACCGCAGGTACCGCAAAACATTTCGGACGCGTTTAAGAACGTTATTCCATTTGCGTTTGCGACAACTTTTTTTTGGTTGTTCGACATTGTATTTCGAGCGCTCACCAGCCAGAACCTTGCCGAATGGATCATTAATGTGCTTGCACCGATCTTCAGCGCTGCAGATTCGTGGGGCGGATTAGCGTTAATATACGGTGCGATGCCTTTTTTCTGGTTCATTGGTATTCAGGGACCTTCAGTCGTCGAGCCGGCCATTGCCGCGACACAATATGCCAATGCTGATACAAACATGGCTTTGTTCAAGGCCGGTGAACACGCAACTCATATATTGACTTATGGTACCCAATATTTTGTTGCAACTCTCGGTGGTACCGGTGCGACTTTGATGGTCACATTGCTGTTCGCATTCTTTGCAAAATCGAAGCAGCTTAAGGCTGTCGGACGCGCGGCTTCTGTGCCTGTCTTTTTTGGAGTAAACGAACCGATTTTGTTTGGAGCACCGCTGATTCTCAATCCGACATTCTTTTTCCCGATGATTGTTGCGCCTATTCTGAACGTCTGGCTGTTTAAGTTTTTCGTTGAAGTTCTTAATATGAACAGTTTTATCGCGTACATGCCGTTCACGATGCCTGGACCGATCGGTCTGCCGCTGTGTACCGGATTTGCACCGCTTGCGTTTGTACTGGCTATTTTGCTTCTGGTTGTCGACACGATTATTTATTATCCCTTCTTTAAAGCATACGATATCGCAACTTATAAAGATGAACTGGCTGCTGAAGCCGCGGAGGGTGCTGCTAATGTCCAAAGTACTCAGACGGAATCAAATACTTTAACAGCCAATACAGCAGCATCAACATTAGAAACAGCAAAAAAACCAGAAGAAAAGAAAACTGAACAAGCTCCCGTTCAAGCGAATAATGGCGATATTCCTCTGGACAAGGTAAAAGATGGGAAAACATTAAACGTTCTCGTTCTATGTGCCGGTGGCGGAACCAGTGGTATTCTGGCGAACGCGTTGACCAAATTAGGCCAAAACAACAATTTACCTATTGAATCAATAGGTAAAGCTTACGGGACACACAGTGATTTACTGCCGGACATGGACATCGTTATTCTTGCACCACAAATGGATACAATGGAAGACGAGTTAAGAAAGGAAACATCACAATATGATGCTAAGATGATCAAGACTAGTGGTCGCCAGTACATTGATTGGACGCAGCATGCTGAAAAAGCATTGAAAGCGATTATTGATGAGATCAATGAGTAATCTGAGTGAACGAAATCTAAGTACCAGTAGATGAGTACTCATACAAGGAGGAATCATTTTGACATTACTAAACAGAGTTAGAGCATTACCGAAAGGCTTTGTCTGGGGCGGTGCAACCGCGGCGTATCAGGTCGAAGGAAGCACAAAGGTTGATGGCAAGGGAAAAACGATGTGGGATGATTATCTGAAAAAACAAGGACGTTTCGCACCGGATCCGGCGAGCGACTTCTATAATCGTTACTCGGAAGATATTCATCTTTCGAAGGAATACGGGTTGAACGCGATTCGAGTATCGATTGCTTGGACACGTATTTTCCCGAAGGGCTACGGTAAACCGAATCAGGAAGGCGTTGCATATTATCATCGTCTTTTTAAAGAATGCTTGGATAATGGCGTAGAGCCTTATGTTTCGCTGCATCATTTTGACTCACCTGCGACTTTATTTGAAGATGGCGACTGGCTGAATCGTAAGAATATCGACTACTTTGTAGACTATGCTCGTTTTTGTTTCAAAGAATTTACTGAGGTCACGAATTGGTTCACCATCAATGAATTGATTTCGTTGGCTTACTCCCAATATATTCAGGGGAATTTCCCGCCCAATCATCATTTTGACGTTACGAGTGCGATTCAGGCGCAGCATAATGAATTGCTTGCTCACGCACGTGTTGTTAATCTTTATAAGAGCTTGAATCTGAAAGGGAGAATTGGTCTCATCCATGTTTTGGAAAATGTGTATCCGATCGTGGCAACACCGGAAAATCAGCATGCGGCTGATCTCCAATATGCATTTATGAATCAGTTCTTGCTGGATGGAACATTTAAGGGCGAATATACACCGGAGACTATGACGTTGATTAACGAATTGTTAGACATTAACAACGCGAAGCTGGAAATTCAAGATGGTGATCTAGACGAATTGAAAAAGGCATCAACGCAAAACGACTTCTTTGGTTTAAATTATTACCAAAGTAAATTTGTGAAGACATATCATGGCGAAAGCGAAAATCATTTTAACGGCACCGGTGAAAAAGGTACATCAAGCTTTAAATTCAAAGGTGTTGGTGAAACCGTTAAAAATCCGGATGTTCCAACAACGGATTGGGACTGGAACATCTATCCTGAAGGATTGTATGATATTCTGAAGCGGATCACAAAAGAGTATCCAAACATTAAAACAATTTACATTACCGAAAACGGCTTGGGCTATAAAGATAAGTTTGTCAATGAGAATACCGTTATTGACGATTCACCGAGAATTGATTATATTGAGCAGCATATCGAAAAGATACTGCAGGCCCGATCCGAAGGTGTCGATGTTCAGGGGTATTTTGTTTGGTCTTTACAAGATCAGTTCTCATGGGCGAATGGTTACAATAAGCGCTACGGTCTGTTCTATGTAGATTTCGAAACTCAGAAGCGTTACATCAAGAAGAGTGCGCAATGGTTTAAAGAGTTAGCAGATACAATGAAATGATTTATTGCGGTAGCCACGACAATACGAGCGTGACAATGGGATTGTGCCGCCTGAGAAAGCTGATTGATTTTCAATTCCCGTGCCAAATTGTGTGAAAATCTAAATCAGTTTAGATGGACGATCATTTTGCTGCACCCTAAGTTCTTCATTTTGTTCTCTACGAACAAAGCGAAGAACTTTTTTAAAAGCTTGAATTGTCAAATCAAGTGCAACACCTGATGATAGAAGATCTCAAAAGGTGTTTGTCATCCCAGACATTTGCGTGAGTCCATCAATTGTGTGTTGGACGTCGGTAACCGTTTTTCCGTCGGGTATGGTATCTCGGCATGAACCGCCGAGTACGTGCCGTCCAAGTTTTGGTTTTTTACTTGTCTACCTAAAGGGGAGTATACTCAGCAATTAAAAAAAGACTTATGCTATAGAAGATGATTTCTGTATTGAACAGGAGTCATCTTTTTTAATCCCATTGATACCTGTAGTTGTTATAGTAGGATGTATTCCTTGATTTCCTTTTTTAGCTCTCCGAACGTCTGGCACTGTTTGATGCAACATCCATCTTTTAAATGCCTAAAAAAGGATTCTTGAGGAGCCTTATCTTAACAGGTTCCTCGGCGTGACATGGATTGTCGAAGCTTAAATTTCTTTATTAACTTTTGAACAGTAGGATTGGTATTGTGAAAGACTTGATCCGAGTGAATTAAGGCATCTTGAGTTAGTTTGACGTGCGGGTTACCTTTAGCTTATGCAGGGATTTCATGACACGAGACAAAGTAAGCTTCTCTGATAAATGATCGGCCGGGATTTCATTCGTTGAGCTATCCTTGATCTTTCTAATGATGCATTTATTGTGAACGTGCCGATCTATAATTTTATGAAACAATAAAAAAACGGAGATAAGATCTTTTCTCCGCCAACTTATTGCATAAATACGGTTTGTGTGATTAAGCATTAACTCTTTTAAAGATTTTCTACCCTGCCAATATACACAATCGTGAATTCTCCCTGTTCATAGGTAATTTTGGTAACACTCGTATTTGGAATTGTGGTTACATGACGCTTTTGATCGGAGAGGATATAGAGAAGCGTATTAATGAACAGACCGTGGCTGACAAATAAAAGATTCTCTGCTTCCTCGGTACGTGCCTTATCCAGAACTCTGGCTATACGATCAGAGACCTCTTCAAAACTTTCTGCAAGATTGAGAGGGTCAATACGCTTGATTGTATCCAGAATATGGATTTTATCTTTATCTGAAGAACTTTCATCAACAGCCAAATCAGGTGCGGCTTTGCTTGCTTCTGCCCATAAAACATCGTTTGAACCTCCTTCAAATGAACCGAATGAGACTTCTCTGAGATCTCTTGTTTCAATGAGCGGTGTATTAGGATTGGCTAGATTACGGACGATACGCTTTGCCGTTTGCCGAGCTCTGCCGAGATCGCTTGTGTATACGGTATCAAATTGAATATTATTTTCTTTTAAGTACAGTCCCAACTGACTCGACGCTTTCTCACCAAGTTGAGTGAGCGGAGAATCTGAAGCTCCTTGAACTTTATTCAATTTGTTAAATAAGGTCTGTCCATGCCTGATAAAATACAGATTTTTCATGATCTTTCTTTCCTCCTCAAAAATGATTAAGTCTACAAGATGAGTACCGATTACATTTTTTAAATAAAGCGTTTGCTGGTGCTTCGTTATTCAGCATATTCATGAACGTGCGAGCTTTTCGCATGTTTCAACAGATGAGTATGATAAAGATATCAAGTTAACATCATTAGGATAAAGGAAAGATAGAAAATATGCAAAGAAGAATCATTTGATTATTTCATCACCTTTTTGACTTTGACTTTACAAATGTGAAGTCGTAAAATAATATGATAGAAAACGCTTACAGATATTAGGAGGAGATTAGGCAATGAAAATATTACCATCAATTCTATCTGCAAATTTTGCACATCTCGCCGGAGACGTGCAGGAAATAGAACACGATGTCGATCTCATTCATGTTGATGTCATGGATGGTCATTTTGTTCCGAATATAACGATTGGTGCTCCGGTTGTAAAGGCCTTAAAAAAGGAGACTCATGTTGCTCAGGATGTGCACTTAATGGTGGAAGAGCCGGCCGGCCTTTTGACGGATTTCTTAGAGGCAGGCGCTGATATGATTTCTGTTCATGTAGAAGCGTGTAAACATCTGCATCGCGCGATTCAGATCATCAAAGACGGCGGGGCGAAAGCAGGCGTTGTGTTAAATCCTTCAACCCCGGCTTCAGCACTAGAAGCAATTGTCGCAGATGTTGATTACGTCTTAGTGATGACTGTTGATCCCGGATTTGGCGGACAGACGTTCATTTATTCAATGATTGATAAAATCAAAGCGGTGCACGAGCTGATTATTTCGAAAAAATCTTCAGCAGTGATTGAAGTAGATGGGGGTATTAATGCGGAGACTTTGCCGCTTTGCCTTGAAGCAGGTGCGTCGCTCTTTGTTGCAGGATCGGCCGTATTCAACAGTAAGGATCGTCATGCAGCCATCAAAGCCTTGATTCAAAGCGGAAACAAAGCCCGATAATTTTAAAAGTGACGTTTGCAAATAATACATCAATAGTAGATGAAGATCCGGATTCATATCCGGATCTTTTTTTGTACGATAAGAAAGTATATAAATTTAA
>NZ_JAMXWM010000032.1 GCF_024125445.1 Sporolactobacillus shoreicorticis | reverse complement strand
GATTCAGTGGTTTTATTTTTTTATGATCAACTTCTGTCAGAAACTCATGCTCCGCAACGCCGCATCGGTCCTTTGCACCCGCAAAGAATGGGCAGAAACATAATAGTTGTTTGGTCAAAAATCTTAGTTTCGTTGCACTCACTTTTCCGCGACCGCATCTTTACTGGTATGTTTCAGCATAATGTCAATGATTTCACGATCTGTTTCCCGCATCCCTTTTTTAGCCAGAATACCGACGTTATGAATCGTGTTGTCCACCCCCTTCGTAACGATCCCGTCACCACCGAAAAACTGCTGGTCATTCCTGTACATATGATAACCGAGAATGCCGGCATCGACTGCCGAGGCAATTTTAGCAGCGCAGGATGGTTTCGCACCGTCACAGATAATGCCAGACGTGATCGCTAAAGCGTTGACGATGGTGTGGGCAATATCCTCATACTCTCCGCCCTGCAGATAAGCAATCCCCGCACCCGCCCCGCAGCCGGCACTGACCACGCCGCAGTATGCAGAGAGCCGTCCGATGCCCGTCTTCTGGTAAATGGTAACCAAGTTAGACAGAACCAGGGCTCGGTAAAGTTTATCACGGGACACGCGCAGTTCCTTAGCATATTCAATCACAGGAAGAGAAGCGGTCATCCCCTGATTTCCGCTTCCTGAGACGATCACGACCGGCTTTTCACAACCGCCCATTCGCGCATCGGATCCGGCTGCGGCCACTGCCCGAGCGCGTGTCCTGACATCATTGCCATAGGCACGCAGCAGCACTTTTCCTATATTGGCGCCCCAGTCGTGGGTCAGCCCCTCTTCGGAGACGGCGGTATTACAGGCGACCTGCCTTTCAATCATTTCTGAAATATCGTCAAGGCGCACACTGTTTGCAAAATCGAGAATGTCTCGAACATTGAGACAGCCCCGATCCGTCAGCTCACTGCCTTGATCCGAATCGCTGACCGATTCATACAGAACATTTTCGTTTCGAGCCACGCGGACAATATTAGTATGGTAATGTTCAATGACAACCGTTGCTTCATCGTTCCCCTTCTGAACAGTCACCGCAATATAGAAGACAATCTCATTTTCAACAGGAACAACAGTGATCGGATGCCCATCGATGTATCCCTGTATGGATGCCTTCGCTTGTTCTTCAATGCCGGACAGCACTTCCAGTTTTTTCGATGCGTCCCCTGCAACAATACCGGCCGCGGCTGCGGCTTCAATGCCTTTCAAACCATTTGTATTGGGAACAACGACACTTTTTACATTCTTGATGATATTTCCGCTCGCCGCAATAACGCAGCTTTCCGGCTCCACCCCCAGCACCTCGCGAGCCTTCGCCGCCGCATAAGCAACAGAAATTGGCTCAGTGCAGCCAGTAGCGGGGACTAATTCTTCTTTTAAAATGTTCACGTAATTTTGATAGATTTGATCTTCTGCATTCATTCGAAACATAAGCCTCCTGAAAAGAACAGTGATTCACAAGCTACGCAGCATTTATTTTTCTTTTTATTCATATGCTTCGAACCGTGTGGCATTTTGTTCAATTACATACATTTTTACGCCGTATGGATACTTTTTCAAGAGACAAATATGTCAAACGGTTGACAAAATGATGTGAAAATACCTTCTAAAGAACCGGCAATCTGCTTTGACCCGATTAAAAAATGAAACATCCCTCCCTAAAAGGAGGGATGTTTCATTTCATTGAGAACTACCTTTATGCTGTCACAAATACGCCAACGATGACAAAAAATAATATAATTAAAGCATAGATGGATATACTGATGATACTTGTCACTAAACCAGTGATGGCCAAGCCTCTGCCCTGCTGCCCATATTGCTCAATCTCATTCATTGCTTTTATGGAAAAAATAATGCCTAAAATCCCTAAAATAAATCCTGCGTAGGGAATGATTATTGCCGTAATCCCCAAGACCATTCCTGCAATAGCTTTGCCGTTCACTTGGTTTTGCTGCGATTCCACTAATCGTCACCTGCTCAATTTAATCTGGTGCACGGTACGTGATGTGATCATTAATTAAATTATAACGAAACGCATCGTCACTGTAACTATTTATTTTTTCTAGTATTATTATACTATACGGCTTAATCCATCTTCGCTATATCTTTCACAGGCTTGTCACAAATTGGTTTTTTCCCGCCACAATACAATATATAGTACTTTTCATGCGATTTTTAGAGTTTTATTCCCCATATCTTGATTGAAACATTTCAAGCGATCCCCTATTATAGATTGAGTACTTGTTCAAAAGGGGGCACTCATGATGCTAGAGACAAAACAAAAACAGGCAACCAACCAACTGGCAATCAGCGTACTGAAGCGTGATGGCCGCATTATAGATTTTAACACCGAGAAGATCACAACGGCTCTGCTAAAAGCAGCGAAACATGTTCTCGGCGAATTAGATCCGTTGACCTATCAATTAATCAACGAGATTACAGATGATGTCGTCGCTGAAATCGAATCACGTTTCCACAAAGACGTTAAAATTTACGAGATTCAGAATATCGTCGAACAGACGCTGCTGACGCATCACCAGTATGACATTGCCCAGGAATACATTAATTATCGGACGCAGCGTGATTTTTCGCGCAATCAGGCAACCGATATCAACTTCACGATTCGCAAATTGCTGCATAAAGACAAAACCATTGTGAACGAAAATGCGAATAAGGACAGCCAAGTATTTAACACGCAAAGAGATTTGACGGCAGGTACTGTCGCCAAGGCGATTGGATTGAAGATGCTGCCGCCGAAGGTAGCGAATGCTCAACTAAAAGGCGAGATTCACTGGCATGATTTAGATTATCAACCCTATAGTCCGATGACCAATTGCTGCTTGATCGACTTTAATGAAATGCTCAATCACGGTTTTAAAATTGGTAATGCCGATGTCGAACCGCCACACTCGATCCAGACAGCAACAGCCCAAATGGCGCAAATCATCGCCAACGTTGCCTCCAGCCAATACGGCGGATGCTCTGCCGACCGCGTGGACGAGCTTCTCGCTCCTTTCGCGAAAAAAAATTATGACAAGCACTTGGCTGATGCCAAAGAGTGGGTCGAGGGTGAAGAGCGTCAGCAAGCTTTTGCTCGTAAGAAAACAAAAAAAGACATCTATGACGCCATGCAAGCGTTGGAGTATGAAATTAATACGCTGTACTCCTCTCAGGGACAGACTCCTTTTACGACTTTAGGATTCGGACTGGGGACGAATTGGATTGAACGCGCCATTCAAAAAGCGATTCTGCGCATTCGCATTGACGGTTTAGGAAAAGAGCACCGCACCGCAATTTTTCCTAAACTGGTGTTCAGCTTAAAACGAGGGCTCAACCTTAATCCTGAAGATTCCAATTACGATATTAAGCAGCTCGCCATAGAATGTGCAACCAAACGGATGTATCCGGATGTGCTGATGTATGACAAACTGATTGAGTTGACGGGAAGCTTTAAAGCACCGATGGGCTGCCGTTCCTTCCTTCAAGGCTGGTGGGATGAAAATGGCAGGGAAGTCAACTCCGGACGCATGAATCTGGGCGTTGTCACCGTTAATTTGCCCCGCATTGCCATGGAATCAAAGGGAAACAAGGAAACCTTCTGGAAAATTCTCGAGGAACGACTGCAGATCTGCAAAGAAGCTTTGGTCTTTAAAGTGGAGCGTGCCAAGCAGGCAACACCGGAAAATGCGCCGATCCTTTACCAGTACGGAGCTTTCGGTAAACGATTAAAGCGAACAGACTCCGTCGATGAGCTATTCAAAAATTCCCGGGCCACCGTATCACTTGGTTACATCGGACTTTATGAAGTAGGCACTGTTTTTTACGGCAGCGCATGGGAAACCAATCCGGAAGCGAAGGATTTCGCGGTCAGCGTCGTAAAAGAGCTTTGGGAGCACTGCCAGAACTGGGAAGATGAGTATGGCTATCATTTCAGCGTGTACAGTACGCCAAGCGAGAGTCTGACAGACAAGTTCTGCCGTAAAGATACCGAAAAGTTCGGCAAGGTAAAGGATATTACCGATAAAGAGTACTATACAAACAGTTTTCACTATGATGTTCGAAAAGCACCGACACCGTTTGAAAAATTAGATTTTGAAAAAGATTTTCCGCCTTACTGCGCCGGCGGGTTCATTCATTACTGCGAGTATCCGAATCTGAAACAAAATCCGAAGGCGCTTGAGGCCGTTTGGGATTATGCTTATGATCGTGTTGGTTATTTAGGCACCAATACACCAATCGATCAATGCTTTAAATGCGGGTTCAAGGGTGAATTCAAACCGACGGAACGCGGTTTTGAGTGTCCGGAATGCGGCAACAACGATCCACAAACTTGCGACGTTGTGAAACGCACATGCGGCTACTTAGGAAATCCGCAGCAGCGTCCGATGATTCACGGCCGCCACGTCGAAATCGCATCGCGGGTGAAACATATAGCGTTTGGCAATGACAGCAACACAATCGCTCGACAATAAAGGATGGAGTCTGATGGTCAAAAATACAGAAAGAACAAGACCGCGAAATCCGAATCCGAAGACATGGCTGGCCGAAAAATTAAGTCAGAACTATATTGCCAGCTATAAACCGTTCAATTTTGTCGATGGCGAAGGCGTGCGCTGCAGTCTCTATGTCAGCGGCTGTCCCTTTGACTGTCCCGGATGCTACAATAAAGCAGCTCAGAATTTCCGCTACGGCCAGCCGTACACCAAGGATTTAGAAGATCGGATTGTTGAGGATATCGGTCAACCCTACGTTCAGGGACTGACACTTCTCGGCGGAGAACCATTTTTAAACACGGGAGTATGTCTCTCTCTGGTGAATCGAGTTCGCCGCGAATATGGCCGTACCAAAGACATTTGGTCTTGGACCGGCTATACGTGGGACGAGCTGCAGCGGGACTCGGACGACAAACGCGAACTTCTTTCAAAAATCGACATTTTGGTTGACGGCCGCTTCGAACTTTCTCAGAAAGATTTGACCTTGCAATTTCGCGGCAGCGCCAACCAGCGCATCATTGATGTTCAAAAAACGCTGAAAAGCGGACAAGTCGTAATCTGGGATCGGCTTGTAAAATAAATAGTCTACTTCCAAGCGGTCCGTACCCTTCAGAAGGTACGGACTGCTTCGTTATTTTCTCTATTCTTCAACAGGAACCATAAAATCAGATTCGGATACTCCATACTTCGCACACACTTTTTTCTTGTAGTCTTCAAAGGACAAGTAAAAATTTTCAGGTGGATTGCCGCCTAAAACGGTAAATATTCCGTCTCTACTATAAGAAACTAAGTAGCTGTTATTCCGGTCGATCGTATCATCGAATAACGCCTTATGCTCTTCTAAAAGATCATGCCTCATTCAGCAGCATACTTTTATGACTTCCGTCTTTATTAACCAGAACAAAGACACCGTTCCCATCATACTTTTCTTCCTGATCGTCAATACTCTTTGTCTCTCGTTCAATGATTTTGCTGTAATTATAACCGCAACGCAGGCAATAGATATATCGCTCGTCCGCTTTGTAATAATTAAATTTAATCGCAGAACGTCCGCAGCAAAGGTATTTTCACATAAATTAGTAAAGCCAAGGTAAGCTCACTCCTTTGTTCATTTGGAATTTAAATAGACGATGAAAAAAGATGAACATCTGAGCATTAAGAAAATGATTGAAAAATGAATGGCAAGCATAGAAGATTAATTAAAGCGGGAAAATCAGGTTCGGAAAAACAATAAAAATGGGTCATCTGGAGATATTCGTTGTTTCCATTATAGATCGTATGTTCTCATCCGTCTACTTCTTGATTTATATAAATCTGAGTATCAAATCAAACAAAACAGCAGCGACAAAATAATTCATGGGATGGTAAACTAGAAAATAGGACAAGTTGATAGCAAGCGAGGCGGAATTACAGGTGAATATACGAGATCTCAATTATTTTAAACAGCTGTTTCGAGAAAAAAATTTCACAAAGGTCGCTCAGTTGTTTAAAGTCAGTCAGCCCACCATCACGGCAGCCGTTCAGCGACTTGAAAAAGAGCTGGATGTGCAGCTGATCATTCGTGATCAATCGCATAAAGAGTTGATTTTTACAGAAAGCGGCAGACAATTCGAAAAGCATGTCACTCAAATCTTGCGGGAACTTAGAGCGGCTCAATTGGAAATCACGGCAATCAAACAAGAACGTGTTCGCTTGGGACTTCCCCCCATTATCGGCAGTTCATTTTTTCCTGCTCTCTCAGCAAAACTTTCAGAAAAGAATTGGCTTTCTCATCTAGATACTTGCGAAGATGGCTCAAAGTCACTTTTAAACCAATTAAAAAATGGGAAACTGGATTTAGCTCTTTTAAGCTCTACCCAGCCTATTAAAGACGCACAACTCACCGTCCATTTACTGGCAAGAAAAGAATTTAAAATAATTGTCAGTTCAAGCCATCCCTTAGCGCAAGCAGGCTCAGTTGCGTTTCAAGATCTGAAGAACGAATCCTTTATCCAACTCAATGAACGGTTCGTGCATTCGATTGCCTTCCGCCAGTTCAGCGAGCAGGCACAAATCAAACCGGCTATCATCTATCAAACGAATGATGTGCAAATTATTAAGGGCATGGTTTCCAGTGGTGTCGGTATCAGTCTGCTCAGTGAAACTGCGCTTCTGCCTCAGGACCCGGTCGCCGTATTAACGTTAAAAAATCAGCCGCAGCCTGAATTTTTAATCCAGCTTGTTTATCGCTCCAACCACCTCCTGACTTCATTGCAGCAGCAAATCATACATCTGCTTACTCAGGGAAACTTTTAATCGGTTTAAAGTTGCAGGAAGCTGGGTCTTGTTTTAATTCACATTTAACTTGTAGTATTAATTCAATTTTTTTCCGGAAAATCACCAAGTGAAACAAATCATGAAAGTTCTCTTCCTATTTTGACAGTATAAATAAACTACTGTATCTTTAAATTATGACGAAACTGGAGGTGAGCGCAATTTGAACACCGCAAATGAAGGCGGCGAAAGTCATCAAATCACTAATCATGTGACTCCGGAAGACGAAGACCCTCCTGAGGCGAGTGACCATAAGAACTTTTTTCCTCAAACAGAGGCTTCTTTCGTTCGTACACCATTATATTCCCTACGCGAGTAAACAGGTTTGCTTAGTACATTCTAGGTTAAAGCTGTCTTTTTGTCGTTGGTCAAAAATGGACGAAGAAAGAAGGAATCATCTTATGGAAAAAATGAAAAAAACGCTCCAAACTGAGCAATTCTTTATGATGGGTGAGAAAGAAATAAAGAAATATTTTAAAACCGAACCATTTCCCAATGGTCTGGATGACAAAGAAGTACAAGAACGGCTAAATAAATACGGTCCAAACCGTTTACGAGCAGAACAAACACCTAAATGGAAATTATTTGCCCGTCAATTCAACAATATGATCATTTATATTTTGATCGTCGCTGCCTTACTCACGTTGTACATGGGCCATTACTCAGACGCAGTCATTATCGGATTAGTCGTCGTGATTAATGCCTACATCGGCTATTATCAAGAAGCAAACGCCTCGGATTCGCTGGAAAAAATCAAAAGTATGTTATCCGTTAACGCCACAGCGATACGCGAAGGGCACAGAATCGATATTCCTGCCGAAGAACTTGTACCCGGGGATCTTGTTTATTTAGAAGCCGGAGACCATGTGCCTGCGGATTTGCGAATCATCGACAGTGACAATTTACGAGTCGAAGAGTCTTCGTTAACGGGGGAGGCCGACTCTGTTCACAAAAGAGCAATCGAGATTTCCAATCAAGCGACCCCACTGGCTGAACGATTAAATATGGCTTACGCCTCAACAGCTGTAACCAATGGAAGCGGGACAGGAATCGTTGTCGCAACGGCAGAACAAACAGAAATTGGAAAAATATCAGAAGAAGTAAACAAGGTAGCCGCCTCCAAAACACCGTTGATGCGGGAAATTGATCGACTAGGCAAGAACCTGTCTCTAGTAATCATCTTTGTCGCAGTCGGATTGTTTTTCTTCGGAATGTGGCTGGACATCTATTCGCTATCGGTACTCGCACTGGCAATCGTTACGATGATTGTCGGCTCAATCCCTGAAGGACTTCCGGCCACAACGTCAGTGATTTTAGCAATGGGTGTCAGCGATATGTCCAAGAAAAAAAACACCATAGTAAAAAGCCTACCGGCTGTCGAAACATTAGGAGCCGTAGATATTATCGCTACAGATAAAACAGGCACACTGACCAAAAATGAAATGACTGTCCAAGATATTTTCACGCGCAATCATGACTACACCGTTACGGGAACCGGCTATGCCCCTTACGGAAAGCTTTTAAAAGCGGGACAAAATGCGGATATGGCCCAAGATCAGGATCTCTTTTGGCTGCTGACGTCCGGATATGAGGCAAACGACACCGAGTTGTTTGAAGAAGAAGGACGCTGGACGATAAACGGCGAACCGACAGACGGTTCGTTTCTGACGCTGTATCATAAAGCTTTCGGAAAAAAGCAGATTTCGGCGTTTCATGAAATCGACAGAATTCCTTTTGATTCAGATTACCGTTACATCGCCAAGTTGGCTCAAGCTGAAAATGGCAAGCGATATATCTTCGTCAAGGGATCTCCGGACAAACTTTTTCAAATGGCAGAACAAAGGAACCCTGAATTCTCAGCAATATGGTGGCAGAACCGAATTGATAAATTAACCAAACAGGGAAAACGCGTTGTGGCTGTCGGCTACAAAGAAGTGCCGGGAAACCAGCGCACAGTAAATCATGAAGATTTGTTCGACGGAATTGAATTTCTTGGCATGGCAGGTATTATTGATCCGCCACGCACAGAAGTTATCGAGGCATTGAAACAAATGCGCCGCTCCGGAGTTCAAGTAAAAATGATTACCGGAGATCACCCGATGACAGCCAAGGCGATTGGACAGCAGCTTGGACTAGCTGATGAGATCAAAACAATTACCGGACCTGAATTGGATAAACTCTCTAAAGAAGACTTAGCAAAAACAGTCCCTGATTATCAGGTCTTTGCCCGGACAACTCCGGAAAACAAACTGGACATTGTCCAAGCCTTTCAGGCAAACAATAAGGTAACCGCAATGACCGGTGACGGGGTCAACGACGCGCCGGCCCTAAAGAAAGCTGAAATTGGCGTGGCAATGGGCATTAAAGGGACAGATGTCGCAAAGGACTCAGCCGATATGATTCTGGCTGATGATAATTTCGCCACAATGTCCGTAGCCATAAAAGAAGGACGGAGAATTTATGAGAATATCAAGAAGAGTATTCTGTTTTTATTACCGACTTCTTTTGCGGAAGGCCTGATTATCGCTTTTACGATTATCGCGCAGAGAGAAATGCCGCTCCAGGCTACACAGTTACTGTGGATCAACATGGTCTCTGCCATCACAATCCAGTTTGCCTTCATCTTTGAACCGGCTGAAGACGGGATTATGCGGCGCCCGCCGAGGAAGACGGGGTCCGGACTCATGGACCGGCACGATATCTTTCAAATGACCTATGTTTCTGTGCTGATGGCAGTGATCAGCATGTGGTCTTATGATTGGCTCTTGATTCAAGGAGCCGATCAAATGACAGCAAGTACAATGATGATCAATATTATTATTTTCAGCAAGATTTTTTACCTGTTTAACATTCGCACTTCCTCATTGGCGCTATCAAAAGACTTTTTCAGTAATAAAAAAGCCTTTTTGATCATTGGCATTATGATTGTCTTGCAAATGATTTTGATCTACGTGCCTTTTATGCAGACAGCCTTTCAAACAGAGCCTTTGACATTGCTCGAATGGGGAATTGCCGCTGTTGCGGGTATCGCCATCCTGCTCATCGCTGAATTGGACAAATGGATTCGCCTTCGCTTGTGGCAAAGAAGCGAAGCGCTTAACCCTTAATTCATCGCTGAAGGGAATTATCTTAGCTATAAGCTTCGAGAAACCTTGATATGAGCAGTACAGAAATTAACAAAACAAAGGGCAAACAGCTCTAATCATAAAATGTGCCATGAACTTTTTAAGGTTCATGGCACATTTCGTATAGATGCAGCCGCAGAACATGCGGATTGTCCGCAATTGACCGATAAATCCAGGGAACCGACCGATATTTTTTCAAAAGAGACCGATAAAACAGATCACATAAAAATACATCTTGTCTTTAATTCACATTTAACTTATAGTATTAATTATATTTAATCTATCAGCTTAGATAATTACTTACAACGGAGGGAAGTGTAGTGAAAAGAGTTTATTTGACGGGACTAATTGTTTTGATCATTTTTGCTCTGGCTGGTTGCAGCAGCAATTCCGGCACATTAAGCGAAAAAGAAATCACGGTTGGCGTAACCGGCGGACCGCATCAGCAAATCATGGAACAGGTTTCCAAGCTTGCTAAGAAAGATGGACTGACCATCCACCTGAAAGTTTTTAATGATTACAACCAGCCAAATACGGCACTGGACAACGGGAATCTGGATGCCAGCAGTTATCAAACGTTGCCCTTTTTAAAGGCACAAATTAAGGACAGGGGTTATAAAATTACCGATGTTTTCAAAACGGTCGCATTGCCAATGGGTATTTACTCAAATAAGATTAAAAACTTAAAGGATCTGAAAAAGGGCGATAAAATTGCGATACCGAATGATCCGTCCAGCCAGCCACGCAGCCTGACCTTGCTGGAGAAAGCGGGTGTAATTAAAATGAAGAAAGGGACACAAAGAACCGGCTCAACCCGCGATATTGTCAGCAATCCGAAGCATCTTGAATTTATATCTATGGATCCTGCCCAGATTACCTCTCATCTCGATGAAGTAACCGCGGCAGCAATTAATTCCAATTTTGCCATGGGTGCCGATTTGACCATTCTAAACGACTCTGTCTATCATGAATCGCTCACACATAACAGTTATCCAAACTATTTTGTCGTTCGTACAAAAAATAAAAATGACAAGGTCATTAAACAAATAAAGAGCTATTATCATTCAGCGCACATCAAAGCGTACATCAATAAAACATTTCATGGCTCTGTAGTGCCTGCCTGGTAAAAGAATCCTAATTATAGAAAAACGATCCGGTTATTTTCTTTGTAAAAGAGATATCCGAATCGTTTTATTTTGTTTTAAAAGCAATCTGTTTGGCTCGTCCAAAACGGCGGGAACAGGAGAAACGATAATACTAGGACAAGTGACACCTATCCTGTTCTCTTTTTTGTTCATTGACGGATACTCATGTATTTCTCAACAAAGCGAAAAATCGTTGAAAAATACAGATCCGGATCAACAAGAGAAGCAGCAGCATGTGTCGCCCCTTTTACAAGCAGCAGCTCTTTATCCCCTGCGGCTGCTTCATAGACTTTATGCACCATACTCGTTGGAACAAACGTGTCCTTATCGCCATGAATAAATAAAATCGGTATCTTTGCTTTTTTTAATTGTTCAACGGCCGACGCTTCAAAAATGCCATAACCGGCACGAGACCGCGTGACTCGATCGGCAAAGTGAAGGATGGGGAATGAAGGGAGTCGAAATAGATTATGTAATTCATAAGCGAATTCATCCGCCACCGACGTATAGCCGCAATCCTCAATAACGCAAACTACATGTTCGGGAAGCTTCTCGCCCGCCGTCATCATCGCAGTCGCAGCTCCCATCGAAACACCGAAAATGACAATCTGTGCCTGCGGATCCCATTTAATGATCTCTTGAATCCAGCCGACCACATCGAACCGATCATTCCAGCCCATGCCGATATATTCACCCTCGCTCTGCCCCGCTCCACGCAAATCAGGAACAAGTGCGTTAAAACCATGATCCGCAAAAACAGATGCATAATAGAACATAAAAGAAGCTTCATTCATATATCCGTGCAAAAGAACGATCCAACGATGGCCTTCCGGATGCGCATTAAACCGACAGGCATGGAGCTTCAGACCATCGGATGCGTTAAAAGAAACATCGACCGGCGGACACTCCCGGAGAAAACGTTCTTTCACAGCCTTCCGTTCATCAATCCGAGCTTTTATTGCGGGAGAGAGATGTTCCTTCGATACTGCCGGATCAAGATTTTTTCGATGAGGCGAATCCTCCCGCGCAATCGCCAGACGGTAGAAATAAGAACCAATCATACTTTCCGTGACTTTGAATACGGCGGCAGCTGCCGTCAAAATTCCGGATACTAAAAGAATCTTTGTTTTCAACCGCCCCCGATTATTCTTTCCTTTATCTTTTTGATCCCCTTGATTGCTTATTAATCGCATAGATTACCACCCTCTTCTTATTATCCTGCTCTATTATTAGAATAAACGATCGTGACATAAACCGAAACTAATAAAAAAGCGGCTGAAAAGTAAAAGTGATAATTAATTGAGAAAAAGATTTTGTTAAACTTTTATTGCTGATCTCGTTCCATTTACTGCATTGGAACGTGAAATCGCACTTTCACACCTAAGTTCTCCCTATGTTTGGTGATCTAAGATCCTTCGTACATTCCGTCTCGGGAAGCGCAATTGTTTGGCTTGACGAAAAATTGCGTTTAAGTGTTATGAGAGATCTATTTGACCACCGAATTTTTTCCTAGGCGGTAGGGCTACTGAAACAACCGAATTACTTATTGGAACGGTTAAAAAAGCATTAGCTCCACACACTGATTCCATTCTCGTACACACAGATCTGGAAAGCGCGTATTCATCGTGTAAGTATAGAAATTACTTGACTAGCCACGGGTTAATCCATAGCATCCTGGATTCCCGATAAATTATACCAAGGCAGGCGGCTCAACCCCAAGAGCCTGATAAAGGCTCATCTGTCTCTTGGTCAGCTCGCCAATATGCTTGTGACCCCCGGGTTGCTTGTATTGCTCACCTACGTCCAGTTCATCCAAAAGTTCCTGAATGGTGTACTGCTTGAATAGCTGATGATCGCCCATTGCCTTTTTTATGTAGGAAAGATAGAACAGCGCAATGAATTGGACAAAAAGTTTGCCTTCCAAGTTTTCTTCGGAGGAAACGGAAGTCCGGCGAAGATTCAACCGTTCCTTTAAATTTCCGAAGGCTTTCTCGATCAGATCCTTGGTCTGATAGATCTCCAGCGCCTCGATGGGATCTTTGATCCCATTAGAAATGAGGGCGAAGTAGCCAAAATCCTTTTCTGCTTGGGCAATGGCCTTTTCTTTGGGTGTCAGGGAAAGCCCCCGGACAGGCGTTTCCTTCCATGCATAGTAACGTTCATAAAGCTTTTCATGTTCCGGTTTTCTCTTGCCCAATTGAAGCTCTTCCTCTAGATGATCCAGCAGTTTATTGAAGGCTATCTTATCGTCAGTTGCCTTTTGATCATTATAGTAGAGATGGAGATACAGTCTTTTTTTATCGGTTATGATCTCCCCGGTTCGTTTCTTGACTTCTGAATAGTCCCAGTCCGTCAGAAAGGATTCATAGTAGAGATTGCAGCAGGATCATTTGATCCGATAAAAGAGAACTGTTTTCGGGTACCTTATAGGTATGCAAGACATGGATAACGGCATTCTTTTTTAAACGGGAAGCAAAGAACATCCCCTCTTCTGAAAAGCGATCAAAGGCCCGATAGTCCACGTATCCTCGATCAAAGACATACATGGCTTCTTTCTCGTCAACAAGTACATCGAGTTGCGAGCGGTCATTGACTTGAGCGGATGTCAGGACTGCTTTTTCCGGAAACACTTGCCCTTTTCCCATAAAGACAAGACGAAGGTGCAGTTTGACACCGGCTTTGGTTTTACGAAAGTGAGCCCATGGATAGCGCTGAGCATTCAAGGGTATCGTCGTCGAATCCACAACCCTAAGCTGCTCATCAATTTTAGGCACCTGTTTGCCTTTAATCTTGGCGACCAGATCAAGAAAGATCATCATCAACAGTTGCGGGTCAACGGAGTTATTTTTTCTTGAAAGTTGTGAGGCACTGATCGACGAAAGACCCGCTGCTTTCTGAAGTTCTTCACTCAAGACGCAGTCCGAAATCGAATGCAGACTGTCTTCTTTCTGGAGATGAGCATACAGAAAAAGGGTCATATAAGCCTTTGTCATCAGCTTTTTCACGTACTTGTCGCTGCCGGTTTGTCCGAGGGTTTCGTCAAGCTGTTTAAAATTAATCTGATTTAGCCATTGCGAAAATGAAGAGAGATGTGTATTCTTATCCACATGTCGATCCTTTTCTTTGAATTTGGATCGAATCACCGATCCTTCCATTGTAAAGAATTTTTTTGTTGGCTAACCACCTTAAATTTGATTATTCCTAGTATTTTGAATCATCAGTTTTAATTACTGCAACGCTAGTCCTTGGTGGGTATACATTTAGAATAAGGAGCCTTCTCCTTTTCGTCCAGTCAAGGGAATAAAAAGAGCCTGATTCGTAAAGAAAGAGCTGCACGCCGCCCTATTTTCATACCCCAAGTCAAATTTATTCCCCCGAGAAACATTTTACACATAGGAGGCATGACTTGCCTGTTTATTTACTCAACATCCAGCCACCATCCTCATAAAAAAAGATGATCTCTGTTCAAAGCAGAAATCATCTTCTCAATACATAAGTCTTTTTTTAATTGTCTTTGACAAAGGATACAGTCCAAAAACAGACTTTTTTGTCACTTCATAAACAGCCTTTCCCATTTTGACCCTGCAAAGTGTATCCCGACAATACAATCACCAGTGTCAGGAGAAACTCTTACTCATCTGATTGATCCAGCCCTCCTGTTTCGGCACAACGTAATCGGGTGAGAATTGCACATATAGTAGCGCACCAGCTAGACCGAGAACAAGCAGCACCGACACTATTGTCACGATTTTCTTCATTGCTCTCCCTCCCGCTCACCGGCCGTAATGAATCTTTGGTAGGTAGGACTGGTCGCCAACAATTCTTGGTGGGTACCTTCTGCTTCGACCTGGCCATCAGTTAGGACAATAATATGATCCGCAGTCGCCACTCCATCCGGATCGTGAGTAACCTGAATGATTGTCCGTTCATTTTTGGAGCCGTCAAGTGATCGGATGATCGCATTCGACGTTTCCTGGTCGACGGCAGACGTGGACTCATCGAGCAGGACAAATTCCGGATTGACTACAAGAGCCCGTGCCAAGGTTATGCGCTGCGCCTCGCCCCCTGAGAGATTGGTGCCAGCTTCATTCAATTCGGTGTCAAAGGAACTGGTGAGACTCGTGACGAATTCAGTGGCATGAGCGCTGTCCGACGCACGCTGCAGGCTCGCCTCGTCAATCGTTTCGACGCCATAGCCAATGTTGTCCCGCACGGTTCCAGCAAAGATATACGGGTATTGGGGAACATAGCCGAAGTGGGCACGATAGTCCTTAAGGGAGAATTCGTCAATCTCTGTGACCTTATCCGCTCGTTTGAGGGTGATCGAACCTTCGGAAGGGTCATAGAGGCGAAGCAACAGCTTGAGTAGCGTTGACTTGCCCGAACCATTGCCTCCGATAATAGCCGTGCGTTTCCCACTGGGAATAGTGCACGAGACATCATGCAGAGCGGAACGGCCATCGCTGTATGTGAACGATACGCCGCTCAGGACAATGTCACTGATTTGAATGTCCTTGGCTAAGCCACTGTCCAATTGTTCCGTTTCGAGCTGAAGTATAGCGTTGGAATGCTTCAGATTACCCTGCGCGCCCTTGATCGCCTCATATTGAACGACCATCTGCAGCAACTGTGTATTAACGTTGCCCGTATAGGTGGAGAACGTGTTAATACCCGTCTTCTCCAACTGTCCTTTACGGACCATCCCGCTGCCGATCAGAGCGATGAATATAGAAGCCACTGTGTTGTACAGTGTGTTTAGTGGGACGATAATTGCATAAATGAATCCCATGAACAATCCCGCTTTATATTTAACGTCGATAGCCACGTTCCCCTGAACCACCTCGTCTTGTTCGGCAACCTGCGACTTGACATACACGACGTTCGGCAGATGTTCGGAAAAAAATTCGGTCGTGACCTTGGTACCGTTGTAGTAGCGCTTTGAAGCGGCGAAGAACAGACGGCCTCCAAAGAAAAAGAGAAACACGACGAACGGAATCAGCAACAGCAGAAAAGTAGTCAACGTCTTATTGTACTGATATAGGACGATGAACGCCTTGATGAAGGCATAGAGGGCGGAACACAGTGTGATCAGCGAGGTTATGGCATAGCCCGCCTGTGTAACTGAGGTCGTCACACCTGCTACATATGACGACGGCCCCTTCCGATCAATGGTGTTGATCGGAAGATGCAGAATCTTGTTCCAGAGAAGATTTCTGGCGCGTAGTGTCGTTCGTTGGTCGGCATATTGACTCGTCATTCCTTGTGCCAGCATAATGATCGAGTTAAGAACCGTTAACAGCACATACCCGATAATGGTGGAATTGTACAGCTCGCCGTTGTTAACCCTGACGGTGTACGCGGATATTCTCACGGTCAGGTCTCCGTAAAGGAAACCAATCAGGGCACTAACGATATACAACCACCACGGAATGCGCAGGTGGGTATATAAAGACAGGAATTCCTTCCATACCCCCAATTTTTTATCACTAGAAATTCCGCCTTTTCCTGTGGTGGATGGGATTGTTTGTGGAACGCTCATGATTTTTCCTCCTCTTCTCCAATCAATCGACGATATCGTTCGCTTCGCGCAAACAATTCTTTCGGCGTACCAGAATCAATCAGGTTTCCACCCTCAATAAGAAGAAGCCGATTGGCATGAGCAATCGTTTGGCGGTCGTGTCCTACCACAATAACCGCTGCACGTGCGGCAATCTTCCGGATACTCTCCCATACTACAGTCTTTCGATCAGCGTCCAGTTGGGAGAAAGATTCATCAAGTATAAGGTATCTGGGTTTTTTAAGAATCGCACGAGCCAGCACGAGAATTTGTCGTTCACCACCCGACAGACCCGAGCCATTCTCACCTAGCTCGTAGTCGAGCTGTCCGGGAAGAGCACGGACAAAATCATATGCACCGGCTAGTCTGAGCGCATCGTTAAGTTCATCTTCAGGTACTGATTCGCGTCGCACCCCGTACAGAAAGTTCTGACGTAACGTACCCGCAAAGAACACGCTATTCTGCGGTATGTAAACCACCGCTTCGCGATAACCCGCTACTGCGTAGTCAGCGACATCAATCCCGCCTACCGTGATTCGCCCGGAATCTGGTGTTTGGAGCCTGTCGATCAAGTTGAGTAAAGTGGTTTTCCCACTTCCCGATGGACCGGCTATGGCAGTGATACCAGATGCCGAGATTGACGCACGGAATTTTGAGAGCACTTGATGTTCACCATAGAAGAATGACACATCCTCGAAAACGATATTCCCATGCAAACTGTCAGACGCAATGCCATCGGTACGCTCCTCCGTCTGCGCCACAATGTGGGAAACACGGTTGACCGAACCCTGTGCAGCTTTGAACGAACTCCAATACCCGGCGGAGAATACGCCGACAATGTTGGCTGAGAAGGCGAAAAATGCAATCCACTCCTGCAATGATATAACACCTGATGACAGGAAATGCCTCCCCACTAACGCTATGACGATGAACTCAATGGCTGTTGTAATAGCGAACACCGGTCCGCTTAGCTGTCCTATCCAGCTGTTGCGAATGCTATATCGGTAAAGCTCCGCAATCCTGCGTTGACTGCGTTTCGCCTCATGTTCCTCACGTCCATATGCCTTAACGACCTCTGCGTGACCAACGGTTTCAGACAGGTTTCGGGTGAATTCTGCATTCTTAGTGTTGACGGTGTCCGCAATGCCATAGTTCAGCTTACCGAGGACAACGGAAATGACAATGAACAGTGGAAAGAGTGCGATCAGTGACCAAACGAGACGCCCATCATAACTGCTGATCTGAGTCAGTACCGCCCACAACGAGTAGATCTGGATCGCGACCTCAAGAAAGACGAAGATGATCAACTGACTGATCTGCTCAGCATCAGATACAATTCTCGATATGAGTTCTTTCGGTTTGTTGCGCTCGAAAAAGGATAAAGGCAGGCTAATTACTTTCCGCCACACCATTCGTTTCATATTTCGGTCAATTCTAGCAATGCATACCCAGCTGATGAATGTGGACACGGCGCTAAGTCCTGCGTTCGCCAGTGTATACAGTACAAATGGCACAATGATCGACGCGAAATTGACATCACCGGAAAACATCTTCGCGGTATATTGCGTTACGTCGATATAAAACTTGACAAGCACGATCCTAATAATAATGTAAACTGCCAACCACACGAACGGCAGCTTAGTTTTACGAATCATACCAAAAAAGCGACGGTATATGCCCTTGTCACTCTTTAAAAAACCATCATACAATCGGGATAAACCCGAATTCGGACGTTGGACCCTATCCCCCATATCTGTTTCCCCCCTCATTTTGAACTAAAACAGTAAAATAGCTGTGTTTTTTTGTCATTAAAAAGATTGGACCTCAACTGATAAATCGGTATCGCACGCACACCAGTTGCCATATCCAGGTTTTCCTTTCCACCACAAATTCGCATTATTCCAAGCCCAAGTTTTCTTTCTTCGTCCATGCCCATCTCTCCCTTGATCATAATTTTTAATTAAATAAAAGTTCGGTTGGAAAAAAATTACAATAAAAAGACCGTTTTCCACAGAGTTAAAAGGAAAACAGCCTTTTTGCCGAATCATTTCTTATCTGCCAGAATTTAATCTGCTGGAATTAACACCATGCATGACATAGAAAAACATCATGCTGGTTGTCGGGTTTCACAGGGCCAGTCCCTCCGCCACTCTTGATAAGATTTATTTAATTGTGATAAGTTTAAATGCGTTAAAGTGTTTTGTCAATACTTATATACAAGTAATCTTCTTTGTTTAATGCCTTTTGTAAATTTTCCAACGGAGGCCCACTTGTCATTGGCTTTTCCTAGAACATGACAACGGAGCACGTTCTGATTTTAAGTCGTTGGGGAAGACAATAAATGAATCACTTCTGTGTGATCAACCAACTGATCGCATAATGCGATCTTGCGGTAAACAGCTGGAGCACTTGATTTCATTTTAACAAAGCAGGACAACAGGCGGAGTTTGCAGTTATCAAGGCATAAGAATATTCGTCATCACTGGTGATTGCCCGATTTTTTGAAAACCGTCTCCACGGAACTTACTCAATTTCTACCTTGATCGAATGTCTGAGAAAAGCATCCTGAAGTCACCTTCAGGGAAATTCTTACTGTACTCGCCGACATTCGCAAACATTTAACATCGATTACAGTAAGAAATGCCTGCTGCTCAAAGAAATCAATTAAATTTTTTTTAGGTGAAACAGGGCTGAATACACAACAACTTTGTGACAAATTGCAACAGACATAAACTGCTTATCCATAAGGGTTTATGGCTGTTTTTCAGTCCATTTAGCTGCAAAAGTCAGGGAAAGTGCAATTGTTTGGCTTGATGAATCATTTCACCTATAATGATTTATAAAACGTAATTATTGCGATTTATAAATCATTGAGGTGATCACTAAATGCAGAATATCGTCATTGTCGGCGCGGGGGCAGCAGGCATCGGTCTCGGCGTACTGCTTCAAAAGGCGGGCATAAAACATTTCTCCATTTTAGAAAAAGATAAAATCGGCTCCTCTTTTCGTCAGTGGCCGAAAGAAATGCGTATGGACACACCATCGTTTCCAAGGCAGGGCTTTGGTGCTCTGGATCTGAATGCCCTATCGCTTTTTAGTGCCGCCCATCATGTTTGGCTGTTTCTGCCTTACATCGTACTTCTTATGCTCGGTGGCGTGCTTCACACACGTATTTGGCATAAACATAAAGCCGCCGCTCTTTCCGAGGCTCCGTTCATTCGCCGCTCCTTTCTGCAGACGCCAACATGGAGAGATCCCTTGTTTCGTTTGCGAAGCGTTATTCGGCAGTTTCTGCTGCATGCGATGCCTATTTTTAGGATCATTTGTTTACTTGCCTCATTTCTGGACATTTTCAATCTGATTCATTATGTGGCTCATCTATTTTATCCATTATTAGCGCTTCTTAATCTACCAACCGAAGCCGGCATCGGCATCGCTTTCTCAATGATTCGCAAAGACGGCATGCTGATTTTCAATGAAGGCAGCGGTACCTTGCTGGCACAGCTTTCGATTGGTCAGCTGTTTCTCTTAGTCTTCCTCGCCTCGACGGTCAGCGCCTGTGCCGTCACCATATGGACCGTAGGGCGTGAACTGGGAATCAAGGAGGCGGCAAAGCTGATCAGTCGGCAGCTGATTACCTCGATCATTTGCTCGACTGCGCTGTTCCTGGCACTGTTTCAATTGCCGCGTTTGTTCTGAGGAGATCAATTCCTATTCATTTAAGGGAGGCTTTTTAGCATGACACGCGTACCTGTAACTATTTTCTCCGGTTTTCTTGGATCAGGTAAAACAACCCTGCTGCTGCATTTGCTTCAGCATAGATCGCCCAATAAACGTATCGGTCTCATTATCAATGACATGGCCGAGGTCAATATTGATGAAAAAACCATTCGCCGCAGCCCATTCTTTACGGCTGATGACCGACTGATCGCGCTGACAGGCGGAAGCATAAGTACGGATTTGGTCAGCGCCCTGCAGCGTGCGGTCTATGAACTCGCGTCATCGAAAAAGGTAGACTTGATTCTTATCGAAACCTCGGGTATTTCACGACCGCAACTTGTCGTCAAGAAGCTTGTGCGTGGAAAAAATCAGAATGGAAAAATGATTCGTGATGTTGCCCGCGTAGACACGACGATCACCGTTGTTGACGCCGCGCGGCTAGCAAGCCTGCTCACTCCTGAACAAGGAACATTCGATGCCGCTTACGTGGACACCAATCAATTGATCATGAATCAAATCGATTTTTGCAATGTGCTGATCATTAATAAAACGGATCAGTTATCTGCCGATTCGCTCGCCTA
Organism: Sporolactobacillus shoreicorticis; assembly: GCF_024125445.1. Lineage (GTDB taxonomy): Bacteria > Bacillota > Bacilli > Bacillales > Sporolactobacillaceae > Sporolactobacillus > Sporolactobacillus shoreicorticis. Next base: position 31,473 of record NZ_JAMXWM010000032.1, on the reverse strand, counting down.
TCTTCAAAACGCCGCCCAAGCACTCCAGCCGGAAGCGCATCTGATTATGACCACATTTGGCCGCGTCGCGCCGGAAGCACTGATCAACACACATCGATTCGATGAGCGGCAAACGATTCCAGATGCCGATGATACAGAAGAACTCAGCGTCCTTCAGCAAAACGAAGCAGCACAGATCGGCATTCGTTCTTTTGTCTACCGCAGGCGGCATCCGTTCCACCCGCTCCGTCTCGATGCCTGGCTTGACCAATGGCCAAAAGAGATTATCCGCTGCAAGGGAGTCATGTGGCTGGCGACACAGCCGACAACGGTCTTCAAAGTTTCTCAATCCGGCCGCGCCATGGATATCGTTCCAGTCGGTTACTGGATCGCTATGCTAAAGCCTGATGAAATTCAGAAAATGTTCCAAATTCGCAAGGGACTGAGCGACATCTGGGATCCGCGATTCGGCGACCGAATGATTGAGCTCGTTTTTATCGGAAAAGGAATGGATCGCGACAAAATCATTAAAGATCTCGATTATTGTTTGTATCAGGATGGTGAAGCTGTCGCTTTTCAGCAAGATCCGTTTCGGCAATCAAATATGCCCGATTGAAAATAAAAAGAGGATGCCTCATAAATCTTTTTTGACTCTGAGACATCCTCTGTTTATCTTCATTAAGCGTCAATCCATTATTTTGATGTATCCAGATAAACCACATGCGTCTGCAAGTATTCTTCAAGTCCATGCTTGCCGTCGGCACTGCCGATACTGGACTTTTTACATCCGGCATGAAAGCCTTGCATCGCTTCAAAGTGTTCACGATTAATATAGGTTTCTCCGAATTGAAGTCGTCGAACCGCATAGAATGCATGATCCAAGCTTTTTGTGAAAATAGAAGAGGTCAATCCAAACTCGAAATCATTCGCCAGCTCAATCGCTTCGTCCAGGGTCGCAAATGTTCGTGCCTCCTCATCTGATAAGATAGCATGCATAAACGTTTTCTCTTATAGTGAAAACGATCGCAAACAGCAATAAGTTGAAAGCGTAGCACAGACACGGACAGGATACAAATACTGCTCTGAATAGATTATCGAAACACATGTATTTTCCTTTTTCATGGGTGCTGTGATGCTGTTAGGATTGCTCAAGCATTCGCTTCAGTGCAAAAACAGCGTCCTTCGCAACCGCATCGGGGACCGAGATAATAGTATCCGGTGCATCACCCGCCTCAAGCTGGGCCAATGACCACACAAGGTGCGGAAGGTCGATTCGATTCATGGTCAGACACGAACACATCATTGGATTCAGCGAACGGATCTTCAAATCCGGATGATTGTGTTTCAAACGATTCACCAGGTTCATCTCTGTGCCAATCGCCCAATGCGACCCTGCCGGCGCATGATCGATCACATCAATTATATATTTTGTCGATCCGGAGAAATCCGCCTGACGCACGACCTCATAATTACATTCCGGATGAACAAGAATGCGTACATCCGAATCTTCTTTACGGCAATCCGCAACGTTTTTTTCTGTAAACAATTCATGAACCGTGCAGTAGCCTTTCCATAGAATGACTTGAGTACGCGTACCGGCGTCCCCCTCAAAGGTTTCCCGGATCGGATCCCAAACCACCATATGTTCCAATGGAATGCCCAATCCAACACCGGTATTACGCCCAAGATGTTGATCGGGCAGAAAAAGAATCCGTTCTTTTTGTGAAAACGCCCATTGCATCATTTTTCCCGCATTGGACGACGTCAATGTCGCTCCGCCGTGTCTGCCGCAAAACGCTTTAATTTCTGCTGTCGAGTTTATATAAGTCATTGGAATGATCGTATCGCCAAACTGATTCTGCAAACGTTTCCACCCACGTTCAAGCTGATGAATAGTCGCCATATCGGCCATCGCGCAGCCTGCCCGGTGATCCGGCAAAATTACTTTTTGCCTTTTATCCGTGAGTATATCGGCGGTTTCCGCCATGAAATGGACGCCGCAGAAAATAATATATTCAGCTTCTTTTTTTGCAGCCGCAAGCTGCGCCAAACGGAGCGAATCTCCTCGATCGTCGGCAAATTGAATGACCTCGTCACGCTGATAATGATGCCCGGGAATATAAACGCGAGATCCGAGCTTCTTTTTAAGCAGCCATCCTTCCTCAGTCAAAGCCTCCTTGGACGCATGTCGATAGTAATCGGGAATTTGCGTTTGTAAAAGTTCCGATAAACTCATGATTTACTCATGCCTCCCTTTTGGGTCGTCAATCTGCAAATTAAAACTGATGTCGAGTGCTTTAACCGAGTGGGTTAAACAGCCGAGTGAAATATAATCCGCACCGCATCCGGCATAGTCTTTTAACGTTTCTAAATTAATGCCGCCGGATATTTCCGTAACAATGCCATCCGGAACTTCTCGGACAAACGTGCGAATTTCGTCGGGTGAACTGTTGTCAAACATAATAATATCCGCCTTTGCCCGAACAGCCTCTTTAACGGTTTCAAGCGAAGTCGTCTCTACTTCGATTTTCACGGTATGACCGAGCACACCACGAACTTTCTGCACCGCATGGCTGATCGAACCGGCACGTGCAATGTGATTATCCTTAATCATGACCGCATCATAAAGGCCGAAGCGGTGATTAAATCCACCGCCAATTCTAACCGCATATTTCTCAAACAGACGCAGACCCGGTGTCGTCTTCCTCGTATCGCAGATCCGCGTTCCGCTGTCGCCCACGATCTCCACCGCCCCATGCGTCATGGTCGCAATTCCGCTCATGTGCTGCAGCAGATTAAGCAGTACACGTTCAGCACTGAGCAACGTACGCACCGGACCTCTGACTGTCACCAGATCTTGTCCGGCTTGTACGGTTTCCCCCTCTGAAACATGGTACTGAATCGTTACCTCCGAATCAAACAGCTTGTATCCTTCAGTCAAAATCGGCAGACCGCAGATGATGCCTGACGTTTTTGCGGTAAATATGCCGACCGCCGTATCTTCTGATGCAAAAACCGCATCAGTGGTCAGATCCTGATGACCCATATCTTCATTGTAAAAAATTTCAAGTGCTTGTCTCAGTTTAATTCTGTTCAATCTTTGTCACCTCGCGAATAATGCTTTTGGTCCGCCATTGCTCGATTTCCTCCGGATAGTCAATACGTGTGTGTCCGCCGCGGCTTTCTGTGCGTTCCAGTGCCGAAGAGGCAATCAGCCAGGCGGTTGTCAGCATATTCAGTCGTTCCAGTTCATCCTTTGTCCCGTCAAACCGCTCTGCGCGATTAAAGTCAATTCCCCAGGAAAGACACCAGTCAACGGCCGTGGTCAGCGACTGCTGCGTGCGCCAGATACCGACATACTCAAACATCGTCTTCTGAATCTCTTTCTTGGACGGAGGCGGAGGAACATTCCGAAACCCGGATTCATCAGTGATTTTCTCAATTGGCTGTTCTGTATGCGTGTTCATACTGGCTGCCGCAGTTCCCGCATAGGTCACCGCTTCCAGCAGTGAATGACTGGCGATTCGGTTGGCGCCATGAACCCCGGTACATGCGCATTCACCAATAGCATACAGGCCCGGAAGTGTCGTTTTCCCCTCATGGTCTGTCTCAATCCCGCCCATAAGAAAATGAGCACCGGGTGAAACCGGAATTCGCCCTTTTGCCAAATCTACACCAGCTTGTCGACAGAGTTGAGTGATGGTCGGAAAATGCTCGGCAAAATGGTCAAGCATAGATATATCAAGATAGATTTGTTCTGCCTCGCCCGTTTTCTGTGCCTTGAAAAGAACGCGCGACACCACATCACGAGGAGCCAAATCTTCGAGCGGATGCTTGCCCTCCAGAAGCCGCTTTCCATCCTGATTAATCAACTTGGCTCCTTCGCCGCGAACTGCCTCTGAGACCAGTCCATAGGCTCTATGATTCTTAATCAGCAAAGTCGGATGGAATTGCACGAATTCCATATCTTTAAGTGCAGCGCCGGCCCAATAGGCAAGTGCCAGCCCGTCCCCTGTCACTGCCGGATCGGCAGAGGTCGGTGCGTAGATCTGTCCGCATCCTCCAGTTGCAAGCACCGTATTCCGTGCATAATAGACAACCGGCTCTTCTGATTGATCACTCGCCCGTACCCCAACACAATGCCCGTTTTGAACCAACAGCTCAGTCGCCTGAGTATGCTCGTGGATGATGACCTGCCGCTCCACGTACTTTTTTACAAATCCGGTCAGCTCCCGGCCGGTTGCGTCACCATGCGCGTGCAGCACACGAGCGGCCGAATGACCGCCCTCTCTGGCTAGTAAAATCTGTCCTTTCTGATCACGATCAAATTGCATGCCCATTCGAATCAGCGCATCAACTTGCCGTTTGCTCTCACGTGCAAGAAAGGCCGTTTCATCAACATTATTGTGATAACGCCCGGCACGCAATGCGTCTTCCATCTGCTGATGCCAATCATCATCAGGGGCATAGGCGGCCGCAATTCCCCCTTGAGCAAGATAAGAGTTACTTGCCTGCCATTTTTTTTTAGTCAGAATAATGACCCGCTTCTTGTTCATCAGCTTGGCCGCCGTATAGAGTGCGGCCAGCCCGCTTCCAACAATGACTATATCTGCATGATATGTTTTCAATAGTTTACACCTGTCTTTACATATGTCTTGACAACTATGTTGTCACATTATTAAACTTACGGCAAGTAGCTAAACAAAAATTATGGCAGATAACGAGTAAAAGTTACTTCCGCCGCAGGATGATTTTTATTTTTCTTACATTATTTTCTATATGCCGGATTTGCTGGCATTGTCATTTAAGCAACGCAAGAAATAAAAGCAAAGTAAATGAACTTTTATCGGTTACTGATCTCATGCAAAGTGCACCATCATCACCATCTCTTAAATCCATCGAAATTCATGAACGTATCAAAAAGGAGCACTTGAAAAATGATCTATCTCGATTACGCAGCGACAACACCGATGTCTCCGAAAGCGCTGAAAACCTATGCGGATGTCGCGCAGCATTGTTTTGGCAACACAAACAGTCTGCATGATTTCGGCGACACGGCAGCCCGGCTGCTGTCATCCGGCAGAAAACAAATGGCTCAGTATCTCAATGTTGAGGAAAACGGTGTTTTTTTTACATCCGGAGGTTCGGAAAGCAATCGACTGGCTATTGAGGGATTGGCACATACGCAAAAGAAAAGAGGGCATCATCTCATTTATGTGCAGGGGCAACATTCATCAGTTGTCCTTGCCTTTGAAAAGCTGCGCAAAGAGGGCTACCTGGTTACCCAACTGACGCGGAATGAAAGTGGTGAAGTGACGCCCGCCATGATTGAAAACGCGATTAGAGAGGACACGATTCTGGTGAGCGTTGATCACGTGAACAATGAAATCGGATCAATCACTAATATAAAAGCGATCGGCGACTTGCTGTATCGCAAACATATTGCCTTTCATTGTGATGCCGTACAATCCTTTGGAAAATTGCCGATTGATGCGGAAGCCGCACATATTACCGCCTTGTCGGCCTCGGCCCACAAAATCTTCGGGCCAAAAGGGGTCGCACTCTGCTTTGTGGATCCCCGCATCGCTCTGCGGATGAAGCTGCCACGGTCAGCGGAACCACATAGTATTCGGCCGGGAACTGTCAATTTGCCTGGCATTGCCGCCTTCGTCACAGCATCCAAGGAAGCCATTCAACAGGCAGAGGAGTGCCTTAACCGTGTACGTGACATGCGTAGGCGGTTTATCTCCGGCATTCGAGGTAAAGGTCTTTCATTTACAATAGAGGCGTCTGCGCAGCATCAACTACCGCACATTCTTGCAATTCGTATCCCCGGCATCGAAGGGCAACAAATAATGCTTTCCGCTAATCGTCGCGGCCTAGCCGTTGCAACCGGAAGTGCGTGCAGCGCCGCATCGCGCCAGCCTTCGCCGACCCTGTTGTCCATTGGTCGTTCGCCCCAGCAAGCAAGAGAACTTGTAAGACTGTCATTCGGGGAAACAACTACCGAAGAAGAACTGCGTCAGGCCATTCAGTTATTCTCCGAAGCCGCTTTGGAGGTGCAGTCATCCGCACAGATATAATTTTGCTATCGCTACGCTCTTTATCAATGTAAAATGAAGGATTGGAAAAGTTCAACCAAAACTGTGAAAACTCGTTAGAAAAACCTGATGGACTGTTGATGTTTCCACATAACCAAAAATCATCCGGTGCTTTTCGGTTAGAAGAGATTCTTTATTCTCTTTTCCATGACAGGTCAAACAGATGAATTGAATGGAGGATCGAAGAAAATACGTCACATAAGTTTTTTATCCATAAACAGAAGGTACCACAGAACGTGTGGTACCTTCATCTTTTATACTTTTTCATCTACTGGCATTGCATGAAAATTCGATCCTTTACTACGGGAATAGTCAAAATTAGTTTAGATCCTCCCAAGCCAAAACTGAATGAATACCATCAAACAGTGACAAATCAGCGCAAGATAGATTATTTTTAATCAATTGGAGTAAATGACTGGGCAACATTAAATCATTCAATTAACAGCGCGCACAATAAATAGCTGCGAACTGAAATCGGCAGACTCTTCAACCCCTTCAATTTTTTGAAGAACTTGAGGCACAAAATAACCTGCGTTCATTAATTCGTCACCGTAGAATTCTTCATCACCATCATTGACTTTATATTTTCGCTCTGGATCTAATCCTTCAAAGTACAAACGACTATACGGGGGATTGGGTCGATTTAACACTTGATAATAAGCCACTATTGCTTGACTTTGATCATCCTTAACCACTTCCCAGCTAATAACATTGCTATTATTATTCGTATCGTATGGACTTACTAACCGATAAAAGCGACCAAATTGGAATAGTTCCCGATTTTGTTTATAAAATTCAATTTGCCTTTTAACAGATCGCTGCTCGTGGTCTGGCATTTGGGTCACATCAAGCTCGTATCCAAGATTTCCAAAATAAGCAACATCAGCTCTAGTCTTTAACGGCGTTATTCTGCCCGTTTGATCATTTGGAACGGCAGAAACATGTGCCCCCATCATTGAAAGAGAATAGCCATAAGACGTACCATACTGAATGAACATTCGCTCCACTGCGTCAGTGTTATCACTCGTCCACGCCTGCGGCGCATAATACATCAAACCGAGATCAAATCTTCCTCCGCCTGAAGCACATGACTCAAACAGCACATTAGGAAAATCAGCAGTCAAGCGTTCGTAAAGATTGTATACCCCCAGAATATATCTATGAGAAAGTTCTTTTTGCCTGTCTGCCGATAATTTGCCACCAAAAGCTTCAGTGATATTTCTATTCATATCCCATTTAATATAATCAAGCTTATTTTGTTTGATCATCTCTGATACCGAGTCATAAAGAAAGTCAACAACTTCAGGCCGTGACATATCAAGCACAAATTGTGTTCGTTGCGGGGTCCGTTGACGGTTCGGCGCACAGATCAACCAGTCAGGATGTTTTGTGTACAGCTTACTATCAATTGAAATCATCTCAGGTTCAAACCAAAGGCCAAATTTCATACCTAACGCGTGAATTTTGTTGACCATGTTACTGAATCCACCTGGGAACTTGGCTTCATTTACAAACCAATCCCCCAAAGAACTCTTGTCATCATTTCGGTGCCCAAACCAGCCATCATCCAAAACAAACATTTCGACACCAAGTTCATGAGCATTCTTGGCGATTTCAAATAACTTGTTGTCATCAAAATCAAAATAGGTACCTTCCCAATTATTAATCAGAATCGGCCGATTTTCCCTCGCAAAGTTAGGGTTCACCAAATGATTAAGGTAGCAGTTACCCATCTGTTGACTCAATTGATTCATCCCTTTATCAGTATAACTAATGACAGCTTCAGGTGTTTGAAATTCAGTCCCTGGTTCCAAAGTCCAAGAAAATTCTTCTGGATTTATTCCGGTCAGTACTCTCGTTGTTTCAAACTGATCCACTTCAACTTGATCAAGAAAATTGCCTGAATAGATTAGATTAATTCCAAATACGTCTCCATCCTGATCCGTTGTAGTAGGACGAGCCAGCATAAAGAATGGATTCTGTTGATGACTTGACGCTGTGCGTAAACTACTAATACTTTGAACTCCAGAATGAATTCGGTTCCTATACAAATGACGCTCCCGTGCCCATGTGCCCGAGAATTGAATCAAATCATACATTGAGTCCGGAAGATCAAGCTGCAGACTCAGCGCCCGATTTAACATTAAGTCTTGATTGCCATCATTCACGAACTTTGAACTACGAACAATGACATCTTGATGAGGGAAAATGGTGTACGCCAAATTTAATTTTAAATGCAACAGACTATCTTTTAGGACAATGGTCAATGTCTCGGCATCATCGTTGCTATCATCGAACATTGAAGGCAATCCCGTTAAACGTTTCTTACCATCCGTCAACTGGTAACTGTCAAAAGCGAACTCAGAAACCCGACTTCCATCTTTGGCTTCAATTTGGTACGCTGGATAACGAAAATCTCCTTTGCCAAAGCCAGCGTATTCTTGCTTGAGCAATTCCGGTTGAACATTGGGAACATCACTTTTCCATGACGGAGTGTCATTGTGCCACTCTTTAGTTGTTAAACGATCATAGGAATCTTTCACATGAATTTTTTTGCCATAATAGACTTGCCCCAGCTCACCATTTTCCAATACCTGAAAAATGTAACTCGTGTTATCTGTTTGTAAGTGAAAGATTAATTGGTCTTCACCAATTTTTATCGTCATTGTAGTGACCCCCTTCAAAATTTTATTTTATTCGTGTTTCATCCAAGACTTAGCGTTTTGGAGCGGACAGCTCCAAAATGGCATCCCCATGCTTAACATTACCGAATTTTTTAATATATTGAAATTCTTCAACGTCTTTATAATTGGTAATAACTACCATTACGGTATCATCCAAATCAGCTTTATTGATTAGTTCACTAGAAAATTCAATAAGCTTATCACCTTGTTTTACGCGCTCACCCTTGTCAACATATTGCGTAAAACCATTACCATTCAGTGAAACAGTATCAATTCCAATGTGAATCAACGCCAGAATACCACTATCTGATCTGAGACCAATGGCATGTCTGGTTGGGAAAGTAGCCTCAATAGTCCCATCAAACGGTGCATATACACCATCACCGCTTGGCTTAACTGCAAACCCTTTGCCCATTATTCCCGAAGAAAATTTCGCATCAGATACCTTTTCAAGGAGTTCAAGCGTTCCATCAACTGGTGAGATATACGTAATGGTCTTGAATAAATGGTTAATACCTTCCTTGAGATCAGATGTTGACTCGTTACCATTTTCCAAATGTTTATGCCACGTTCTTTCAAGTTCATTGACAATTTCTTCATGTTGCTTCTCATCTAGCGTAATTTTCTTGTAGAAGACGAATGTTCCAATAAGAATGAGAACGGCTGGAATACCAAACATCATAATTTTGAAAATTAGCTGACCATGTGACGTAACATCATGAGCAGTCACACCGGCAGTCATTCCTGCCAATACGGCGGTCAATCCTGCAACCCCATTAGAAACCGCGCCACCGAGTTTATCCAATAATGGACGAACCGACAAAGTCAGTGATTCATCACGATGTCCGAACTTAAGTTGTCCGTATTCTACAGAATCACTGATAATCATCAAAACAACAAGGAAGATCAGTGGCTGTGGAATGTAGAAAAGAACGGCTGCAGTCAAAACGAGCGGAAGCGACTGCCCTGAGAAAGCAAAGAGAACCGTAGCAATAATTAAGATACCGATCGAAAGGAAAAAAACATTTTTCCGGCTAAATTTTTGTGCCAAAGGCGGGAAAGCAAGAACAGCAAAGACACCAATAATTGTATTTAAAGTGGCCAAACTAGTAAACTCTGCCGGTTTACCAAGAATATAAGTGAAATAGTAAAGTTCCAGAGAGTTCGTAATCTGAATGGCAGCTGTATAAAGACCATAAGTCAAAGAAAGCCACATTAATTGATCGTTTCGACCAAGAACTTTAAAAACATCTTTAAAACTGGTTTTTTCAACATTTTTACGCAAATCGGTTTTTGATTCCTTGGTTCCCAGACCAACAACAACCGTGGAAATCCAAGAAATTAGTGCAATGGTTAATCCGAATACAAACCAGCCTCGTAAATCGCCTTGCCCATGATTCTTATTAATAGAGAACATTAAAACAAGCGGCATAACGAAGACTCCGACAATGTTGGCACCAATTGTTGAACCCACACGTGCAAAAGTAGCCGTCTTTTCACGTTCTCTGGTATCAAATGAGATCGCGGGAATCATTGACCAAAAGCCAACATCTTTAAACGAATAAAAGATGTCCATACAGATATATAAAACAGCAAAAATAATCAAGTAAAGCAGCGGATTGGAAGCATTTAATCCTCCCATATTCGTAAATAAAATGGCGATTGTGATTGAACCAATCGTGCCGCCAATAAGAATCCATGGCTTAAAATGTCCCCATCTCGTATTTGTGGTATCAATTGTATTTCCGATAAAAGGATCAATTGCCAGTTCAACAAACCTAAGCAGGAAAATGATTGTTGTGATATAGAAAATCATTCGATTATTTTCTCCACCGCCGGCTTTATCAAATAAATGCGCGGTTACAAACATAATGAAGTAAACAGACAGTGTGTTGTAAAACATATCATGACCGAACGCACCAAAAGCGTATGACAAACGAGAAGTCAGTTTTCTTGTATTACTTGCCATTGTAACGAAACCTCCTTGAAATAAATTAGTATTCGATTACAGCTCTTATCGTAACCGTTTACAATATTAAATGTAACCGGATATTTAAACGATGTCAACTGTTGTTTAATTAAATATGAATTTGTTTAATTAAACATTTAATCCAAAACCCATTGACTGCTGTTACTAAAGTAAAAATTGTTGATGAACGCTAATTATGATAATGTGTAATTAAATGAAAGGGGGAAGTTTAATGCCTACAATCAGAGATATTTCAAAGTTAGCAAAGGTCTCTCCTGGTACAGTCTCTCGGGCATTGAATCCCACCCAGCAGAAAAATGTATCCGAAGAAACCAGAATAAAGGTTCAACAAATTGCTAAGAACCTTGGCTACCAACATTTTGTGAAAAAGAATAAAGAAGACAAACGTATGACGCCTCCTCTTTTACACTTTGCCTTGCTAACTACTCACACTATTGAAGAAGAAACAAAAGACGAGTATTGGCGTTTTGTTAGATTAGGCATTTATCAGGCCGCCAAAGCTGAAAATATTTCGATTGAAAAAGTGATTGATATGCATAATGGCATTGATCCAAAGCAGGTTGCTAACTATGATGCTGTACTCATCATTGGAACAGTTTCATTAAATGTCATTAAAAGTTTAAAAGAAGTGAACACAAACCTTGTCGTCATTGACGGCGGAGTCGACTATGATGGGCTCGTTGACACGGTTGATCCGAACTTCAAAAAATTAACCATTGAAACTCTGGATAAGATGAGCGCATACACGGATAAAGAAATTGCCATTATTAGTGGCAATCGAAGAGAAATCCATATGGATGGAACAGTTGGAAATGTAATTGAGGATCCGCGTGTCAAAGCATATAAAGCATGGACGAAGACACATGGTAAAAAAGAACTGTTCAAAAAAACCGAGTGGTCGAATAACGCTGCTATGAAGGCTACAGATAGCTTGATAAATGATTATGGTAACGTGTTAAGTGCAATTATTGTTACATCCGATTCGCTACTTCTAGTAGGGGTAATGAAGAGTCTAGCCAAGCACGGTATAGTTCCTGGAAAGCAAATTATGTTGGTGAGTTTTGATGACATGGAATTTGTGTCTTTTCTTACACCAGCCCCTTCAAGTATTTGGATTCCAAAAGCCGAATTGGGCTATGCTGCCATTTTGCATGCAGTAACGTTAACAAAAAAAAGCTCCAAAAATTGGATCACTCAAATTGTAATTCCTGGAAAGATAAGATATAGAGATACTTTTCGTCCGGCATCTATGTCATAAAAGCCTGAAGCCGGAATTACAGCACCTATGATGGATCAATTAAAAAGTCATTTAATCAATATGAAAAAAAGATAGATTACACTAATAAATGAGCCACCTCGACGTCCGGCAGCATCACTGGGTTTGTTCCTGCAACCTAAGTGCATATTTTCAAATTCTGATAAAACCAATGAGTCATCTAGCCTAATTGTACAATGATGTCCATTGCACATGTAAATTTATTTAAACGCCTGCTTGTTTATATCGAGTAGATGATTCCTATACCCCTTCTTGCCTCTCCTTTAACTGTGTTTACGCACTTTCCAGCTGCTGAATACGGCCGTCCGTAATCTCATAAATTTGATCCGTAAACTGAGCCAATCGGCGATCATGCGTCACGACAATGATGGCTTTATTTGTTGTATGTGCTAACTCTTTAAAGAGACGCATCACTTCAAACGCGCGGTCTGAATCCAGTGAAGCCGTGGGTTCATCGGCCAAAATAACTTTTGGATCGGCATATAAGGCACGCGCAACTGCAACCCGCTGCCTTTGACCGCCGGATAATTCATCCGGATACTTTTTTCGCAAATCATCAATGCCTAACTGTTTTTCAATCTGCTGCACGTGTTCGGGATTTAAATTAGGGGTCCTTTTAACCTTGTCAACTAATCGAAACTGTTCTTCCACCGTTAAATAGGGAATTAAATTATAGGACTGTAGAATAAAGCCAATTTTATTTAGCCGGACTTGCTCACGATCCTTCGCCGAACTATTGTGGTAGGTTTGGTTTTCAATCATCATTTCACCGGAGCTTGGGGTTAACAGACCACCGGCAATCGCCAGAAAGGTACTTTTACCGGATCCTGATGGACCAACAATAGCGATCAATTGTCCATAGTCGGCATGAAAATTAATATCATTCAAGGCACTGACCTTGCCGATTCCTTTACCAAAAGACTTAATAATATGCTTCATCTCAATGGCGTGCATTTAATTACCTCCAATCATGGACACAGGGTCAACTTTGACAATTGTTCTTGCCGGAATCAGGGCACCAATGACGGACATGACAACGAGGAGACAAGCAGCACCAGCAAGCAACGGATAATTGAACGTGATGGGCACAGCCGGAGGCAACCCGATCGCGGTAAGAACGGTTATCCCGCCGCCAACTAAGACGCCTGAGACCGTCACTAAAATGGACTGCCCAACTGTATTTTTCACTAAATACTTCGTAGAAATCCCCTGCGCTTTTAGGACGGCAAAGTAGGGCAGCTTCTGCATGGTTAAAATGTACAGAAAAATAGCGATAATGATTAACGTGATCAACATAAGGAAGGCAATCATAAACCCAAAAGTAAGGTTTTGTGCACGATACCCTGGCAGTTTATTGATAAATTCTTCCGTAGTCAATTGATCCAGATCGTCCGCCTTTTGGTTAAGCTGATTTTTTTTGAGGAGAACCGCACTCACCTGTCCATCACTTGTGGCACCAAACTTAATGTCGCGCCAATCGGACAAAGACGTATAAATCACAGGGGCAACACTTAATTTAGCATCCTTGGTAAAACCTACAATTTTATAAGCCGGTGAATCACTGCTTAGGTAAATTTCGTCGCCAAGCCGGTAACCACTGTCATACATACTTTTATCAACGACAGCTTCATGTTGGCTATTAAATTTGCGCCCGCTAATCGTTGTAAGCTGCTGATAGATAAATTGATTTTTAGAAATTCCCAGAAGCTCAGACGAAACCTTTTTATGCCCCTTTGGATCTCTGGCTGTAACACCCAATTCACCTAATTGAGCCAACCTGTCGTCAGACTTTAATTTAGCAAGTTGATTTTTTGTAATCACAGATTGACTTAAATGACTGTCCGCGTCACTATTTAAAACAATGGCATCAGCCTGCCAAGAATCAATAGCCTGTCGGTTTGACTCAGACAATCCATAGGCCAATCCGGTTAATACAAAAATTAAGTAACTGATTAAGACAATCATAAACATAATCAGACTATAGCGTAACTTAGCGTGTTTCATTTCTTTAATCGCCAGATACATGGTTTTCCCCCTTAACCAAGCCATCTTTAATAACTGTTATCAACACGTTAAACTTTGCCAGACTCGCTTCGACCTCTTGGCCGGCCAACACATTCTGGATAGTATGATGGCTGACATTCATCAGAAATTCCACAATAGGCACCACTTTTTGCTGATCACTGATTGTTAACCGACCGATCGTCAAATTCATTTGGGGCAAAAAGCGATTAAAATTATCATCGGATTGATTCCTACGTTTCAAATAATATTGATTAATCTGCCAATGCAATGCATAAAAATCGCGATAATCGGATTCTGCCAACTGACGGGTAAAATCCGCTGTATACTTATAAAAAGCAAGCAGCGTATCTTGGGGATTCTTGTACAGTTCTTCAATTAACCCCCCATGAATTCCACTTAAAACTTCCCGATAAACATACTGATAACTGTCAATCATGTCGTCAAAATACTTGTAAAAAGCACCACGAGAAATGCCGGCCGATTTAATAATACGAGCGACCTGCGCTTCAGAAATCGGATGCTGAGAAAATTCCTGCACTAGGGCACTAAAAATGATCGATTTCTTTGCTGAATTTAAATGATTAAATGTATCACTTGGCAATATAGTCCCCCCCTTCAAAAAAGTGACACGGTGTCACTCACGCAATTATCATATCGCAGGTGGTGACACTGTGTCAACATTTTTCGTTTAAGACCCGAAAAAACTGATTTGCATTGGTGACATCATTCAGATTACAGGAGCCCCATGACCATCAAAAAGGTATGATCGCTCTGAACAGGTTTATTATACTCAGCAGATCCTCGAACTAAAAGTATGCGCATCGAAACGACAGGGACCTAAGACGTGTTGTCTCCGGGTTACGATCCTTCTCTTTTTGTTTTTACAGATACGCTTAACTATGTTTATCACCCGGTATCATTGTTTTGTACAAAAACGTATCATCTAACTGACCTGGTATGTCAACACTAAATCAAACAAATTTTTAAAGGTGTTGTAACTTGTATTCAATCGGTGTTAGATAGTCTAGTGATCCATGGATGCGAAGATTATTGAACCAATGGACATAATCAAATAATTCAAGATCAAGAACGTGTTGGTTAGGGAAAACACGTCTGCTAATAAACTCTGTTTTGATTGTCTTAAATGTCGCCTCGCGGGCGGCATTATCGTAAGGAGTGCCTTTGTGACTCAATGATTGTTTGATTTGAAACGCTTCCAATGCATCATCAGGGAACTTATTTTTAAACTCATTCCCTCGATCAGTATGGAATAATTCGAGGCGATTTAAGTCGCTTTTGACGGTGGAGAAGGCACGATAGACCAGCTGAGCATCTTTATTGGGGCCAGAGCTGTAGCCGATAATTTCACGATTATACAAGTCAACGAGTACGCAGATATAATGCCACTTTTGCTGCACGCAAACATAAGTCAGGTCACCGACAACCACTTTCAGTTCTTCCTCCTGGCGGAATTGACGATTCAACGTATTTCCAATAGGAGACTCATTACAGCTCGTCTTATGCGGCTTAAACTGAGCGATGGTGTATTTTAAAATTAGGCCTTGTTGGCGGATAATTCATCCAATTCGTCGTCTTGAAACCTGTTTTCCTTGCTTCCCCAATTCTTTTTTGATCTTTCGCTGTCTATAAATTGATCGGCTCGCTTTAAAAATTTGAACCGCTTGGCGTATCAATTCCTGCTCGGCCTGCCGGTTTTCACGAAATTTAGCTTCGTAATAGTAGGTACTGCGAGAAAGTTGTAGGACATCGCACATTGCTGATACCGAGTATTTGTGCCGGTTCTGACGAATCACATCTACTTTCGTCCCATGATAGCGCTGCCTGTTTTAAAATGTCATTTTCCATCCTTAGTTGTTGATTTTCTTTTCTTAGATGAATAAGTTCTTCTTGTTCAGGTGTTCGATTATCTTTCTCTTTGAAGGAACCACTGGTTTCATGTTGACGAATCCATTTATCAAAGGCTGATGGCGTGAGATCGTACTCTTTGACGATTTCATGTCTCGGTTTTCCTGAAGCATGTAAACTGACAATCTGTTCCTTAAACTCTTTTGAGAAGCTTCTCCGTTCCCGTTTCATTTTTCCGGTCTCCCTTGGTAGCGTTGAACCCAAGTGTACATGACCTTAACCGATCGTCCAATTAAGTGTAACCTATCCAGTATCGAGCTATACTGTGCTCTGGTTGCTCGCATCAACAGGAGCGCTCCGTAAAGGTCTCTCCCCTTCCGCGCTAATCCTAAAACGGGCGTTTTAAAGGGTGTCTCATAATCAATAGATTTTTGAGACACCCTCTGTTTCATTATTGCTTTATTCTATTCTGTTCTTTTCCGGCATTACGTTTTGATTTCATTCATGAACGCAGTAAATTTTCTTTTGCAGGCAAGACCGCTCACTGTCTTTTATGCTTTTAATGCTCGCTCTTTCAACTTTTAAAGATGTGAAAGATAGGCCATGATTACCTGACTGCTTTAATTTCAATAACTGTATCACCAGACAGTTTTTTTAACGATAATGTCATTTTTTGACCATTGGCAGTTATTTCTTTAACTTTTCGGTTGCCTGCGAAAACGTCATACTTACCAACGGGTAGGTTGCGAAGCGTAATTTCCGGGGAATACTTTCCACCCATCACGTCCTCAAGATCAATTCGGATGTCTTTCAAATTTTTGGAGATAACTGTTTTGGTATACTTTGCCTTGTCAAGTTCAACAGCGAATTTATTCTTGTTGTAGAGAACGAGACGTGTGCGTACGCCGTCCTTCGGTGTGATTACATATACACCTTTTCCAACACGCACATTACCGCCATACGCATACAGACCTATGATTCTGTCATTGACGACATCGACCGAGGCCGTCTTTAAGCCACCCCAGAAACCAAGAGCGGATTCACCGGAGAATGCCCACCAACCATTAAGCATTGGCATAAAACCCCAAGCGCCTTCACCTGCCCCCTTTTCACTTTGATAAATCCACGAAGCCGCTCCATAATTGGCCGGGTCGCTGCTGATCTGCCCAACGTTAATATTCGCCCATCCTGCCAGATAGGCACCGTACGTGGAGCGCATGATCTCATCAAATTCTTTGTCATTCGTGGACACATAGTTGTACAAATAATCCTGTTGCTGCCATGCACCAAGTTGGGTTTCATAGCCCAGGTTCCACCACGACTCGCCCATATGCCGGTTATCCGATCCATAAAAATACCACAACGGCTGCATGCCACGAGCAGACAACGAGGCTTTCGTAACCTTATCTGCCATAGTATCGTCACCATATTTCTTAGCAAGCGTGTACACGGTCTCAAATGCCGTGGTGTCAATGCTCATCTCAGATGAAAAGGGGTATTGGCGCGAAAGCATCGACATGGCTTTTGCCCTGATGTGAGCTTCAATTTCATCTGCCTGTGCGGTATGCCCCTCCTTTTTGAGTGCACTGACTATATCCGGCATTGTCATCTCACCCATTGAACCCATTTTGCGCGATGCGTCATCAAGCGTGCCCACATTCGGATGCAGGAAATATGCTTCCATTGTGTTGTATGCTTTCATAAGATACTGGTCGGCACTTAGCTCCGTCTTGATCTGAGGATACTTCTCTGCAATTCGATACATATTGTAGTACGTATTCCATACATGCGGATAGTTCATGACGCGCCACGTCGCTAGGCCATCATTCGTGCGGGGCGCAGAGCCATCCGTGCCATCATACCAGTGGTATACCCTATACGTGCGATTTCCGGATGCATCTGTTTGTGTCTGCAGATAGCTCCAAATAAAGTGTTTTAGATAATAATCGAGCGAGTCAATCTGTTTTTGGTCAGGCTCTTCTACATTCTTCTCAGAAAGGAATACCGCAGGCGATAATCCAAGATCATCCGAGCCGCCTGTCATCCAATTCAAATTGGATATCTTGGGGTAATCTTGACGAGTTACTTGTCTCTTCTGCGACATATCCCACTGTAAGAATGCCCCCTCGTACCCACGGTCTGTATTTCTTGACTGCTGGTTGTTAACAATGAATTGGGTATTTGCCTCGATCAGTTTTTCAATTGGCTTAGTCGAGTAATACTGCAAGACGGACTTTTTCCCTTTCCCGTAATCTACGGTGATGTAGTTAACACCGGGCGTCGTAAACGTGAGCTCGTAGATTTGATAACCGTTGCGCTTGCCTTTCCTTTTGACTTTAATCTTCTTGCCCTGTTCACGTTCACCGACAACCCTGTTAATTCCGCCTTTTGCCCGTACTGCAAGTGTGGCTTTCTGGTCATTTGGAATGACCATGCCCGGGTAGGAGACAGTATCAACGATACCAGCGTCGTAGAGAATGTTCCGGAGATCACTATAGTTCTTTGCCCACCGGAATTGGAAACGATACGTCTTTTCTTTCCCGGCAGGAAGGGTTAACGACGTTGAGGGCAAGTATGCGCCCGCTTTATTTTGGCTCGTGCGTGCAGGCGCAACGTTATTGGAATGAATGTAATATTCGACCACGCCTTCCCATGAAGGATCTTTCTCACCGAATGGCCCCTCACCAGTCCGCGCTTTGTCTTTAAATTCGAGAGAGGTACCATTCTGTGGGATCATCACCAAATACGGACCGACCCCATTTGGCCGCTGCCAGTAGATATAGGAACCATCCTCGGCAACAAATGAATGACGGGCAACATTTTGCTCATAGATACCGGTCTGATTACCGCCGTCCCACCAAGAGTTCATGAGTAGAGGAAAGCCAATATCCTGGAATTCAAGCGGTTCCGCCGATGTATTTTTGATATTGATCGTCCAATTAAACTGGTTACTATTCGACCCGGCTAATGAATAGGTTTCAGTCAGTGCGAATCCCTTGATTCCGTTGACATTGCCGGAATTGCCATTGTAAGACACTCGGACGTCGCCATCATCAGTCGTACTTACCTTCCGAGAATCATCGGAAAGCGACGTCGTTATACTGGTGGCAGATCCGGACGCCTTCTTCACATTGAAAACCATATCTCCGACCCAGCGGGAATCATTGATGTTGAACTGTGGTCGATTATCGGGATTCATTACGTAGTTTGTGCCGTAGCTATCGCTGGGATTAGATAGCTGGAATACGCCGCCGGTATTCTCATCAATATTTATTTTGAAGTAATCAGACTTAAGAGCATACTGATGTGAAGCAAGGCTGGTATTGTTGTCACCCGTTTCTAATATTTTCTGATTAGATGCAGCAACACCGGTAGCAGCAGGATTCAATAATACTAAACCAGCGACTGCCACTGCTAATGGTGGTTTCAACAGTTTGTTCAATGTGTTTCCCCCTCGCGTTTCTTCCTTGTATTACTATACTGTTCCAACACTGGTGAATAAAATAGAAACTGCAGGATAGGAACGAGCGGCTCAGTTTTGATTCGTTTAAAGCCGTTCCGGCTAGGAAACGTCAGCTGAACGTAAAACTATCAATGAATCATAGATTTGATTTGTGGACGAAACAGCTAAAATTCGGCTTTTAGCCAATCTGCGAGCGTCAAGTGCCCGTTTATTAGGATGCAATCATCCCGTTCATCATTACCAATAGCAGACTATGGTTGCGCTTACATTTAAAGGCAAAATTAGGACAGCCTTAACAAAAGGCTGCTCCTGCAAGACCCCGTTGAATAGGGTTGATGCAGCATATCCCAATTAGATTTTTAATTCTCGTGACGTTCTGCAAGTTCTGCTTTAATCTGTGGCTCCATTTTTTCATACTTGAAATAGAACAGCATGATAAAGGCAACGATAGCATAAATGATGATGGGCAGCCAAATGAAACAGAACTTAATCGAATTCAGTGCGGCGGCGCTTTGATTGGCATTAGCAACGAATCCGGCAGCCGCCATGATTTTCGATGGAATATAGCTGCCGAATCCAGAACCCAGTTGAATACAGAATGCCGAACCAACCGCCGTTAAAAATCCTGAAGCACGGATGCCGGTCTTCCACTCACCATAATCAACGGTATCAGCCAGCATGGCGAACGGCATGGCAATGGCTAGGGAAGCACCTAGAATACCGATGATCCATGCAGTGATGACAAGGGCAAAGTTGTTACCGACAAAAGCCATCATCGCCTGACCAATAGCACCAATTGTCAGACCAATGAGCATGGCAGCAGTCTTATTAGTGGTCTTGACAACAAAAGGAACAGAAATTGTTGCAATAATACCGAGAATTTGAAGACCATTAAATACGGAGGTCAATTGTTCGTTACCCAAGTTATACTTTGCGTAGTAAACAGAAATACCATTACGGGTCGATTGGGCAATCCAGTAAATAGCAAATGAGACAACCAATAAGTACCACGGAGAGTTGCCAACAGTGGCTTTCAAGCTATCCTTAAAAGGAATTGGTTTGGCAACTGCTACAGTCCGTTCCTTAATATTTTTGAATGCCGTGAAAAGTAAGATAACTGCCACAATACCAAAGATCAGCATGGTCCACATGAATCCATTTTTGTCGTTTCCTTGACCTAATAAAGCAACTAATGGTAAACAGAAAGTACTTGTGATAAAGGCACCAATTGCACCACCGACCATTCGGTATGTGTTGGCACTGATACGTTCACTTGCATCACTCGTCATACTTGGCAAAATAGCAGTAATTGGGGTCTGAATACCCGTATAGATGACTCCGGCTGCTAAAATATAAGTGAATCCTGCGTAGAACAATTTCGCAGTGCCATGCAAATTCGGCGCCGTGAAGGCTAGAAAAGTAGCAATCGCGAACGGAATGGCCAACCATAAAAAGTAAGGGCGGCTTTGCCCCCATTTTGAATGGGTATGGTCAACAATAGATCCCCAAATGGGCGCACTCAACGCGTCAACAAAACGAGCAACCAAGAGAATTAATCCAGCACCAGCAACTGAAATTGAGAACACATCAGTGTAAAAATACAAAATATAACTAGAAATTGTCACGTACAGCAAGTTACCGGCCATATCCGTGAATGAATAGGAAATTTTCTCCGAAACTGGCAATTTAGCACTTGCATCGGCAGCATTATTGACTGCAGAAACCTTCTCCATTTTAATATCCCCTATCTGTTAAATTTTTTGTTGAAAACCCGTTAAATTCCCATCACCTCCTTAAAAGGGCGAAAAGTTAGTCAAACCTTTTATTGGCGGGATTAAAAATTACTTTTTTTTGATTGGTTTCAAACGATTCCTGAGTATCCAAATAAATGTATTTACTCAAGTAAGGAGCAAAGCTCTCGATTTCATAACGACCGTTCGATAATTTTTTGACTCGGCCATTTACGGCGGTCAGGACCGCATCTTTATCCGCATAGATATAAGTCGTTTGACCAAAGCCATTGAGATAGGCCACAAGCTCTTCCCCCATATCCCAATCATCCTCACCGGTGTAGCCATTCGGGAACAAGCGGGTGAAGATACCGCCGTCAGAAGCAAAGATCGACTGTCCAAACCGGTTTCTTGATAAATCAGGCCGATTCAGGTTAGGACCTGCAATACTGTAGGTCGAGGCTGCTTCACCAGGCGCTAACATCCGATTTGTGGCCGTGGCATTCGAATCATACATGTAAAGGATGGCGCCAGTGGCTCTGTACGCGGCCTCAACCAGTTCAGGATCAGCAAGCTGCTCACCGGTAATCTGGGCTGCCGCAGCAGTAACACCGCCCCATAAAGAATGGATCATATAGGATAAGGCTTCCCACCAACGATCCGGACTTTGCGAACGGAAATCGTTACTGAACCCAATGTTCGCTTTAAGCAGTTCGCCATACGTCCTAGCAGCCTTTACATTTTTTGTTAAGGCAAGCGCACTCGCCGCGGGACCAAAGCCGGCATTGTCAAAGAAATGTTCTGTCATCGCAGCCTGAAGGGTGTCGCTGCTTGCGGCCATTCGGTCTGTAACGGACTTCCAGGATTTAAAAATCTCCGCATACTCTTTGACCAACCCATTTTTTTTAAGATCAGCCAGCAAGTCTTCAATGTAAAGGAAGTAAGTGCCCAGCATCTGGGCTTCCGTTTTACCACGTTCATCCTCATGAAGATCGGGGTTTACCCGAACATCGAAAACCTGCGCAGCCCATGACAGATAGACTTTTGGTGAATTAAGGTTAAGCGTTGAAGCAGGACATTGAGACAGCAGGTAGAACATATGCGCAATGTATTCGAGATCCATGACCCGGTAAAAGTCACCGTACAATTTACGAGGTTGCTTAAAATCGCCGTCAACAAACCACTTGGGCCGGACATACTTAACGGCGCTCTCTTCAACCTGAGCAATTTTTCCTGCCGGATCGCTAATCTTGCCGTCCAATAAACAAGCCTGCAGAAGAAACGTCATTTTACCAATTGATTCACCCTGATTGGAAACCGGTCCAAAACTGTATGGCACTTTGCCGTCCTTACCAGCATAAGAATGATTAGAGATATAATCCGCCCGGTTTCTCAGTAATTGATTGGTCGAACTCATGACATTAAAAACTCCCATATCGCGGGTTCCATCGGCAAATTTCAAAATCACCTGGTGTTCGCCAAGACTTTCTGGTTGATAAATTAACCGGCCGCCCTTAAGTTGATCCGTAAGGTCCTGTTCAATCAAATCATTGCCGGACTTGTAACGAACGACAGCGCGTTTTAATTCTTGACCATCTGCAGTCCTGATAGTGAAAATTTGGTCTTGACCCTGTGAAATCATCGGTTCAAAAGCAAATCTCGGATGTCCATAATTCATGGCCACTTCATAGAAATTCTTTTTATCAGTGAACGGTTTAAGAAAGAAACTCCATTCTTTCGTTTCACCGGATTGAACAGTCAATTTTTCCTGTGAATAAATCCAGTCATGATGCGGCCGTCTATCGTCGTCATAGCCGCCAGCCAGGATAATTTCATGAAACAACATTCCGTCCAGCGAGGGGGAGACATTTTCAAAAAAACGATTTGTATATTCGTTAAAGGTTCCGACCGACAAGACCTTTCCCTTGGTCTGATAGACCCCGAGATTAGGATTCGTGTTGTCCCTTCTGATTGCTGCCAATTTCATGTAGTTATCGGAAATATGTGGAAATACGGCAACTGATTGGTTGGCATTGCGTTCAACGTTTTTATCCCTGAACATGACATAGGCCAGACTGATCCAAAGACCGAGGTTATTAATGGTAATATCCTCTGAGCTGTCATTTCTAACAGTGAAGTTCCATTTTAAAGATTCATCAACCAAGGTAAATTTTTGGATTAATTTCAAATCATTAATAGTAAAAGTAGCCGTGCTTTCCGTCTCATTACCGATTAGATTTGGCTTCTCATTAATGCTGAAATATTTTTTCCCGTTGATTGTGATAGTGAACTCACCAAAAAGTTTATCAAGGTCTTGATACCCCAACTCATCAAGATAATCAGGATCGATTACCCAATTCATGTTGCTTGGATCAGAATTTAACTGGAACTTGGTAATTGCTCCGTGTTCGTTTTGCAGAATTTCGAGAAAATCAGATTTCATTTAATGTACCTCCTGACGATCACGCCCGAACTAAAGCTTACTTAATAAGCTGTGGGTTACTCACGTCTTATTGTTTATTGGGCAACCAACACTTCAATCTTATTTACATTTGCGCTATCAAAGTTGAGGCCTTCATAGTCGAGTGGCTTAATTTTAATGTTGATCTTTGTACGATTCTGAGTGACATCGAGCGGCAATGGATAAATATAATAGGAATCCTCAGGCCACTCTTCCTTTGTGATGGTTTGTGTGAACAGAACCTTATCATCGTTTTCAATCTGGAAACTGTAACTATCATCATCCACTACATCGTAAGTAATCTTTAAATAATTCTTTTTTTCAGGTTCCACAGCCAACGTCCATTGATGATCTAACTCAGCACCGTCATTTTGAGTATCGATTGCCTTTACAATTGGCTCTTCTGAGACCTTAACGAAAACGTTGTAAGGGATTTCGCCTGGAATCTCTGGAAGTGACTTGAAGATGATATCGGTTTCTTTCAAACGGAACTGGTTTTTACCCTCAATTTTTTCAAGATCTTTCAAATAATCCTTAGCAGATTTATTTGAAGCAGAAAGGTCCTTCGTTTGGGCTGCTAACAGGATTGGTCCATAGTAAATAGCAATTCGATTGAAACGATCAGCAAGAACTTGGTAACGCAATTCAAAATTAAAATTAATTCTGATTTCATTTTTTTTGCCCCATTCGTGAGTTAAGGCAACAAAACCATTTACAGGGGTAACATAAACAGGTTGGCCCTCAACTAGGATCTCTGTGTTAGCACTCCACTTTGGAACTCTGACATAAACGGTGAACGCTTTATTTTTTTGTGACTCCACAGTGATGTGAGCAAAATGGTTCTCGGGATAGTGAGAATCCTGAGTAATTGTAATTCCGTCATCCTTTAAATCAAGAATCGAATCAAAATATTGGGCCACATAAATATTCTTGTCGTCTTTATAATAAATTCCGTCAACAAGTGTTGCATGCCGTTCAGTGCCACTGCCTACACAGCACCAGAAACCACCGCGTTCAAAATGCTTGACAGAATTAGGGCTAACACTCAAGTTGTATAGATATTCTGCGATCGCGCTATCATTATTTTGTTGCGCCATAATCGCGTTGATGAAGCGAATTTCGTAGTCATCCATCAACGTTACATTTTTGGTATCCGCAAATAATTGTGAACTTAAGTAATTCAAATCGTGACTGCAGCAACTTTCTCCATTTAATTTGGAAAGATGCTTAAAAAACATTTCCGGATAATCAAATAATTCGGATCCGTAATCAGCAGGTGCCGGATAAGCGGAACGTCCCGAGATCCCTTTAGTTGGTAGTTCGTGACCGCTGTGCATCCAATTCATGAAGTTAACGACACCCTGCTTGTACTTTTCATCCCCTGTTACATGGTAATGTTCGAGCATCCCTTCAGCACAAACTAATTCAGTATTGGAGTGGCATGAGTAATAGCCCAATTTGTCATCATTGTCAATCAGCATGTTTCTGAACCATTCACGATCAAATTTTTTCGCAAAATTAAAAATATCTTGTTTTTTTGTCATTTTGTATAATCTCAACAGTGTTCGATGCATGGCACCAAACTCTTGATGGAAAATATAATGACCAATGCCTTGATACCAACGCGTATCGATCATAGCGTTAATTTGTTCCGGGGTTAACCGCTCCATTCGTTTTTCAACGTATCCTGTTAGATTTTCAACCAACTGTAACGCGATCGTGTTTCCGAGGTACTCGTATGCGTCCATCAATCCATCCATTAACTTTTGGATTGCGTAATAGGGAACATAGTGGTTGCCATTGAATCTAAGATTCTCGACATTATCAAAGCGTTTGGAAGGTTCAGCAGCCAAATAGCCGGAAAATTTCTCAAAGGTGTCGAATTTCTCTTGGCATTCTTTCAAACCCTCAACAATAATGTCCACCCGGTTTTTAAGTTCTATAGCCTTGGAATTGTCAGGGGCCGAATTTGTTAACTCAACGTAACTCTTGGAAGCACCGGATAAATAGTGACCTGTAAAATGACCTCTAAAGAAAAAGTCTGGAGATTCCCAAACAGTTAGAGGGATTGCCCCTTTGGTATCCAATCCCGCATTTTTTCGATAATTGTACAATAATTGATCCGGAGTAAGGGAAAGCATCCAATTAATGTTTCGCTCAAATTTTTCTTTCAAAGTTGAATTCGGTAAATATTTGGCATTACAAAATGGTATCGGTTTCATTTTAATTTATATCCCTCCTATTTTTTTCAGTCTAAATAATTCATTCATTTTTGTAACCGCCTACATAAATAAGAATACAGTATTTACACACTTTTAAAATCTATAAATCCACTATTTTTTTATAATAAACAACATAATTGTTATCTACTTCACGTATTGATATAATGAGTGCATAATATCATTAAAACCAAGGTTTTTTGCCGTTTTTTACTAGAAGTTTATATTATTTTCTTTGTTTAATCTTTTTGATCCGGCTTATTTTTATACTATTACAAGGCTAATTTATATTAATTAATAAAGCGGTTACAATAAATTTCCTTTTCAGAAGGTGAAGCCTCAATGTCTGGTCAGTATTTATCAATTTCCTGTCTGCCTTTACCGACATATGTTCAAGGCGGTCACATCATATTTAATCCGGGGGAACGACATCCCAACCGAAATTATTTTCAATTTTTTGTCATGATGTTTATGCTGAGAGGTAAATTATATATAGCTGAAGATGAGCAAAAATACACAGTTTGTCCTGGAGATATGTTTATTCTTCAACCCAAACACCATCATTATTCCTGGAAGGCCATGGACGAAACGACAGAATACTATTGGATCCATTTTGCGGTTACTGGTGACTACATCCAAACGAAAGAGCCAAAGCATATTAAATCCGTTATTAATGTTCCTTCGCTTCACTATTACACGCCTGACGTAACGTTATTCCTAAATAAACATACAAAAATTCCCGATAGCGATGCGATATTTTCAACGATTAAGAAAATATTTTCCAGCAGTAAAACTCAAAATACAGTAGGTTTTTGGCAGGCTCAGCAACTCTTCATTGACCTTTTACAACATGTTCAAATTCAAAATCCAGCTAAATCTTCAACTTCAATATTAGCTACTAAAATCCAGCGCTATCTCCGTGATCACTATGATGAAAAAATAACCAATGAAAAATTAGGTAAAATATTCCATGTTCATCCTAATTCCGTTGTTTTAAGCATGAAAAAGAGGTTTGGCCTTACTCCAAACCTCTTTCTAACAAAATATCGTTTAGAGGAAGCAGTCAAACGTCTCCTATCAACATCAGCTCAGATTAGCAAAATTGCTACTGACGTTGGTTATCAAAATGTTTATTACTTTTCAATGGCTTTTAAAAAACATTATGGGATTTCACCGTCACAATACCGAGAACGTTATATTAGTTTGAACCAAACTATAGATAAAAATAGCAAAGGAAATCATTTGTCATAAAAATGCTCAACACTAATGGGTAAAACAAAATACCTTGTTTTATCTTTATCTTCTTGACTTGGATCAATAACTCCTTGAGGATGCATTAGATAAGAATCGCGGTTTTAAAAACTTCACAAGAATAAACCATCGAGGCGTTTAAACTGCCGATCTGGCAGAAGTTCATTGGAGTTGGCTGATTCTTGGTGTCCAGTGTAACAACAATGAAGCATTCACGACTTACACGCTTCGCACCTATAGATTCATTTTCTAGAGATACTACCCTTTGTCTATAAGAATTGATCATAAAGCCTTTCATCCACTTTCCTAAAATAAAAGAGTCTTGGATATCCATAAAGGGTACCCAAGACTCTTTTTCAAGATAATAATATATGTTCTTTTTGTGTTTCAATACAGAAAGATGCTGATTTCGGACAATAACTTATATTTTGTGGACATCCCCAGTTAAAAACACATTAATCATTCAGGCGGTTTTTCTTTGCATCTTCACTCTCTAATTCTAATTCCGACGTCAACATTTTCATTTGCTCTTTTAAAATCATAATAGCTCTCATATGAACTCCATAGTTTTTCTAATGAAGTTACGTTCTTTTTCATGCTAAAAATGGTCAAATCATAGACAGGAATATCAATTTCCGACACCACTTCGCCGAACGCGTTAATCTCATCGCACAGATTAAACGATTAACGCATGTTTTTTATTCATTGGCCCTTCAATTTATGAACGGATCTAATTACATTTTTAATGCAAACAGAACAACATCGCCTTTTAGGCATATGACTGCCCGGAAGCGATGTTGTTCCGATTTTGATATTCACAGAGGAACTTTTCCGCTGGCAGAACAAGTTCTGTGAATTGGGTATCACCGAACTTGCTGCATTCCCGTTCAGTGACATGGCAATCAATTCAATTAACGGGAACATGTATCAGTGTCACCAACCAGTGGACTGACCGCCTATCCTTGTTTCGCTTTAAAGGACTTGTTGTCTTACTGGACCTTTGTCCCTGTGACAGGCCGTCACCTGCACCCGTTTTGGCAGAACTTTGGCATGTTGTACGTTTCGCCTGAATCACTGCCTGGCGAAAAATCTGAGTTTGAGATGCGAAAACCCAGAAATTGATTGTTTTAAGCATTGACGGTACGAATTCAGCGACAACACAACGCTTATTGGATGAAGGAGCATCCAAATATTAAATGTTTTTTGAGCACAGAGCTTCACGTCGGGATCTGAGCATGCTAGTCGCTCACCCGACCATTACCCCGCCATGCTGGACAACTCTGACTACCGGCACATACCCCGGGACACGTGGAATTACCTGTTACTTGCATTAACCCTCTGAAAATTTGAATGCGGTAACCTACAACATCGACTCTGTCCCAGGCGCAAACGGACTCGAATGCAGCGACATCTTTTTTACGGTTAATGAAGGAGTTAATCGTCTGGGAATGGGTTGACCACGGTCAAAGGCTTATTTCAGCACCCCAGTCACGCCCCTATTTATCGCGACTGGAGAAAGAGCCAAACATGAATTTACAACTGATCGCGCCATCTGGCAAGTTGATGTAGCACCAACAGTTTCATTTTTGCTGGGAAACGGATACCCAATCAATGTGAAGGTGCCCCTACTTACCAGATATTTGAGGAAAACATATAAAGCTTTATTCCTTTTTTGAATCAACAGCGCGGTATGAATCTAAAAAATACGCGGATCCTATTTCTTCAGTAGCAGCCAAAAAACAAGGTGAATGATGATCCGTTTTTTTCTTTTTTCAGATGAACATTTCGATTTCACTTTCTGTGGATTCGGTTCCAATGCATAAAGTCGGTCATTGTGATGCGCGCTCCTTTATGTGGTCGATCCACTTTACTCAAACAGTTTGTTCTTTGAGAAAAGATCACAATACTTTAGTTGTTGTTTATAAAATGCGTCATGATCCCCATTGATGAATTCCGCTTTTATATCATCGTTTAATGTATCATCCTGCTCTATGATTTTCGGATACGTATACGCATAAAAATACGCCCGCTGCTTCCATACGCTCTCCACACGATCGGGATAGTCAAAGGTTTTGCCGCTGTTGTCAAAATAGGCCGATTTATGTTCCATTTTTTGATCTTTAAATCCGGCACGTGAAAACCGTGAAGCTTGTTCATAAAAATGACCGGCCCCGCACACCACTAATACTCTCGCACCGTCTTTCAGTTCTGCCAGTTGTTTATTGATGTTCTTAAATAGCATATCGTCGCGTTTCTCATCCGTCTTGCCTGACTGATATTGATTATCCACGATCCACCAATCTATCATTTTTACTGGAATATTGTTTTCTATGCAGTAACTGTAAACGACAGCCATATCTACAGGTCCGTCTACCACGCCGTAATCGTTAAAAAATCGTTCTCTCGCCTCAATAAAACCACGTCCGGCCGAACATTCTCAACAACACTTAAAACATCTTCCATAGAATAATTCACCCATTTATTAAAATGGGTTTCATGAAACGTTCCCAATAAATACACATCTTGATTCTGTGAAGCTTCAAATCTTTGAAGAAAAGTGTTTTTATTTAAATATTTATTCCATAGTAGGCCAAGCACCACAACCACTGTCATCGACATAATGATCAGCCCTATTATCAGGATTCTTTGTCTTTTTTTGTTTTTATGGACATGCTTAACCATTTTTATCACCCGTTATCGATGCTCGTATACTTTAGAAAATTAACTTGACATTTAATAAGTTAAACGGCCGAATCCAATTTCTTTTTCGCTGTAAAAATGAGTAACAAACCAAGACCATAATAAAGGATACTTGCCACTGTAATGCTGTAAAAAAGTACCGTGATTGATGTTGGCCCCCATACGTTGATAAAATCCCGGGACATCCACTTAGATAAAAGCTTCGGAAAAAGAATCATGACGAAGATGGCCACAACAATCAACGTATGGATGATCAATAGCGAAAGCCTCTTTGTGCTTAATGTTACGCCCATTCGTTGTTTTCTAACCAGTTTTCTCATGATTTTGAATGAGAGTAGAAGAAAGAGCATGCTGAAACAACCAATAGCAACAGTCAAGAAGGTTACGATCTGATCCAGCATCTGATAGCTATCCGAATAATGATGGGTAACATTGCTTCCTTGCCACAGATCCATCACGCCTTTGCCGATGTAAGACGTACTATCCGAATTCATGTTGGATAGAATAGCCACTCCCAATTGATCATCCGGCCGTATAATGAGATAAGAGCTGAATGTCGGGTTATTTCCGGAATGGGCTATATATTTTTCCCCTTTTTTTCTCATCACATCCCATCCACCGGCATAATATGTGTCCTTATCGAAGGGTTTCACGGTTTGATCCGGAATGTGTGATTCCTGAATAATCTGTTTGTCGATCCCATGACCTGAGCTTCTTCCCAGCTGCAGGTTCAGCCACTTTGCCAGATCGGTCGCATTGCTGATCACGTATCCGGCTGGCACATTTCCTCTATAAACGGGCGGTGTGTACGCCTGCGCCCGCATAAATCCTATTTTATATCCGGATGCCATCTCAAAAAGTGAATGCTGATGAAGCCCAACTTTTGATTCGTTCATACCGGCTTGCTCTAATACCTGCCGTTTCACATATACATCGTAGGGTTGCTTTGTGATGACTTCAATAACTCGCCCTAATACATCATAGTTGATGGTCGCGTATTCAAACGAGCTGCCCGGCTTTCGATCCAACGGCTGGTTCAGCAACGTTTTGACGGTTAACTCAAGAGCGTTAGATGCCTGACTTTCAGGAATTTGAGTAATCGAGCTGGAAGCAATTCCACTGGTATGATGAAGCAGTTGATTTAAAGTAATCTTCTGCTGCTTGCCCTTATATTTTAACTTCAGCCAAGGAATATACTTTCGAACATCCTCAGATCGCTTAAGCAGTCCCTCTTTTTCCAATTGCAAAATGGCCAGACCCGTAAATGCCTTTGTCGTTGATCCAATCTCAAATAATGTATGGGCGGTGACAGGGGATTTCTTCTTCACATCAGCATACCCAAATCCTTTTTGATAAACTACTTTTCCCCGCTCAACAATAACTAACGCTATTCCCGGAATTTTACTTTTGTTTTTTTGCTCTTCAACAAACCGTTCAATCTTGCGAATTTTTTCATTTGATTGAGCTTTAGCCGTATTAGCTGTAAAACCGCTTATCGTTATCATCACAGCCGTGATGAGCAGCCACATTTCAATGGATTCATACCCGTTCTCCTTGGTCGGATGATTCAATTTTGCAATGACGGAGCTATATGGAGAAAGTAAGAGGTAAATAGATAACACCACGATCTGTAAACACGCACTTTCTTAACACTATTCAAGATTTTTAGCTATACTTCAATTCGTTCAAAAACCTCATTTACTTATGATATGGTTCTCCGTAATGAGT
>NZ_JAMXWM010000031.1 GCF_024125445.1 Sporolactobacillus shoreicorticis | reverse complement strand
TAGAATCATTGATTTCAGTAGATTACGACCTATGTTTTTAATGCGATTATCCTACTTTTATTGGTAGCAAATACAACTGGTTTTTCATTTCACTATAGGCGTTTCGGAAAAACTCGGCACCAGTTTTGTCACCATCTTCATCCAATTGCTGCGCCCACACCAGTAAGAAATAAATAAACGGCAAAAACATTAAAAATCAAATGAAATACCAATATTGTGCCAAAAATTGAGATGATTTTTGGTTTTAATGATGATTGAAACCGCTGTTTTTGCCAAAACTACAACTTGCACGGTCAACGTAGTTTATGGATAATGATCTTGTGGGGCACAGCAAATAGAGTATTTAAAATACCCGTCCGTTAGCGGATGGGTATTTTGCGTTTATCTCATTTTCATCTTACTCTCAACTTATTATAAGCGTCTTATTTGTTGAGCTAAAATATATTTTTACTCGATAAAAAATACTTTTAACTACTACTGATTCTGTTGTAATTTCAAATTCACTAACTACCTTTAAATCATCATAGAATAAAAACACTTTATTTTTATCTATTATTGATTTAAATTCATTTTCATCGATGAAAATCGTCCATCCATTTCTCAAAACTTTTTTTTTCATCTGTTCAATCTTCTTTAAAAGCAATTTTAATTGTTTTACTTGAATATAAAATATTTAGCTCAATATCTGAATCTATATTCTGAATTGTTATATTGTCTTCTTTATCCAATTCAGCTAAGAACATATAGTACTTATCTGAGTTAAGTAAAATTAGCCTCTTTTCTTCTTGAACAAACAAAGCTTTTTCAGAGCTTACTTCGATTTTCCATTTTCCAAATTGAGTTGACTTCATTGTTCGCACTCCCCTATTTTCCGACGACTGTACCATCATTTTTTAACGATGCCTTTCTTTTTCCATTTTTATTCTTTAATTTCCACTTGCTTCCTTTATGACCATCTTTGTCTTTATCAATATACCACTTAGTCTTAGGATCTCTATAGGCCGTTTTTCCTTTAACCTTGTCTGTAAATCTTTTCATTTTAACTTTTCCCGTCCAAAAGTCTACAAGATCAGATGGTATCCCGTATGTTGAACAAACAACGGATTGATGGAATCCAATTGGAAGTACTATAGCCTTTGCTTCTTTTGGCTGAACAAATGAAATAGTAGAAAATGAAACTGGAAAGATCAATACTAATACTAGTAACAGTTTAACAACGCTTTTTCTTAGTTTCAAATATGACATCTCCTTAAAAATAAACTGGAATATTATGTAAATAATAGTATCATAATTTTTCTCTCAAAAACACGCACATTTCATGCGTGACCACGTATTTTTTTATGCGGCATTACGCATGTTGTGATGCGTGACTACGCATAATCACGCACATTAACGAGGTACATCATTACATCAATAAAATACCAATGGGATAATATTTATGCGGATTTATGACTGACGTTAACATAGAAAATACCCATTCACTTTGGGCGGTGGATGGGTATTTTTGTGTTCATCTCATTTTAGTAAGTGACTTCTGATACTTCTTTAAATAGCCTTCTGCATCTTTAAAACTTGTTCCAAGTTCATTCGCCAGTTCTTCTTTAGAAGGCATCCGCTCGTATTCCTTCCCCAATTTCACAATGGTTGCTTCAATCTCTTTGGTTAATGGTTCATCTAGTATTGATTTCACCATACGATCATCTCCTTTTTAACCATTATACCGAACATATGTACTATTTACCAGTGATATAAGCACATTCGTTCGTATATAATGTTGCTGAGGTGATTGAAATGGATGGCTACTTCCCACAATCCGAACTAACAGCCGAAGAGAAACAGATCATAACGGAATATATGCTACTCCCTTACATCCGCCGAGCCTTAGAAGTCGACAGAAAAGCCATCTTTGCGTCTCATTTAAAGTTTAAAAATCACTACATTGAGCAGCTTAACGATGCCATAAGCAAAGTCACCGCCGACATGAGCAAGAATAAAAAACAGGTTTTTGATTACCATATACGATTTACACGCAGGACGTGGCTAGAATACGAGGTCTATGTGCGTGGCCGGCTGTTTGAGGTTGTGTATCACAAGGGTATCGCCGTGGATTGGATACGGCTACATGTTAAGGATTACTTTCCGCAGGAATTAGATGTAAGCTTGGAACCCCCTAGATAGGGGATATTTTTTTATAAAAAAAATTAAAATAATACCACATAGGGGGTTTACATAAACCTCACATGTGGTATAATAAGAATGTAATCAAGAGAGGGAGGAAAAGAAAATGAAAAACGTAATGAGCAGAGCTTGGGAAATTGCAAAAGAAGGTCAGAAAAAATTCGGTGGTAAGGCTAGTCAATACTTCGCAATGGCACTAAAGATGGCTTGGAAAAAAGCAAAAGAAGGAAATAAAGTTGTATCGATTGCGCAAATCATTTCCGAACTGAACGAATACAGCACCTATACAGCGCGCGAATGGAAGAATTACGGTAAGCATCGCATCTACCTTCAATCGTTTACAAGAGGTGGTGCAAAACGCTCAAACGATGGATTTTTCGAAGTCGTTAATGGCGTAATTGCTGGAAAGTCCTCTGTAATGCGTAACGGCGGTCGCAAAGTTTTCTACAAATTTGAAGGCTACAAGCTTGCTTAATCTTTTTACTCCCTCTCGAAAGGATGATTGATTTGAAACTTGATTTAAACAAATTGCCTATTTATTCCGGATCAGAAGCGTCTCTCTTATGGGGAAAAGATCGCTTTTACGTAAAAACTATAATGCAACAACATCCGGAACGATTTCCGAAAGGAACCATCCGAAAAATCGGTAAGACGTGGATTGTTACCCAAGAAGGAATGGAAGAAGTAACTGGACAAAAATTGGAGGGAATACAAATGGTAAACAAGTTACAAGAATTGGTTGGGAAAACATTCACCCCGCACGAACTGGATGAACAAGCTGTAAGAATAACAGGGCTGCCTGCATTTTTCGACCGTAATGGTTGGGAAACAGCGGTTGAGCAAGAATCGTTTGCTTACGAAAAAGGCGATATTGCTTATAATGTCGTATTTGACTTTGTCAAAAAAGCGGATGAAGATAAAAGTATTTTAAAAGTTGCGGACGTTGAACAGCTTTGAGAAAATCAATAGATATAACCGGCCAGCGTTTTGGTCGGCTTATTGCTATAAAAGAAGTGGAACGAAAAAACGCTATACGACGTTATCTGTGCCACTGTGATTGTGGTAATGAAAAGGTATTAACCGTTAAAGAACTGCGTTCCGGGCATACAAAATCATGCGGTTGTCTCCGGAATCGGCCATCTAAAAACCGCAAAAATTTAATCGGAGTGAAATTTGGAAGATTGACGGTTATTAGCGAAACAAACAAATTAGACAAAAATGGGCGCTTAATTTGGCATTGCCGATGCGCTTGCGGTACCGAATTAGATGTTATCGGACATGATTTAACAACAGGGAATACAACATCTTGCGGTTGCAAAGCGCAAGAACATAGAAACAAAATTAATGATTTTAAAGAAGCACATCGGGTTGAAAATGTACTCGTCCCAACCTTAAAAAGAAAAATTAGAGTAGACAATAAAACGGGTGTAAAAGGCGTCTATTTTAATAAACGGCAACAAAGATATGTCGCTCGTATACAGATAAAAAATAAAAATATTTATCTAGGAACCTTTTCTAAGTTGGAAGATGCAGCAACCGCACGTAAAGCGGCGGAAGAAAAGTATTTTAAACCCTATTTAGACGTAGATAAAAATAATGCCACCCCGAAAGGAGATAAAAAATGAATAAAAAATATCAACTTTTCGTACGAACACTTAATCACAACATTAAGGGTAAAACAATGTATTTTAATGACCTCAGCCAACTAATGTATAAAGAATATGGATTCGACACAACTATAAAAGACGGTTTTGAACTCGTAGACAATTATATTCCCAAAGTCGGAGAAGAATGCTATTTTTGTTGGAGGACTCTTAAAGATAAATATGAAACTATTGACGCTATAATTATTACCTTCTTTATCCTAAACTTAGATGATCCGGATAATCCTAAAATAAAAATAAACAGAATATACGCTGATTAAACTGCCCGGTCAATACCGGGGCTTTATTATGTAAAAAGAAAACGGGGAACCGCCGAATAGCAATCCCCCGTCCTCTATGCAGAGAAGATGTTTCATATTAAATTCCATAAATTACTATAAAATGTTACATAAATATACGTTATAATTTTCTTAACTGACCTGAAAGGATATTCATTCATGACACCAGGGGAAAAGCTAAAACAGTTGAGAGAACAACATGATTTATCATTAAAAGAAATGTCCAAATTATTGCATACCACACCCCGAACTCTGTCCGGTTGGGAACGTGGGCAACGCAAGGCGTCTATTTACGCATATATGAAATGCACAGAACTTTTCGATATAGGCCTATCCTATTTCTATACAGATAATTAAGGAGGAGCCTGCTCAGTGTGGGCTCCTCCTTAATTATGCGTTCAATACGACATCATTAACGTTGTGTTGTTCTGAGAGTCATTGGAATGTTCCTTTTTTAACTGTTCTTGAAACTTAACAAAATTAACTGCTTTCTCAACGGAGTTATTAATCCCACTCACAGGCTTTTCAGCGGTCTTTTTTAATTCATCTTTAGACTTGTTAGCCATAATAATCCCTCCTACATAAATTTTACTACTCATTATATTTTTTATCAAAATATAATTTCCTTTTAATCCATTTAAACCCTTCATGTTTTGTGATGGCAGCAATCTCAATTGGTCCACCTACAGTTTGTGCTCCTGGAGAAAATCTTATGTATTTCTTTGTTGTTTGTATATAAAACTCAGCAAGGTCAATTGCATCCTGAATTGGCATTGCTGGCACGACCATCGGAACTTCAAGATTCTGAGTAAGAAATCCCATTACTTTCCCTACAGTATTATCGTCAATTCCACATATTTTTAAAATGGATGGAAGTTCTGGAGCAAATCCTTTAATAAGTCGTACCATTGCCTCTGGTTGCCCACGCCAAGAAGATCCTGTTTCTTTTTCCCCTTGCCTTAGCCATGGATTAGGTTTGCTTCCACTATCGGGTAATGAAATTTCCCATATTTCTGGATAATCTTTATGTGATCCATAGCCGGCAATTTGAAAACCAAGTGCAGGCTTAACTTGCTTATAACAATTATGGTATTTAGATATAATGAATTCGTTAAATCCTCTAGCCAATTGTTCAACAGTATACTCATTAGTATCTATCTTCACGTCATCATTTTCTGTAATGGTTCTTCTATAATCTTTAATCAACGTTCCGATAGAAGCGTCTCCTATGTTCGCAGCTCCAAAAGTAAAAATACCCACAGGCAACTGCTTATGCAAATGAAATACTTTATTAGCATTCTTATATACATGAACAACTTCGCCGTTTGGACCTTGAGAAAATGTAGTTGCACTGTCTGTTGCAAGAACAATTCCATCATTTATTTTAATGGAAACATCAAGGGTCATATCATCACTCTTTTATTATGTAGTTGAGTAAATTTTAGACCTTTTTTCGGGATAAATAAATAGTGTAAACTGTATTATTTATTTTAACATTTATGTATCCCGGCATAGCCGGGTTTCTTGCGTTATGTTTTATCTAAAAACGGGTATTACTTACCAAATCTGGTGTTTACTATCTTTTTATACGCGTCAAAGTAGTACTCTTCATTGTCGCCATTGTAAGTTACCTCAAAATACAATTCATCGGGAAGCGACGTTGCAAGTAAGGCTTTGGCATTCTGAAGCGTCTTGGCAAGCCACACAACATAAACATCTTTTGGTTCGATGGTGGGCCCATTGGCTACTTCCATGTGCTCATTTGTATATTCAGCAACCATCGCTTTAGCTTTAGAAATAAACTTAGGATCATACATTATTTGTCGCCTTCCTCGGTCGATGCTTCCGTCACTGCTACGGCTTTTGCATCCTCAATCTGCTTTTCAGCCGCACCGAGCGATGCCGGAAGTTCGGCATGCAACTCTGTAACTGCCGCTTCCACGTATGCCCTAAGATGCTCGTCCTTGATAAAATACAGCAGTTTCCGCGCGTATGTGGCTAACTGATCGGCAACATACTGATATTTCTGCGTGCCGGTGCCACCGCCCGGAAACAAGCCCTCTGCCGCTTTAACAAGCGTTGCCGCCTTACTCTTAAGCAGTACATCAATCAGCTTCGGCAGACCGACTTTTAAGCCATATGCAACAGCCGCAGTAACCAGTGTGATAATGGCCGGATCAACAACGTCTTTTAAAAATGTGTCCATGATAACACCTCAGTATTTTAATTTCTGCCCTGGGAAAATAAGGTCAGATTTAAGTTTGTTCTTACTTTTCAATGCCTTCACGGTCGTTTTCTTTACCTTTGCAATCGCCCATAAGCTATCACCTTTTTTAACGGTGTAAGGCTGCTTGGTTGCTTTCTTGACTGTTGCAGCGCCACTCAGTTTGATTACCTGTCCAATACGGATCAGATTGACATTCTTAATGCCATTAAGCTTTGCCAGTTTGCTGACCGTAGTCTTATACTTGCTTGCAATCTTGCCCAGCGTGTCCCCCTTGCGGACGGTGTACGTCTTAGCTGCGCTGACAGTCGCTTTAGGCTTCGGTGCAGGCTTAACGCCACTCTTAAGCTTGGACAGCAAGGCAAGGTTTTGGGCAGCCGTACCACGGTATCCGGTAATGCCGTAAGATGCGGCAAGTTTCGCACGCGAAGCATAAGACCACGCCCTACCCTTGGACTTAAGCCAGTTTACTAGGCTTACGCTACCGATCTTTTTAACGACCTTAGTCGGCGTACTGTTTGGCGCTGTGTTCGTGTTGCTGTACTTGCCGGCATAATCCTGACTTACATCAAAATTGCCGCTGATCCCCGCAAACTTGTACGAAGACGACCACTGCCATGCGCCACGGTTGCCGTTGTACCAAGCAGGCTCTTTAGCGCCGCCGTTATAGCGCGCAAGCCACGGGTCAGAGACTGATAGTTTGCTAGGGTCGAGACTAGACTGATAAAAGCTAGATCCACTGTACACGTCTACTTCCGGATAGCCGAGTTGATGCAACTCCGAGATAAATGCATTGGTGTACTCCGTCAACTTGGCTTTACTTGCCGTCTTAAGCTCCACATCAGCCACTACGATGCCGTCCTTAAGCTTGTCAAAGCCGACATACTGTAATTGCTTATCAAACCAGCGTGCTTCACTCTCGGCGTCTGAGACGCTTGTCAGGCGTGCAAAA
Source organism: Sporolactobacillus shoreicorticis (assembly GCF_024125445.1). GTDB lineage: Bacteria > Bacillota > Bacilli > Bacillales > Sporolactobacillaceae > Sporolactobacillus > Sporolactobacillus shoreicorticis. The sequence continues at coordinate 46,978 of NZ_JAMXWM010000031.1, read as the reverse complement.
TGGTACGCATTAACCGACATGCCCGCTTGCTTGGCATTAGCGATGTTAACGGATGCGGCAGGGTCAATGTAACTGCTTCCGTCAGACACTTTAACCACCACGCCATCAATACCGCCTGCTTTTAGCGTCTGGTAAAAGCTGAGTGGCAGTCCGCCTTCTTTGTTCCAATGGCTCACGTCGATAAAGTCCACTCGTGGCGCAGCCTTCGCTGGGGCAATAAAAGAGAGCACCAACGCAATCGTTAGTGCCCCCGCAATAAGTCCGTTCAAAAATCGTTTCAAAAAACTTCGCTTCCTTCTATGATATTTTCCCATTTTCATAGGTTCACCCCCTCTCTAATTATGTATAAAAACAGCGCCCCGAAGGACGCTTATCTAAACCACTTGATCAGGTTTGTGATAATCATACTGATCACGGTGAGCAGCACGCCAATGAGCCATCGCCGCGTCGTCTTACGGTCAGCTACTGACTTCTCGGCACGTGCTTTCTGTGTTTTCTGATGTTCTTCGTACTCACTCTCAAATTCCTGCTGCTTATGCTGCGTCTCAATCGCGATTGCCAGTGCCTTCTGTGACCGCTCGTCTGCCGCTTCTATCTTGGCTAAAGACGAATTAAAGCCCTTGATCTCACCTTTTAACTCGGACAATTCCTGCCGGATCTCCATCAGCATTGACAACACCCGGTCATCCCCCACCTGCACGCCCATCACCTACCTATTTTTTAAGCAAAATAAAAAGACCTCAAAGGTCTTATCACTTATTCATAAATTCCGACGTTTTTAAAAGCGCCATCGGAATCAAAATGAAATTCTGTTAAAAATCCATTATAACCAGTAACATTTTTTGTTTTCGTTTTAATAGTCAAAACGAGTTCTTCCTTTCTTGTCTCGATCTTATGTTCAATGCCAAATCCCTCATACAATGTTTTCAGTTTGCCGATATCCGTCATTTTATCCCTCCTTATGCCGCATAATTTTGCCCCGTGATCGTCTTATAATCCTCTGCCGTGATCCATGTCGCTGTGACAAACACCTTCATCTGATCGTTGGTGTAATAGCCTTTCTGATAATACGTTGTTACCCAAGTCTTCCACATTACGAAGCACCTCCCATCTGTGCCATTTGTAGCATGATCGCAGCATTTTGAGTTTGGAGATCATTAATCATTTGCGCCTGCTGTGCAGACTGCAGAAGTAACTGAGCGTTCTGCTGCTGTAATATTTCAACATCAGACGGTTCTCGTTCAATCGGGTCAGGCATGTATTCTTCAAAAATTTCTTCAAATGTTGCTCCTGATGAATTCTTAACTTTGAACTGTTTGCCCTGAGATTGTTCGGCAAAAAATTGATTATAAATTTCATCTGAAATTACAATATCTGAGTCTAATATATCGTTAATTGCATCGTCCTTGAACCCAAATGATCCATCTTGATTGACAGATAAATATTTTTCCCCCACGATTGAAGATCCCCCCTTAATAACCTATAGCAATATATCTTACATCTCTACTTATTGCGTAATCCTGTACAACGCGAAACTGTGAACCGCTTATTAAATTAACTTCTACTGAGCCAACCTTCCCTGAGTTCATGGCTTCGCCGATGGTTGTTGCTACACAAACCAGAGATGTTGTCGGAAAGGATATCGGAAAGTTAGCAGTCGTAACAGTTGACGGGGGGACAGATCCAATTGCCCCCCATTGTATAACCATTCCAGAAGGAAACTTTTGATAGCCGTTTTGATTTGTACTTGCGGCAAAATCGTTTTCCTTATTAACAAGTCGACACCACGGCGACCATTTGCCTGCATCAACACTCGTTTTCTTTCTACTGAATACTTGGTTATTCGTATAAGGCATACACCACTGATATAATTCCACGCCATTCGCAGTTGCGCAAACCTCGTTACGTATATAGTACCAGGAATCAACACCGGGGCTGTTTATAGGGTTCTTAACAATAAAGCTTCCGGCAACCATTAGAGTATTTAGATTATATCCTTCGTCTAGGAGTCGCCCACCGCCATCGTCTTTAGTGAGTGGAAACTGCTGCATAGTCGCCAACTTCGAGGCAATCTCATCTTTCGTGTAGCCATTTTCCTGCAATTCTTTAATTGCTGCAGGTACTAAAAAGAAAAACCAGTTGAACCAATCGGCAGGTGGCTTTGAACCAGCCTGCCATCCATAATCTTTTACGTTTTGCGGTGGCTCCACTCCCGGAGCATTCCACTCTGGTAAGGGTTTTGTAAAGGGCATTCTTCTCACTCTCCTTAAATCGGTAGTTTATAATCGTTATCAGGCGTCATGACTCCGCCAAAAATTCCACCCGTTGTTTGTTCTATATCCGCAAAACCTTCAGAATCACTCTCAACTTCTCCGCCACTGGCAAAAGCAAAGGTGCCTTCAAAATTTGCCCGGGCTACACTTATTCCTCCGGACACAACGTTATTGATGATTTGCATCATTTGGTTACCACTTAAACCAATTCGATTTAGAGCAGCAAGCGGTGCCTTTTGTATAATGATCGTCGCTGGCTCATCATCCCCAGCTTCTTTTGACGACTGAATAGACAAATCAGTTGGCGAACAATTAAGTGTTTTGCAGATCGCTTGAATGATTCGGTCATAGGTGCCGTCAGATTGTCCTTGGACAATTTTCGCGATAATAATTGACCGATAGATTTCATCCGTCATTTGACCGCGCGGCTGAGAAAAGTTTGCGCCGATCAAATCCAATGTCGTACCTTCAGCCTGCTGCAGATCACGCCACAGTTCAACGGTCCTGATCGTATCGGACAAATCGTCAACTTCACCAGAGATCAGACGCAATACTTTACCAATATTTGAATCCGGATCCTCGGTGTAGCGATCAGTGATTTTAGAAATCCAATCTTTGATCATGCGTGGATCACCTCAATATCAGACGACTTAATCTGAGCCACTTCGTTCGGGCCAATGACAACATTTGTGGTACCGAGTTCTTCGTCGTTGCTCCGACCGACTGTGATCGTCACATCATCAATCCCAACCACTGCATAAGCGCAGCTAAACAGGCGCGAATAAATGACATCCTCTCCCATTTTTAAGCCACTAGTATAATCAACAATGTTCTGCTTGATCTGGTCGTCGCCGTCGATTTCATAAGTTGGATTTGTACTTACCGATACCTGCACGGCAATATCAACCTCAGATGCAAAGTCGAATTTGATGGTGTGGACCGTCCCCGAGTCATCAGTCACATCCACAGATTGACTGCCAACAGTCTCAATTCCGGCTGCCACTGAATTGAGCAGAGTGTCCGCGACATCGGCAGCGGTTCCACCAAGCACATACGCATGAACGGATTTTGGTGGATTGCCTGCGCTGTCCGTTTCCATGGTGCTGTTTGTAATCACGTTTGCGGAGCGTACGCCGCTTGTTTCCAATAACTTCGCCACAATCGATGGAAAGGTCGCATTTCCAGTGCTACTACTTCCAGCCACGAGACGTTGCCGAAACTCAACATCCGTTTCCTGATCTCTGCCGCCAGTCGCCGCTTCGGGGTTCGTGACAGAAGTAATATTTGAATCAGGATTCGCTTGCACGGTAATAGATCCTGCCGCCACGTTCGTATCAACGCCAGTATCCACGGATACCGCGTCGACCGTGCCCTTGCCTTCTGCGTCTAACGTCAACTCGGCAATCGTCTCAAACTGGATACCGCTTTCCGTCGCAAACACGGTGCCTTCCTCAACGACATAATTCGGTTGCCCATTAATCGACAACGTGGCATAACTGCTCGCTGCCGGAATCCGACTTGTGCCCATCAGTGTGCTTAGACGATCTAGCTGCACACCCTCGCTCTTGGTAACGAATCCAGCATTATAGACGCTCTCGGCAAGTTCCCATGCAATGGACAGGAACCAGGCAAACAGGATAATCAAAATGCCAAGGAAAGACTTTTCCGACACGTTAACATCTTCGCCCCAAAGTTGCTTCGCTTTGTCCTGCATGTCCGAAACAAGATCAGCATAGCTTTTTTTCTGAAATCCATTTTCATCAAGCATTCAACCACCTCCTAACTTTCAACATCAACGTCTTCAATGCTGACCGTCTCTCCGTCATCCGCCTTAGTCATCGTTAATGAGACACTCCGTGAACGAGCCACCGGGTCATCATTGAACGTGATCTGATCCACCGTCGCAATCCGCTCTTCCTGTGCAATTGCTTCAACAATATCATCATGCGCATCGTCTTGATTCGCTTGTTTCCCAAGCAGATTATCACGATTAAGCCCGAACTCCGTATTCATAAAAAACTCGCCCTGTCGTGTTTTGAGGATTGATTCAACCGACTGAGCGAGTTCCTCGTCGCCTTCTACCATCACAATCTCACCGTTCTTCATAACGAGATCGCCGTTTTCATCTATAAGTGGTGATTTCATGTTTGGATCACCCCCACAACAAAACAGTCCGTCAGATCATGGCTCCGCGTCGAATCAGGATCAAACTTCGCCGAACCATTCAGTTCATCAAGCGCTCGGTCTGCAAACAGCAGCAACACGACATTCCCCGGGGCTACATCACCCACGTGTTTCAGGACGATGGCATCCTCAATAAGCGGCCATTCATCCGCATTGCCATCGTTATCCACAGACATAAACAGAGGCTCCACATCAGCCGTATGAGCCCCTGAATTGTATTTTTTTACAACTGCCGGCGCCGCAACGTGCAACGACAGTTTAATGTTACGGATCAGCGCATCTGTAAATTTTGTGCTATTGGACATTAGATGACGTTCACCTCCGTGAGAAAATCGGTTCCGTCGGAATAGTGTTTCCCACTCTTTGCGCGATACTTACCGTTGGCAGTCTGGCTTTTCACCGTAATAATGCTTGCCGTCGTGATTCGATGTTGCAGTAAGCACTTAACCGTGTAGCCCTTCCCATTTTCATCATCATCAAACGGTTCGGGACTTTCGACAAGGCCGGAATTGCTGTTTAAAGTAAAATGTTCATCGTCGCCTTCCTCAATTGAGCGGATGACCATCTTACCCCGGCGGTAATACATCGATGCCTTGCAATCCTTCACAACCTCTTCCAAATTGTTCTCGATTAGCCCCGTCACCCGGTAACCTTTCTTATACACTTTATTATAGGGAATGGATAACTTAGCAAGTTTAACGCCTAGATCCTTGCACAGCCGCTTGATGATCGTGGTACCGTGCGTCCCTTTGTTAAAAGTAATGACTTTGGTTCGCTTGCGGTATTTCGCAACCTTGACGGTCTTGTATCGGACAATACTGACATATTTCCGGCCGTTTTTGTATGTCACTTTCTTTTCGGGTTTCGACAATTTCACACGCTGTTTGACATAATATTTTTGTGCCGGATCCGACTGAGCAAGCGTGACCTTTTTATTCGAGTAATCCTCGCCTTCCAAAAAAGAAATAGTCGTGATCTTATCCACACCGTCCTTTTTCGTCAGCACGGTCGAGATTCGCCCGCTGGCAATCACTCCATAATCGCCCCGGTACCCCGCTTGTACAGTACAAAGATCGCCCTTATGGATGCGGCCAATTGTATCCTTGGACAGATTATAAATATCGACAGTCGAGGTGTTTGGCTTGGCGTCATCGTCAAACGGGCACTCGAAATGGATTTCAAGCTTGCTGCCGTCAAATGTGGTCGAGTAGTCCCCACTCACGCTGATTTTTGTCACCCGTCCATAAAGCTGTGCATTAGTCGCCACCACGATCATCTCCATCATCCAAGTCAAAGCCGACCGAATCATCCTTATCATCGTCTGTCGGCCCACTGTCGTCCTCAGAATCGTCGGGAAGATCATCAATACATAAAAACACGGTCACACCGAAGTTTTCCCACGTGATGCGCTGCGCCTGCCCAGATTCATCTAGTGGAGTTATAATCTCCGCAGGCATCGTTTCGGGATCATTAAATTCGCTAAACAGCGGCATATTGAGCACTAGCTTTTCACCGGCAACTAGGACGTTCCCCATGACATCGTAAAGAGTCGCGGTGAAGAAATCATGAGATTCGTTGTATTCGATGTCGATAAAAAAACTGTCGTCCTCGGAATCCCACTCGAATCGGAACGGCAGCTGCGTTTTATCTATGTCGATATAGTCATGCTTCATGCAATCACCTGATTCTCATTTTTTTCTTGGTTGGGTATGGAATTTTGCGAGCCGGCCACGGATTCAATTTTTCCAACGCGGAGACGGTTGTTCCATATTTTCGAGCCGTTGCCCAGTATGTCATCCCACGATAGATTTTCACGTACTTCTTACTCGTTTTCTTTTTTACTGTCTTCTTCTTTTTCCCGACGGTCTTTTTCTTGGCTTTGGCCTTCGCCTTAGTGTTCGACCATTTTTCTTTTACGATTCGGATGAACTGTAGCTGAATGCTTACCGCGGATCCATTTGCCACATTTCCAGTCCGTGTATCATCAATACTTGTGATAATCACGTTTTTACATATTGTTCGGCCCGTATAATTCAGCAACGTTCCTTTTCGCATATTGTCTCTTAAATATTGCAGCTCAGCCTTATAACTGCTGCCTGATAATATCCATCCATCAATAGACAATGTTTGGGGTTGCTGTTGAACGTGATCTGTAATCGGTTCGCCCTGATCAAGCGGATAGGCAGTAGCCGTTACGGAGTTACTCAACTTTTCCGTTTCAATATACAGTTTTACTTTTCCGAGTTTCATCAGTAGGCCACCCCCGGATCGTACAGCCCGGCCATTTCTTTGTAATGATCGTCAAGCGCTTCTTTTACGGCTTTTTTCACATTTCCAGTTGTGCTTCCGTCACCCTTTACGGTCACATGGATTTCCGGATGGTATTCCATGGATCGAGATGACCGGTTGTAGGTTGTGGTCTGCGACGTTTCCGGTGTGTAGGCCGAAGTCTGAGCCTGGGCATTCGCTGTACCAGGAGATTGGATCACGCCAAGCGCTTGCCCCAATCGATTAAATAATCCAAGTGATCGCCTTCGCATGGCCGGTTCGGTTGAAATAACGAATTCGGGATACCTGTGTTCCGCAAGTGCTGCAATCTGCGGTGTTCGCACTTCTCCGCCTGAAGCATACCCTTTGTAACCTCCGCCCGATGCCATTGATTTGATGCCGGGAACATTAAACACAGATCCGTAGCGTGATTTGATATAGCGAATGGACGCTGCCGCATTAGCAACCGGGTTCAAGATTCCGCCAAGATTCGGCAATTTGTAGGCGTTAAATGTGCTGCCAATTGTTTGCATCAGTCCCATGGACGGGTGCCCAGCCTTCGCATTGCTATCCCAACGGTTCACTGCATTCGGATTTCCGCCGGATTCCTTCATGGCGATTGTTGTCAGTGGCTGTAGCCAAGAGAGCGGTGTTCCTGTCGCCCCAAGTGCCGCTGTCAGCCAACCCGTAACGCTTTTACTTCCGCCCGATCCGCCACCAAGCATTCCGGAGAAGAAGGATTTGACGTTGTTCCATCCCTGAACAACACCACCGCCAAAATCTTTTAGAACACTCATGCCTAGACTCTTTAAATTGCCAACAGACAGACCATTAATCAGCCCTTGGACAATGTGACCGCCCATTTTAGTAAACACTGTAGACGGCGAATGAATGCCCAAAATGGAGCGGAATTTTTTAACCAAAGCATTCGCCATATCTTTTATTCCGTCAACAGCATGCACAGCCATGTTTTTAATTCCGTTGCCGATCTTACCAGGCAATGATTTGGCACCATCAACAATGTCATTAAATTTGTTGGTGACAGCTTTCCAGATGTCACCCATCAGACTACCGACAGAACTTTTCATTGTGCGAAAGCCACTGGCTACATTTGAACCGATTTTGGGAATGATGTTGAAGATGAAATTCTTTATTCCGTTCCAAATTGCCGAGACCCCCGTCCTGATTCCCTTAACAATGTTCAAGACAGTATTCTTCATCAAATTGAATCCGGCTTTTGCTCCTCCATAAATGGCTGAAACATAACCACCGATAACCCCTTTGATTCCGCTCCAAATCATTCCTAATGATTTTCGAAGATTGTTAAAGATACCGATTGCATCTGAACGTAGATGTTGGAAATCACCCGTAACAAGGTCGAGAATCAGCAAAACAGGACCGAGTATTACGGTCTTTATGCCCAACCACAGCCCACGCATGATGGTTTTTATTCCATTCATGATCGAAGTCAATCCTGGACTCATTGCTTTGAAAACGGTCATCACTGCCGTGATAAAAGGCTTTACAATCGCAATCGCTGTTGAGCTGATTCCATGCCATACAGTGCTTGATAACGAAGCAATCCCACGCATCGCAGATGAAATGCCGGATCTCGCGCCATTATAAGCCGAAACCGCTGTGCTCGAAATGCCATGCAATGCATTTTTGGTAACGCTGACGGTACCACTCCATAGATTGGAAAAGAATCCTTTAATCGGCCACCAGTTTTTAACGATTAGGTATGCTGCGGCAGCTAGAGCGGCAATGGCAGCCACAACAAGAGTTATAGGCCATACAAGAGCAGCCAATGAAATACCAAAAGCTGAAGTTGCCATACTCAACGCACCAAGTGTCATTGTTAAACCAATAGCTGCTCCGCTTGCCAACAAAATCGCCGCCGCCATTGATGTCAATACAATCACTGCTATTTTTAAAGGTGCGGGCAATCGTGTCATAAAATTGACGACATTAGTCAACAATCCCACAAATTTACCAAATGCCGGAAGAATAAGGTTACCATAGACAATACCCATGGTCTCAAGATTGCCTCTTAACTGCTCAACTGAACCTTTGAACGTATCCATCTTCTGTTTGGCTACGTCTGCGGCCTTGATCTTGGACATGGATTTTGCCATGGAATCAACGCCCTTGGCACCCTCTTTATAAAGAATATTGGCGCCTCGAATAGCATCTGAGCCAAACATGGTGTATAGAGCAGCTTGCCTTTGTTCTCCATTCAAACTGTTCAGATGTGTTTTCAGCAATTGTGCGATTGAAGAGAAACTTTTTACTTGTCCATTTGCTTTAAAGAACGCACTGTGAACAGCGCCCGTACCATTTGCAAGTGCAGTAAATTCTTTGGTCGCTTTTGTTGATCCAACCTTGCTGTTCGTTATTTTCGCTGCGAGTTGTTCCATCTGTCGCATCAGTGTACCGCTGTCGTTGGATAAAGGCTTGACTCCATGATCACGAAGCACCTGCATTGCTTTACTAGCATCAACGGTCGTCAAACCTAATTGCTCAAACATTGCCCACTGATCTTTAGTCATTGGATGGAGCCGTGACATCATTGTTTTTAGAGATGTTCCGGCATCCGAACCTTTGAGACCGTTTTGAGCAAATACTGCTAGCGTGGTACTTGTTCCCTTCAATGTCGCCCCAAGACCAGCTGCCACGGTCGCCGACATGGACAATGAATACTTTAATTCTCCGACATCCGTGGCACTCGCGTTCGCTGCACCAGCAAGAATATCTGCTGCTTTAGAAACTGTCATTCCTCGGTCGTGGAAGGTGTTTAGAGCCGTACTTGCAATCTCAGCAGCATCTTTTAAATTTAGTTCTCCTGCCGTGGCTAAGTTTAGAGAACCGGCCAATGCACCATGCATGATTTGATGGACAGAAACACCTGCTTTTGCCAATTCGCCTTCGGCTTGTGCTGCTTCAACAGCACTATATTTTGTTTTTATACCTTGCTGTATCGCTAGATTTTGCAGCGCACCACTGTACTTATTTACTTCTGCAGGATTCATTACAGATTTCGTATTCGCCATCTCTTGGTTAAAATCAGCAGCAGACTTAACTGTATAGCCAACGGCTTTTGCGACTCCATAACCAGCAGCCGTCAATGAAGCGCTGGCCATCATGAGATCGCCCATATTCTGATGAAGCCTTTCGGACAGTGAAGCCGCTTCATTACCCATGCCATGCATGGAATGAGACATATGGTCCATCTTTGTCCGCGCTTCTGTTGCGGTGTTTCCAAGTCCTGAAATATTGCTCTTTGCCGTATTCGCAGCCTTCTGGACTTCATTGATCGCGCTTGATGCACCATTAGACGATGTTTTGACTCCACCCATAGCTTTATCAAGAATGGCGCCCATTTTATCTGCCGTTTTCATCACGTTATCCATCATTTCGTTGATGCGTTTTAACGGCTCCACGTTGCCAAGAATGTTGACTTCGACATTTGTCTCTCTTAAAGCCACCTAACCACCTCCCCCCGATGACAAATAAAAAAAGAGCCTCAGTTCTGCTGAAACTCAATTTTTTGATTGGTCTTTTACTTGCTCAATAGCAATATCTAGCGCGGCATTGCACTCCATTAAGTCGTCCAGAGACATCCGACAGGCTTCTTCATAGCTGATTTTCTCGCTCATGATCGGTCGCCAGAAATACCATTGTTCCCGTGCTTTCCTTTTGTAATAGCCCTTGCTTTTTGGCTTAGGCGTTAAGAAACGTGGCCGCTTCGACCATCAGATCGTTGAAACCGTCATGTTCATCCCAATACGCCCAATTCACTTTCGGCTGCACAACCACGTGTTCCATGAGTGCGCCGTAATATTTTTCTTCATTCATCTGTCCATTGACATCCTTCGCACGGTCACGAAGCTTAACCGCTTCGCGCACGCCGGGATGTTGCAATGTGTATTCCGTTCCCTCAATTTCAACAACTTTTTGTTCACCAAATTTAGCCATGCTTTTCCGCTCCCTTTGACAATTTTTAATATAATTAAAGACGACCTTCTCAGGCCGCCTTCTTTTATTTCTTCTCCGAGACATCAGATAACCGCATAGTCAAAAACGGAAAACTCAAATTCACGGTCTTCAATGCTTTTTGAAAGTTTAACGTCCGCAGGCTTCTTAATTTTCGCCTTTGTTCCCCCAACTTTCTCTTTAATTTCACTGTTCGAAGTCGCCCAGATCGCAATGGTTTTCTTTGCATTTGCCAACTTGTTCAGATAAGAAACTGACGGAGAAGTCTGCGCCAGCGTAAGCTTAATGGTTCCGAGTGGGTTGTTACTGGTTGCAACGCCAACATCACCTTGTGCGGATACCTTTGTGTCAAAATTATCATTGTCTTGAGACGCTTCGACAAGTGAACCGTCCGAATAACCAGTAATCACAACTCCGTCAACGGTCACGGTCACATTATTCGCATCATATTCATGCACTTCATTACTCATTTGTGTTCATCCTCCTTTTTTATTTAAGCTGCAGTAGGCGTAAAGTGAACGGCAAGTGAATCATCCCATGGACTTTGACCAATTGCATTGACTGCCGCAAACTCAATCGAATATTCCGTACCGTTTTCAAGTTCTGCAACTGCACCTGTCAAGTCGGTACCCATATCAACCTGTGTACCCCATGTGGCATCACTTGTCTTTTTCAGACGATAGACATAGCTCGTGATTGCTGATCCACCGTTATCGGTTGGCGCGGTGACGGTATAGTTACCTGATGCGTCACCCTCCTCAACTGTGGCTGTCGGTTTACCTGGTACGGTTGCCGGTGTCGCATGCTGTGTTGTGCCTGCAGCACTTTCGCCCGCTGCATTAACGGCAACCGCCTTAACTTGGTAGTCGGTTCCGTTCGTCAGCCCGGTAATAGATCCAGTAAGCTGATCTGGATCATTGTTGATGGTTGTCCAGTTTTCAGATCCTGAAGCTGTTTTCCAAAGCACCTTAAATCCAGTCAAATCGTTTTGACCGTTGCTCGGTACCCCATCACTCGCACCAGCGGTAAGCGTAAAGTCAATCTTTCCATTGCCAGCTACTATTGCGATTGTCGGCGCATCCGGTATAGAAATCGTGGTAAATTCTGTCGGCGTGTTCATCGGCCCTTCACCTGAAGCGTTCTCAAGTTTCCCACCAACCTCATAATCCGTACCGGGATTAAGATCTTGAAATTGATAAGGAAGTGTTACATCAGACGCGACTTTAGCGAAACCGGCATCCGTTTTCTTTTTTAGATAGATATTTAATTTGTCAGCCATGATTTTCCCCTTTCAAAGAAATGAATTGGAATTCTTTCCGACCGCGCAGACATTAACCGGCCTACGAGCGGCCATTGACAGAGCAGCAATAAAAGCCCCTATTCCCTTACTGGCTAACGGTTGCGGATGTTCCCGTTATGCCACTAACCGTAAAGTTTTGGGGTGCATCAGGGAGTAGTGGTACTTCCGGATCCTGAACTGCTTGACCCTGAACTTCCTTCACTGATTTCGCCGGTGATTGTCGCCTGATGGATGGCACCAGCGAGTTCAAAGCTGAAGGATAGACCGTTATAGGTACGGCTTGCAATGTCCGTTCCATCGACTTCATCACGAGTCTTTGCAGTGATTGTATAGATCGGCTGACCATCTGCATCCGTTGCAATAATTCCATTTGTGAACGCTTGTTGAAGGACGTTGGTTACCTGGCCTTCCAAAATACCAATACCGGTGTTGTCAAATGAGATTTTCTTGGCATTTGATAGTGCGACTTGGATCGAGTGCTCCATATTGACCTTGATCCAGTCTTTGCTATGAATAACATCGATATATTCACCAGAACCCACAATGCCCTCGGATGTTTGTGGAATGCCCGCTTTGGTCACGTAAGCAATTGCTCCATCGCCATGAATGGCCTGCACTTGCGCGGTCGTGAAGTCCTGCGGCGTAATACCGAGCAGCGTTTTAAACTTCCATGTGATACTGCCAACGGTTTGAGATCCGCAAGCACCCACAAGTGCAGCGTCCGGATGTTCATCCGCAACCGGATGATAGAACACAATCGTGCGATCATAAGTTTTAAATGCCGCACGACTGGCTTCGTCCTCAATTTTGACAACGAGGAATTTGATTCCGAGTGCTTCGACTGCTGGTGCCGCTGCAACTTTGTCCTCCTGCTCTGCGTCTGCGAGAATTAAAAATTCCCAATCCTTTTCTGCGTAGGCGGTAATGGCTTCAGTTAGCTTATATCCTGGTGTTTCATCACCATCGGCCGCCGGATCATAATTGGCAATATAAATTAAATCTGGTCGATTACTTCCCTGCGCGAAAATAGCTGAAGCTTTTTTATAAGCATTGGTTGTATCCGCATAATCCGCCTTGATACTGTCCAAATCCGTATAAGATTTAAACGTCGATTCTCCTGGCTTGTTGGCCAAAATTAAAATCCGCCCTAATCCGATCAGGGCAGCCGGTTTTACAAGATTGATAATGACATGTACATCTTGAACTGGCATGTTGTTGCCTCCTTATTGATTTGTATTTATTGGTGTTGAGACTTGATCAATTATTTCAGTGTCATTGTCCTGAACGACATTTGCAACACGGATTCTAAGATCAAAACCAGCTGATCGCTCGGTGTCTACAGTTAAAAAAGTGTCGCGACTTGATGAGTTCGTTGTACTGACTGCGACAATGCCTTGATCGCTTAGCATCTGCCGTACAGATGTCAGCTTAAACAGCGTTGCTGTCTGCATAGCTAAATTAAGAGCCTCTGAATGGCTTTTCGTATGCCAAGTAAATGAAATGACGATTTCAACATGCTCCGTCAGTGAGTTGGCAGTCAACTCTCCTGCACCAATCGGGAGATAGGGTGTGATGACTGTAAATGTGCAGAACGGATACGCAGGCTGCGTGCCTGAGCTATTCGCAACGATTACGGAATAGTTGAGTTTGCTCTTAATAGCGCTGATGAGCGCCGTATTGATGGCTGTATAATCAATCATGATAACCCACCACTATTCTGCGTATCGTCTGACTTAAGCACATATAGATTAAAGTCTGCATAATCACTGAATGGTGTTTTTGACACGATCGTATAATGCACATCCTTATAGTTGATCTTGCTCTGCAAAGGAATGTCCAAATCCGTGTATAAGTTGCGATCATACTGTGTCAGTGCTCCACCACTTTGATAAATCAAAGATTGTGGCAGAGGAACAATGGCTCCATTACCAGGCTCTGGATCGCTTAAGCCTTCCACCCCCTCACCACTGTCGTCATAACGACCCTCCGCTTTGCGTTGTAGATCGAAGCTGACATTATACTTGTCTATTAGCCTCTTAAATGCGTACATCGCCATCTCAATCCACCTCATAATCCATGGCACCAATCAAGTCTCCGGTGTCTACCAGCGGATTGGATGAGCCCTTTTGTGCGACAGTAAACGGATGATTCGGAGGATTGCTGACGTCGCGAGCATATTGCTGCAGCTTTCCTTTAGCTTCCAATCCAATCATATTGAGTAAGATATTGATTGGTATTCTCGTCTGTACTAGTTCCCCGATCAATTCATCTAACTTATTCATTACTTCATCTTCAGCGTTATCCCAACCTGAGCGGATGAAGGAACGTTCTGGGATATTGATGTACCTTGTGTCTGCTCGTAGAAAAAGTCCCTGTGATGCCAGGTATTTACGCATCTTTTCAGATACCGGTATCTTGCATCCGAACTCATGAATTTCAGCGAGATCGCCAATTGAAATGTCGGTACCGCTGTGCGCCTGATCAGACTTAGAACCAACATATCCGATCTTGATCTTATGGTCTTTGTCAAAAGCTTTCAGCAGGTCGTTAATCTTGTTCTGATCTTTAATCTTCACGCCCATTAGATGAACCTCACTTTCCGATACGGCTTCCAAAGGGCATAAACGCGACCGTAACGCGTCGTTGGATCGTCTGAAAAGGATTGGCTCATGCCGCCAATCGACTCAGAGATAATCGCTGCATCCGCAGGATTAGCTGATTGATTAATTTGAATCATCAGTGCGATCCCCTTTTTGACAGATGCGGGCATTGCCAGATTGCCATCCGAATCATAAAAATCTCGATGGCACCAGTCGCACGCTTCCGCAACCGCATCATCGAGATCCGTTTGTAACTTTTTATCTTGACTTGTGTCCTCTTCGCCGATACCTAACCGATCTTTCAATTCAGTCAAAGCCATATAACTATTCGGATCACTCAACGGTTATGCCCCCTTTCTTGCCTTTCTTCAGCGATGGATCAATGCCAACTATTTTGTATAAGGCGATGCATCGGCATCGAATATCATTGGCTGCGTCTCCGGACATCCCCGGGTACTGTGCTTCGACTCCTGGTGCCAGATTAAAAGGTTTATTAACGTCCCGTGTCTGACCTTCCATAGCCACGTGATTTGCTCCCGGACGATGCCGCACGCGGTTGTCGCCCATGTTCATCCAGGACTTTTGCATCTTTACGCCTTGAAAATCGGCATTTGCCGCACTGTCATACGACGCGGTTTCTCGCACGCGGTGCCCTTCAGTACTTGTGATCATGGTCGCTCGATTTAAACTCATGTCAAAGGCTGTTTGCACATCTTTTGCTACTGCTGCATACCCCTTTTTCTCTATGAATCCTCGTTCGAGTGCCGACTTAATGTCATTCACAATCATTTTCCTGTTCCGTTCGAGTGCAGGGGTCAGTTTCAAGCCTTCAATGTTATTTTTCTCAAGCGCCTGAAGCAGTCGATCAATCTGCTTGGATGACTTGCCCTGCATAATATGGATAATCTCCGCATCATGGCTGTTTTTCAATCGAAAATTAAAGCCAAGTGCCTTCTTGACTTCGGTTTCGATCACACTTTTCTGTGCATCGAAGGTGTAAACATAAATTGAGACAAGCAGTCCAACAATTGAACGTCTGTTTTCCGTCTGTAACTTATCCGCCTGTTGCAAGACGAAGTTTTCAAGCTTGGCAATGTCATTCGTCCGCGCAACATCAGAAAAACTTAACTGATCGCTTCCTGCCTTCATGTAAATCCGTGAAAGCCGAGCAATGAGTGCATCAAGTGATTTCCGGTATTGCTTGCCGATATCCTTGATGATCTGATTTTCATTCTTGGTCAGGTAATCGACAAGCTGTTTAATTTGTTCGTCTGTCATCGATTACCACTCCCTTTACTTATCCAACGCTTTAATAAGTGCCTCTTTGTCCAGAGATTGATAATTCTCAATCCCCTTGTCGGCCGCCCGTTTTTTGAGAGCGGAAACTGTCAATTCATCCAGCGAAAAACCCGAATCTGCTTGCTTTTCTAACGAAACATAATCATCATCTTTGAGCAATATTTTTCCCCGTTCCTCAGACACATACCATTGCTTTGCTGTTCGGATATTCTTAATCCACAATCCAATCGCCTCCAATCATCTAACCTTTAATCGCCCCTATTTCCCCATCAGTTGACGGTTGCCGTCGTACCGGTTATCCCGTCAACCGTGAAGTTTTGGGGTGCGTTAGGGCGTAACCGGACGTGCAGCACTGAGAACTGCCAGCGCTTCCGGACGTACCGTTTTTGCACCGTAGAGATGTAAACCTTTTACTGCATCAGCAAAGCGTTTTTCCGGACGATAAGCTTCAACACTGTTGATCTGTTCTGCGTACGACCATGCGATGTTGTGACCAGCGATAATTTTAAAATTATCAAGTACACCTTCAGCAGCGACGACGTGCGGTGCGTTGTTCGATTTCAGCACGTTGAAACCTGCCGCTTGCCCAATCTGACCGTTAAGCAGACGGAGAGCAGAGTTCATATCACCCGTTTTAACAAAGCGGTCATCCTTCAGTAGGAGTCCTTCAAACCATGGCGGAATGACCACAAATCGGCCGACTTCCGGCACATTCTTTTCGTCGAGTGCTGTAGAGAGATCGACAAGATATTCGTAAGCCGTCTGCACAGTTGGCGTTTCCGGCGCCGCATCTGTGCCGATGGTGCTCGCCGCATCCGTGTAGTGACTCGCAATAAACTGATCAGCAAGATTTTTCAATCCCTGAGCCGCGTTTGCCATTGCCTGATCCATCACTTTTGGGGTCTGCTGAGTTTTATCGATATCGTCAACCTGAAAGTTAAAGAATTTTGCTTCCGTGATTTCGAGCTGACGGGTATCGTCGTCCAACGTTTCCGGATCGGTAATATTCGTGTTTTTAGTGTAATCACCGATCGTCGGATCTCCAACTGTATTAATGTTTACTTTATCTCCTGCGGCAGAAATTTCGCCTTCATAGTCTCGATTGATGATATTCGGCTGACCATAAACCAGTGCTTTCTGCAGCGCCTGTAAGAGCCGCGCACTCCAAATCGTAGGAATAAAATTATTGAGTGACATTCAAATCACGCTCCTGTTATTGTTTTAGTAATTTCTGTACTTCGTCCCAGTGCTTGTTGATTTCCTCGGCAGACATTTTCTTCACATCTTCCAAGGTAATCGGCGTTCCTGATCCACCGCTTGCTGGCGGTGTGGTGCCGTTTTGCTTAAACTTCTCGTTCACAATCTTCTGTTCATAAGCCTTCAACGTAGCTTCGAGTTTGCTAAGGTTGGCCGTGGTGGCCTCTTCGTCGTTGCCAAGGAAAAAGTCAACAAGATCAGTCGGTAAACCCTTGGCGCTCGCCGCAGTCAAAGCCTTACTTTTCAGCGCCTCTCTCGCGCGCTGCTTTTCCGAATCCTCAAACTTCTGTTTCAGTTCTCGAAGCGCCTTTTCAGCCGGTGTTTCTGCCGGATACCGTTTGGCAATTTCTTTCTCCAAGATTTCCGGCAAGGATTTCTCTTTGAATGTATTGATGCCTTGCGTCACACGGCTATCCGCAAACGAGTTGAGCCACTTCTTACCGTCCTCACTCTCATTTAGGAACTTCTGCACCGAGTCAAGTGTCAAAGACCCTTGACCGTTGCCCGTTCCTGTTGGAGTAGTCGGCGGTGTTTGTGGCGTAGCAGGTGGATCTCCTGCCGATGGTTGGGTTGTTGCCCCATCCGGTGTAGGATCACCGTTCCTTTCCGCAAAGTATTGCAAATTCAACGGGTATCTAAGTGTCATTGTTTTCATCATTCTTCCTCCTTGCCCTCAGTCAGTTCCAAAGCCCTGATGAGTTCAAATGATTTATGCAGCTTTTAACGTCATCAGCAAAATTGGACAAAATAAAAACGCCTATTCAGCGTTCGTTTGCCTATCTGTTTCAACAAGTGCACGAGCAATCAAATCAATCGCCTGTTCATGTGCTGTGTCAATCATTTCGCTTTCATCGTCAGATGTAAACGGAGCAAAATGCAGATGTAGCAATTCATGAACCAGCGTTTTCTCCATGTCCTGAGGAAATGATTTGTTTGGTTCGTAATCAACCGGATCAAGAATGTGAATCCACGCCAATTTGCTTTGAATATTCCAATGACATTCACCTTGGCAATCATCTAAATCCATATCTCTTGCTCGAATAATGGAAATGGCAACCTCCCAATCTTGTAGACGCAACCTTTTTTTCCATTTTAAGAGTTTCGATTGCAGCTGGTCATCAGACAAAACGACTTCCGCCATCATTCCACCTTCTCATAGGTTTTCTCAAAGATGTCTGGTTTACAAGGGTATCGTTCCCCCTCTACGCCAGTAATGATATAGTCCCCCGGAGAAATGATGTGATCTCCTTCAAGCGTATGGATAAATGGCCGTTTTTGTATCTTTATCTTTTCTCCTCTTACTACCTGCCCAATAGAAACGAATGCGTCTTTAAATCCGTCTTCAAGCCCCGGTCGATACAGTTCAGCTTCAATCACAACTGGTTTCTTACGGTATTTAGGCATATGCTCACTTCCCCCGTAAGGCATCATAGAGGTTGACGTATTCATTAAGTAATCCGGCTACTTCATCGGTCATTCCACTTTCAAGATTAGTTCTAATGGTTTTCCCAAGCACCTTAAATGTTTTCTCTGCATCATCATAGATCGAATAATTGATATCACCATGCTCATTCATTATAATTTCACCTCTGGATTATACAGTTTTGATATACTTTCAAACTCTTTTTGGATAGCCCGTCTAATTATCTTCTGAATATCGTCAACTTCAATATTCACCTTCACGGATAAATCACGTAGTTTTCCATGTGTTTTCTGCGCACCATTGCTAATATCAAAACTCCCGGATGTTTTCGGTCCACAATTGCCAACATCATGTGCGGCATCTTGCCTTCCTTTTTGATATTGCTCTTCCATAAGGAAAGCGATCCAATAAATTTGTTTTGATGTTAAATTTTCAAGGGGTTCTCCAAATCCAAATATTCTTGGAATATGTCGTGAAAATTCTTTATAGTCAAGTTCTGTAGCCTTCGTGCCCATTTTCCTCCACCTCACCTAAATCCATTCATTTTATTGGAAAACTCACCGGTAATATACAATGCTTGGTTTGGTTCAAATCCCTGTTTAATCAGCTCATCATAATATTTCTTCACCATCTGAGCGATTAAATAAAAATTCTCTTTGACTTCGTCAGTCTGCATTTCCTTCTCCAGCTGTTCGTGTGCCTTCATCTTCACCATCCCCTTTGTTTTGATTGTTTGGTAGCGTGTCAGGACCGTAGACATTCTCAGCAGCCCTTATCGCATCCTCACGCATTCGGTCCATTTCTTCCTGTACGTTTGTGACGAATGGTAGCAACCCAAGCCGTGTTTGCTCGCTGACAACACCCTTCAAAGCTACTGAAGCCTGAGCATCTGAAAGAATGTCGTCCGGAAGGTTCCGTTTGAATTGAAAGTCAATCTGTAAGTAATCATCCGGCTGTGCCAGTCGTTTCTTTGCCCATGCCGAGCAAAGCACCTTGAATTGATACCGTAGTCCGGCCGTCATTTTTCGCTCCATCGTGATTGCCTTATGTTCAAGCGCCATGAGTTTATAGCGCATGGCGACTCCTGTAATTGTCGTGCCAAATGAATCATCAGAGAAGTTCACTGACTTAGCAAAGCGAAGAATATTTTCTTCCATTCGATTTAAGCTATGCTCAATAATGTCATCATCCAAGTCCTTGGTCAGATAGTTGACATCTTGATCTTTATCGTCCAGATTAATGACACCGGTCTGCTTCATGTTCTGCTGATCTTCCTCATCCAGGAATGCACCTTTAGCAACGAGATAAGCCAACCGGTACTGCTCAATCTCGTTGCTTACATCGCTTAGCGTGCGGTCATAAGCGTCAATCAGCGGCAGAACCTTCTCGGCATCGCCTTTCATCTCCTGGTTATTCGGAACCCCAAATAATGGACAATAATCAAACATGTGTGTTCGCTTGTCTTTCAGTAAATAATCCGCGCCGTCTTCCGATTCAAAATGATAGACAATTGATCCATCGTAGAAATCCGCATTGTAGATATCGATTTTCTCGTCCGGGTTCGTCCCGTTTCCGCCCCATGAAAAGGTTTTATAGTAGCGCAGCGCATACTTCGGATTCGTAATGTCATCCGTTTCTGAGAGAATAATTGATTCCCACGGATTGACGGTCATGGTTGATTCATTTCCGTCCGGATCAATGTACAAAAGCCGTGCACCGTAGCCACAGATCGTTGCCTTCTTGCCAAGTTCAGAGTCAGCATCTTCAACATTGTTCCGCTTGTTAAAATCAGAAATGGTTTCAGCCAGTCCTTTTTCCTTGTCCGCGTTGTAAGTGACCGGACTGCCAAACAGATAGCCAACTTTCGTATCGGCGATTTCCGCATCAAAAGCATTATTGATCTTGTTATTGACTTTATCGTCAATACGTGCAATCTTCTCGCCCTTGACATCTTCAAATTTAATTGGCTTGCGTGTCAAAATTGGCACTCCGGCAGCAGATGCCTTATAACGCTCATAGAGCCGTACCGTGCGGTCATGATCCGGCTTGTGATCTTCAATCATTACTCGGATAATCTTGCTTGTGATGCCATCTTGCTCAATCAGAGGGATATATTCGTTCATCATTTTCACCTACTTTCTTTTTCTGAAATAGGAGTGTAATACATAACGCGATTCGTCCATCGCATGGTTATTTTCATCTAGCGGTTGATCTTTTTTTGCAGCTGGATCATCCGGTCCAGGATAAGAATAAATAAGCATCTCATTTATGGTTTCTTTGCAATCCTCACAAATGAGATACTCACCGTTCTGAATCATCGTCATGACTGTATTCAGCCCAGCACCGATTTCTTTATCCGCATTCCTAGCGTGCAACTTCCAAAGACGCAACGTATCAATACGGTCCTGCTCAGCGCTGTCACAATAAATAACTTTCAAAGTTGTTCCCAGTTTCTTTTGCCATTCAATAAACCATTTTGCTAAATCCTCGGTGTGCTGCTTCGTCTTATAGAATTCAGCGATCTTAATCGCCTTTACTTTCCCACGAGGAAGCCCGTAAACACCGCCAACCATTGGATCTCGATAGCCCCAGTCAACGCCACCAATAAACCGATAAAATTCATGGTCGTCAAGCATCTTCTGGACTTTATCATGGCTGATGACGTGTTCTTTTTCTTTGAACATGTCATAGACGAGACCTTCGGCCACAACCCACTGACCGAGAATATAGCGTAAATAAAAGACGCCTGAAAACATGCGTTTCAGACGCTCTTTGACTTTCTTGGAAAGTGTTAAGTTGTCATCCATTGTAAAATGCAGAACCAGAAAGTTCTTTTCCTTTGCATGATCAATGATCTCAACCTTGAGCCAGTGTTTCGGATGACCTGGGTTACAGTTAAAAAAATATTTTGCTCCATCAACTGAGCACCGGCCCATAACCTGGTCTACAAATGATTTGGGCATAAGAGCCGCTTCATCCAAATAAGCACCGGCAGCAGTCAGCCCTTGAACCTTGTCCTGAGATTTCTCGTTATCGCCACCAAATAAATAATAGATATTGTTGCCAATCTCAACATGAGGATCATCAGAACGGATGTATTTATAGGCGATACCCTTAGCAACAAGAATCTGAAATAGCGGATTTAGGACGTTACGTTTCAAAGCCCCCATCGTCTTGCCACCAAGGATAAAACTCTCACCATCGAAAGTTTCTAATGACCATGTCAAAAAAGAATCAATCATCGCAATTGTTTTTCCGGCACGGATAGAACCTTCAGCAATTATGCCGTCATAATCAGCATAAGGACTTACACCGGGCAGCCACCAAGTCAAAAGCTTGATTTGTTGATCAGAGAACGGTTTAAATTGGAACCCCTTATTCTTCTTCATGGTTCCACACTTCCGATGCCTTGCCTTTTAGTGCATCAATGTAAGATGAAATATCCGGTTTATCCGGCGTGTTGTCCTTGCGCCTAATATCTGACTTGATATTATCAATATGAGCCTGCATCAATTCGAGCTTCTTTCGCCGCTCGTCCTGCTCGTCAGCAATCGCAACAAACTGTTTAATCAGGGCCCGCAGCTCACCCATTGCCCTACTCTGGGCATTTAAAAAGTTCGCCTGTTTATCCCAAGCGAACTGAATTAAATAACCTTCTTGATCTGTACTGGATTCCGTTGTCGTGGTCTTTGTTTCCTTCTTAGATTTAATATGAAGGTACATATTTTGCATCTTCGTTGTGTCGTTATGATCTTGCACCATCATGATCTTCTGCGCTCGGATGATCGCTGTATATTGGATCATGATCTGATCCCACAATAGATCGGCAGGATCGGCAGCGTTAATTTCCTGCATGATCTCTAATGATTCTGCCGGCAAATATTTCGAGAAAAAACCGAACTTGGTTGCGTTCTGATTGCCAGCAGGGGCGCCGTGACCGGATGCATTCTGATTGCCAATCGGTGCGCCTTTTGTGTGCACCCTTTCTTTTTTGTGTGCACCCTTTTCTCTAATCCACTTGTATCGCTTCTTCCACGACTTGACGGTGTTCAGCGAGACGCCATATTTTTCGGCAATGTCTTTGTATTTCATGCCGGATTGATAATCACGGTAAGCCTTGTCTTTGTTGTCATTCACTCACGACACCTCACCTCCTGGTTGTGGTTTGTTTGTTTTGTGCAAAAGAAAAAGCACCGCAATGGGTGCTCATCTCAATATGTACTTTCAATTTCAATTAATGTTGTTTTTTCGTTCGGTACTAAATATCCATTAAATCCGGATCCATAACGATGAACATATTGTTCTCTTATTGATATAACTTTTACTCTTCTTGTTACATTGCTTATTGCTCCAAATGAATCCAATTCCCTCAGTTCAGATAAAACAAAGCTGTCCTTGTGTTCTTTTAAATAAGATTTTACTTGTCTTTCGGTATAAACCGAACCCTCTTCTAATGTCTTAGGTATCTCATCTTCTTGCACATTACACACCCCTTTTTGTAGAATAGAAGCCTTATTTATTCCGCGAGGCAAGACAGTCCATCCTGATTCCTTCAAATAACAATCCCCCCGAAGGAGTGCCCAATAATATAACGGTTTACTTTTCTATTCCAAAACTTTTTAATACTTTTTCATCTACATCATTTAGATCTTCATCATCAAGGTGATCAATTTTACTTTCTAATCTCTGTTTATCTATTGTCCTGATTTGTTCAAATAATGCTATTGAATCTTCTTTTAAATCATATTTCCCCTTTTTTAGATATAAATGAACAGGTAGATTTCTTTTATCCTGTTCGGTGATTGGTGCAATAATTACAGTTGGGCCAAATTTATTACCAATGTTATTCTGAACAATTAATACTGGTCTTTTTCCGCCTTGCTCACTACCGATATAAGGGTCAAGGTCAGCAATAAATATGTCCCCTTTTTTAATAAGCTCATCCATTTTCCCATCTCCCATTCTGCATAATACCAATATATTCCTCAAAACAGGACAATATTCCTGCAATTATTAATTTTTCTGCAAGACTTTCCATGCCGGAACCCATGAATGAAATTCGCGAATTAGTTCATCAAACCATTCTTTATCCCGTGTCTGAAGTGCCAAGTCAATTAAACTTCCAATATCGTCAGGCGACGGCCCAGCGTAAGTATGTGCACAGATTTTGTCGTAATCGATGTTTAGACACTGTGTTCGTCCGTGGCTATCACTTTTGGTAACTTTAACAGTGCATTTTTTTCTTGTGGAATCGTCATGAATGATATAGCCAATGATTTTATCTCTTTCAAATGCCACACCAACCCAATCACCAATTTTTATTTTCATTATCAAACGCCCACTTCTCCACAAAATAAAAAGCACCGCACGGATGCCTCTGTTCGTATTTATTCAAGCCCCAACGGGGCGCAACGTCTTCTGTTCTGGCCGGAGGGCTTCAACTCTCCGACCTGCCTTCCATGGTACAAGCATAGCACGGATTAATCAATAGCGCAGTATACTCTTGGTATACTCTTTCATCCGTTCGCATCTTTCACAGCTTTTTTATACAACCGATTACTAATTTTTGCGTTGATCTTCTTGACCCAAACGTAACTGTACCCCAATTTGTCTGCAATCTCGACAAGTGACTTGCCCTGAATCTGCATGATTGCCACTTTATAATCAACGCCTTCAAGTTCGCTGATTTTGGTCTCAAGCCGTTTTTTCACATACTCTTTATCTTCCAATACCTTGTAAAGCGGGTTTAATACGGCATCAATTTCATAAATATATTCTAACGCTCGATCAAAGGGCATCGGTGCTTTAAACGCTCGGGTACCCATTTTCCAGTAATACTTCCTCTCAATCTCTAGCTGATGAATCCGCAAATAAAGGCAGTCAATTTCGCCGCAGAGATCGTGATACATTCTTAATGGCAGAAGTTCTGTTGCTTTCGTCATCTTACCGCCCCTTTCTTCTCACGGCGTGATTATGCCGCTCAAAGATTGGTTGATCTACACCCATCAGATTCTCAAGCGTCCGCCGCGACAGATTTTCAGAACGATACCCCTGTTTTCGTGAACGATTATTCTCTACATTGGTTCGTTTTCTGTTATTTTCGGAACGATTCATGAAAATGCCCCCCTTTTGAGCAAATAAAAAGAGGACGCAGAAACAACGGCGTAAACCGTCATTTCAGCGTCCTCAGGCTTTCCTATCTTGGACAAGTATTTTTATTGATGTTCTGCTTGATCAACTATATTTTTTGCTTGAACCAAGCTTAATGGATAATGCTTTTCTCGAAGTTTTTTAATCGTTGCCACTTTATCGTCTGTTTTTAAAAGCGACTCGGCTTCTTTTTTCAAAGCAACCTCATCAAAGGTAACCATCCCTTTAAGCTTTCTGGTCTCTCTTGACTGTAAAAAGTTCAATAGCAACAGGAGCACAGCAAGCGAAATCGCTAATTCCAAACTAAAATCCTCCCATGTGGTTTGATTCTAAAACAGTTCACCATCATCATACTTAATTTTAGCAACTTTTCCCTTTGCTGTCTCTATAATTGTAAAGCCATGCTCAACAGCTTCCGTCACTTTCGCTTTTCCCTGCACGCCATCCAGAATCACAATTAGCACTTTTCCTTGTTCCATTTTCTTCGTGACACTTAAGTCTTGCATATCTATTTTTAATTCTCTTAATCTCACGGTAATCCCTCCGATATGGTAAAATGAGGTATCGGATATTCGGGAGAGATCCCGATTTTTTTATAAAGTAAAGGGTGGCAGCAAATGAAAAAGCATTTAATAATGATCTTACTCATTGCAATATCTGCCATTGTAGCTTGTTATTTTGGCTATAAATTTCAATGGATGGATCACCAGTCGAATAGCATGTTTTGGTACTGGGTTGGAGCTGTGTTATCTTATTTCTTTTCTGTTTTGACTCTCATCCTTGTATTTGTTCATCACTTGATTGATAGAAAATCGATTGAAAAAGCAAATGTAATAATCTTATTTGCACAAGTCATAGGCGTAATTGCATGCTTCGTTGATATCCTATGGACGACATTTATCATCATCGCTTGGCAATCAGGAATGTAACAGTAGTGTCGTACTGCGAATTAGACTTCAATCCAACCCCAATCCATTTTGCATAGTTCTTCATATACGGAAATCATAGCTTCGGGATCGTTACTTTGCAGAACAATTTGTTTTCCGTTCTTGTCGATATAAATTTCAATGTTCTGTTCATATGGTTCATCGGCATACATAAATCGTACATAGCCATCACTGATGTCCTGCACCATTTCCTGCATATCGTCAATCTTGTCAATATCCGTGTGTCCAAGTCTTTCATCGAGAAACTTAGCAATTGCAACTGCGCTATTCACCTTTACAATGTCTAAAATTATTGTGTTTTTCATGTTATTCTCTCCTTCATTTTTGGGTCGAACTATGAAGTTAGTTATTCTTGCATATTTTCGTTTCTAAAATCTCACAGCCGATTAAATTGGGATAATCCTTTTCAAATTTTTCCTTTGCTTTCTTTTCGTTTTTGGCAGAAACAAAAGCTTTTAAGATTATTTTTGGTTGCTTTGGAAAGCAAAATTCCAATTTATAATGTGCCATATGTCCATCCCTTCCTTCGTCTTAGCTGTCTACTCTGCCACAGCCCACTTGTATTTCTTAACGCACAGTTCTGGCATGTTTGATCTAACCAAAGCTTCCACAAATTGTGGAGGAACAGCATTGCCACATCGCGCAACCTGCTTGCTTTTCGTATACGTCTTTCCCTCAAAGTCATGATCAATCACATAATTGTGGGGAAAACCCTGTGCATCAAATAACTCGCGCGGCTGAAGCATCCGCATGCCTACGTCTATAATTTTGTATGGCTCTCCATAAATCTGAACAAGTCCGAAACGATCATGTGATGTCACAGTCCCTAACGGATCAGTCATGGCTTGTCCAACGCTCTGCCCATAATATTTGACTAGAAACGCTTGAACCGCTCCGATATGCTGTGCTCTTGCCGTTATAGTTGGCATTGGCTGGCGAATATCCGAACCAATTCCCGTTTTATAGAATTTTGTGAGAAACGCACAGGTCAGTGCATATCGGTTTGATGTGTCTACCGTCAAAAGCGGACGATCTAGCGTCTGCCCACGCGCTTCGCTGTCGTAACTGTGATATTGGCTAATAAACGATGCCATCACTCGATCATCTTTGATCACAAAAGGTTCAGGATTATTAATAATAAATTTCTCAATTCCTTTCGCAATCCGAATCATCGTATTTTCAACCAATGGCTTTTTTCGTTTGAAAATGCTCTTGCAAGGTACCGACCAATCAATGACCTCTGCCGCTGTCCGCCATGGCTTTTTTATACCAACTTGAACCGTTAATTCTCGCGGATCTGCGTGTGTCGCTTCCGGCCACGTAATCGGTTTTCCGTCACGTCGAGCAACCAAGAAAAATCGTTTCCTGCTCGTTGGCGCCCCATAATCGCACGCTCTCAATTCTTTATAATCAACTTGATAACCAAGCGATCGAAGTGCCTTCACGAATGACTTAAAGGTCATACCTTTCTTTGACGGATCGGGAACCCACTGATTTTTTGAGTTAAACATCAACGGACCCCATGTCTTAAACTCCTCAACATTTTCGAGCATGATTACCCGAGGTTTTACCGATATTGCCCACTTTATTGCGATCCAAGCAAGCCCGCGAATGTTTTTACTTACCGGTTTTCCACCTTTCGCCTTGCTGAAATGCTTGCAATCAGGGCTAAGCCAACACAATCCAACAGGTCGTCCCTCGCATGCTTTCTTAGGATCAACGTCCCAAACGCTCTCACAGTAATGCTTAGTTTCGGGATGGTTTGCCTTGTGCATTGCAATAGCATCGGGATCGTGATTGATCGCAATATCTACGTTCAAACCCGTTGCCAACTCTATACCTGTCGATGCCCCACCTCCGCCGGCGAAGTTGTCGACTATAATTTCACGAAATAAATCAAGCTGCTTAACTGGCAATCTGCTAATCTCCTTTCAAAACAACGATTCCTGATAAAATCCCGTCCGCGCTGCCACCGGGTTAATCCACAAAACTTCAGTTCGTTTCGCCCCGGCTTCTGCTTTAGCTTCGAATTCTTCCATTTTCCAGCCATCTGAAACCAGCTGGTCATAGAGCAGATGATGATAGCCGCTTAAAAGAACCGCCCCCCGAAATGTTCGCAAGCGATCAATGAGTTCGATATGATCCTGCAGCTTCATTTCATGTGCATAATGTCTTTTGGTCCGTGTGCTCAAAATGTAAGGCGGGTCCGCATAGATCAGGACGTCCGGTCGGTCGTATCGATCAATCAGTTTGAGCGCCGGTTGATTTCTTTATCTTGGCAAAATTTGTAGAGCTCCGATTCCTTCATGCCGTCACCTTCCCTGTTCTGATTGGCAGCAAATAATCCAACACAATCCCGTTCCGACTCCATACCGTGACACAATTTTCAACAAACCACCCGTACGGTATTGACTTCCGCCCGCCGTTCGGCACCGCATCAACAAATTTCTTAAATTCCTTGATTGGTAGAATAAAAGTCTCGTTTTGCTTGATAAATCGCACGAGCAAAAAGGCATGTCCGCCACAGTCCCGGTAACGCATCAAATAGCGTGTCTGATGCTCATGCACGTTTGCCAGTGGTAGGCTTGGACGTTTAGTTTCCTTTGCGTCAAAGGCCAACCCTCGCCCGTTCAGGCAGCCGATAAAGTCTACTGTGCTCTTTTCGCTATAGAACGCGCTATTCTTCGTCTTTTTCAGTGGTGTAGCAACTTTCTGTACGACGGCCATTTTCTTAAGCAAATAAGAGCGATTACTAGATTCAATCTCTTCCTCGAATTACATGCCCCGGTTCGCATAGGTGGTCATGAGTTATCCTCCTCTCGAATATCAATCGCTTTTTCTACTTCACGCGGAGCAATCAGGTTTAATATGTCGATTAAAGCTTCGTAGCTGTTCAGTTCATTTTTCAGACGTTCTTCATTCGCTCTCATCCGTTCCACTTCGTCCCTTAGCCAGATATAATCGCCCTGTCTGATCGGCAGTTCTTGGCTATGCCAATGGCCGCCGAAAATAGGATCATTTCGCTTCTTGATTTCTTCCAAGCGATCAGTCATTTGAACACCGCCTTCTCATAGAGTGCTATATTTCGCCGAATCATTTCCAATTCGCTTTCATCTACGATGTCTCGTATCGCAGTATTATTAATGTCAATGCGTTTTTCCAAAGTATCGATAACTTTTCTTAGTCGTTCGACTTCGGAGATGAGCCATTCCATATCCGTGGATGCCAGCGGAGAATAAATATGAACCCATTCCGGTTTGACCATTCCAAAACTTTTTATTCCCCAGCGAACTTTTACTTCTTTCAATTGATCAGGCATCCTGATCACCTAGCCAATCCGCAACATCAGGATGCTCTTTGGCGATGATTCTTACCGCTTCATGTATTCCTTTTCTGTACCCAGTTTGCATATCTGATAACTGATAAAATTTTTTTAATTCATCTTTTAATTCTTCCCTCGCTGACAGCGGATTGACAATCTTCTTGCCGCTTTTTAGGGCTGTGATAAAATCGCTTGCTTGGTCAAGATCATCAGATGTGGGTGTAGTACCCAATGCTCTATATAAGCATTCTGATAACGTACATTCACCTGTATTATTCAATCTTTCCAGCGTATCTACGGCTACTTTTTCATTTA
Source organism: Sporolactobacillus shoreicorticis (assembly GCF_024125445.1). Lineage (GTDB taxonomy): Bacteria > Bacillota > Bacilli > Bacillales > Sporolactobacillaceae > Sporolactobacillus > Sporolactobacillus shoreicorticis. Next base: position 17,647 of record NZ_JAMXWM010000031.1, on the reverse strand, counting down.
AAACGTATGATTCACTCATCGCTCTCACCCCCACCAATCCATTCAGTATCACTCCATCCACCGACATCATGATCGTAGCGTTCTCTGTAATATCCATCCCCATCATCGTCAGGAACTGGAATCGTATAGCTGTCGAAGGGGCCACCATATGTTGGCACCCATCCAAGATCAGGATGTTCGATTTCCATAAAAAACGGTAATCCAGTTACTGGGCAAATATCAGGATACTTTTGTTCACTCATCGCTCTTGCTCCCTTCCTGATTTTCAAGGTCTCATATCGTTCATGTTCTGGGCACAATCCTCGCACTTGCGGGGATATCCGGTCTCTTCTCCGTCGATCAGACAGCCGCACTGCTCACACAAGACGCCTTCCAGCATCATTTCTGCGTATTCACCCATTTGTTTCGCCTTCTTTCAGCAGATTGGGATTTTCATAGATATTTCCGATAATTTCTGGTTCATCATCCTGTCTCCAAACCCAACCCAATGGATGAAAGTCCGGCCCTTGAAAATCAGAACCATCAATACTTGCCAAGAACCATTGAGCATCATCATCGCTCCATTTGACGATTCCTTTGTACTGCTGGTCATGATCGAATCTGTCAAACACGGTGTAATAGAGAATGTCCCCTTCGTAGATTTCCCGCCCGTTCTTGTCTTTCAAACCAGTGGATTGCATGACTTCTGAATATTCATCATCTGCTTGACCATTAAGGAGATCCTCCATATCCCAATCTTCCGGGATTCCATAGTACCGATATAAATCTGACCATTCGATCATCTGCTCATCCTGCTTGTCATAAATTCGGAACTTTATCTCTCGCATTTTCGATCTCTCCTCACACCAGTCCGAACACAACATAGCCCGGTTTCTGTTCAAAATCCGTTACAAATCCGATCTGCTTCTTGATCTGAAAACCCGTGTACTGTCTGCCTGTCCATTCCTGCAGTACCACGGTGTCGCCTTCATGGTAATGCCGATCGTTATTCCGGATCTCGAAAGGCTTCCTGCCTTCCGCTACCGCCCGAAAATATTCAGGCAGGATCTTGATTTTGTGGGTTGCCATGATGTTCCCCTTCTTTCTGCAGCTGATCCTCATACTCGCAGCCCTTACGATATGCGGCATACGTTGCTAGACCGAAAACCGTAATCGGCGCAAAGATAAAAATTGCTAGAACAGTCATTTCCCCAGCCTCTTTCCGCATCGAGGGCAATACGGTCCGTTCCATCGCTTGATTGAGTGGTGCCGTGAACCCCAATGAATTTTGTATTCAAAACTGCAGCTATCACAATGCATATGTTTGTCAGGCAAGAGGTTTAACACCTTTTCAAATCGGGTTAATGGCAACATCATTACGCCTCCTAAATCTCGCTTAAATACTTTTCCAGATACTCAGCGCGCCGCTTGGCCTCTTCCGGATCCTCCGGTGGCTTGTCCTGTTGGGGCTTGTTCATCCACTCGGGAACGATCTCTTGGTGTTGGTGTTGCCCGTAGTATCTGCCGTTTGTCATTCTTTTTCTTTGTTGTTTAGGCTTGTTCGTTTTTTCTTGTTCGGCGACATATCGATCAAATATTCCTCCCACACAATAATCTAGGGTGTTGATCTGATCCCGAGAATGTTTTGGTCGGTAGTCTCTGAATACTTCTTCTAGCCATTGCATCGCTTTTTCAAGCGGAACTTTTACTAGAATTTCCTCTGCCGCATTTAAATCTTTAGGTGACCAACCAAATCCATTGCCACGTAAATGCACATAGTAATCAAGTAACGCTTTTTTGGAGGATTGCGATATTTGCCCCCGACCACTCAATTCATTTTGAGCCGGCTGAGCACTTTCGGTTCTAGGCAGCCCGTCGTCTTCTCCATCACGCACGCTATTATCAGCAGCGGTGGTAGTAATATCTTTCTTAAGACCTTCTTGATCATTCTTGTTTATAGGTACTTGCTGTTTCCCTGCTGTGTCCTTGCTGTTTCCCTTTTCTTCGTTCGACTGGTATTTTTCCCATTGCAACAAGGATATTAGTGTGTACTGTCTGTTTCCCTTTCCATTGTTTTTGGAAATCATGCCTTGTTTCTCTAGCCACTCTAAAATGTGTCGAATCGTCTTTGTACTTGGTTCGTGAAAAACTGATTGCTCATAATAGCCAACGCCCTTTGCGATGTTCCGAATCGAGGTTAAATGCTGTCCTGGTTTAATTTCTAAGAAGCTACCGTCCCTCATTGGAATCTTCTGAGATGCGTGATTCATTTTGTATTTCAAGTACTGCCATGTTCGATGATAGATAGGGGGCATCAGCCATATGTCACTCTCAAGCTCTTTCCGATAGTCTTTGATGTAGCCATTGATTGCCCCTCACCCCCCTTTGAAAACATAATCACCTTACGAACCGATCAAAGATTCAATCATCGATCCTACATCTGTTGCACACTTTGACGGGTGATTATATATTTCGCTTCCTGTAAATCTCATGACTTTGAATCCTTCCATCTGCAGATATCTATCTCTTTGCTTGTCATGCTGTGCTTGTTCCTTAGTCTTTTCATGAAAATCATGTCCATCGCATTCAATTGCAATGCGAGTGGCATTCTTGTCATTCTCTCGGAATGACTCTGCCACCAAAATATCAATCCGATAATTATGACCGTTCGTTTTGACCCTTGCTTGCAACTGTTGGTAAAATTGAGTCCCATAATAATCATTAATAAAATCGAGAGTTCCTCGTAAATTCATAAACATTAGAAATTCAATGGGTGAGCCACATTCCTTATATTTGTTGGATAAATAGTGAAGTGAAAAACAAACATCTTCATAGATCAAACTTTTTGCTAAATATGGAAGTTCTTCTGTTTTCGTCAACTTTTCTTCAATGGATTTAAGCATTTCTTCCGTATCGCCAAATCGTCCGGTTGTGCGATCCATAAAGTTCGCCTCCTTTTAGAACGGCAGATCATCATCTGAAATATCAATAGGCTTGCTGTCACCTGCGAACGGATCATCAAACTCCGGAACACTCTGAGATTGGCTTGTGCCGGTACTTCTATTGCCACTGCTGTGATTGTCCCCGCTTGTTGATTGACCACTAGAATGCGTGCCTTTCGGCTCCAAGAACTGAACTGAATCGGCGATCACTTCCGTCACATAAACCCGTCGACCTTCGTTATTTTCATAATTTCTTGTTTGGATTCGTCCATCAATACCTGCCAGACTTCCTTTTTGCAGGAAGTTCGCCGCATTCTCTGCTTGTTTCCGCCACACGACAATGGGAATGAAGTCTGCTTCCTGCTCGCCATTGGCACCCTTGAAATTTCGATTGACAGCTAACGTGAAGCTGCAGGTTGCATTTCCATTGGGCGTGTACTTTAATTCCGGATCCTTGGTCAGTCTGCCAACCAAAACCACACGATTGATCATGCAATCACTCCTTATGCGATATAAACAGGCTTACCGGTTAACTCCATAATTTCTCGCTTAAACTGCTCTGCATTGCTGTTGTTATCACTCAAGTGTAGTAACCAGATCTCTTGCACCATCGATAAGTCATTTGCCGATAAAAACTCGTTCACGTGTTCCAAAGAAAAATGTGATCGGAGCAGGCGCCGCTTCATGACTGCTGGCACTCTGCCGGCTTTGATATTCTCATTCAAAATCTCTAGACTGTAATTGGCTTCAACCATCACATGCGTCAAATTCTTAAACTTGTATTTGATGTAGTAGGTATCCGTTGCGAATAATAGTTTCTCGCCGCTTTGATTCATCAGCAGATAGCCTAATGGCTCGCTGACATCGTGCTCCACGTCGAAAGGCATGATCGTCCATGTTCTGAGCTTGAATTGCTCACGCGCCCGAATGGGCTTTACATGATGCCCGGCAATGCCGAGTTTGGTAAACGTGCCTTGGCTTGCATAAAGATCAACCGCTCCTTTCATAACGTCTTTTACTGATTTGCTGTGGTCGCCGTGCTCATGTGTGATTAAGCATCCGGCAACGTCTGACATGTGAAAATCAAAACCCTTTTGAATCTCCCGGTAAGGAATGCCACATTCCAGAAGCAACGGTGTTTGTCCATCCGTGATGCGGTAGGCATTGCCCTTGCTCCCGGAGGCTAAAGCCTTTATGTCAATCAATATCCGGGTCCTCCGGAGGTTGCTGCCTCAAAATCATCAACAGGATCATCGGATACACTTTCTGGCGCTGTGGACAGTGGAGCTTGTTTGTGTTCTTTCTGATCGTTGTTGTGCTTTTCTTCCTGCTTTGGTGCCTCTGTTTGTGGCGTCATATCCACATCGATCACTTCGCCATTGGCATGTTCTTGAATCTCCGCATCCACCTCGGCTTCCTCAATGCGTTTGTCGGAGTCCTTGAAGTGTGTCAAGACTAAGCTGCTGTCATCCGACGCGTTCATAAATCGTTTGCACGCGCGGTTGATGACTGTTTTCTTCGCCATTTCCTGCCGATATTGCTCATGCGTGCTGCCTTCTTTTTCTTGGGTTTGTCCTTTTCCCCACATTTGCGACTTGCTCCAAGCTTTGCGGATTTCGTCGATCGTCATTAGTTCCGTGAAGGCTTCGCCACCCGGAAGTACGATCACGCAATAAGCGCCGATGATCTTGTCTTTGTTGATGTTTCCAAATTGCTGTTTGTGTTTGAGGTTCACAATCTTGCCGTTCTCCATTTCATACGTGACCTCATCACCTTCATAAATCACATTGGCATTGATCTCTTTAGCCTCTGTCACCCGCTTTGTGACGGCCATCGTTCCGAAGTAGGATCGTTGAAAGGTCAGGTTTTTTCCATAGGCGATAAAATAACCTTGCTTCTTCGCCGGGTTCAACCCTTGGACTACCATGTCCAGAAGACTGTTAGCGATGCTGTCTTTCGTACAGGACTGCAATACTGGTGCGTGATTTCTATCCTGCGTCGTCTGCAGAATCAGCCAAGCGCTTTTCATCGCGTTCTCCGGAGAATAATGTGGGGGAAACATTAATTCCCCGCGCTCTTGAAATTCACGGACCTTATTGGCGACAATATCGACCGTGTCTTTTTTGACGATTGCTAGTTCGTTACTCATTGGTCAGCCTCCTCATATTCTTTGACGATCACATGTCGTTCGTCGGCATTGGACTGAATATTCACTCGCCCGGACATGTTCGGTGCATGGCCAGACCGGTTGAAATATAGTATTGCTTGGTCAGCACTCTCGGCATCGACAAGAGCTGTCCGAGTAATTTCCCTTATCTCACGTACTGTATAAAGTCCCATCAGATGACCTCCTGTAGTGATTCTGTATCTTTCTCAATCCGTAACTGCTTGTCCTCTGCGCTAACGATCAGGCTGATCACCTGAGCGTCAATGTCGACTAGTTTCGTAACCGCTTCGCGGTTGTCGATAAAGATCGGTGCAGACAGCTCGTAGAATTCACTCAGCGTTTGGATTATATCTAAGCCAACATTGATCTTTGCCGCATTGTTAAGCGCGTTATATGGCACACCGTTGTACGTCGTCTCGCACACTTCCTGCAGTCCGCCGTTGATCTGTTCGCTGAACAACTTGAACCGTGCCATCTTAAACTTGCTGTTAATACGTTCCTCTAGTAGATCTACTTTCGTCCGGACAAAGACATCTGTGAGATTAAGCTCATATTCGGTTTGCTCAAACGCCTTAGCAAGTTCCTTTTCTTGTGCTTCTAGTTCTGCAATTCGCTTGTCGATCCGGCGCACCTGGTCGAACTTGAGCAACGCCGTTTCTGTGGTTGCCAGTTCCTGCTTCAATGCTCGTTTCTTTTCGTTTTCCGCCATCACCGCATCATCCGTCGATGACTGCAATTCTTTAATTTCGAGTTCAATTGCTTTGATCTGCTTCTGTGTGGCTTGGAAATTCGGATCATCAAAGATAGATTTCATGCCCGCATTAAGATCGTCGATTTCTTTCTTGATTGCATCGAGATCCGGTTGTGCGGCCTTGGCTCGTTCTTCTGCGGCCTGCGCCTCAGCCTTCAACTTTTCTGCTTCAGCATTCAGTTCATCAAGATGTGCTCTAATCGACAGTCCTTGGCGTTTATTTTCTTCAAGATCTTGTGACTTACGGAGATTGAAATGCTTTTCAGCATGTTCTTTCGCAGCATCGATCTGATCTTCCGGCCGCAATTGTCCACATTCTGGGCATACCGTATCATCGGTAAATTCAAATTCTCGGCCGGATATGAGCTGCCATTCATGCCGCATGTCTTCCAACTGATTCCCGTACTTCTGCACGCGAGCAGTATTCGATGCGATTTCTTCCTGCAGTTCCTTCGAACGTCTTAAATCCTTATCAATTCGCGCTTTCAGGCTGTAATATTCGGTGTTCTTGGCATCAATCTGTTTATGCACGTCCGCTTGGAAGTTGTTGTGCATATCCAACTGAATGCCTTCGATCTTGCGAATTTCATTCCGTTTCTCGTCGATTTCTCCGCCCGAACGAATCACTCTAATCTTGTCGTCAATCAGATTTATCCGTTCCTGCAACTCTGTTGTTTTAATTTTCAACTCGTCTTCTGTTTGCCCGTCTAAATCAGGTTTTAAGCCCTCTGCTTCCTTAATCTTCACCGGGATTCGATCAAGCTCTTTGTTGATCGTTGCGCGTTTGCTGGCAATGATCTTCCGCAAATCTTCAATGCTGTGCTCGCCGAGAATGCTTGGAAGCTCGGACAGTTCCTTCTTGCTGGCAATGACTTCCGCATCCGTCAAATCGCCACAGACATTCAGCAGTGCTTTCCGGCGCTGCTTCCAGTTCAGAACTTCATTAAAATACGTTGGTGAAGTCAGGAGCTTGAAAAGTTGTTCATTTTCGTTGACCAGTTCAGACACTGCATCGTCGTACTCTTTTTTCTTTACTGGCACACCATCGATATAATAGTCCGTTGTGTGACCGCTGAACTCGCTTGTTGCACTGCCGCGTTTTTTCGTCCACTTTTCTTTGAAAACTTTCTGTAGTTCAATCGGTCGACCGTCAACCACGAACGATCCGGAAACACCGTGATCCAAGTGGTGCTGTTCCTTGCCTTCTACATCCACCGTCTTCAGTTGGAAATCCTTCTTGTCTTGACTGTCCTTATCGAACAGCAGCCACGTGAATGCATCGAAGATCGTTGTCTTTCCAGTTGCGTTGTCGCCGTACACGTCCACATTCGCGCCATTGGCATCTAAAACAAAGTGCTTAATGCCTTTAAAGTTGCTGAGTTCCAAACGTTTTAGCTCAATTCGTTTCATTTTCGCACCTCCATTTGATTTTTTCGCTCACCCCCTGCTAAAATAGGGGGGATGAAACATTTACAAGTGGTTTTCAATTAAGAGCGCCCTGGCCGGCGTTCTTTTCGTTTGCCAAGCAAATTTCATACAATTTTCTAAGCCGTTTGATTTCACTGTGGTTAGCCTGAGCCATTCCCGCATAAAAGCCTTTTTCTGCATCTGTTTTACTTGCAAGTGATAAGCTTAGAGTTGTTTTTAAATCTTGTTCAGCAAGCGCCTGTTGAAAAATGACAAGCTCAGCAAAATGGCTTTGATTCACTTTCCCACCCCCTCCATTTCAAATTGAGTACGTAGATTGACGAGCTTACTTATTTCAACTGCGGCAATCCCATCGATTAATTCCAAAGCTTCCTTTTTTGCATCTTCCAACTCTTCACTTTCAAGTTCACGCTTTTCAACGTTCAGTCCGTAGCAAGAAACGAACCAGCCTTCGAGACCGATCACTCGATGCAAAACAACACGGAAACCATTTGCTTTCAGGACAAAAAGGTCTGATTCACCAGTTCTTTTCTTCTTATTTCCGTCTGTATCGTCTTGCCAAAAAATCATTTGCTCACCCCCTCCTGCCCACCTGTGCTATAATGTGGGCATATCCTATTGATTTGAGATCCTCATTGCCGTGAGGATTTTCTTTTTGTCAGCCAATCGTCTACAAAGGCGTAAATAATTAGCGAAAATGTAAATCCTGCGATTGTCCACCACTGTCCTGCTGTCAGAGCCATGATTTCATCTGCTCCTTCCGTTTAAGCCATTGCTCCGTGGTCAGAAACGTCTCTGCCGCTTCCTTACGTTTTGCCATGGAAATAATGGTTGCCATGCTGTGTTCTGCGTCGCCAAGCCACTCATAAGCGTCCTCAGGTCGTCCAATTTCAATCAGGTATTTCATGCGTGTGGCGAGCGTGTCCAAACATTCAAGTTCACGTTTCGCTACACCATAGTCCACGGTCAGGAGACGGGTTTTTAATTCGTCGGTTAGGTTCATCGCTGTTCCTCCTCTACATGCTCTTTGTAGCCCTCCAAAAACTCGTTATGGTCAATTCCTGCCGAATCCTCATACACTGCGAAAGCGGCCATGCCGTACATAATCACGTCATAAATTTCATACAGGGGTTCCATGACTTCTTGTTTACTGTTGCGTTTGTAAGCCTTGAAATTTTTCAATGCTTCGATAGCCTCCTGCATATTGGTAAATAAAAGTTCTTTAAGACCGGGCTTCGACATGTCCAATTTCCGAATAAGAGAGAAGGCGTTTAATATGCGATTGCCAGATTGTTTTTGAACGATGGCGTAGCACATGCCCCAATCTCTTTGTGATAGTGCAGGCTCAAGGTAATCCGGTATTCGTGCCTGATTATGCTTGGCCTTACTGATAATTGAGTGGTCAAAATGTTCTTCTTTTGCCAGTTTCCGCATAGATATTCCGGTGCGATGACCATACTCCACAATGGCATCCGCTACTGTTTCAACAGTGGACATTTTTAATCAGCTACCTTTCAACAAACGTGTCTTTTTTGTTTCGATAGGTTCATGGTTTAATAGAATAGTAGTCAGGTAAGGCTACACGGTTATCGGTTATCCCTTTTTGCCGGATTTGGTAGATCCGGCTTTTTTTAAGCAACTTGCGTATGCTCACGAATCCATTGCAGAATGCCCTCGCTCGAGAAGACGACGCGTCCCGAACGTTTCTCTTTATTGCTCCAAATTGCCGGGTAGAACTCTGGGTCATGAGCGATTTCATACATTCTGGTAATGCCAACACTCATCATTTGTGCGGCGACCTTCGTGGGCACGGTTGGAGGATATTGACGATCCACCCGTTCCCTAAGAAACTTAATTTCTTCAACAAGGGGGGCAACGGCTTCATGAACAGCTAATTTAATTGAATCTTCAATGGATGGCATTTGTTTCACCTTCAATCTGGTAGTTTGGTAGATTCATTTAAGCCACCTTCTTTGGAATGAACGCTTCAATGTATCGAACAACATCAGGTAGGTCTTTTCTCAAAACATCTTTATAACTCGGTACAGCGAAACGATCTTTGATTTCTCGATAAATTTCATGGAAAAGTTCTGAACGCCGTTTTTTGTCATATTTCTCAAAATCGCCAACACGACGAGCGACTACTTTTTGAACTTTTCGCTGTTCACCATGATCGAGAGTAATCTGTGTTTCAACTTTTTGATCTACTTGGGTAATAAGTTTTCTAATTTCGTGTTGTTCTGTCTTGATTGCCTGATTATCTTCCACGAGATCGGCAGTCGTGCGAAGTACAGTGACAAGTGCCTGATCTTTGGACAGAGGAACAACTTTTGATTTTCCGGTTCTTAGCTGTTCCAGCAGGTCGTAGATAAAGTCGTAGAATTCATCTGCTTTCGGCTGTTGGCTCCAGCGACAAATTTCATAAATACCTTTTGACGAGTAAATGACCGTTTCTCTTGTTTTTCCGTCAACCGTTACCGTAGCAGTAACCCTTGAAACCCGATCAAGGCGATCTTTGTGAGAAGCATGGAGCTTGGCGATTGCAACCTTTGGATCTGAATATTCAAGTGCCTCGCCGATTTGCTGACGTGTCATGAAAAAGTCTTTGTCGTTTTTGAAAACGTCACAGGTCATAGTTCCAAACTTTTCTGATTTGACTAATTGAATGGATGACATTAGATCACTTCCTTTTCTTTATTGTTTTGTGTATTTATTGCACTGCTTTGTTCAAAAAAAAGCGTCCAATCAAAATTCAAGTAATTGGCTATCCTTTGTGCAACATCTACGCTTGGTCTAAGACCATTTTCAATTTTTGTATAATAGGAGCGGTCTATTCTTGCTTCGCTTGCTACATCCTGTTGAGACAATTGAAGTTTATCGCGCTTGGTCTTAAGAAAATCGTCTTTCAACATGTTCACCTCCTTGTGCAATTTCTACACTTTTTATTATATAGTGCATTAATTGCACAGTCAATACTTATTGTTAACTTTTTGCACATTTATTTTAATGTGCATATTATTCACTTATAATGAACTTATATTGAACGGAGGGACAAAATTGGACTATGGAAAAAGGCTTAAGAGCCTTAGAGATTCAAGAAACCTCTCTCAACAAGAACTTGCAGACAGACTTCAGCTTAATCGTTCAACTTATGCACGATATGAATTGAATCAGACCCAACCTGACCTAGACACTTTGAAAAAAATTGCTGATTTTTATGATGTTTCGGTTGATTACATAATGGAACGAACTGATGTGCGTAATCCCGAAAAGCAACCTGAAGGTCGTTTCTTTTTCAACCTAGATGATGCTACCGAGGAAGACTTAGAAGATCTTGAGGACATGTTTGAAATACTCAAACGCAGAAAACAAAAAAGAGAAAACAAACACAGCGAATGAAACCCACACCATGAGAAAAAGACACTCAAAGAGTGCCGAATTAGGTGTGGGATTTTTATTATTATTGAGGTAGTACATATTTAATAGATAGATATTCATAGGGGGAATTTTAGTGGGAGCCTTTATTGGTTTATTGGGAACTGCGCTCATTGTCATAAGTTTCATCTATTTGCTTATTATCTCAATAAAAAATCTTCACAATAGAAACAAAATAAACGGAGCAAATAAAAAAAGGCTCTTATCCGCAACTGGTATCTTGGTATTAGGCATAATTTTTTTCTCAATCGGTATGGCAACAACTCCTACTGGCTCTGCGGATAATGATGCGGGAAGTAACAGCGAATCATCCAACCATTCGATAGATGCAGAATCAAACGATTCGTCATCAAATGACATAAGCAGCGACAGCTCAGTGTCATTAAGTTCTTCCGACAGTTCATCTGATTCATCATCTGCTGATAGTTCTGCTAGTAAACAGGTAGCGAACGTTCAAAAACCCCAAAATGGCATTGATTTGTCAGAAACTAAAACCACTAAGCCAGTGGCAACTCATAAAAAGCAAACGCAGGATAAAAAAGTTTGTCCCATCGCAGGATTAGGAGATAGTAAAAAGACTTTTGGTAGAGATTACGGAAAAGGCAAAGGCGATTCTGAGATGATGCGTTACAAAAATGATTATATACTTCCAATGTTCTCGGGTAATGCCGCCTTTAATATATTATTGCAATTTGAATCTACTGATAGACCTACTCGATCAAAAAACGAAGCGATCCAAGCTTATCAGGAAATGATTCCATTGGACTCTACTAAAATAAAAGAAAGTTCTGATTCAGAAAATAATCGCGATATAATTGAATACCACAGTGATAAATTGGCAAAAGCAGTCGATAAAGAATTATTCAGTGGTTCAAAGCAAGGAACTTTTATAGCAATTTTACACGAGAATGACCAAGGAAAATATTTCTCTGTGGTACTCGGAACGGGAAACAATCCATGAAAGAAGTGCTTGTCTATGTTTAGAAAAAAGGAACAATCAATTGATGCAAATCTGTATAATAAAATTTTTAAATTCCCGAAGATTCATAAAACCACCGTCGCCATTGATGACAACTTTGTTCATATTTTTCGCAAGGGAGCGAACGCTGCTCTCACAATAGGATTAAGCGGTGAAAAGTCAATTCCAATCTCAAGTATAATGAGTGTACAAATTAAGAAACCTGGTATCGCGACAAGCGGATATATTCAATTTGGCGTCCTCGGTGGTCTTGAGAATCAAGGAATTTTGAAAGCCGTCCGGGACGAAAACTCTGTGATTTTTGTAAAAAAGGAATTAGATCAGGCGTTGGAACTTAAACAGTATGTTGAACAGCTTATTACAAATAAATCAGTATCAGCTCCAAAGCCGGACACCGCAGAACAAATTAAAAAGTTTGCAGAACTACACGACCAAGGAATTCTAACCGATGAAGAATTTGAAGCAAAGAAGCAGCAGTTATTAGGTATTTAAGGAGAAAAAACTATGGGTTTTCGTTTTCGCAAGAGTATCAAAATCGCACCAGGTATCAAATTCAATATCAATAAAAAGAGTGTTGGTATGACGTTCGGAACCAAAGGCGCTCATTACACAATTAATTCCAAGGGAACACGGACAAAAAGTGTCGGGATTCTTGGCACCGGCTTATCCTATGTCGACGTAAAGAACCCAAGCAAGAAAGAATCAAAATCATTAGATGCAGCCTCCCCTACTACTCGAAAAGAGGCAAAAGACGAAAACAAGAAAGGCTGCGGTATAGGCTGTTTGAGTCTGTTAGCAATCATTCTCATAGTCATTGCTCTTGCTAATCTTTTCACTGGACATTTTAATAACTTTTTCGGCGTATTGCTTTTTTCTTCCGTTATTTTAACTATTGCATCAGCGTTCAAACCAACCCTTGCTTTTTGGACGAAGAAGAAAACGCGTGGGCGTGCAGTGATTGGCTATGTTATTTTGAGCATCATTTTTATGCTTGCTGTTGGAGCTACTGCGGGTGAGCAATCGGCATCTGATAAGCAAAAAGTATCCGGAGAATCCACAATTTCAAAACCTGTTGATTCTTCCGAGTCGAGTGTTGCCGACAGTTCTTCAGTTTCTGATTCATCTTCGAGCGAAACTAATTCAGATGAATCAGATTCATCAATTAGCGAGTCAAAGGAGTCAAGTTCATCCTCTGCTAATGCCGATTCATCATCGGAAAAAGAAGATTCCAAGTCGGCTGCTCATATGAATGTGGCACCTTCGAAACCGTCAAAGGAACAAACAAAGAAAACCGAAACAAAGCCTAAAAAATCAGCATCTAAAGCACCTTCTGCATCAAAGAAAACTTCAAAAACAGAAACTAAATCAGCTACAACAAAACCGGCTGAGTCAAAACCCGCACCATCCGTTTCTGTTGTTTCACACGGTTTAAATGTTTCTCCTGGTCAAAATGCGTCCGTAACAGTAAAAGGCGAACCTGGGGCACACGGAAGTATTCAAGTCGTATATAATTCCGGCCCAAGCACTGCTGCTGGACTTGGTCCAAAAACAGCAGATGGCAATGGAAATATTACTTGGGTATGGAAAGTCGGTACAAGGACAGCTCCCGGCGATTATCCGGTTACCATTACAATCGGAGGAAAAACAATTAGCCAAACTCTACATGTTCAATAAAACAAATACGGAGAGAAGACAGAAAACCACACCTTGATTCATACATCCCTCCTCTCCCCCGTTTTGATATTTTGCCGCAAGGCATGATATAGATAAAATTTTTTTGGGGGAAATAAACATGAAAAAGATTCTCAGATTATTTACAGCAGCGCTCTTATCGCTCGGTATTTTGACTGGCGTTGCATTACCGCAAGACATTGTTCCTGCAACATCGCAGAACGTCGCTTACGCAAAGACAGCACCGTTGAAAGTCACAAGTTCCAAGTTAAATGTTTATCGCGGCCAATATGCCTATTTTACGATTAAGGGGAAAAAGAAAACTAAAGGATACGCAACGGTCTATTACAAATCCGGAAAGAGCAAATCAAAAACACTGGGTACCAAGAAGACGAACAGCAAAGGCTATGCAACTTGGCGTTGGAAGGTTGGCACACGGACCACGCCGGGAACATGGAAGGTTTATGTAAAGATCGGCAATCAGACAAAGACGTTGAAACTAAAGGTTCATAAAAGATGATGAAGGGCCCCGGTTGGGGCGTACATAATCAAAACGGGTGATGATAATGTGGAACGTCCATCATTAAGTGAAAAACAAGTAAACCACCTATTAAATCTGTTAAAATTAGTCGCAAAAAAACATATTATTATTAACCTTGGCCCTGGGGAGAGGAATCATTTTGATTTAATAGATGCAGGGAACAACTATAAATTTAGAATTAATTATTTTGTCGCGCGTTCGAAGTTACCCAAAATGTCTATTCATATTCAAGAATTGACGAATAATATCGGCTTGTTTAGGATAAACATAGATCCAATAGGATTTCATAAAAATTCAGACGGCGTTGTTTATGGAAATAGAATGATGCAATATTCATTAAGTGAATGGGATTTAAAAAATGACAGTTGTACCTATTTTAGGGCACTGCCATTGCCTTCAAAGTACTTTCCAATGATTGATTCTCTAATTGATGTATTTCAATCTTTTTTGGAATATACGAATGTTCGCAAAGATGGTAGTATTAATTTTGGTTCAACGCTCTTTTAAAAATCAGTACAAAGAAAAAAGGAGGAGATCAAGTTGCCCAAAATAAAAAACGATGAAATATTGAATCGTTATTTAACGTGGCTAAAAAAGAACATTGTTCTTTCGGAAGGAATGGACGATGCAATTGAGATCTCCTCTCCTTTTGTTGATTTTATGAATGACAATATAAAAATCTATGTCAAACATATGAAGAATGATAAATACATCCTCTCCGATGATGGTTACACTCTTTGGAATCTTAAATCATTAGGTATGATTTTTAAAAAAAATTCTACGAAAGACCATTTTCTTAAATATATAATTAAGTCCAAAAGTTTAAATCTTAGTGATAATGATGAGATTGAGATTATTTCCGACAAGGAAAACATTGGTCAGTCAATTCACTTTTTGATCCAAGGAATAATATCCATTTCTGATTTACTCTTGACACATGAAAAATCAGTTAGATCAATGTTCCTTGAAGAAGTTGAAAAATATTTTGATAAAAACAAAGATAAATTTGACCCGACAAGAGATTTTCTCTTGCGAGGCCGTTCACAATTGGTCCATCAATTTAATTATTTGATGACTACCCGAAGAAGAGAAAAAAAGATTGTCAACATTATCAATCATTTAGATCGGACCCGATTAGAAGTTACCTTGTTGAGTTGGGGAGATACACACGAAGAAAGGATTCGTCTTTATCACGATGATCTAAAAATGGCCGTTATTATTAACGATTCAAAGAAAATTAGCGCTGAGTATATTAGTTCATTACAAAATTACGGTATCACTCCTATTCCTTTTTCAGATAAGGAACTTTTATACAATGAACTTACTTATGTCGAATAATTAAATATTGATATTGAGTTCACGCTTATGCCCTTTACGGGCTTTTCTTTTTGTTTTATAATACGAACAAATGTTCTTTTTTGATTTTAATTGACGAGGTGAGCTCTATGGATTTTCCCTATACACCAACACCATTTGAACGGTGGGTGTCTGATACCCTGATAAATGCAGGTATCCTTAGTCCTTCTGATATCTGTGCAGAGAAGATTTGCAGTGCTTTCGGTATCGAATATACTGCACATTTTGGCATCGCTGGTTCAAAAACAACGGACGACGGTTCTTATATTGTTACGGATAAACGCCTGCATCGTCCCGAACAACACGAACAGTTCATGCATGAACTTGGCCACGTGCTCCGTCATTATGGCGATCAAACCAATATGCCTGACATGTTCCGCAAGTACCAAGAATGCGACGCTGAAGTGTTTGCCATGTACGCGGCCATCCCTCTCCATATGATCGATTTCAGCCGCCCCTATTCATATCAGAGCTTGGCTAATGAATTCAATGTAACGCCAAGATTAGCCTTAAAACGCATAGAAAATATTACGCAAAAAATTATCTGGGAACAGAATCAGCAACAAATGATTTGTGAGCCGAAAGCTGTACCTTACGATATCTCTCAAAAGTCTGCTGAAACGCAACGAATTATGAATCAACTGAAGTCACAATTACAACAAAAAGGTGAATCCTATGAATTCAAAAGTTTATTATGACAGCGACTATGAAGGGAATTTCTATCCGTTGTGGTACACAATTGAAGGTTTGATTGATTGGGAGCAATCAAACTTTTATTTTCCTGTCTCTGCTCCATTTGAGCGCATTGACAGCATTTCCTTTGATGATGGGATCATCGGCTGCTCAGTGCTCGCTCAGGAACTGCTTGTTCGTCCGGACAAACCGAATCAATTAGGCATTAACCTTGATGCTGTCAAAACACGAGCCAGCGAGCGCATTGAACCAGAACAAATTGAGCGATTAATTATCCAGTTATCTGATATGGAAGAATTACTTCATATGGGAAAAGAAATGTTCGAATGGCGTTAAGCATTCGATATGGTTTTCCACTTTCCCTGTTTTGATGATTAGACTACCGTATGACAATGAGGGGGAAACAGACATGCGCGGATATATTCAAAAACGCGGAAATAAATATTCTTTTATCCTTGATCTTGGTCGAGATGAAGAAACTGGTCAACGGAAACGGAAACGTTTCTCGGGTTATTATCGAAAGAAAGATGCTGAAAAGGCAATGGCAGAAGCGATCAATCAGATTGACAAGAAGGATTTTATTGAGCCATCTAATCAAACATTCAAACAATACGCCAACGATTGGATTGAAAGCAAGAAACATAATGTACGTGAGACAACCTATCTGACTTATAAATTTATTTTGGACAAACATATTATTCCGGCGATTGGAACTGCGAAATTGGATAAGATAAAGCCTTATGATCTCGACAGGTTTTATCGCGATATGAAAGAAGATTATGCAGACTGGACTGTGTTTAAGGCTCATACGATCATTAAGATGGTCTTTGATAAAGCGAAGCGGTATAAAGAGATTCGTGAGAACCCCGCTGAACTCGTGGACACTCCAAAAGTGCGAAAACGAATTATGGATTATTGGGATGAAGATGAAGCTAAGAATTTTTTTAACAACAATGAAATCATGAAAAATAGAGAGTATATTGCCTTCCTACTTGCATTTTCGCTTGGAATGCGGTGTGGCGAAGTTCTAGCGCTTAAATTTAGTGATGTGAATTTTAAACGCAAAGAGTTGACTATAAGGAGAATATTACAGAAAAATGGCATGAAGTTAGTTGATATTGTCAAAACGAATTCAAGCAATCGGAAGATTGCCGTTGATGACTACACCTTGAGCATGATCAAGCGTCAGAAAGCTATTGTAGCGGCAGACAACTTAAAAAGTAAGAAAGTATATGAGGACAACGGATTGATCGTGTGTACCACGTTAGGAACGCCTATAAACCCGTCAAATCTTCGTCGAACATGGCAGAAGCTTGTTGAGATATCCGGAAATCGATATATCCGGATTCATGATCTCCGACACACTCATGCTACGCTTCTACTTCAGCAACCAGGAGCCGATATAAAAATGGTCAGTGAACGGTTGGGGCATAAGGACATCAAAATCACGTTGGAAACTTATTATCATGTGCTTCCGGGGAAGCAAGAAAAAGCCGTCGATAACTTTGGCAATTTCTTCTTCCCTGCGCAAGAAAAATAAGCACAAACATTCGATTTAGCGAAGTAAAGGGCACCAATTAGGCACCAATTAGCTTCTGAATAGCAAAAACAGCGAGGCATCGAATAGTCGATAGACCCCGCTGTTATCACGTTTTTCAGTTAAGCTTCCAACTGGACTTGAACCAGCGACCCCTTCCTTACCATG
>NZ_JAMXWM010000030.1 GCF_024125445.1 Sporolactobacillus shoreicorticis | reverse complement strand
ACAATCGCTCTTGAAGCGACTTGAATATCTTATCAAGAAATCAATATCATGTCAACAACAATTTAACAATTAATTAATTTTTCAATGAAAATACTCTATCAATCGCAAAAAACGATCTTATTAATTATACATAGGCTTGGACAGCATGTCAACAACAAACGACCTGCTGTTCAGCAACATAAAAATATTATCAGCATTCATCCTATTTGTCAACGAAAATTAACTGAAATTCATTTATATTCTCCTTCAATACTTAAATCGATAAAGCTATTACAAATATTGATTCATCTCGTTGTCATTTATTCGGATCACGCAACTTCTTTGATGTCACGGTAAACAGTAACAAGAGTTTAGAAAATATGAAGCAAACTTTTAATGATTAACATGTTGTGCACGTCGTTTGGCTAAGCAAACAACACAGTTCAAAACAATCCACAAAATTTAGAAGCCTTCGTCCCAAATTTAGCTTAAGCACTCGCCAAAAGCATATTACTTTAAATTATCATCCATCAAATAATAGTTCGCCTTGAGCGTCAAGCGTTTATTATTATTAACCGAACTTAACCAAAGCTTAATTCTATATAGCGCTAAACCAAAGATAGAAATAAAATATCGGATACATGAATGTGCCCAGTTTCGCTTGGCGATGGTTCAAGTCTCTCAGGAGTGCTGCAGATCGTTTAACAGATAGGTAGGTTTCCCAGACAACCGATATTTTATCGTTTCTCAGACAGCAAAGGAGCCCGCCTGCCGACTTTTTCGGGCAGAACGGACTCTAGGTATATGACAATTATTTATTAATCTTTTCTTCTCATCTGAGGGAACAGCAGCACGTCGCGAATCGATGCCGAATCGGTCAATAGCATAATCAAGCGGTCAATACCGATCCCGAGACCGCCGGTTGGCGGCATGCCGTACTCCATTGCTTCCAGAAAATCTTCGTCGATAATCTGCGCTTCTTCGTTACCTGCTTCACGCTCACGCATCTGGTCTTCAAAGCGTTCGCGCTGATCGATCGGATCGTTCAATTCACTGAATGCATTGGCATGTTCTCTGCCGACAATGAATAGTTCGAAACGATCGCTAAATCGCGCGTCTTTCGGATCTTTCTTTGCAAGCGGGGAAATAACGACCGGATGGCCATATACAAAAGTCGGCTGAATTAATGTTTCCTCAACTTTTTGTTCGAAGAATTCATTAACGACATGTCCATAGGTCATGTCATCCTTTACAGCAACACCATTCTCTGCAGCTAATTTACGTGCCTCTTCGTCAGTCATTTGCGGCCAAAGATCAACACCAGTCTCTTCTTTAATCGCATCAACCATATGCACACGACGCCAGCGCGGCTTCAATTCAACCTTTGCATCACCGTATGTGATTTCCGTACCGCCGAGTACTTTTTCGGCAACAGAAGAAATAAGATTCTCGGTCAATTCCATAACGTCGCGCAAATCTTGATAGGCTGTATAGAGTTCCATCATCGTAAATTCAGGATTATGTTTGGTGGATACACCCTCGTTGCGATAGACGCGGCCGATTTCATAAACCTTTTCAAAGCCGCCAATAATGAGTCGTTTGAGATGCAATTCAATAGCAATACGCATATACAGATCCATATCCAGGGCATTATGATGTGTGATAAACGGACGCGCCGCTGCGCCGCCGGGTATGGAGTGCATCGTCGGCGTCTCGACTTCAAGATAACCTTGACCGTCCAATTCGTCGCGGATGATTTTAACGATCTTGCTTCTTAAAATAAAGGTTTGCCTAACTTCAGGATTAACGATTAAATCCAAGTAGCGCTGACGGTAGCGCTGCTCCACATCCTTTAACCCGTGAAACTTATCCGGTAACGGACGCATCGCCTTTGATAGAATGCTGAATTTATTCACCTTAATTGACAACTCGCCCACATGCGTTTTAAACACAGTGCCTTCAACACCGACGAAATCGCCGATATCAATATGTTTGAAAATCTCGTACTGTTCTTCGCCTACGGCATCCTTGCGAATGTACAGTTGGATTCTGCCGGAAAAATCCTGTATATCGGCGAATCCTGCTTTGCCTTTACGCCTTTTGGCCATCAAACGACCGGCCATAACAACGGCAATCTCCTTCTCTTCGAGTTCTTCCGTTGTCTTGTCCGCATAGAGCGTGCGAATTTTTTCTGTATCATGTGTGCGATCATAGTGACCGCCAAAAGGGTCAATTCCTTGTTCAATCAAAACCTTCAGCTTCTCGCGTCTGGCTTGCAGCTGATCGGTCAGATCCACTTCCTGACTCATTCTTTTCAACCTCCAGTCGTATCCCGCAGGCACCAAAAATAGCACTCGCTGGCAGGATCGAGCTTTGCTTATTTTCAGATGCGCAGTGAAGCACATCCGGTGTATAAAGAAAAAGTTGACAGAATCATTTTTTCTTATACGAGACACCGTTAATCTCTTATTCTTTAATACATTTTTATTTGTATAAAGAAAACTGCCAGCAATACATCCGGCAGTTTAATATCTAATCGAATTATAGAGAATAAAAAAAACACTGTCAACCTTAGCGCGCCGGCGCTAAATCGTGCTCCAGCCGATCACGGAATTCGATAAGTGCTTGGCGGAGCTCGGTACCGGTCTCGCATTGGTTGATTTCCTTACGCACATCGTTGCCCCCACGCAGCCCTTTCATGTACCATGCAGCATGCTTGCGCATCTCCAATGACGCAATGTGCTCACCCTTCAATTTCACTAATTGATCAAAGTGGATCAGGCAGACATCCACTTTTTCTTTAGCAGTTGGTTCAGGCGGCAGTGTGCCGCTGTCCAAATAGTTAACCGTACGGTACAGCATCCAAGGATTTCCAAGCGCCGCACGTCCGATCATGACACCATCGACACCGGTTTCCTCAAGCATCCGTTTCGCGTCCACCGGCGTCCGAACGTCACCGTTGCCGATAACAGGAATGCCGACGGATTCTTTCACCTGACGGATAATGTCCCAATCCGCGTTTCCTTCATACATCTGCACGCGCGTACGCCCATGAACCGCCACCGCACTGCCGCCGGCGTGTTCGACCGCTTGAGCATTACGTACAGCATAGATGTGGTCGTCATCCCATCCCTTGCGCATTTTAACGGTTACAGGTTTGTCCACCGCATCGACAACGGAAGACACCATTTCATAGATCTTGTCGGGGTCGAGCAGCCACCTTGAACCGGCATCACATTTGGTCACTTTCGGTACCGGACACCCCATGTTTATGTCAATAATATCCGCATTTGTATTTTTATCCACGTATTTCGCTGCCTGAACAAGGGTTTCTCTTGAACCGCCGAAGATCTGCAAACTGAGCGGCTTTTCACGATCATCAATAGATAACATATCTAATGTCCTTTGATTGTGGTGAATGATACCGCGGTCGGAAACCATTTCGGCACAGACCAGACTGGCTCCGAAGCGCTTGGCAATCAAACGAAATGCTGAATTGCATACGCCCGCCATCGGTGCAAGAACCACTTGGTTCTTCATCTCAATCGGACCAATTTTCAGCATCAAATCATCCTTTCCTCATTCTATAATTCCTTCATTTCCTGAAGAGATACGGACAATGTATCACAGATCTTCGCAACAAGTTCCGTTTCAGGCTCACGGCTTTCTCTTTCAATTTCACCTAAAAGTGTTAATGAAACACCTAATTCTTTGGCGAGTTCAGCTTGCGTATAGCCCTTCAGTTTTCGAAAAGCCCGAATTTTCCTTCCCCATTGTTCTTTTTCCATAGTCGCACTCCCTCTTCTCCATTGAGATTCTGCCACATTTCCATAACTGAACGGTTGATTCTAGGAACAATCAGGTGCGGCGCAATCTCGGCAAGCGGTTTAAGGACAAAAGCGCGACGCGCGATTTCAGGATGGGGCAGGGACAGTTCTTCAGAGTAGGAAATCATTTGGTCAAAGACCAGCAGGTCGAGATCAATTGTTCTCGGTCCCCAGTGTACCTCCCTCATTCGCTCCAATTTCGCTTCTATTTTTTGGAGCTTGTGCAATAGAGCGATTGAGGGAAAAAGTGTTTCAATCTGCACGATCATATTTAAAAAATCCGGCTGCTCAACACGACCATAAGGATCCGTTTCATAAATCGACGAACAGCGCACGACATTTATCTTTTGTTCTGCTTGCAGCGCCTCGAGCGCGCGTTTTAAATAACCCGCCCGATCGCCTATATTCGATCCAAGCCCCAAGTAGGCAGTTGCTCGAAACCGTTCAATTTCCACCGATACCGATTCATAATGGCCGGCAATCGGCGGGTTTGGCTTAATGACTTTAACCCTGCAGCTTTCAACTTTTGAATAGCCAAGCAGGATCGCTTCAGCAATCTTTTCTGCTACTGTTTCAATCAGCGCATAGGAACAGCCTTCCACAATTTCCTTTACTTGCGTGTATATTTCTGCATAATTAACAGTTTGATCCAGCCTGTCGGTGGTTCCGGCTTGATACAGATCACATTTTAATACTAAATCGACATCAAAACGCTGACCCATCCGTTGTTCTTCCAGAAGCGCACCATGATACCCATAGAACTGCATGCGGTTTAAATTAATTGTGTCAGTCAAGACGAACCTCCCGCAGCATCGTATCCATCATTTTCGCCATACGCGCGATCTCAAACACATCATGAACACGCATGATTTGGCAGCCTTTGGAGATGCCGAGACAAACAGTCGCTCCGGTGCCTTCGATTCGATTGTCCACGGTTACGTTAAGTGTTTTTCCAATGAAGCCCTTTCGCGATGTGCCGAGCAGGATTGGATAGCCGAGTTCATGAAACGCTTCAAGATGATTCATAACGAAGAGATTCTGCTGATAGTTTTTCGCAAAACCAATACCCGGATCAAGAATGATATGCTCCGGATCGACACCCGCCTTCAATGCGATGTCAATACTCTCACGAAGATCGTTTTTCATATCAGTGATGATATCTTGATAGTTATTATTGTCGCGATTATGCATAAGGATGATCGGTGTGCCATATTCCGCGGCTATTTTCGCCATATCGGGATCCGCTTTGGCACCCCAGATATCGTTAATAATGTCTGCTCCTGCCTCCAGTGCGCAGCGAGCTGTTTCTGCCTTAAAAGTGTCAATGGAAATGGGCAGATCCGTATGTTCGCGAACTGCCTGAATCATCGGCACGACACGAGCAATCTCTTCATCCATTGCAACCGGCGTATGCCCCGGACGTGTTGACTCGCCGCCAATATCAATGATGTCCGCACCGTCGCGTTCCATCTGCAGTGCATGGGAGACAGCCCAATCCAATTGATTGAACCGGCCGCCGTCGGAAAACGAATCCGGAGTGACATTCAAAATACCCATAATCATCGTCTTTTTTTGATAATCCAGCGTTCTGCCCCTTATGTTCAACAGATGCAAGGGGGAAAGTTGAAAGTTGCTCACTAGACGTTTGATCCTCCCGAAAATCATTCACAGCTTAATAAGAACAGTATAACACAATTAGCTGTCTACTTTTAGAAACCACCGGGTAAGTGCAGGTGCATGTATGATTTATATCTAAAGAAAAAAGCCCGGTTTCCCGGGCTTTTGCTCTGCATATTTGATTATTCTTCAACTTGATACAATGGCGTGCTCAAATAGCGTTCACCATTATCCGGCACGACGACAACAACCTTCTTACCCTTGCCTAGCTTCTTAGCAACCTGAACGCCGCCATATATTGCCGCGCCGCCGGAGATGCCGGCAAGCACGCCTTCCTTTTTGCCTGCGAGACGCGCGTATTCAAATGCCTGCTCGTTTGCGACATCAATGACTTCGTCGTAAATCTCCGTGTCCAAGGTATCCGGAATAAAACCCGTTCCAATTCCTTGAATCTTATGCGGACCGCCTTTCCCTCCGTTCAACACTGGCGAATCTTTGGGTTCAACCGCATAAATACGAATATCTTTAAATTTCTCTTTTAAAGCCTTGCCGCTTCCACTTAACGTGCCGCCGGTTCCGACTCCGGCCACAAATGCATCCAGCGAATCGAAAGCTGCGGCGAGTTCTTGACCGGTCGTTTCATAATGTACTTTCGGATTTGCCGGATTCTGGAACTGCTGCGGTAAAAAGTAGCCTTTTTCCTTCGCAAGTTCTTGAGCTTTGGCAATCGATCCCTTGATCGCCTGAGCCCCAGGAGTTAAAATGACCTCGGCACCATATGCCTTAAACAATTTACGCCGTTCAATACTCATCGTTTCCGGCATAACCAAAATAGCTTTGTATCCTTTTACAGCAGCAACCAAAGCTAAACCAATCCCGGTATTGCCGCTTGTCGGTTCAATAATCGTGTCGTTTGGCTTCAATTTTCCTTCTTTTTCAGCGGTTTCAATCATCGACAGCGCAATTCGATCCTTCACGCTGCTGCCCGGATTAAAATATTCGAGCTTCGCATAAAGTTCCGCATCATTTTCACCGGTCAAATGATTCAAGCGAACAATTGGCGTATTTCCAATCAGTTCTGTAACTGAATTTGCAACAGTCATCATTCATCCTCCTTTAAATCCGCAGTAATCATGTATGATTTATAAACTATACTATCAGTCAATTGGCGGTTCGTCAATGATTTAGATCAGTACGCAATGCATCTGTTTACAATACGAAAAACGTGTTTCATTTATGCGCAGCCGCTGGAAAACGTGACTTTGCCAAGCCAAACCCTTAGTTCCGATAATCATGAATGATCGGCGGGCTCAAGAACTGAGTTCCACCAAAATCTTACACCGATAAGATTTAAAAATTTCACTCAGAAAAGGAATTTACCAAAAGACAGGTTTCCAAGTTATTCATCCGGAATCAGCGCTTTTAATTCATTTGCTGTGAATGCGTAGTGTGTTTCGCAAAATTGGCAGGTCACTTCCGCCCCACCGTCTTCATCAATCATAGCCTGAATTTCCTTTGCACCTAAGCCGGTAATGGATGACGCAAATTTTTCTTTTGAGCAATCACAATAAAAGGCCGCCGGATGCTTCTGCAATACCTTATAATTACCATCCGGAAAAAGGTCGGCAAGCAATTCGTCAGGGGAATGTCCCGCATCAATTAATTTAGAAATTGGCGGAATCGTCTTCAGACGTTCTTCAAGTTTTCCAATCGCTGCGTCATCCGCACCGGGGAGCACCTGAATAATAAAGCCGCCTGCAGCCTTCACCGTCTGATTGGGATGGACAAGCACACCGACACCGACAGCAGAGGGTACTTGTTCAGAACGTGCAAAATAATAGGTAAAATCATCGCCCAGCTCACCCGAAATAATCGGCACACGTCCGGTGAAGTTTTCTCTGAGACCCAGATCTTTAACGACGCTGAGAAAACCGCTTTTACCGACTGCACGCGCCACATCCAATTTGCCTTGTTCATTTAATTCAAAATGCACTTTAGGATTCGTCACATAGCCGCGCACTTGTCCCCGGGTATTCGCATCAGCAACGATGGCCCCGATCGGGCCGCCGCCCTGAACGGTCACAGTTATTTTTTCATCACCTTTTTCTTGTGCAGCCATCATCATCGCAGCAGTCAGCGTTCGTCCGAGTGCTGCTGTTGCAGTCGGCCATGTCTTGTGACGCGCCTGAGCCTCTCTGATCGTTTCGGTCGTTACCGATGTAATTACCCTGAGACTGCCACTGCACGCGAGTGCCTTAATAAAATAATCGCCCAATCCGATCATTCCTTTCTTTTTATGCATTACGCTGATAAATGAGAAAGAGCCCTTTAAGTGTTAATAAAGGGTCTACATGGTCAATACTGCTGGTCTCATGAGAAATAAGCGAGCACAATCCTCCGGTCGCAACAACGACCGGATTTGCGGAGGCCTGCTTTTTCATCCGCGAGACGATGCCCTCTACCTGCCCGACATAACCGAAAAGCACTCCGGACTGCATGGCGTGAACCGTATTACGTCCGACAATATGCGGTGGCTTTGCGATTTCAATTCTCGGAAGCTTCGAGGCTCGCTCATAAAGCGCCTCGGTCGCAATATCAATGCCGGGAGCGATCGCACCGCCAATATACGCCCGGTGCTCATCAATATACGAATAGGTTGTCGCCGTTCCAAAATCGATCACAATGATGGGCGCCTGATAATCGTTAACTGCTGCTACCGCATTCACAATTAAATCTGCACCAAGCTCCTTTGGATTATCGTACTTCAAGTTTAATCCTGTCTTAATACCAGGACCGACGATTATTGGTTTCAAATGAAAATATTTTTCGCACAAACGCTCCAAAGCAAACATAATTGACGGTACAACCGATGAAATGACCACACCGCTGAACTTGTCAAATGAAAGTCCGGTGTATGAAAAGAGATCATTAATCAGCATACCGAATTCGTCTTCTGTTTTCTCGCGATCTGTTGAAATACGCCAATGATTCGTTAACTTTCCATCATCGTAAGCGCCCAGAACAATGTGAGTATTCCCTACATCACAAACAAAAATCATCAAATTATCCTCCCGTTCATTCAGCCGGTTTCTCGAATTAAATCAGGGCAAAAGCGAAAAAGAGAGGCACTCCCATTCGGAGAAGCCTCCCTTTTCTTTGTATGTGCACTCAAGACAGTGGTTATATTTTATGCTCGTCGTCTTTTTTTTCAGTGTCTGATGGTTCTTTTGTGTCTACCGGCTTTTGCATCGAATCCTCATCCTTGGAATGAATCGTCACTTTGACATCACTTTCTGAATCATCCTTCTGCTCAGCCGGGTCAATTGCAGTGGCTTCTTCTTTATCATCATCCTTAGAAGAAGCGTATCGGGTCTTGCTTGGTTCGATATACTTGCCGGTTTCATACAGCGATTTGATCTGCTCTTCTTCCAGTGTCTCCACCTTAAGCAGCGTCTGAGCAATCAACTCAAGCTTATCCCGATGTTCAAGAAGCAACTTTTTGCACCGTTCATACTCCGTCTTAACAATGCGCTGTACTTCTTGATCAATCTCAAAAGCGATCGCATCACTGTAATTCTGTTCGTTCTGAATGTCGCGTCCCAAGAAGACCTGGCCGCTGTCATTATTGCCGAATTGCATTGGACCAAGCTTATCGCTCATACCAAATTCGGTAACCATACGACGTGCCAATCCCGTGACGCGCTGCAAATCATTGCTGGCGCCGGTTGAAATTTCGCCAAAGATGATCTCTTCAGCAACTCTGCCACCTAGCAGTCCGCATATTTTCTCAAGCAACTCCGGTTTGGTCATAAAATAGCGATCCTCTTTTGGTAGCGAGACCGTGTATCCGCCGGCCTGACCACGCGGTATAACCGTAACTTTATGCACTTCATCCGCACCTTCAAGAGCGAGACCGATAATCGTGTGCCCCGATTCATGGTAGGCGACAATGTTCTGTTCCTTCTTCGAAATCACACGTGATTTCTTAGCAACACCGGCGATCACACGTTCAACCGCCTCATCGATATCTTCCATGTTAATTACTTTTTTATTTGCCCGAGCAGCGACAAGGGCCGCTTCATTAAGCAGGTTTTCCAAATCCGCTCCTGAAAATCCCGGAGTCAGCTTAGCCACAGTCTTTAAGTCAATTTCTTTAGCTAGCGGCTTGTTGCGTGCGTGAACACGAAGCACGGCTTCTCGTCCGATGAGGTCGGGACGGTTCACAGGAATCTGACGGTCAAAACGTCCGGGACGGAGAAGTGCCGGATCAAGTATATCCGGGCGGTTGGTTGCGGCAATGATAATAATCCCTTCATTGGCTCCAAAGCCGTCCATTTCAACAAGCAATTGGTTCAGTGTCTGTTCACGTTCATCATGACCGCCGCCTAGTCCGGCACCACGTTGACGCCCTACAGCATCAATTTCGTCGATGAAAATGATACATGGTGAATTCTTTTTGGCTTGATCAAACAAATCGCGGACACGAGACGCGCCGACACCAACAAACATTTCAACAAAATCTGAACCGCTTATGGAGAAAAACGGTACGCCTGCCTCACCTGCAACCGCACGCGCAAGCAATGTTTTACCGGTACCCGGAGGTCCCTCAAGCAATACACCTTTAGGAATTCGCGCACCAAGAGCAACGAATTTTCTCGGATCTTTGAGGAAGTCAACAATTTCTACCAGTTCCTGCTTTTCTTCGTCAGCCCCGGCCACATCTTTAAATGTAACCTTTTTCTTATCTTCCGAGTACAGCTTTGCTTTGCTTTTGCCAAAATTCATCACTCGGCCGCCGCCGCCCTGAGCTTGGTTCAAAAGGAAAAAGATAAGGAAGAAGATAATTGCGAACGGGATCAGCGATGTAACGAAAGTGATCCATCCGCTTGTCCGTTCCGCAGGTTTTACATCATATTTGCTTGCTAAATCAATGACCTGATTTACCGCCTTATCACTTGGCGGCAGATACGCTTTGAATGTTGTATTCTTATCAGCATCCTTCAGACGTCCTGTCGCTGCAAAGACACTGCCTTCCGGTTGTAAGGTTACCTGCTCTACATTGCCTTTGCTTAAGTTCGTTCGTAGAGCGCTGTACGTCATCGGTTTTACGGTACGATTCGTTTCCGTCAGCCAGCTGACGATACCGATGATCACTAACGCAATAAATAAATATATGATAATATTCTTAAAAAGTCGATTCATGCCTTACCTCCTCCCGCTCTAAAAACAAATCATATTTTATAGTACCACATACACATGGTGCTGCCCAAGCAATTGCATTTTCACTCATGCCTTGGCTTACTAATAGCAAAAATTCTTGAAAATCAGCAGCTCAACCCTCGTATATTTCTGGTTTGAGGATGCCAATAAAAGGAAGGTTTCGGTATTTTTCCGCATAATCAAGACCATAGCCGACCAGAAAAGCATCGGGAACAGTAAACCCTGATAAATCCGGAGTAACATCCGATTTTCTTCCTGACGGCTTATCAAGCAACGTCACAATTTTTATGGATTTCGCTCTTCTGGTCTTAAATAATTCGACTAAATAACTCAGGGTCAGTCCGCTGTCAATAATATCCTCAATTATCAGAATATCTCTGTTTTCAACTGAAGTATCCAAGTCCTTGAGAATTTTTACTTCTCCTGACGACACAGTCGAATTGCCATAGCTGGACACATCCATGAAATCAATTTCAATCGGAACCGTGATGGTCTTGATCAGGTCAGCCATAAAGGGAAGTGCCCCTTTCAGCACACCGATCACAAGAGGAAAGGAATTGGCGTATTCGCTTGAGAGCACTGCGCCGAATTCATGTACCTTATTCTGGATTTCCTCTTCTGTTATTAATATTTCCTTGACGTCTTCCTTCATTCCTGCGTCCTCCCAAAATCAGTAAACGGTATAAATTGAAGCTTTATATAATTTTTTTTCTCTAAATCGGGCGATGACGGAAAAGGCATCCCCCGCCTCAACAGCGGCAGCCAAAGTATACGGCCGTTCGCATCGGTAATTAAAGGCCACTTCGTTCTTTCATTGCGATCGATTTTTTCGTTGATAAAGATACGCTGAATTTTCTGCGATCCTGTCATCCCATTCGGGCTTATCCGGTCTCCGACTCGCCATGTCCGCACATAAAGTGGAAGAGCAATATGGTCCCCATCAAGGATGAAGCAGTCGCGAGTATATGCAGCAGACGACAGTTCCTCTCCTTTCAGATAAGCAGCTTCAATGGATCCTGAAAGAAAATCTGTTCT
Source organism: Sporolactobacillus shoreicorticis (assembly GCF_024125445.1). Lineage (GTDB taxonomy): Bacteria > Bacillota > Bacilli > Bacillales > Sporolactobacillaceae > Sporolactobacillus > Sporolactobacillus shoreicorticis. Next base: position 48,491 of record NZ_JAMXWM010000030.1, on the reverse strand, counting down.
CCCGGGAATAGGAATCGCCGTCTGCTCACCTATGTCACCGCTTTCCATTACGAATCCGATCCGGCAGCGATCATAAGATCTTCTAGCTGTAAGCCCCTTGGGAAGAATGACGCTCCCTGAGGAATGACTGGAATGCAGCAGCTGCAATAGTTGTTCAATATGTATCGATTGGTGTGGCGGCTGCAGCTGTCGATTTGTATAGAGATAACATAATAGTAGATGAATTGTACGCCTTTGTAAAGCCGGGTGAATGTCAAGAAACTCGGGAACTGAAAGCGCATATTCACATTTCTTTTTATCCAGAACCGCCCGCTCAAGCCGATTCTCAGCCATCTGTAAAAGCAGGGATTCATCCTCTGCAATCCGCTCGCTTTCATATTGGAATTTTAGATGAACCTGGGGATTCTCTTTTTTCAAAAAGGGAAGTACATTTTTCCGAAAACGATTTCTTGTATGCGCATCGGATTCATTTGATTCATCATGCCGCGGAACAATTCCGTTTTCAGAACAATAACGTTCTAAATCGGCTTTTGTTTGCGAAAGGAATGGCCGAATGATCTCCTTTCCTTCAAAAGGACGACGAACGGGAATTCCAGCCCTTCCCACCCCGATCGTTCCGCGGACCTGCCGCATCAGCATTGTTTCTATTTGATCATCTCCGTGATGTGCCAGAACAAGCGCGTCAGCTTTAAATACCGCCATCGCCTCCGCAAAGGCCTTGTATCTCAGTTCGCGCGCACCTGTTTCAATGCTGATCTTTCGTTTTGCACTCCATGAACGGGCATCGACCGTTTTCCCTATAAAAAGGATCTCCCGTTTTTTACAAAATGATGCGACATAATTTTGATCTTCGTTACTTTGGACTCCTCTGAGTGTATGATCGACAGAACAGACCGCAAGCTCAAGCTCCCAGTCTTTCTTTTTCATATAAAAAAAGTGCAGAAGCGCCATCGAATCCGCCCCGCCGCTGACACCAAGAACAAGCCTCTCGTTTGAGCGGACCAGATGATGCGTGCCGATAAAACGCGTCACACGTTCAGAAAATGTCATCGTTTTTCTCCCCAGACGAAATACTTACTAAATAATGTATGTCCACAATACTCCAATTTTTACATGACGTAAACAATGACAAACACAATGTAGGCAGTTAATAAAACCGAAGCAGCAAGCCATGCCGATTTCCAGCCGCTTCTGTTTGAGACGGCATTTGTTTTCCGAACATTCCGCCTTGATTGCGGCATCTGCGGATTACTTTGCCGACTCGTCATTACTTCTTGAAGCAGATCTCGCCGCATGATATCCGCGGTTGAGTAATTACCTCTCATCGCATTCATTACTGTTTTTCGGTATGGCGCCAATTTCGGATGATTTTTCACAAAGTGTATAAGCTGAACTTGAGGTTCATTTGTCCGTGCTATTCTTTTTCCGGCGGCGGCATAGATCATAATCATCACGCAAGCAAACAAATCATAGCTTGGCTCCGCACGTCGGCTGCCAAAACCCCAGTATCCCCGATCATAAAATTCAGTATATTCCCTCACAGATCTCCCGATACGTGTTGCACCGCCGAAATCGAGACAGCGAATGGCGTGCCCCGGATGCATTAGGATCAAATTTTCTGGCTTGAGATCACCAAATATATACCCCGAGTTGTGCAGCTGTTGCAATTGCTTTAACAACTGCAGCATATATACAAGCGTCCAATCAAAAGGCTTCCGCTTAAGCGCCTCGGACAAAGAAACGCCATCCAAATATTCCATAACGCAGAATCCAATTGTTCCGCCTCGTGTCAACCAGTCATCGCTGTCATATAAAGAAGGCCCCAAAGGATCACCTCGGAGCTTTTCAAACTGTTTCAATACATTAACTTCTGAGATCAGCGATGCCCGATCTTTTGCTAGCTTGATCGCGACCGAACGTCTTCCATCTCTTCCCAAGTACACCGTACCTTGTGCACCGCTTCCCAGCCACTTGACAAGCTGGTAGTGATTTTGGTGCCATTTTCCAATAATCAAGGTTCCAGGGGCAAAATGCAGATTATCTTGGGCCGTCATCATACGCCTCATCGTCATCAACAAGCGACTGTTTTCTCGACAGCGAAGAAAAGCTTTTCACAGCTTCTTTAATTGCCGGACCTGTTGGTGTGATGCCATGTGAGCTTATTTTTTCAAAGATGCGTTTAATACTGTCCAGTTGCGGAGTCCATGAAATAACTTTCTGTACCGACTTTCTTTTCCCGGGAAATAAAAAGAGACAAAATTGGTTTTCACCCATGCGTGCGGATAAGCTCAGCGACAAGTCGGTCAGTGCCTCGCGCACGGTTGGTAATTTATTTTTCATGCTGGCGCTTGTGTCGACAAGAATGCATACATGAAGATCAGCGGTTTCACCAACCTCATCAACGACTTCCATTACTTTTCCGCGTTTTTCAGGAGGCAGATCCTCTACCGTTTCTCCGTCGCCCAGAATATCCTGAAGCTGTTGATTAATCACGCCTTTAATCGTCTGAGTCATCGCCTGCTTCGTCACCATTTGTACCGTCTGTGCGAGCTGCTTTGTCTGGACGATTTGGCTGATTCCACCGCCCGCCTGCGCAATTCCCTCTACTTCTTGCAGACCGTGGCTGTCTTCCGTGTCATATTGATCAAGAACACCGATGACGTTGACCGTAATCCCTTGTTCCCGGGCCAGTGCCGCCATCGCTACCGGATCTTCTCCTTCATTGGAGCACCCGTCAGTAATTAACAGAATTTGTTTTAACGTACCTTTCTTCATTGAACCTTTCACTCCTCCTTGAATCTAGCATTATGATAGACAGGAAAAGTAGTTTCTATACCGCGATCGTGCAAAACGTATCCTGCGCATGCCAAATGGAATCTATCTGCCTCGCAGATTTACAGACTGCGGTAAAAACAAGTTGAAAGATTCATTAGATCAAATTAGGCTCGATTGACACGTTCATCGCTTCGATCTGTTGAAAAGGCAGACCACTCAGGAATATGATGGCTGATTCGTGCAGCAATAACTGTCATATCATCGTCAATACTGCCGTCTCCAACGCGGATTACTTCCTCAAGCAGTAGGTCGGCAATTTCTTGCGGGTCATTTGTCTGCAGTTCTTTAATTTTCCGCTTAACCCATGCCTCTTTATTTTCGATATGCTTCGGCACATCAAAAATTCCGTCACTCATCATAATCAGCAGATCGCCGGATTTTAACTGTTCGGTCTTCATATCCACATCAACATCACGAATAATGCCAATCGGCAAATTACCGGCATCCAGCATAAAAACACGGCCGCCGCGCTTGATAAAGCTCGGATTTGACCCTATTTTCAGAAATTTAGACGTTGCATTCTGCAAGTCGATCAAAGCTAAATCCAGCGTCGCATAAATTTCCTCAGTCGAGCGAAGCGACAAGATCGAATTAATTGATTTTATAGCCAATGTTTCATGAATACCGGATTTTAATACTTTATCCAACAGCTGTAAGGTGTCTTTACTCTCCATATCCGCGCGTTCGCCATGACCCATCCCATCGCTGATTGCCATAACATATTTTTTGGAATCGATTTCAAAAAGTGAATAGTTATCTCCGGAAATACTGCCCCCTCCTCGGGCGGCTGTTGCAACACCGGTTTCCAGATCGTAGGCTCGAGCAGAGATAAACACAACACGGCTCGGCCCGCCCGGATAATCAGAAGCCTGCTTTTTTTCAACGACAATACTCTCGCCGAGAATATCGGACAGCAATGGGGCAATGACTTTTTCACATGCACCATAATTATCGGTCGGCATCAGTGCTTCAATATCAATGGCCCCCGATTCTAAATTGTAAATCTCAACGCTCTCCACACGGATACCGATCCCATTCAATTTAGCCAAAATCATTTCCTCCTGCCATTCATGAAGGCCGCGTTCTCGCTTCATTTCATTGGCAAAATCGCCCATAACTTGAGCGACACCTTTAAGCTGATCTGCAACAAGCCGCCTGCTTTCCTTAACATTTCGTTTCATTTTTTCATGTAATTCAGACAGGCTCTGTTCTCTGCGGATCACCTCCAGCGTGCGTTCAGCCTTAGAGCAATGGCTCCGCCACTTATGATGAAGCCGCGCATTCTCTTCACGGTTCCCTCGCCGCGATTCGTCACGCAACTCAAGCATCAACTGCTGCGTTCGTTCAAAATTATTGATCCAGCAGAACTCCTTTTTAAAGCAATTCTGGCATGTTTTAGCCGTGACACTGCTCAGAAAATCACTGTCATCCGCCGTCTCAACCTCCGACGGCGGATAAAAGCTTTTCGCAAGCGTCTGAAAAAGTCCTGAGAACTGCTCGACACGGCCGACAGTTACATCACGCAGTTTGCGCACATATTGCTGCTGTTCCGCCTGATACTCGCGCGTTCCGGGAATAAAAGAAGCCATTTGCTGAATAAGGCTCTTCGGCGTGATTAGAAAAAGCATAATGGCCGCAATCGAATCAATGACCTCGCTGCCAAGCCCTGCATATCCGCCGCCGTAGACCCCAATTAATAATGTTGAAATCAGCAATCCTGCGGAAACGCCTGCTTTTCCGGCTTCCTTCAACAGGCCGCCAAGTACACCTGAGAAAGCAAGCAGACTCATCTGGTAAAGACTCGATACACTTGCCATGCCCAAAATCAGGCCGATGACGACACCTACAGTTGAACCGATTGCCGCACCGCCGGCGTAGGCGAATAAAAGCACGGCATAACGAGCAAGTACGTGATCTACGGATAAATCATAGACATGAAGCCCGATTGTACCGGCAATTACCGACGAAATTAAGATCACAAAACAAATGATCTCCTCATTTCGAAACAATTTATGGTTAACACGTGTGGACATGAGCGGCACGCTCTGCATGAAGATGAGAGTTACAAGAGCGGATAATGAAGCTTCAGCTCCGGCCGTAAGCACATCTGTCCACACAAGTGTCAGTGAAAATGCTGCCTGACAGAGCAGCCGCACGAGAAATCCGGTAAAAAGCACAAGTGCGGGCAGCCAGCGTTCCCTATGCATACGCTGAAACGAAGTCATGATTCTCCACCCTGCTAAGAAAACGATCAATCCAAGAAGTGCATAAAAGGCTTGTCCCACAGACAGCGTCAGTCCTCCGGCCAGAACAGCCATTGAATCCGCCCATCTCCGTTTGCGTTTCATCCAGAATACCGTTGCAAAAAAAGGAAGAATAAATGGTGTCAGGCTTGTAATAATTACCGCTCGTCCAAGCAAAAATCCGGCTGTTAGAAAAAACAAATCGCTACGGAATAAGGCGCCTAGCAAAAAGGTTTGAAAAGAGTGCCGCGATTTTGACCGCTCTTGAATCGTTCGATTTTTTTGCAAGTAAGGGTCGATGGTACCCGCAGCCGCACTGCCAAATTTTTGAATCATATCGCTCGCCGCCTTTAACTTATGATTGTATGATCCATTAAAGCATAGTAGACGTTCATAATTTGTCAGAATCACAAGCTCAAGGCCAAAAAAACTTCGACGGTATTCTTGATGTTCAGCCATAAACAACATCTGATCGTGCGATCTGTCGATGAATAGCATGAATTTATCGTCTATAGAAGGCGAAGATTTTGAAATAGCGCCTTTTTCCGCTAAATTTTCTGCATCTCGCTATAATCTGTCTTCTCATCGGATAATTTAAGATCACTCACCAATTAAAAAGACAATAAAAAACACTCAAGCTCTATATGAACTTGAGTGTTGCGTTTATCTATTTAGAAACTTCCGAAGGTCGCACTCAGCCTCTTCTTGCACCGCGTCCCCCGCGTTTGGATTCTGTCTGGCGCTTGATTGTCGAAAGGCGATCTTCACTATCCTTTAAATACTGAGAAATTTTGTCCTCAAAACTTGGCGCACGTGAGGTAAACCGTTTCCCGCCGCCATGCCTTTGTGAACCTCCACGTGAAGACGAAGATGTGACCTTAGGCTTATCGACAGCTTTGCGGATCGATAGACCGATTTTCCCATCAGGAGCGACTTGCAACACCTTTACCGTTACTTCATCACCAACCGACAGAACGTCATGGATGTCTTTCACATACCGATCCGCAACTTCACTGATATGAACCAGCCCTGTTTTACCATCCGGTAAATCAACGAAGGCTCCGAAGTTCGTAATTCCTGATACTTTACCCTTCAGCTTGCTGCCTGCTTCAATTGACATAAAAAAAAGCTTCCTCCTAAATTGGTATCACTAATTATATTATTATACATAGCAAAAAAAGTGCCTGTCAATCCTTGTTCTGATTGGGTTTCGAAAAAATAATTTCCCCTTTTTTCGATAACAGATAATCGCGTCTTGCAATTTCGCCAATATATTTTTTATTATGCAGAAGAGAAATACGTTTCTTCAACTCAACTGCTTGTGATTTAGACTGATTCAACTGTTTTTGCAGGCTTGCCTTTTCCTGCGATGCAGCATTTAACTTATGGGATTGCGAAACCAGAGAGGAGATCATGAAGGCGCAGGCTAATGCGAACACAATAAAGAAAGCAGTCAAACGCCGAATTAACCCCTTGCGCCGTTTTCTTCTTCTCTTTTCATTCACTTCCTGCGACTGCAGATAATTTGTCTGCAACCGCGTGACTCGCTCTGCGCCGGCACTCTCCATATCGTTCCCCCCGATCATTTACGTTTGGTAACTAGTGATATCCACCATCTGAATTTCTGCTGCAACCAAATTCTTTTCTTTGCCAAATAGATCATCGCCCGATCCGGAAGAACCAGCCGAACGATTCCTCTTAAAATTTTCAACGGGATCAAAAGCAGAAAGCGCACAATTTTCAGTAAGGTGGTTACTGTCATTTTACACAATCTAAAGACAAGCATCAATAGGAAAAAGAGCGGATAAATCAATAATTGATAGACAATTTTTGCAGTAAAGCGCCCTGTTCGGACAGCCGCCGCAACGATTTTGCCGAATAAACGCATGAATGGTTTTTCTAAAAGGGCTTTATAAAAAGCAAAACCGAGTGCAATGCTCAAGAAAAAATAAAGACGCAGCTGTCCTTCATTAACGGGCAGCATAAGTAAAAAAAGCAATACAGCCTGTACAATCCAAAAGAGAGGGTCTGAAATCAGCAAAATCCAGCGGCGGCCTTTTTTCGGATGCACAAAATGCTGGTAGACCGAAAAAGAAGCGCCGAACCAAATGCCCATGGCAAGCATCAGAACAAGCGAGACATATTGCTGTTCAAGCGTCATCGAAACAGCTTGCCGAAGAAGCCTTTATGAGCTTCTCCGCCTTGATCATCCAGATAGCTGATTTCAATAATATGCCCCTCAATCAATACCTGTCCCTGCTCAACATTCAGATTTTGCATTTTCAGACCTGAACCTCGAACGGCAAGATAGCCCAATACCGTCTCAAGCAAGAATTCTTCATGATCAAAGCTTTCCACATGTTTGACACCGGTAATCTCGATTGATTTCCGATCCTTAACAATTATATTCTGATTTTGCGCCGGCTTGTCTTTATTAGGGATCTGAGACGAATAGAATTGACTCATTGAACTCCCCTCCTCTGTTTCCTACATTATGAGGGAGCTGTCCCATTTAGAACCAGGCATGATCAACAATGAATCAGTTGTTTTGCATGCAATTATTCATTTTCCTGTTGCTCATAAATAACTTCATAGAGCGAGTCGGCTTCTTCTTTTTTGACGACTTCTTTTAGCAGTAGGATGCGAACCGTCATCGGTTTTTGACCGAAGTGCAGGGTCAGCAGATCACCGACCGCAACACTCGAACTCGCTTTTCCCGGTTGTCCGTTAACAGAAACACGTCCCTGATCGGCAAGTTCCTTTGCCACCGTTCGCCGTTTAATCAACCGAGATATTTTCAAATATTTATCCAATCTCATTTTTTCACGGCATCCTTAAATTTATTGCCGGCTCTAAATCCTGGCACACGTGTCGCCGGAATTGTGATCGTTTCACCGGTCTGCGGATTGCGTCCTGTCCTGCTTGCACGCTGACGAACTTCGAAGGTGCCGAATCCGACAAATTGAACCTTATCATTGGCACTAAGCGTTTGAATGATTTGTTCCAGCGCTTCGTTAACAACTGTCTCCGTATCTTTCTTCGCAATACCTGTTTTCTCTGCCACTTTATGGATGAGTTCATTTTTATTCATTCAAACCATTCCTCCACATTGTATTAATCATTCATTTCAATTATTTTTCACGCGATAACCATCATTTTTTTCATTCTACCATAAGTCACCGTCAGATCACAGTTTCCGAGACCGTGCCGCTGCCTCGCCTTGCCTTTTTCTCCTTCGTATCGGAAGCCGTTTCAGATCATGTTTGTTCAGAAAGCGGATCATGTAGAGAATCATGATAAAGACCCAGCCGCCGACAACGGCACCGGATAGAGCGAGCACTGTTGCTGAAGGGCGTGCCGACAGCATATCGGTGAAGCGGTGGATCATTTTTTTCCATAGAAATACGCTCGCCGCCATCACGGATACAGCGATGCCTAATTTCGCAACTGCGCGCCAGGACAAACGCATTGCCAACGTATGGCGATGCAAGTAGACAAGGCACAATTCGGCGGCAACAGCCGTTCCCATGCATGTGCCTAGGGCAGCACCGACAATGGCAAAGTGCGGAACAAGAAAATAATTCGCCGCACCTTTTACACATGCACCAATGGCAAGAAAATAAAAGGGTACCCAAGGTTTTTCGTTTGCCTCTAAAATTCCTGAGGCTGTCAAAATAATCGAAAGCGTCAGCATCGTGAACGAGGCAATCGCGAAAGCTGCTGTTCCGTCGGCATTGCGGAACAGCATAATATTGACCTCACGGCTGATCGTCATAAGCCCTGCGGCAGCTGCCGCACCAAATGCCAAGCTTACCTTAATCGAAAGCGTTGCTTCCATTTGAAAGTCACGCGTCTTCCGCAATGCTGTGAGCTGCGCAAGACGCGGCACCATTGCCGCTGTCAGCGAAGCAGATGCAATTATCCCAAACTGGGTCAGCATATAGGCACGATCATAAATACCCTTTTCAGCTCGCGGATCAGCAAGATTCACTTTCCCCAAAAGACGAAGCACAGTCAGTGAATCGATAAGCTGAAACAAGAGCAGGGGAACAGCAAGTATGGAAAAAAGACAGCCGGCAATGATAAGGTTTTTTACTAAACGCCAATTGATCGCTGCAGCCGGCCTCGAAAACAGTTCGCGCGCGAACTGTTTTTTTCGGGGCAGGAACAGAATAAGGATGATCATTGTGACGAGCGGCGCAAATGCCGATCCCGATGTTGCTGCAAGCCCGAACGTATAGGCATCTCCGTGATTCAGAAATAAATACCAGGACAATCCTAAAATAAAACAAACACGCGTCACCTGTTCTCCGATTTGAGACAGAGCCGTAGGCAGCATATTTTCTTTGTCGCCTTGAAAAGTTCCGCGCAAAAGCGCCACAATCGGAACGAAAAGATAGACTGATGCGGCAATGCGAATCAACTGAGGAAGATGCTGATCCCCAATCATTGCCGACAAAGGCTGTGCAAAGAAAAAAAGCACCGTAAAAAAGAGCCCGCAGATCAGCATCAGCGCGATCAGTGCATGTCTTTGTACCTCCACTTTCACACTGTGCCGCTCGCCTGCCTCGGCCATATATTTGGAAATCACAATCGGAAATCCCGTGCCGCCAAGTGCTACTGCCAATGCGTAAAAAGGATAGACTTGCTGATAAACATAAAATCCGACATCGCCGGCAAAATTTTGGTAGGGCAGCCGATAAAGCGCGCTCATAATCTTCACCAGCAGAGCCGCACCTGTAAGTATCGCCGCACCGCGCCATACCAGGTGACTCGCCCTCTTCTCGTCGCTCATGATCTCTCTCACTTTTCCAAGAATGCTATGTTGGATTATATCATAATTTGCCGGTTTGCGTTCCGCAGGGCCCAAAATTGTGCCTACAAAAAAGAGGCGCTACAATCGCCTCTTTTTTGTGTGCATTTTAGTGTTCCATCTGCCTGCCGAGAAAACCTGCAGCAGTCTCAGCAAGCTTTACCTCAACTTCACTCATCGGTTTCTTATCCTTGCCAATGAGAATAATGGTACCGATCGGGTCTCCGCCGGCAATAATTGGTGCAACAACATACGATCCGGACAGGTTCTCATGTCCTTCTATGAGCGGCTCGCCGCGATCCTGTTCAAGAATCGTTTGCCGCTGCTCCATTGATTTTTCGGGTACCGCAAGCAACCGCTTTTCCAAGTAGTCTTTTTTAGACCCTCCTGCGACTGCAATCACCGCATCACGATCACTGACAAGAGTCAGCCTGCCTGAATTTTCCGCCAGAGACTCCGCATATTCTTTTGCAAAATCGCCGAGTTCGCTCAGTGGCGAGTATTTTTTCAAGATCACTTCGCCGTCATGATCAACAAAAATTTCTAGTGGATCTCCCTCACGAATACGTAAAGTGCGCCGTATTTCTTTAGGAATAACCACCCGCCCAAGATCATCGATTCGGCGGACAATACCAGTTGCTTTCATACAAGGACGTCCTCTCTTTCCGCTTCCGCAAAAATCATCTATTCCTTGCATTATTATCTGCGCTCTTGGTCAAAGTATGCATTTTTCGCCAAATTTATCCTACCTTCTCAGACGGCTTCTGAAGCTGCTCAATTCCGCCAAGCAGTTTAGCGACCTCCTCAAGCATCGAACCTGCATGATGCTTATTCTGTTTAATGGTCACTCTCATTTTCGATCCTTCTGCACCAAGACCGACACCGGGACCCATTTTGCTGATTGCTTTAAACAGAGACTCTCGATCTAATGATTTCCATCCCATTTCCGAGAAAATAATTCTGACTTCCGAACTTTGCTGCTTAATTTCCTCAATCATTAATTGATTGGCTGTCACACGCACTTCAGCTACTTTAAACAAATCAGCTACTTCTCTTGGGTAATCGCCGAACCGGTCGATCATCTCATCTTTCAGTTCTTCGACATCTTGAACGGAAGCAGCAGCTTTGAAGCGTTTATACATATCAATTTTTTGCAAAGAATCTTCTATATACAGATCCGGAATGTATGCATCCGTGTCCATTTCAATGGTGACTTTAGGCGGTTTTGCTGCCGTTTCCGTATGATCCTTCGTGTTGCGCTCAGCAATGGCGTCCTGAAGCATTTGCGAATAGAGATCAAATCCGACAGAGTCAATAAACCCATGCTGCTGGGCACCGAGCAGATTTCCGGCACCTCGAATGGACAAGTCGCGCATCGCGATTTTAAACCCGGAACCAAGCTCGGTAAACTCCTTTATTGCCTGCAGTCTTTTCTCTGCGACCTCGTTCATGACCTTATCGCGTTGATACGTGAAATAGGCATAGGCGACGCGGTTGGAACGCCCGACCCGCCCGCGAAGCTGATACAGTTGAGCAAGCCCCATTCGATCGGCATCGTAGACAATCAGTGTATTGACATTTGGAATATCAACACCGGTTTCAATGATTGTCGTACTCACCAGTACATCCGCATTTCCATCAAGAAAGTCAATCATCGCGGATTCAAGTTCTGATTCTTTCATCTGTCCATGTGCATATGTGACCGCCGCATCAGGAACAAGTCCGGAGATCATTTCAGCCATTCGCTGAATCGTTTCCACACGATTATACAGGAAATACACCTGCCCGCCTCGCGCCATCTCTCGTTCAATCGCTTCGCGAATTAATGAAGCGTTATACTCCATGACAAAAGTTTGTACAGGGAAGCGGTTCTCGGGCGGCGTTTCAATAATTGAAAGATCGCGTACCCCGAGCATCGACATATGCAGCGTACGCGGAATCGGTGTCGCGGTCAGCGTCAGCACATCAACATTCGCTTTGAGCCGTTTGATTTTTTCCTTGTGGGTCACCCCAAATCGCTGTTCCTCATCAACAATCAGCAAACCAAGATCCTTATACTGAACATCCTTTGACAGCAAACGATGCGTCCCAATGACAAGATCAACCGTGCCCGCCTTAAGGCCTTTAAGCGTTTCCATTTGTTCCTTCCTCGAACGAAAGCGGCTAAGCAGTCCGATCGTGACCGGAAAATCCTCAAACCGCTCACTCGCCGTCTCGAAATGCTGCTGAGCAAGAATCGTAGTCGGAACGAGGAACGCCACTTGTTTTCCATCGGCAATAGCTTTAAAAGCAGCACGCAAAGCCACCTCAGTTTTGCCGTAGCCCACATCGCCGCACAGCAAACGATCCATCGGCTTCTCGTTTTCCATATCTTTCTTGATTTCCTCAATGGCTTGAAGCTGATCCGCGGTTTCCTCATATGGAAACGCGGCTTCAAACTCCTGCTGCGCATCGCTGTCCTTCGCAAAGGCGTAGCCCTTGCTCGCTTCCCGCTTTGCGTAGAGCTTGATCAGGTCGTCAGCGATATCTTGAATCGACGAACGTGCCTTGCTTTTGACCTTTTTCCATTCGCCGCCGCCAAGCGCATAGATTTTCGGTTCCTTGCCTTCGGAACTCACATATTTCTGTACTTGATCAATATGTTCCACCGGGACATAGAGCTTATCGTTGCCTTTATAAATAATCTGCAAATAATCTTTATGAGTACCGTTTACTTCCAGCGTTTCAATGCCGGCGTACCTTCCGATTCCGTGATCCACGTGAACAACATAATCGCCAACTTTAAGTTCACTATAATTTTTCAAGCGTTCAGCATTTGACAGTTTCTTCCCGCGATGATTCGCTTTCGCTGTCTTTTTTGTAAAGACTTCACGCTCAGTAATCACCGCAATTTTCTTAAGCGGCAATTCAAAACCGGTTTCAAACTGGCCGATTGTAATCTGATTAACTCCGTGGACAGGCGGTGTTTCAGGTGCTACCATTTCCGCCTGAATGCCGTAATCCGATAATACTTGATCCAACCGCTTTGCCCGATCTTTGTCTGAAGCAAGAAAGGTAACGGAAAAATCGCCTTTCTTCCAACGTTCAACCTCAGTCTTCAGCAACTGAATCTGACCATGAAAGTTCTGCATCGCACGGCATGTGATGCTGACGACATTCTGCGGCTGAAACTGGCCGTGATACCTAAGAAAAAGAGACAATAAAAGCAGCGGATGAGACAGTCGCTCGGTCAGTTGCGGCCAATCCATAGTCAGCGGCAGTTCGCCGACCATATCGCCTTTTTGCAGCATATCAACCCGCCATTCGGCTTCTTCACGATCCAGCTGTTCAGACATTTCTTGGATTCGGCTGATTTCATCAAAGATGACCAAAGCATCTTTAGGCAAATAATCATCAATAGTTGTCATTTTGCTGTAATATAAAGATGCATACTTGATCATTCCGTTAAAAGGTACACCTTGTTTTAAAGATTCAATGTCAGCGGAGCTATGTTCGCTGAGCAGCTCTTGAGCTCTCTGATCCTTCATTTTTGCCAGAGAAACAGCTAATTCATGTTCAAGTCCTTGCGCTGCCGCCCTATAGTTTTCCTCATAAAGCAGCAGTTCCCGCGCCGGACCAATCATCACGCTGTCTTGAATCATTTCCAGTGAACGCTGAGAATCGCTGTCAAAATAGCGAACAGAGTCGATTTCATCATCAAAGAGCTCAATTCGAATCGGATGCACTTCCGTCAACGGAAAAAGATCAATAATTCCGCCGCGTATACTGAATTGACCGGGACCGGAAACCATGGATTCACGCTCATAGCCAATGGCTGTTAATTTTCGCGGAAGCGCGTCCAAATCAATCGTCTTTCCGATCTCAAACTGCAATAAGCTCGCTTTCCACAAATAGAGCGGAGCGAGCAGTTTCTTCAGTCCGGCAACTGGTATAATGATGAGTGCTTTGCGGTTTTGTGCAAGCCGGTTCAGCACATCAATACGTTGAGCCAGCAGTTCCGGACTGGCCACAGCGAGTTCAGACGCAATCAAATCGTTGGCAGGATAAAGAAACAGCTCCTCCGAATCGATCAAACCTTCAAGATCATTATAAAGTTTCTGTCCTTGATAAAGGTTGTGCGTCACAACAACGGACGTCTGATTCCTCTGCTGATAAACCGCTGCAATCCATAGCGCTTTTGCTCCGCCGGAAAGTCCGGACACCAGCTGCTGCTTCATGCCTTGCTCATAGCCTTCAAGGACTGTTTGAATTTCATCTATGTTCTGTTGATAATAGTGGCTCAGGCCAAGCATTGGCTACCCTCACTTTCTGAAAACCGAAAAACGCTTTGGCTTAAGCCAAAGCTCTGCAGTGATTCTTCAGAACCCCAATCATCCGAAATAAACTTTTATGATTATACCCGCATGGTTTTCTACTTATTCGCATTATACGTATTCATGACCTGTGAAAAAGGCAACGTGAGCCAAGCCTCCGCTGCCAATGCAGCTCGTTCAATCGCCGATGAGATCTGTATCTGTTCATCTCCTGAAAACCCTTGAAGCACATAACGTATCACTGCCTCACGTGAGTGCTGGGGATGCCCGACACCTACTTTTATTCGAGCAAATTCCTGCGAGTTCACATGCTGAATAATTGACTTAATCCCATTATGGCCGCCTGCACTTCCCTTTTGTCTCACGCGAATCTTACCTACCGGGAGATCCATATCGTCGTGAATAACCAGTAAATCATCGACCGGCAGTTTAAAAAAATGAAGCAACGGTCCCACCGCTTCACCTGAAGCATTCATATAGGTAAGCGGCTTCACTAATAAAAGTTCTTCCCCATCGATCGATCCTTTTCCAAACAAAGCATGAAACTTGTTTTTATTTAAGCGGATCCCATGCTGCTGAGCAATCAGGTCAATCACTTCAAAACCTATGTTATGCCGCGTATGGGCATATTCAGAACCGGGATTGCCCAGTCCGACAATGATTTTCACAGTGCTTCCTCACTTTCGATCCGAGATAAGTGTTCAAGCGAAGCTCCTTGCCGAACCATTTACACTAAATCCCTGTAAATCTTTTTACTTTCTAATCTGTATGAAAAAAGGCGTAACGCATTGGTTACGCCTATACATTCATTTAAACGAGCCTTTTATTCAGCTGCATCTTCATCAACAGCTTCAGGCGCATTCGCCGTTTCAGAAGCTGATTCTGGTGCTTCTGCTTCTTGAGCACCATAGGACAGCGTCACAACAACGTCTTCAGGTTCGCCAAGAACGGTATATTTTTTCGAATCTGCAAGGTCGCTCACACGGATTGCATCACCGACGGCCAGTTCTGACACATCGATTTCGATCGCGCTCGGCAGATCATTAGGAAGTGCGCGTACCGTCAGTTCCGACAGCTGGTTGTTCAAGACAACACCGCCGGTTTCAACAGCTTCTGCACCCTTAAGCACTACGGGTACAACAGCATCAATTTCCTCATTTATATTGATTTCAAGAAAATCAATATGGCGAACGTTGCCTTTCAACGGATCGAATTGCAATTCATGAGCCATCACCGTATATTTTTTCTTTCCTTCAATGTCCAAATTAATAATTGCATTTCTTCCTTCGCTGCGGAAGAGCTTGCTTACTGCTCCGGCATCAACTGCAACAGATTCGTTGCCTACTGTCTTTCCATAAACAACAGAAGGAATCTTTCCTTCTTTTCTCAGTTTCTTTGCATACGATTTCTTAAATTCGCTGCGAACAGCCGCACTTAATGTTGCCATGCGTCATTGCACTCCCTTTCAAATAAATCCTTATTAAATTTTTGACGAATCACGTATAATCTAACCCTGTAAGGTACTAAATTCCGATCAATCGTTAATTAAACAGCCGACTGACCGACAATTTTTCGTGAATACGAATAATGGCTTCACCGATCAGCGGTGCGACAGACAACTGCACAATTTTGTCAATTTTCTTCTCTTCAGGCAACGGAATCGTGTTGGTTACAACGAGTTCGCTGATTGCAGACGCTTGAATACGTTCGATTGCGGGACCCGACAAAACAGGGTGTGTACAGCAAGCATACACCTTTTTAGCGCCGCGCTCAACCAAAGCGTTAGCCGCGAGCGTAATCGTACCCGCCGTATCAATAATATCATCGACAATAATACATGTCTTGTCCTGAATATCTCCGATGATGTTCATCACTTCCGCAACATTCGGACGCGGGCGGCGCTTATCAATGATTGCAATCGGTGCTTTCAATCGATCAGCCATTTTGCGTGCACGTGTCACGCCGCCATGATCCGGAGAGACAATAACAATATCCTCAAGCTGCTTGCTCATGAAATATTCCGACAAAGTCGGTACACCGAGAAGCTGGTCGACAGGAATATCAAAGAATCCTTGGATTTGCGGTGCATGCAAATCGAGTGTCAACACACGCGTGGCACCGGCCGTCTCCAAAAGATTAGCGACAAGCTTCGCTGTGATCGGTTCGCGAGCGCGGGCTTTTCGATCCTGTCTTGCATAGCCGTAATAAGGGATAACCAGATTGATTGTTTTTGCAGAGGCACGTTTCAGCGCATCAATCAAGATCAGCAATTCCATTATGTGCTGATTTACCGGATCACTCGTTGATTGAATGACATAAACTTCACTGCCTCGAATGCTTTCTTCAATACTGATTTGGATCTCGCCGTCACTGAATGAAGACACAATACATTTTCCGAGTTTAATACCGATATGCTCTGCAATCTGCTTTGCAAGATCAGGATTGGAATTGAGGCTGAATACTTTCAAATTTGGATCTAAATAGCTGACCATCGAATGGTTCCCTCCAGTTAATGGTTTAACCTGTGCTTTAATGACGATGATTTTGTTTCACCGAATCTTGCGATGCCTCGCCTGTTTTTACATACTTGGCCCGCTCCGTTCTCCAATGTCCGTGTTCTTTACGTCGACAAAACTGCCCACTTTTGTCTGATCATGGATCTTGGACAGCGGACGAATATGCGCAAAAGGTCCAATCTGCACGTTCCTTCCAATCGTACTGTTCTCGAGCACCGACTGATCAATCTGTGCCCCGTCGCCAATTACGCAATCGCGGATTTGCGAATAAGCGCCGATCGTGCAGCCGCTTCCGATTCGTGTCTTTCCGGCAATAACTGTTCCCGGATAAATGACCGTATCCATACCGATTTTGCATTCCGCCGACAGATAGGTTGTATCCGGATCAATCAGCGTCACACCGTCCTGCATCATTGCTCGATTGATGCGTATGCGCATATAGTTCTCTGCAACCGCTAATTGAATGCGGTCATTAACACCGACTGTTTCCTCAAACTGTTCTGTTGCATGTGCAATGACTTTCTCAGAGTTGCGGACAAGCAAACCGATAACATCAGGCAGATAATATTCACCCTGAGCGTTATTGTTTGTCACTTGCTTTAAAAGAGCAAATAATTTACGGTTATCAAAACTGTAAATACCCGTATTAATTTCTTTTACCCTTTTTTCTTCAGGATTCGCATCTTTGTGTTCGACAATTTTCGCAACATTTCCAGATGAATCGCGAATCACGCGACCATAACCCGTCGGATCTTCCAATTCAGCGGTCAGCACAGCCGCCGCTGCCTGATTCTCTTCTTGAATCCGAATTAGCTTCTCAATTGTCTGATGGGTGATCAGCGGAGTGTCTCCGCAAAGGACAACCGTTGTCCCTGCCCGTTCAGCTAAAGGATCCAACGCTTGAAGTACAGCATGTCCCGTCCCAAGCTGCTCTTTCTGCAACAAACATTCAGCTTCATTACCGACCGCCGCTTTCACTTCATTCGCCCCATGTCCGACGATTACATAAATTTTCGCAAAATCGGCCTTCTCAGCCTCATCAATGACATGTCGGATCATCGGTTTGCCGCAAACCTGATGCAGCACTTTATATAGTTTCGATCGCATTCTTGTACCTTTTCCGGCAGCAAGAATGATCGCAAATCGATTTGACATGACGAACCCCCATAGCTTTCGCTGATCCTTAGCGTCCATTTTAGACTATAGCTTAAAAACAACCCTTTTTCAAGATAACGAAGGCGAAATTTACACCACTTCGCCAGAACATGTGCCTTGAATATTCCGATAAAAAAAAGAACCAACTGGTTCTTTTTTTCTAATCGCTCTTCCCTTCAAATCGATCCTATTAATGAACAAGTAATTTGCGTACATTCGCTGCGCTTTTCGCATCATTTCACAGATTTAAATGCATATCATCTTAACGATGATGGTAAAAAAGACCTTTGGCGATTAAATCTTTGACCTGTGAAAGGCACCAAAACCTTGATTCTGTTTTTGCAAAGCCGCATTTTTACATTGTGTCTTTTCTTGAACTTCGATTGAAAGCAAAATTCACTGCTGTTTCACAAAGCAACGAACAACATGAGCCTTTTAACAAGTCAATTAAGAAGCGCCTGCCTGTTCGAATGAAGGATCTCCCTCACATGCATGTTCATATTCACTAAGTATTGCAGACTGTATTTTCTCTCTCGTCCCTGATGTGATGGGGTGGGCAATATCCCTAAACTCCCCGTCGGGTGTCCGTTTGCTGGGCATCGCGACGAATGTACCGTTGTTTCCATCAATCACACGAATATCGTGAACAACGAACTCTTGATCAAGAGTTATTGAGGCGATCGCCCTCATGCGCCCGTCAGTATGCACAAGTCGCAACCTGACATCTGTTATTTCCATTGATAAGACACCACCCTTTTCCCTAATGCGTAACTCGTAATACTAAATACTTGTTTCAACATAAAAAGTGGGAAATCCTGCAAGTGGCAAAAAGAAACAAAAATATTTTTATTATTTGCTCATATACTGCTTGACAGCAGCAGTTTTTGTGGAAATCGGCTGTTCCTTTACCGCAAGGGAAGCACTTTCTGACAGCCATTCGTACACGTTACCGTTTTCAATTGTCAACGTATCCTGTTGCTCAAGTATCGACAGTTTAAGCAACGATACATAATGATCAACCAATTTGGGACGTTCCTCTTTTTTTTCGACAAGAACAGCCATGCCGGCAACTCTTGCACCGAACTCCTCCACTAAATTGATCATGCCTTTCATCGTTCCTCCGGCCTTCATGAAATCATCGACAATTAAAACACGTGCATGTTCTTTCAGACTTCTCCTCGGCAAAACCATTGTCTGTATCCTTTTTGAGGACCCGGAAATATAATTAATGCTTACCGTTGATCCCTCGGTTACTTTACTGCTTCGTCGGACGACAACAACAGGTACGCTGCGCTGCGTAGCTACTGCGTATGCAAGTGGAATGCCTTTTGTTTCCATCGTCATGATTGCGTCCAACTTTTCGTTAATAAAAACAGAAGCGATCAGCCGTCCGATCGCATTGACATAATCCGGCTTGCCGAGAATATCGGTCATATAGAGATAACCACCGGGCAGAATCCGCTCCTTCCGCGTCATCTGTTCCTGCAATCGTT
The DNA here is from genome assembly GCF_024125445.1 of Sporolactobacillus shoreicorticis. Classification (GTDB taxonomy): domain Bacteria; phylum Bacillota; class Bacilli; order Bacillales; family Sporolactobacillaceae; genus Sporolactobacillus; species Sporolactobacillus shoreicorticis. The sequence continues at coordinate 29,123 of NZ_JAMXWM010000030.1, read as the reverse complement.
CAAGCAATTGTTCGGCTTCCTCGCAGCCCATGGATGGCATATAACATACTCCGCCCGTAGCCCCCGCCTGCGTCTGCAGCCGTCCGATCTCTTGAGATTCAAAGTTCTCCTTGATAATTGTCAGATCTTCGCTTATTGATGATTTGGCAGATTCATACCGTTCCGAAAAATAGGAAAGCGAAATCACCTGATGAGGATGCCGCAGCAAATATTCTGTCATATCGACAAGTCTGCTGCTTCGCTTAAGTTTCATGATAATCCTCCAAATCCGAATATTTTAAAGCAATTCTACACCATTATTCGTATTCAGACAAGAGGGTAAACGGTTTGCAGAGTCTCACAGCAAATACCTGCGAACAATAACCTCTCATTCCATTCATTAAGCGCAGCATTCGTGATTCATGCTGCGTGAGCGCAAACACGGTCGGTCCACTTCCGCTCATTAATATACCTTCCGCACCAATCGCTTTCATATGATCTTTTATTTTTGCAATATCCGCGACTCTTCTCATGGTTACAGGTTCCAGAGAATTACCGAGCAGCCCGCAGATTGTCTGAAAATCTTCCTTTTCGATCGCTCGAATCATTGCATCAACATCTGGGTGAATGATCGGCTGACTGTCCAAATCTTTATAGATCTGTGCTGTTGATACGGATACATTCGGCTTTACAAGAACAACCCAGCAAGGAGGCAAGGACATCAAAGGCATAATGCGTTCACCTCTTCCAGTAGCGAGCGCTGTTCCTCCCTTAATGCAGAAAGCAACATCTGATCCGATTTTTGCCGAGATTTGCTGCATTTCTTTATAGGACATACCAATATGCCACAGTTTATCCAGGGCACGGATCGTTGCCGCAGCATCCGTGCTTCCGCCAGCGAGTCCTGCAGCAACCGGTATATTTTTTTTAATCATTATCTCTACACCGCGGTGAATATCATAACATTCTTTAATATATTTGGCAGCCTGATAGGCAAAATTCCGTTCATCCTCAGGCACATAGGGTGCTGATGTACGGACTGTAATTCGATTCTCATGCAGATCGCCGCATTCCACCCGATCGGCCAAATCAATTGAGGTCATGACCATTTTGACCTCATGATAACCATCGTTTCGATTCCCAAGTACATCAAGGGAAAGATTAATTTTCGCCGGCGCCTTCTCAAGTATTTTCAAACGATTCCCCCACTTCCAATTAACAAGCTGCATTCGTATACAATTCCATTTCATCAATCCCCACCGAATAACCCTTATCTGCAACGGTCATGGATGACCTTGTGTCCGGACTGGCACGAAACGCAGGTTTCTTTCCCGATCCCGACTACAAGCTGCTCATTTTTTACCCTTTATAGTGTAAAGGAAACGAGCACGAAGAAAAAGGGGGTCCCATCCGTTTCGGACAGAACCCCCTTCTTTCGTGCTCAATCATGGTGCTGTTTATCAACGTCTTCAAGTGACGCTTCAGCTTTTTGAATCGCGAGACGTACCATATTGCCCGCATCGCGGGCCTTGATGCCGCCCCATCCTTCATTTTTGACCGTATCATAAAACCCCAGCTCTTTGGCAAGTTCCTCTTTAAATGATTCAGACATAATGCCTCTGCGTCTGGACATGATCGGCACAACTCCTTTCCATTGGTCGAGCAAAAATTAGGTTGCACTAATTTACTTTCTTCTATTCGCCAAACGTGCTAAAATGAATTTTGACGAAAGGCTTATGAAAAGCATAAACGCGCATCTCCAGTTTTGTCTGTAAATTTCAAACAAAAAGGGTGCGCGTATCCGCTATAACTATAAATGGTCTGTCATTATGGAAATCGAACGAGCAATTCATTACTGGCCGCTCGCCATTTCCTCCAAAAAGGTGAGTTCCACCGAGTCCGTCAACACGTCCGTGTAGCTGTACGATACGCGGTCATACGCGTTCGAATCTTTATCCAGTCTCACGATAAAAACCGACGGATAGGTACCTTCCAAAACACCAATGCGTTGAATCGTTTTGCGTCTGCCGCCGTTTGCCTTCAATGTCAAACGTTCGCCAACGCGTTCGTCTAGAGCGCCTCTGATATCATCAATGGTTTTTCCCATCTCGACAATCCACCTCGCTTAATTATAAGTATACCACAATGGACGTCAAAAAATCAAATAGTATGAATTATATCAAGAAACCATTGTGACTGTCAATAAATTTCTCACAAAGAACAGGCGTTATTTTCTCTTAAAATTCGACTGAATCTCCGAATGCATTCCATTTATTCTGAAGGATAAGGCAGACCCGTGCGAAGCATCCCTCGACTCTCCACCCCGCCTAAGCCGCCTGCGCCGGTCAGCGTGTTTCTAAGCACTTCCCACACATTGACGCTATCCATAAAGGAGGTAAAACTGATCCTTGCGGCAAGATAGACCGGGTCAAGCGCATGAATATTTACGCGATCCGGCGAACTGGCAAAATTCGATCCGGCTCGAATCAAATATTCAAAATTAGATTGGCAGGCCCCGGAAAAAATAATCATTTGATCCAGGCTGGGCCAGTGATAGCGGACCTCTTTGACCGTTCGGATAAAATACCCCGAATTGCGATAAGCCTTAATCTCATCCGGCATTCCTTTATTTTTCATAAATGCATCATGCCCGGTCAGCACAAGAATATCCGGGCGGATCTGTGCCACCAGCTTTGGAGCAAGATCAGGCATTTCTGATTCCTGCATATATTTTCCGATTACAGGTACATGCAGTTTTTCATAAAAAGTAAGGCATTTTTTTAAATAATATGGATCTCCGTCGATGTGAAGCACACGTCCGGGCATTTCAAAATACGAAGCACCTTCCCGATAGCCATTTGTTGCCGTGTAGCCTCTTTTTAATTTCATTTGCTTATAGTCCTGTCTGAAAAGTTTGTAGGATTCCGCTTCCTTCGAACTCGTCGCTTTTTCATACTCTTCCCGTTCATCTTTAGTCACCAGAACCAAATCATCAAGCGGCGCGTCTGCATACAAACGCAAGTCATGGCCGTTGAGCTCGGCGCTTTTTGTCTCTTCATGAATGGCCACCACACGAAACGGAAGATCGCAATGGTATGAAGTTCGCGCCACGAGATCTCCTACTTGAACCGTCATGTTCCATTCCCTCTTTCCAGCCAGCACATCCTGATCCGTAAAGAAAAACTTGGCAAGACCAAGCCTTAGCTTTTCTTATACTAGGCATCCGCTAATCCCCTATTCTTCATACTTTCCTTTTGTACAAAAAATCAGAGTCATCCTTTCCAATCTATGATCGTACCGAAATGAATATTCATGGGAAACAACACAATCATTGAGTAGACACATCGTTCCTTTTTCAGGCAGCCGGATTTAGCTTTTTAGGGCATGAAAAATGGGCATTCCTCGTGAAAGAGAGCGCCCATTTTATACAATAAGAAACATGACCCATTTGAGACTCATCGGACATTTGGCCATCCATAACCATTGTGACAGCGCCTCGCATTCCTTATGCAAGGACTTGGCGAAGCCATCTTTTCTAATAAATGATTGTTTTTACTTACTACCAAGTGCGTCGCTCAATCGAGCGAATTCTTCGATGGACAACGTCTCGCCACGACGGCTGGGATCAATCCCTACTTTTTCCAACACCGTTAGCAAGTATTCCTTTTGGTCCTTGTCATACAAATTGTTGATGAGGTTGTTCATTAAGGTCTTCCGCCGCTGGGCAAAACTTGCGCGAACAAGTTTGAAAAAGAACGCTTCGTCGGCAACTTGCACTTTTTTTTCAGGACGCACATCGAGACGGATCACAGCAGAATCCACATTCGGCTGCGGGACAAATACCGTCTTCGGAACCGTCATCACAATCTTCGCCTCGGCAATATACTGAACGGCGATGGACAGTGATCCGTAACTTTTCTCGCCTGGTACAGCTTGCAGCCGGCTCGCGACTTCCTTTTGAATCATCACAACAATTGTATTGATTGGAAGAACGTCGGTCAGCAATTTCATCAAAATCGGAGTGGTCACGTAATACGGCAGGTTAGCAACCACCGTCACCGCAACATCAGGAGGAAATTCCTCACTAATTAGTTGATGAAGATCCAATTTCAGCACGTCACCAAAACGAACGGACACATTTTCAAAATGATGCAGTGTATCCTTCAACACCACTTCCAGTCTGTGATCGATTTCCACAGCGAGCACTTTCTTTGCCCGACTTGCGAGCACTTGAGTCAGTGCACCCGCTCCGGGTCCGATCTCTAGGACATAGCTTTCTTCCTCAATATCGGCTGCCGAAGCGATGTTATTCAGGATGTTTTCGTCAATAAGGAAGTTCTGTCCAAGACTCTTTTTTAACGTGAATTGGTGTCTGCGAATGACATCCTGCATGGTCTTCGGTGACGATACTCTTTTGTTCATGACGTTCACTCCTTCGATCGGATAACATCAAGCGCCTGCCTCAGATCGCTTTCAGCAATTTGAAACATACGCAGTCGTTTATATAATTGTTTCCCATTGGCGTAGCCGATATTAAGCAAATCGCAAAGCTGTTCCCGAAGTGACCGTGACGTTTTGCTGCCAAGCAGTCCCAGATTTCTTAACGTCTGCACGCTGATCCTCTCCTCCGGTTCCTCAAATTGCGTGTAGACCTTTTCGAGCGACCGCAGAATGGTGCGTGGTGAGGCATGCTCAATTCCAAGGCTTTCATTGACGCCCCCCTGCCCTTCGGCACGCGTGATAAACGCATGCTTGCACCCGGGGACGGCGCGGCTGACGATCTTTCGAATTCGTTCGCCGGGGTAATCGGGATCGGTAAATATTATCACGCCACGGCGGGCCTGTGCATTTTGTATGGCACGGAGGGTCCGCTTACTGACACGTGATCCGTTGGTTTCAATCGTATCAGCATCGAGCGCACGATGAATCGCTTCCGTATCGCTCCTGCCTTCAACGACAATTATTTCTTTAACAATCATAAGATTTCTCCCTGCTCAGCCATTTTCATGAATTCGGAAACAACGCCGTGCATTTTCCGTTGTTACCCTTGCTGCCTCTTCAAGAGACAGTCCTTTAAGTTCTGCGATTTTTTCGGCAACTAGACGCACACGCGCCGGTTCATTACGTTTGCCTCGGAACGGATGCGGACTGAGAAACGGACAATCCGTTTCAACCAGCAAACGGTCAAGCGGCACTTGGGCAGCCGTGTCACGCTGAAGCTGTGCGTTTTTAAAAGTGATCGGACCGCCAAAGCTAATATAAAAATTCAAATCAATGAATTTCTGTGCCCATTTCCAATTGTCACTGTAGCAATGCATGACGCCGCCGATTGATTCCGCATGCTCTTCTTTAAGAATACGCCATGTGTCCTCGGTTGCTTCGCGATTGTGAATAACCAGAGGAAGATCTGCCTCTTTCGCCAAGCGGATCTGCCTGCGAAATACCTCATGCTGCACCGGCTTCGGCGATTTATCCCAGTGATAGTCCAACCCGATTTCGCCAAGCGCAACTATTCCGGGATGAGACAGTTCGCGTTTGATCAGTTGAAAATCGTCTTCAGTCATATCAATCGCATCTTCAGGATTCCAACCGATCGCGCCATAAATATATTTATGCTGATCAATGATCGGAAAGACGCGTGCGATGCTCACACGATCAACGCCGACTACAACCATCCGCCTGACGTCCGTTTCTTCAGCACGGCTGAGTACCTCAGAAAAATCTGTATCAAATGCCTCGTCATTAATATGGGTATGTGTATCAAAAAGCATCGTGCTCCCCCCAACTTTTCACCATCGTCGTGAAGCAAAAAGGCGGGATTTGCGCGCAAACCCGCTCATCTCCCGCCTTCCTATTTCACGTATCGCTAAATCAGCGAATTTTTGTGCCGTTCGGCAGTGGTCCTGAAACCGTTGCTACCTTTAACGTGCCGTTTGCATCACCCGCTAAAAGCATGCCTTGTGAAAGCTCACCTCTCAGTTTTACCGGCTTCAGGTTAGCAATCACAATGATTTTCATACCGACCAATTCTTCAGGCTTATAGAATTCAGCGATGCCAGAAACGACCTGCCGCTTCTCATAGCCGAGATCAAGCTGGAGCTTAAGCAGCTTATCAGCGCCTTTAACTTTATCAACCTGCAGCACTTCGGCAACACGCAAATCGATTTTCTGGAAATCATCCAAATGAACTTGCACCGGTGCTTCGACAACTGCTTTCGATTTCTTTTCTTTATTGCCGTTCGGCTTCGTGCCCGATGCGCCGCGCATTTGTGACTTTATATAGGCGATCTCTTCCTTAATCTCAAGGCGCGGGAAAATCGGTTGCTCTTTATGCACCGTCCATTGCCCCCTATTGACGCCCCAATCACTAATTGAATCCCAAGCCTGATCCGGTTGCTCGCCTATGCCAAGCTGACGGAACATCTTTGACGGAGTGGATGTGAAGAACGGCTGAATCATGATTGCCACACTGCGAATTGTATTGACTAAATGAGCCATGACTGAAGCAAGCTCGTCCTTCTTCGCTTCATCCCTTGCCAGCACCCATGGCTGCGTATCATCAATATATTTGTTGCTCTGCCCGACGAGCTTCCAAATAGCCGACAACGCTACGGAAAACTGTAGATTCTCCATCTGCTCTTCAACGACAGTTACAGCTTCTTTAAGCGCCGTTTCAAGTCCTCCGTCAAAAGCGGTCGCCTGACCCGCATACGCCGGCACTTTGCCATCAAAATATTGCTGGCACATTGCGACTGTGCGATTCAGCAAATTGCCTAAATCATTTGCCAAGTCAAAGTTAATCCGTTCCACAAACGCTTCAGGGGTAAACAAACCGTCTGATCCAAACGGCACTTCGCGCAACAGATAATAACGCAGCGCATCCAGACCATACCTGTCAATCAATGGTTCCGGATCGACAACATTACCTTTTGATTTGGACATTTTGCCGTCCTTCATCAGCAGCCAGCCGTGGCCGAACACTTTTTTCGGCAGTGGAAGTCCAAGTGCCATCAGCATGATCGGCCAATAAATGGTATGGAAACGAACAATCTCCTTACCCACCAGATGTACATCTGCCGGCCAGAATTTCTTGTAATTCGTGTTATCCTCCGTGCTATATCCGAGAGCCGTAATATAGTTGGTCAGTGCATCGAGCCATACATAAACCACATGCTTCGGATTATTCGGTACTTGAATCCCCCATGAGAAAGAAGTTCTTGACACTGCAAGATCCTCCAGCCCCGGCTTAATAAAGTTGTTGATCATTTCATTTTTACGTGATTCCGGCTGAATAAAATCCGGATGCTCTTCATAGTATTTTAGCAGGCGATCCGCATATTTGCTCATCTTGAAGAAATAGCATTCCTCTTTAACTTTTTCAACGGGGTGACCGCTGTCCGGACTTTTTCCTCCGATCACTTCGCCCTTTTCGTTCTTTTCAATGTCAACGAGCTGCGATTCCGTATAATACGTTTCATCCGGAATACTGTACCAGCCTTCGTATTCACCAAGATAAATATCGCCCTGGCGTTCCAGTTGAGCAAAAATTTTCTGAACAACCTTTGTATGACGTCCCTGTGTCGTACGAATGAAATCATTATAAGAAATATCCAGCTTTTTCCATAGCTGTTTAATCTGAGCGACCATGCCGTCAACATAGTCAATTGGCGAAACACCTTTGGCTTTCGCTTTTTCCTCAATTTTCTGTCCATGTTCATCCGTTCCTGTCAGGAACATGACATCATAACCGCGCAGCCGTTTGTAACGGCACATCGCGTCTCCGGCCACTGTCGTATAGGCATGGCCAATATGTAGTCTACCACTTGGATAGTATATAGGCGTTGTCAGATAAAAAGATTTGCGTTCTTCAGTCATAAATCCGTGCAGCCTCCTTGTTTCTTGCTGTTTCCAAAAGATCCCTGTCTTTAAAAACTATACGTTTCGCCGGATTGAATGTCAAGAAAGCAAAAAGCGCGAAACCGCCGAATGAAAACGCATGATTGCTCCTTTTAAAACCAATCATTTCCATGAATAAATCTGCTTATTCAAAAATTACCTTTGTGAAGGTGTGAAAAACTCAATTTTCCTTCTCATTCAAAGCTGTTTAGCGGCATAGTACTTGTCGAACGCATTGGAAATACACGTAAACAGTTCTTCATTATCTTCTCGCTCCCAATCGCTAATCTCAAACAAGTCGATCACTTGCTTTTTCGTAATCACTGTCGACTCGGAAAACAAGTGCTGCAGGCAATAAGCAAAGCCTCCATCACTAGAGGCAAACGAATCATGTTCGACCATTGCTTGAAACTCAGGCGTGAGCTTCCAAATTCCACCTGCAAACCAAGCCACTCCTGACGCACAGGAAACGGGTTGCACTCCGGGTATACTCGAAACGTTAATGTTCAGGTTCCAATAATTTTCATGCCTGTTGATAACAAATCTTTTGATCAGTTTTTTTTGCATCCCGTTAAATAAGCGCATTTAATTTTTAACATGATCGTTTTCGTCCACATAAAAATTCAAACCATATTCATGATCAAAAATGAGCAGCAAGGCTTCGTCTTCTTCCGTTAAAAACACCTATAGCTCTGGCCGCCCCCGTCATCCCCAGTGGGACTCCTCATACTTTCCAAAGCTATCCTTCTCACGTATAAAGTAGTCATAATAAAGAGTCAATTTTTTGAGATAGCCGCATTCATTGCTAAGCGTCTTCTTAATTCTTTTAAAGAATGCAGCGCCTCAATAATTTTTTGTGCAGATTTCATTTAATCGTTCCTCAACTGGTACAAGTATGTTTGGTTAAATTTAAATTCAGAGATCAAAATATTTTGAATTCTCGTTTTATAAAACTAGTAAATGCTTGCTTTTTTACCTATTTTTCAATTTGATGATAGATCCGATAAATGTCGCGTTTCGGTTGTGCACGATCCAACGCTACCTGCTTAATTGCCTCTTTGACGCTCAACTGTTTCTCGCAAATATAATGATCGACATGTTCTTGTACAGCGAGGCTTGACCACCATAAAGTTTGTTCATGCGCTTCTGATTCGCTGCTCCCCTCAACGATCAGGCAAAACTCACCCCTTGGCACTTCCCCATTACTCAAAAAATCGAGCACATCGCTGATTGTCCCACGTACAATCGTTTCATAGCGTTTCGTCAATTCACGAGACAGCGCAATGTGGCGATTGCCAAGAGTTCCAAGAAGATCCTTCAAGGTGTCCTTGACACGAAAGGGCGACTCATAAAAAATGATCGTGTATGGAAACGTGCCCAGTGCTTGAAGTGCTTGACTGCGCTCTTTTTTTACCCTCGAAAGAAAACCATAGAACAGAAAATGATCAGTTGACAGGCCCGACGCGATTAATCCGCTAATTGCCGCATTCGCTCCGGGAAGAGGCACGACCGGAATTTCATGTGCAATGCAGGCTGCTGCAAGATCTGCTCCCGGATCGGAAATACCGGGCGTTCCGGCATCAGTAACCAGCGCTACATTTTTCCCGCCTTCCAGTTCGGCGATGAGCTTTGCACCGCTTGTTTTCTTGTTATGCTCATGATAACTGAAGAGCGGCGCGTGAATATCGAAATGCGAGCACAGCTTCATCGTGTGCCGGGTATCCTCTGCTGCGAGAACATCAACGTTTTTCAGCACATTAAGTGCCCGATACGTAATATCATCCAGATTGCCGATTGGCGTCGGAACGAGAAACAGACTCCCCTTTCCTTCATGATCGCCTTGAAAACTGCGCTGCTCCCACATCTGTTCCGCTCCTTTGAATTAATGCCTGTTTTTCCTGTCTTGTCAAACGCTTAATCGCCCATTCGCGCCGCATCGCCGCAGACTTGTCTTTAAGTTCTTCTTGATAAACGACACGCATTGGCTTATGGCTGCGTGTGTATTTCGCGCCTTTTCCACTGCGATGAAGCGCGAACCGTTTCGCAACGTCAGCCGCGTAACCCGTATAAAGACTGCCATCCGCGCATTCTAAAATGTAGACACTGTAGTGACTCATGAGTGCGGCCACACATCCTCCGTGTAGCTGCCGTCCGAATGACACACAACAATCGGTGCAAGTACAGAAAGTCCCGGCTTCCCGCCTTTCGTTCCTTCAACCAGCACCATATTTGCCGGTTTATGCCGATGGGGATGTACGAAGCGCATTCTTTTCGGTTCTATGCCTTCAGCACGCATCCCTGCCAAAATATCGGCCAATCGCTCCGGACGATGCACGAGTGCGAGCTTTCCGCCCGGTTTCAACAAACGTGCACTCACTGACAGCACATCTGCAAGTGTAATCAACAGCTCATGTCGGGCAATGGCCAAATGCCTGTTCCGCTTCATGTCGCGCGCTTCATCGATTGTAAAATAAGGTGGGTTGCAGGTCACGACATCACAGGTGCCCCGACCGATTTTTTCATCGATGCGTTTAGCGTCTGCGCATAAAAAATCAACGCGTTGCTCCAAATGGTTCAGCACGGCGCCTCGTTTTGCCAGCGCACATACTTCAGGCTGAATTTCGACACCGGTGAGTCGCCCCTTTGTTCGCCTGGATAACAAGAAAGCAATAACGCCATTACCGGCGCATAAATCAACCAGCCTGCCCTTTTGAATCGGCACATAGACAAATCGAGCCAATAGAACAGAATCCAATGAAAATGGGAAAAGATCACTGGATTGAATAATTTTCAGATCGGTATCGAAAAGATAATCGATTCGCTCGTTACTATTTATTTTCTGCTCACTCATTTACCTTCACCCAAACAATGCGTTCCGATTGCCCACCTAAATCAGCAATCATTTTTTATTCAAAAACGAAAGACAAAATAAGCAGTCGCCGTCTTTGCGGACACTACCGTAATGCAGATTGCATATATGAAAGCCCTCTTTATAGAGTCTCGCCAAGTTGTCATAGCCCTCGCCGACATCCGGCTCGGAGACGACCCCCGATTTCGGAGCAGTTTTGCTTTCCAAACCGTGAGTACGCTTTCCGGCATCATCAATGCGTTTTCTCAGATTCTCATTTTCTAGAGTGAGATTCTGATTTTCTTCGATCAATGCCGCAAGCTGCGCTTTCAAATTGCCGAAATCCACATAAATTTGTCCCAGTTTCTCCTCTAAATGACTGACTTGTGAGAAAATGTCCTTCTTCTCCAAGTTCATCCACCTCTTATTTAGTGGCTTGCGAAGAAATAACCCCTTCTTCAATAAGCTCATCCAATGTATACTCAACGACTTTATTTTGTTCCTTAAGCTCGATCTGGACCAACCGTTCCAATATGTTCAATCCGACAACGCGACCCGCGCCATAGCTTACATTAATCGGCGCGCCAATATCCGGCAACGCCTTCTTCGCCGATTCATACTGATCGTTTTCATATTTCAAACAACACATTAACCGCCCGCAAACACCTGAGATTTTTGCAGGATTCAAGGAGAGATTCTGATCTTTGGCCATCTTGATCGATACCGGTTCAAAATCGCCGAGAAATGTTGAGCAGCAGAGCATTCGTCCACAAGGGCCGATGCCGCCAAGCATCTTTGCTTCGTCGCGGACACCAATTTGCCGCAGTTCGATTCTTGTCTTGAATACTGCTGCGAGATCCTTAACCAGCTCGCGAAAATCAACGCGCCCATCAGCGGTAAAGTAAAAAATAATTTTATTGCGGTCAAATGTATATTCAACATCCACCAACTTCATTTCCAAGTGGTGTTTGTATATTTTCTGAAGGCAAATATCCATTGCTGCCTGCGCGTCTTCCTTGTTCTTGCGCACTTGCAATTCGTCGGATTCTGTTGCAATCCGCACAACTTTCTTTAGCGGCAGGACAACGTCCTCTTCGTCTACCGTCTTTTTCCCAATGACCACTGTCCCGCACTCGATCCCGCGCGTTGTCTCAACAACCACTTGCGCGTTCTCCGGAATAGCCAATTGATCCGGGTCAAAGTAATAGACCTTACCGGCTTTCTTAAAACGAATGCCGACAATATCATAATTCATTTAAGTTACCTCCTAACCTGATCACCAGCCGCTCCATCACACTTACACCATTAACATGAGCATCCAGCTGTCTTCGAGCATCCAAAATAAGTGACATCGCCCGGATCGTTCGATCAGATGAAAGCGAAAGCATCTGCTCTTTGAGCTTGTCCATCTGATCTTCAAAGACAATTTCCTCCTGACGATTCAAATGAAGCGACAGAAGATCTCTGTACCAAAGAAGCATTAGATCTAAGCCGACAGCCATTTTCTGATTATCATCAAAGTTGGGAGAGAATTTTTCATAAATATAAGGCAGTACTGACTCTATAGATTTGAATAGTCTTTGCATTAATTGTAACACTTGCGAACGCGCCTCGGCAAACCATTCCTCTTTGCATAAACGCGAGGCCTCTTCATAATCATGTGTCAAAGCGATCGCCGACTTCAGCAAGGATACCGGCAATCCTTCCGCGGTCATACGCCGAAACAGGCTATGATCCGAGAGCGGCACAAATGAAAGTACCTGACATCTGGAAATAATTGTGTCCAAAAGCTGATGAATCTGATCGGTCACAAGCAGAGCCAGTGTTCCCGGATGCGGTTCTTCAATGAACTTGAGCAAACTGTTTTCTGCTTGGGCAGTCATTTTCTCTGCCTGTTCAATGATAAACACCTTTCGCCCAGATTCGACGCCACGATAAGCGAACTCTTTCATTAAATAGGCAATTTGTTCTTTTTTAATCGATGCTGCCCCTTCTTCAGGCGCAATCCAAATAACATCCGGATGATTTCCAGAAGCAATTCTACGGCAATTTCTACACGTCATGCAAGGACCCTGGTCGGTAGGTGCTTCACAAAACAAAGTTTGCGTGACAAGCAGGGCAACGTTGCGCTTTCCGGTCCCCCTCGGGCCTTCAAGCAAATAGGCGTGTACCAATTCATCTCTTTTAATGGCGTGGCGAAGCACTTTCGCCACGGTCTGCTGCTGCTTGCTTAACTCCTGCCAATTCATACTTCGCTCACTTTCCTGATTTTTCAACATTTATATATAAAGATTAATCAGCATACCGCGAATTTCATCAAGCTGATCAAGCAATTTTAGTTCCTCTTTATTTTTATCCAATAAATCATTCGTCAGCGTCACTAGTTTCTGATCCACAGTCTTAACCAATGTCTGCTGGGCCCCACCTTGCTGCCACGAACGAGATTGAGATGTCCCTAGTCCGGTTTGTACCGCTTCCTGAAGAAAAGAACGCACATATTTTTTATAAATTTGCAAATCACGGATTGTACGTGAACCGGATACCCGCTTTGCCTGTTCGTCTACCTTATTGAGCAGTTCTTTCAACGCGTTGCCCTTCATCGCGTTCTTCTGATTACTTAACGTGTGCTCAAACGATGTGCGCGGTTGTACGGTCGCTCCTTCACGTTTGGACACGGACTCGCCCAGATTTGTATGCCGATCAATCTTAATCGCCATTAAATAAAGCCTCCTCTTATCAGACAGGTATTAAAAATGCTTGAATTGATCAACATCAAGAACAAATACCGTCGCGCCACCGACTTCAACTTCCACCGGGTGCATCATATAGCCGTCTGCATTCGCATCAAGTGAGGATATCGGTGAAATCACTTGATTGCGGCTATGACAATGTTCCTTGATTAGTTCAAGCAATGCGTCTACTTGGTGATCTTCAGTACCGATAATGAAGGTCGTATTGCCCGAACGCAGAAATCCGCCTGTGCTTGCCAATTTCGTTGCATGATAATTTTCATCCACAAGTGCCTGCTGCAGAAAATTACTATCCTTATCTTGAACAACAGCAACAACCAATTTCATCGCAATCATTCCTTTCGCACAAACATTTTATAAATAAAAATTAAACACCACGGCTGATAAACTGGGAAAAATCAGCAATAATCTCTTGAAAAACTTGATCATGATTCTTCTCACCGTCAATCAGACGAATACGTGATTTATTTTCTTCATAGATTGAGAGAAATCCTTCTCGAACACGTTTATGATAAGTCAGCGCACGCATTTCAATCCGATCCAGATCATCTGCAGATTTCGTGACCCCCGTTTCCGGAGCCCCGCTTCTCTTCTTCATTCTGTTTCGGCCGGTCTCCGGTGAAACATCAATCAGATATGTTCTGTCCGGCGAAATGCCTCCGGTTGCAAATTCATTAATCATTTTAACAAGATCAATGGATTGGCCCAGACCATAACCTTGATATGCAATCGATGCATCGACAAAACGGTCGCACAGAACAATTTTTCCGGAGTTAACAGCCGGTACGATTTTTTCAATCACATGCTGACTTCTTGAGGCCGCATAAAGAAGAATCTCTGTCTTCTCAGCCAGCTCAGGGTGGTCAGGATTCAGAATGATTGTTCGAATTTTATCGCCGATCTCTGTTCCTCCAGGTTCTCTTGTAAGCAGGTAAGGGAGACTGCAACGTTCCAGCTCTTCCGCTAATCGATGAATTTGTGTTGTTTTTCCCGAACCATCCGGCCCCTCAAATGTAATAAAAAATCCCTTATGTGTCATTCTTATGCTGCTCCCTCGAGTGATAAACCTTGATTTTCCCTTGATCCATGCATTCATTTTGAAAGACTGCCCCGGCATTTTGCCAATACCGAATCAGCTCCAGACCACGCTCCGTCACACGCTCGCCTTCAACAACAATGGGAATTCCCGGTGGATATGGGATCACCGATTCTGCTGCAGTCCGGTCGACTGCCTGATTCAGCTCTCTATGTTCGCTGCCCATGGTCGCCAAATTCCGATACGAATCGACAAGTGAACTGAATTTGGGGAACGAAGGCACCTGTTCCTGATCAGCCGAAAAACCTGGCGCACATTTAGAAATGACCTGATTGATGCAGCGAAATGTCTCTTCATAATTGATGTCCTCGGATAAGCCGAGAACCAGAAGGATGTGACGCGGATCAGCCATTTCAGGATATAAGCCAGAAGCGATCAGCCTCCGCTGAATTTCAAAACCATTCTCTCGAGTATTCGGCTGTATGACCACCTTAAACGGATCAAGCATAAATTGATCCGAATCCGCATGCAGAATGCTTAACCGGCCAATCGAACACAGGGACTGAACAAAGGCATCGCGACGTGCAAGCATCCGGCCGATTCGTACGCTGTCAAGAGCCGCCATGTAATAACGCGCCAAATCGAGCGAGGCCATGATCGGGTAAGACGGACTTGAGCTCTGCAGCATCGCTCGAACACGCTCAATTTTATCCAGTGAAACGCGTGTTGAGTTAACATGAAGATAAGCACCCATCGTCATTGCCGGAAGCATCTTATGCGCCGAATGAACAACAAGATCGGCACCCAGATCCAGAGCTGACGGAGGAACGGGTGCGCCGATTTTGAAATGCGGTCCATGAGCTTCGTCCACCAAGACATGCAGCCCCTGTTCATGGGCACAGGCAATTAACTGACCCACTGATTTTGATGCAATTCCGTAATAACTTGGATACGTCAAGATAAGCGCTTTTGCCTGTGGGTAACGATTCATGCATTCGACAAACGTCTGGAGTTCGATCCCCGTGGCAAGTCCGGACCCTGAATCAACAGACGGAGCGATAAATACAGGACGGACCTGCGCCATTTTCAATGCATTGAAAACAGACTTGTGGCTGTCACGCTGAACAAAAACAATATCGCCAGGATCGCATGTAGCAAGAACCATCGTCAAGTTTCCAACCGTTGATCCATTGACAAGAAAATAGCTGGCGCGCGCGCCGTAATATGCTGCAAGAAGCTGCTGCGCCTCGCGAAGGATCCCCTCCGGATGATATAAATCATCTAGATCTGCCACCTCTGTCGCATCGATGGTCAGGATTGATTTAAAAACAGACTCCGCTTTTTCAGGAAAAACCTGACCATCTTTGTGTCCGGGAACGTGAAAGGAATAGGCTTGTTTTCTGCGATATTCAATTAATCCGTCATAGACGGGTGTCTTTTGTTGATTCATTAGTAAACTTCCCTGACGTTTTATATCTTCATTTTAGCATAGTCAAGGATTTTTCAACCATTATTAGCCGAAGGGTTTTTATTCTAATAAGATCATCTGACTAAGAACGTAGCTGTGTCCGTTCATCTTTTTTTCCCGATCTTAATCGTCAGCTCGGTGACGCCAATAATCAGTAAAGCAGCAACAAAAAGAGAAAGAGCAGCATTATTATTGGACGCTCCGGAATTAAAAATCACGAGACTAAGCAATAAGAGAAGAATGCCAATAATGAATCCGGCTGATTGTTTCATACAAATCAACTCCATGAGGCGCAGCTTGGTCGCTAATGAGGAAGGTCTGTGAGGCAAATGAACGCCGCTGCAAAATAGGAACAGCTTAAGTTTATAGAGACAGAGAGGTTTCATCGAGTAGACATGGTTTCCGATATGCAATCTTTCATCCATTGTTTGGCTTCCATCCATCGGAAGAGCAACGCGCCGAAGAAAACACCGATTCCGTTGAGAATCAGAGCATCGACATCAAAAAGGTGTTTCGGGAATTGAGGAATTCCATTCATGAGATAGAGAATCAGTTCCACTGCTAAAGAAGCAAACATACCAATTACAACGAGTCCTAACCATGTGAATCGGCCTCGCGTTATAAAACCAACAAAAAACATAAAAGGAATCGGCAGACAAACACCCCACATAAGAAGCCAATGTCCTTGAGCACTCTGCATCTGCAAAATGATCATTCGAAATGGTTCCAAATTAAACAAAGCACCGTTGACACCCACGATCGACCGCTCCATGACGTTCATCGGCTGAATGGTAAGCAGCACGGTTAACATAACGTAACCAATGAATAAAGACAAGAAAACACCGCGATTATAGGTCAGGGTTCGTCGTACATATTTCTCAAATAACAAACATGTAGCGAGCAAAAGGCTGTAGGTTACAAAAAAGTCAAAGATCGTCGGATTAAGTAAATGATCCATCTAGTCGCCACCTTTCACCTGCATTTTCCTTATACCTATCATAATATAGATCAGACCGCATAAACGCGCATTTCTGATGCGTGACCACGCACTTTTAATGCGTGATCGCGCACTCTGAGGTAATAGGTGGCTGTGACCCAGTTTTGTTTTTAGCTGTTTGTTTTCTCCTGTCGGATAGACTTTGCCCCATGCAGCCCACTCCCAATACCCAGCTCGTTGACTTTTTCAACGGCTTCAATTCGTGAGTGAACGCCTAGTTTTCGAAAGATTCCAGTCAGATGTTTTTCGACGGTCCTCTGACCGATCAATAAATTTTGAGCAATTTCGCGATTGGTCTCGCCGCGCATCACCGCAGCCAGAATAGCTCGCTCATTTTGATTCAAATGCACTTTCGCCCTCTCCATACGTGCCGCATCCGCCCGTGCTGCATCTGCTATTTGAAGGCGCTGAAAAAGCCAAATTGGAAGCAGAACCTCATCACGAAGCGCCGCATGCAAGGCGGCAATCAGCGAATCAATGGATGCAGACTTGCTGACAACTCCAGCGATGCCCCTTTGAATCATCGATGCAAAAAGAGGCTCGATTTCTGTTTCATAGCCTGTATAAATAATAACCTTGGCATCGGGATCCAAATCTAAAATTAAGTCGGCTGTTGCCATGCCATCCATATCCGGCATATTGAGATCCACTAAGAAGAGGTCATAGTTCCTTTCCTGTAGAATAGCCTGTATCATTTTTGCCGACTGCTCGGTCTCGACTTTGAATCCTGCATTTTCCAGCACCGTCTTTGTTCCGCTTGCAACTACTGCGTGATCGTCAATCACTAATACTGATGTCATAAGGCCCAACTCCTTTAATCGTTCATTTTATCGTTAACAGGCAGATGAATCTGCACAGATAATCCTTCGGCTGTCTTTTCCATAGTTCCAAATGTGACGTTCCCGCCCAATCCCTCGACCCTGCTGATCAGCCCTGTCAGCCCTGTTGTGCTGAAAAAAGGATCGATGGCTGTTTTGCCCAGTCCCTTCCCGTCATCCTGATAATGGAGCAGACAGCTGCCCCCTTCAAAAACAAGGTGTAATCGGACTCGGGACGCTTGCGCATGCTTCACGGCATTGCTCAGCAATTCCTGAATGGCTCGATAAAGACAGAGTATGACTTCTTTGGAGAGGCTTCGAGGTATATCGGCAACATGCGTTTCCAGATGAAAGTCTGCCAATAAATTGACCCGTTGGAATAACACATCAAGTGCACTTCCCCATCTTCCATTGAAAATATCCGCCGGATACCATTCTCGAATCATCTTGCGCATTTCTTCAGCATTATCAAGCATACGTTCGCGAATATAACTGAGCCGCCTGACGGTCTCGGGATGACGGATTTTCTTAACTGCTGCATCAATTTCACGGGCAATCGCCAATTGATCCTGAATATTTGTATCATGCATGTCTCGGGATAAATGCGCCCTTTCCTGTTCTGAAATGGAGAACAGCCATCGATTCATAGCATGTGGAATTCTTTTGCGATTGTTCTCAAGATGATGAAAGGCTTGCATGAGTCCTTCCGTTTTATACAAATTATCGATGACAACACGTGCGTAGCTTACCAATGTCTCAAGCCACATATTTTCATCGAGAGTGAGACTCCTGCCCGGTTTCATCCACTTACCGACAAGCACAACTTTATTGCTTCTATCATCCTTAAGCAGAGCAGTGAATCCACTATTGCTTTTCTTTAAATCAAAGTCGTTTTCTGCGATAACCGACATGTGGCGCATCAACAACGGCGCATTTTTGTTCACTTGACGCAGCCTGCCCTTCGGACTTACAAGAAACAAAACGGCTTCTTCGACCGGAAGCTGTGACAGAACAGCACGCCGCAGCATCAAATCGACATGGCGCAGCGTGTATTCGGTTTTGGATTTTTGCAGAAACTGGTTTAACGTTGCCTGTCGCTCCTTTTTCTTTGGATGAAGATATTTGCTGAAATAATAATCGGTGTACTCCTTGATATAGAAAATGATCAGTCCGAGGATAAAACACAAGGCTCCGAGTCTGGCTACATCGGCAGGGCTTTCTGTTATATGGCGCTGAACCAGCCCGAGAAAGCTGATCAGAATCAGCAAGGTAATGGCGAAGCTCAGTGCGCAGTAATAGCCAAATTGTCCAATATAAAAAGACATATCAATCAGTGCTGAGGACAACACGATATAGCATAGGGTCACCGGCAGCATAATCATCCACGGTGTCGTCCACTCCACAGGGACTAGCGATGTTCCAACAAACATATTTGGGAGTGCGTAAAGCGCAATAAAAGGAAATAATGCAAGAAAAAATCCGGCCATGAGCAAATGGATGATGCGGCCGTACTCAGACGCCCGGATCTGGTAATAGAGCCGTGTCAGCTGAATACACAGCAGTCCAAACACGAAAACAGAAAAGACTAATTCTTGCTGATAATAGGCGCTGACTTCTCTTGATGTAAAGAAACAGCTGTTTATGACAATCAAGGAACCGCACAGATAGAGACAGACAAGCAGCCAGTTGGACACGAGAAGACATCCGCACACTGAAAAATAATTACGAAGAAAATGTACGAGAAAAATCAACGTGAACACGATTGCCACACTAGTCAGCCGCAGGCTCCAGCTATCATGCCTGGCATTGGCCGACATCTCAAAGAGTACCGGACTGACCGTAATCAGCAGCGCAATCAGAATCCGCACTACAGGGCTGCTTTCTTTGCGCAAATAAAGGAACAAAACTGCCACAAAACAGGCGGTAAAAAAGGCGAGCGGAATAATTAAATAGAAAAGCAGTGCCCACTCCGAAGTGCCGTTGTCAATTTGAAGAGAATACACAGAGTTTTCTCTTGCGACAGTGATCTGCTTCGCCTGCCCCACCATACCGAAGTTTGAAATGTTTCTGTTATCCCCCGCGCGCCGACCATCAACACTGACGATGCGATCACCCGCCCGTATATCTGCGGACTCGGCCCAGCTGAACGGAGCAACGGATCTTACCTTGATCTGATTATTTTCCTGCACGGTATAAATGCCGACATACGGTCGATCAAGAATAACCGCCATAAAATGACCGGCAAGGACCAAGGAATAAGTTAGCGCAGCTAGAAACAGAATTGAGCGTCTCCATTGCTGCCAAATGTTTTTAATCATCCGTTCCACCTCCAATCATCCAGTATAGATCTCTTTGCTTGTCCATTGCATGGTAATCGCTAAACCCTTTCCTTTTTCCGATCGAATAGTGATGCGTCCGCCGAGACCTTCGACTCTGCCGATCATACCCGGAAACCCCATTGTCCCAAATGAATTGCCGATTTTTGAGACATCAAGCCCAATGCCGTCGTCCGAATAATTAAGTGTAAAAAGGTCGTTTTCTTTTCGCAGTTTCAGCATCACAAGATGGGCACGCGAATGCTTCTGTGCATTATTCAAAAGCTCCTGAACCACCCGGTAAACAGCCATTTCCCATTCACGCTGAAATCCGTCCAAGTGTTCGTCAACCGCCCAATGCAATGTGAAATTAGCGCTCAGATTTACTTTATTAAAGAGTTCAACAAGTGCTGTTCTAAGACCCGTTCGATAGATAAACTCTGGATGAAGATCATTGATCACCTGGCGGAGTACATAGACGCTGTCCAGAATCTGTTCACGAAACTTCACCATCAGCGCCTTCGACTCCGGATTATCGGCGTCTGCCCCCCATGCGTCAAGCTGACGAGCAATATCAAGCTGGTCCTGCATGTTCTGATCATGAAGACTGCGCGACAGCTTCCAGCGCTCGCGTTCTGAAATGCGCAGCATCATTTTTTTTACTGTAAGCGGCACGGATGTACTCAGGTCGGATGATCCTTCTAAATTTTTCAGCATATCCTTTGTATTTGCTAAATTTTCAATGACGATCTGTATATAATTGATCAACGTCTCCAACCAGACGCGCTCATCGGGATTCAGCCGCCTTCTCGGCAAGCTCCATTTACCCGTAAGTATAATTTTCCTTCGCACATTCTCGTAGAGCAAAATGCGGAACCCATTCTGAGTTGCAAAGAGTTTGCCCAGCCCTTCCTTTTCCTGATTAATTTTCGATTCGCTTTCTGAATCGGATGTCTCCGCGATTGATTCTTTGGGGTCGGTCCGAGACATCCGGACATCTTCAACAGGCAGAGTTGCCTCCATCTCCCGCTTGATAATCCGGCCGACGTCCCCCAAACCATAATCTTTTTTCATCCATTGCAGAAATCTGTTTATACTTGTTTGTGCGTCCTGTTGTTTGGGATAAAGCCTTTTTCTGAGTGAATAATCCAAGTATTGCTTTATGTAAAGAATTGTAAAAATAGCTAAAAAAGAAACAACGAGAAAGCGATAATCAGTAACACCATCATAGGCGATCAAATTCCATCGGTTCAGTGCATAAAAGGCTGCCCCAAGTACTGCAGATGACGGCGCCGCAATCATTGCACAGTAGACAAAGCTGATGGTTACAAAATCGGGGTCCAAAAAGCGCTCTGAGACAACCAAATAAAACAGGAAAGCAGGCAGAATGAATAAAAAAATACCTGCGAGCGGACGAAAGATAAATGTGTCTTGAATGATTGAAGGAATGAGCGACAGAACAAGATCGGGAAGAAAGGAAAGGATCAGCCCCAGTGTCAGTGTCTGCAACATCGGCCTGTACGCGGGATCGCTATAGCGTCTGGAAGCACGGACGGCCATGACCATTGCAGAAATCATCACGACCGCCACATACAGCATAGATACTGAACGTACGCCTGCACGGTTTGTAACGCTGGCTAATAAAAAAACCACAAACATTGATGCGGTACTGCCGATCAAAGTGATTTTGGTTTTCCCAGACATCCATGTAAGGCCCCAGTATGAAAAATAGTTCTGCAGCACCTGCATTAACAAGATAAGTGCAGAATAAAAGACAAATAGATAGAGAACAAGACAAAGGAATCGTTCGTGTTCCGTACGGCCGGCACCCCAGGCAAGCCATAACAGACTGATATCTGCCAAGCAAAAGATCAGCGTACGTTCTCCTTTCGCTCGTTTATTCATAACCCATAAATAGAGTCCCAGACTAAAACAAAAAAGAAAAAAGAAGAAAGGCAGGACGCTGTCTAGGATCGGATTGCTGGCTGAATTCCTGATCGTTAATAAAGTCATCGCAGCGAGCAGGGCGACAGCCAGACTTGCCAGAGGCATCATTTGTTTCCTTATTTTTAAGTTGACAACCACTGCCCGCACCTCCGCATCACTAACCCAAGAACCCTTTGCCATGTAGAAGGGAACTTGCTTTGCATTTAGTGTAGCAAAAACGAGCCGTTCATAAAATAGCAATCATGCAGGAAAAAGAAAAGAAGTCACTAAAACAACCTTATCGAGGAAATCGGTCTCAGAAAATGCGACTGTTCATTTTCAAGATAAATAAAAAGCTTGGCAAGGCCAAGTCCCTGACGCTGACGAAGCCTTAGCTTTTCTCATACCGATATATTCCGTTCTGTACAAAAAAGAAGCATCATGATTTGCCTGCTTCTCCTCCCGATCCTGCGTGAATAACCGCTGTCTCCATCACTCGCCCCTTTTGGCCGATCCGAAGCTTTGCTAATTTATTCATATAAAATTTGTATTTCCAATCCGTCACATCAGTTTCCACAATTCTTTTCTGACAAGAATCACAGATTAATTGATTACAGATATGGATGCCTTCAACATTTTCCTGTCCGCAAATCAAGCATGCTTCCTTCGCTTGATTCAATTTGTGCATCGCCATCTTTCGTCACCTCCATGCTCAGTTTCTCCATTCAGATAGAAACTATTCATCAACCAGTTAGCAAACTAGTTTTCACCCTATTAAAAAATGATGTGCGTCATCTGCTTTTTCTAATGTATGATTTCCGGGCTTGACCTGTGTATCAATTAAAAAACCCACAATCGTTCATTCACATTGTAAATGTAGCAAGCTTAGCTGCCCTGTACCCATTGCCCTACTATAGTGTCTATGGTGCCTCAAAAGCATTCGTCTTATCATTTTCAGAGGCACTGAACTATGAACTAAGGCATTCAGCGATTAGCGTAAGCTGTCTGTGCCCGGGAGATACCAATACAAATTTCTTTTATAATGCCGGAAATACGAATAAAAAGAAATCATTGATGTCGGCAGAACGTGTTGCTAAAGCCGCTGTTGACGGTCTCTATAATAAAAAAACAACTATTTTTCCAGGAAGTATGAAACTGATATCAAAAATACCAAGAGCCGTACTGAAAAAAGTAATTGCCATGAGAGTATCAAAATATAAAATATAACTAAAGAAGTATTACACAATCTTTATCAAAAACTAAAAATGGCCAAGTATAAGCTCGGCCATTTTTAGTTTATCTTATTCAACTCACTTAATATACTTTTAATCCCATGTGTTGCGTTTTGTGCCTTTGCCATCCGATCAATGTAGTCATATCGATTTTTATAAACCTTGGCAAGAGCCTGTTTCAATTCATCGGGCGTCAGCGAATCATTGTCGAGCACTTCACAGAATCCTTTTTCTTTAAAGGACTTTGCATTAAGCACCTGATCGCCGCGGCTGACACGCAACGGCAGCGGTATTAAGATCATCGG
Source organism: Sporolactobacillus shoreicorticis (assembly GCF_024125445.1). Taxonomy (GTDB): domain Bacteria; phylum Bacillota; class Bacilli; order Bacillales; family Sporolactobacillaceae; genus Sporolactobacillus; species Sporolactobacillus shoreicorticis. The sequence goes on along the minus strand of NZ_JAMXWM010000030.1, from coordinate 5,553 downwards.
TTTTTTCAATGCTAGAAACTCGAAGATCGCATTGGAACCGGATCTTGATAAAATAATTGAGGCCGCCGCCATGACATCCGGCAGTTCTTTATCGATAAATTCAAACTGCCTGTACCCGGCCGTTGATTCAAGTTCGGGAATGATATACCCTTTACCACACAGATGCACAATCTGATACGTTTTTAGCAATTCAGGCAGCAGCTCACGGACCACATCATTGATTTTTTTTGCCCCGAGACTGCCGCCCATGATAAGCAGTACCGGTTTTTCTCCTTGAAAGCCAAGAAACTTCAAACCTTTGCTTCTGTCCCCCGTGCGCAGCACATCGCGGATCGGCGCACCGGTATAGACAACTTTTCCCTTTGGCAGATGCGCCCCGGCTTCCTCAAACGTCACAAAAAGCTTGGTTGCGAACTTAATCGCGATTCGATTGGCCAGACCCGGCGTAATATCCGATTCATGAATATAGACAGGAATCCGGTTCATCCAGCCGCCGATAACGACCGGCACCGATACGAAGCCACCCTTAGAAAAGATGACATCAGGCTTGATCTTTTTCAAAATCAGATAAGCCTGCATGACACCCGCAAGCACCTTGAACGGATCCTTGAAATTTTTCAGATCAAAATATCGGCGAAGCTTGCCGCTGGAAATGGCGCGATAGTCAATTCCATGCGCCTGCACCAAATTTTTCTCAATCCCGGTTTTTGAGCCGATATACGTAACTTTACAGTCCTTCAGTTCATCAATAAGCGCCAAATTCGGAGTTACATGTCCCGCCGAACCGCCGCCGGTAAACACAATTTTTTTCGTCATTACTCTGCCTCGCTTCTTCTTTACTCCACTGTAAAGAGTTTAATATACTTGCCCGCAAAGTAAAACAAAAAATCAAAAAAAGATTTATTGCCAAGTAAAAAAGCACCCGGAAAATTGTCCGAATGCCCTATGTTTTAAATTATCCGATTTCCAGATGCTTCTCTTCATCGTCGAATTGACTATTGTACAGATCAGCATAAAATCCTTTTTTCTCAAGCAGTTCGTGATGCGTTCCTTGTTCGATCACACGGCCGTGATTCATCACGAGAATCAGATCAGCTTCTCGAATGGTCGACAAACGATGGGCAATGACAAAGCTAGTGCGATTCTTCATGAGCGCGTTCATGGCTTTCTGAATATGAACTTCGGTGCGCGTATCGACACTGCTGGTTGCCTCATCAAGAATAAGAATCACCGGATCGGCAAGAATCGCCCGCGCAATCGTTAGAAGCTGCTTTTGACCTTGAGAAATATTGCTTCCTTCTTCATTCAAAATGGTGTCGTAGCCTTCCGGAAGGGTTCGGATGAAATGGTCGGCATGAGCCGCCTCGGCAGCACACACGATTTCTTCATCCGTCGCCCCGATACGTCCATAAGCGATATTCTCGCGAATCGTTCCCTTAAACAGCCATGTATCCTGCAGCACCATACCAAAAAGCTGATGCAGCCGTTCACGTTTGATTGATCGGATATCTGTGCCGTCAACGGTAATTTTTCCTTCGCGCACCTCATAGAAGCGCATCAGCAAATTGACAAGCGTTGTCTTGCCCGCTCCGGTCGGCCCGACAATGGCTACCGATTGGCCCGCCTTCACATCAATCGTCATGTCCTCAATCAGTGGCTGATCTTCCTTGTAGCGGAAACCTACATGATCAAAGGTGACACGCCCCTTCGGTAACTGCAACGGTTCCGATGCCTCAGCATCCGCCGCAACTTCTTCCTCATCCAGAATTTCAAAGATGCGTTCAGCGGATGCAATGGTCGATTGAATAATGTTCGATATATTGGCAATCTGGTTGAGCGGCTGACCAAATTGACGGGCGTATTGAATAAATGCCTGAATATCGCCAATCTGTATGGATCGATGGATTACTAAAATACCACCGACAACTGATATCAGAACATAACCAATGTTGCCGACAAACATCATCATCGGCATCATAATTCCGGACAAAAATTGCGCCTTCCATGCAGAATTATAGAGCTTACCGTTAATCGATTCAAATTTACCTACCGATTCACGTTCTTTTCCAAATGCCTTAATCACTTGATGACCGGTGAACATTTCTTCAACGTGGCCGTTAAGCATTCCAATCTGCTCCTGCTGCTGCTTGAAATAACCTTGCGAATGCTTCGTGATTTGCGCGATCCCAATAAAGCTGAGTGGAATCGTCACAAGCAGCACCAAGGTCAAAAGCGGGCTGATTGTCAGCATCATAACGACAACGCCGATCAGCGTAATGATCGACGTGATCGACGCCGTCAGGCTTTGCTGCAAGGTATTGCTGATGTTTTCCGAATCGTTAACCGCACGGCTGAGCACATCTCCGTATGGATGCGCATCATAATATTTAACCGGCAGCCGGGCAAGCTTCTCATTGACCTGCTTGCGCAGCTTATAAACCATTTTTTGCGAAACGCCGCTCATCAAATATTGCATGATGAATGTAAATAATGAACTGAGTACATAGAGTAGAACAAGCGCGATCACAATTCCCCATATATAATTAAAATCAATATGGGCGCCCGGTACACCTTTCATTTTCATCATCATGCCTTCAAAAAGCTTTGTCGTCGCATTCCCCATTAATTTAGGAGCAATAATGGTAAAAATTGTGCTGAGTACTGCAGTGATCAACACCGCAACCAATACCGCATAATGCGGTCTCAAATAACCCATCAGACGGCGAAATGTTTTCCGAAAGTTTTTCGGCTTCTGCACAGGCATCCGCATATGTCCAGGACCGAATCCGCCGGCACGCCTTTTATTTCTTTTATCACTCATGCCAGTTCCTCCTTCTCCAGCTGTGATGCAACAATTTCCCGATATACAGTACAAGTTTCCATCAGTTCGGCGTGCGTGCCTTGACCCACAATTTTGCCGTCATCAAGTACAATAATTTTGTCTGCATGGAATACGGTACTTACCCGCTGCGCGACGATAATTAACGCTGCCGTCTGCGTAATTCGTCCAAGCTCCGCTCTGAGCCGCGCGTCGGTACGATAATCGAGTGCGGAGAAGCTGTCATCCAAAAGGTAGATATCTGCTTGGCGCGCTAACGCCCGAGCGATTGCCAGCCGCTGCTTCTGACCTCCCGAGACATTTTTCCCCCCTTGAGCAATGATCGAATCGTAGCCTTCACTCATCTCTTGAATAAATTCGTTCGCCTGAGCAATACGTGCTGCTTCCTTAATTTCTTCATCTGTTGCCCGTTCGTTTCCGTAACGAATGTTTTCTGCCACGGTTCCGGTAAAGAGCACTGATTTTTGCGGTACATAGCCGATCATTCGACGAAGTTTATCAACGGAAATGGCCTTAACATCAACCCCATTCACCTGCACGCTTCCGCTCAATGCATCAAAATATCTCGGAATAAGATTCAGCAACGTTGATTTTCCGGCACCGGTTCCGCCGATAATAGCGGTCGTTTCTCCCGAGCGAGCCGTAAATGAGATATCGTTTAATGCCGGCTTTTCTGCCCCCGGATAACTGAATGTTACACTTTTAAACGCTACACCCAGTCCGCTCTCAGCATTGACCGAGGAGCCCACAGATTTAGTATCCTGAATATCCGGTTGAATATCGAGCACTTCATTCACACGAGTCGCGGAAATCTGAGCGCGAGGGATCATGATGAACATCATCGCACCCATGAGAACAGAGAACATAATCTGCATGGCATACTGAATAAACGCCATTAAATCCCCGACCTGCATTGATCCGCTATTAATTCGCAGTCCGCCAAACCAGACAATAGCCACCATCGATAAATTCATGATCAGCATCATCAGCGGCATCGCAGCTGCCATAATTTGATTGATACGAATCGATGTATGAGTTATATCCTTATTTGCATCATCAAAACGATCAATTTCATGTTTTTCTCGATTAAACGATCGAATGACACGAATACCAGTCAATTCTTCACGCAAAATTAGATTAAGCCGATCCATTTTCTTCTGGATTTTCTTAAAATAAGGCAGGCCTTTCTGCGCAAGTACAAGAATCGATACAATCAAGAGTGGCAGCGCCACCACTAACACAAGTGAAAGCTTTGCGTCCTGGTACACGGCCATGATGATTCCCCCGACGCACATCAGCGGCGCCATTGTCATCATCTTGAGGATCATCATATACACCTGCTCAATCTGCGTAATATCATTTGTTGTTCGCGTGATCAATGAACTCGTCCCTACTTGATCAAACTCATTTAACGAAAAGGTCTCAACATGCGCGAACATTTTATTTCGCACATCACGTCCGAATCCAGCAGCCACCTTGGACGCCAAATAGTTGGCGAGAACCGTCAGGACTCCGGCAGCAAGCGTTACAAACAGCATATATGTGCCCATCTTATAGATATAAGGCAGATCACCTTTAACAATTCCCGTATCAACAATGTCCGCCATCAGCGTCGGTAAATACAAATTCGCTAATGATTGCAGGAATACAAAGAGTACGGAAAAAAATGTCGGCCACAGATAGGGCCGCATATATCTAGCCAAACGAATCATATACTCATCTCCATTCTTCATAAAACATAATTTCTAATACTTCATTGAATCATACTATGATGACTTTCTCAGTGTAGCTAGTCTCTGTGAACCAATTATGAATCCATGCGCAAAATCTCTTTTAATTCCTTTGAATCTTTCGCCTTATACCATAAAAGTCTGGGGATACAAAGGCGGTTCTACTTTTTGAAACATCTTATTAATCGGCTTTAAAGATCAATTGATTTTAAAAATAACTTATTTGGCAAGTTGTAAAATCAAATTAGCCAGATAGATTGGAGTAGTAAAACACCATCATAAAATCCGATGTTATCATTAAAGCGACGAAACCATAATGAAAGAAGCGGATTTTATAATGGCTTACTCCAAGCCTAGCACAAAATATCGAATCTTTACACACTTGAATGCCTAACCAGGGTGGACAAATTCAGATCCTTCATCAGGAGCAGCGCTCTTCATGTGAGATCGCTGTAAGATCGGCTGTTCCTATCAGACGGTATTGAAGACCGGACAAGCCCTCTATGAACGCAATCGCAGTCATTGTGGGCGCAGGTGCAAACTGGCAGCCACTTCAGATTTCATCGCCTATGCCGAGAATAAAATCCTGTTCCCAGACAAATGGTTTCCTGATGAAGTCTGGGATCCGAAGTGGCAAAAACAAGGTCAGGATCTGCACACGGACGTTATACCGCCACCATTCCAAAAACTCCGGCCTGCGGAGGTCCAGAAGCGAGAGCAGTTTGGGCACTGGGAAATCGATACCGTGATCGGTAAAAAATCCGGTGGAAACGATGTACTTTTGCGGACAATGGCAGTGAATTTTCAGGCTTGACGAACAGCCGAAGAATCAAGCGACACACTTCTACTACACGTATCCGTACGCCGCTTAGGCGGCAGGAACAAACCAAGTGATACCGCTTTTGAGAGATTCTAAAGATTTGTTGTCAATACGTTACGGGATGTTATTCTGAATCAGGTTTCGTTTGTTTTATTTTTGGACGT
>NZ_JAMXWM010000003.1 GCF_024125445.1 Sporolactobacillus shoreicorticis | reverse complement strand
TGCAGCAAGGTCTTTTCTATATTACTGGTTACTGGGGCACAGCAACGAGTTCTTTTGTCATGTTCTGCTGAATTAATTGGGCGGCACGTTTCACTTCTTCATCTGTCGGTGATTCAATGTCTTCAAGAGGATAATCCAGCCCCATCGCTTCCCATTTATATACGCCCATTTTATGGTAGGGCAGTATTTCCACGCGCTCCACATTTTGCAATGTGTCAATAAACGCTCCAAGTTCTGTAAGATCCTGTTCGGAATCAGTAACAGTCGGAACAAGCACATGTCTGATCCACATAGGAATCTGTTTCTTTGATAACAATCGGGCAAAAGCTAAGATGTGCTCATTCGGCTGGCCAGTCAGCCACTTGTGTCGCTCTGAGTTGATCTCTTTGATGTCGAGCAGCACAAGATCGGTATAAGATGCCAATTCATCGAACTTCTTGTGAAAGAAGGGCGCGTCGACATAGCAGCATCCGGATGTGTCGAGGGCGGTGTGAACACCGATGGCTTTGCATGCTTTAAATAACTCAGTCAGGAAAGGGATCTGCAGCAGCGCTTCACCTCCGCTGACCGTAATGCCTCCACCGGATGCCTGAATAAACGGCAGGTAATCCTTCAATTCATGAATGATTTCATCGACACTGACTGATTTTCCGGTACCGATTGCCCGTGTATCGACATTATGGCAGTATTTGCAGCGGAGCGGGCAGCCTTGGGTAAACACGACAAAGCGGATACCCGGACCATCGACGGTGCCGAATGATTCAATCGAATGAATATTACCAAGAACCATGAAGACTCCCTCCTTTCGGTCGTACATTAAAAATTCATGCTCAAATTGCTTCGTGGAAAGTCCGATGCAGAACTTCGAGCTGCTGTTCACGGGTCAGTTTGATAAAGTTGACAGCGTAGCCGGAAACACGAATCGTCAGCTGCGGATATTTTTCCGGGTGATCCATCGCATCGACCAGTGTTTCCCGGTTAAATACATTGATATTAATATGATGGCCTCCCTTTTCAGCATAGCCGTCAAGCATTGCATCCAGATTGTCTTCGCGTACGGAATCATCTTTTCCCAGCGCTTTCGGCACGATTGAGAATGTGTTTGAGATACCATCAAGTGAGTAACGGTAAGGCAGTTTTGCGACAGAGGACAGAGAGGCAAGAGCACCTTTGCTGTCGCGTCCATGCATTGGGTTTGCTCCCGGAGCAAAAGCCTCACCGCGCAAACGTCCATCCGGAGTGCTGCCGGTCTTCTTGCCGTAAACGACATTTGAAGTGATCGTCAGAATCGACAGCGTCGGAACAGAATCACGGTATGTGTCTACCCTTTTCAATTTATTCATAAAGCTTTCAACGAGATCTACAGCGATAGAGTCGACACGGTCATCGTTGTTGCCGTATTTAGGAAAGTCTCCTTCGATGTTAAAACCAACTGCCAAGCCGTCTTCATCGCGCTGAACATGTACTTTCGCATATTTGATTGCACTGAGCGAATCCGCCGCGACACTGAGACCGGCGATACCGGTTGCCATTGTACGCAGAATATGAGTATCGTGCAGCGCCATTTCGCTTCGTTCATAGGAATACTTGTCGTGCATATAGTGGATGACATTCAGTGTATTGATGTACAGATCAGACAGCCAATCCATCATACGGTCAAATTTCTGCATCACTTCATCGTAATCCAAAACATCACTGGTAATTGGTGCAAGCGCAGGAGCTACCTGTATTTTTTTGACTTCATCGACACCGCCATTGATAGCATAGAGCAAGGTCTTCGCGAGGTTGGCACGCGCGCCGAAGAATTGCATCTGTTTGCCGATACGCATGGCCGATACACAGCAGGCAATACCGTAATCATCGCCGTATTCCACACGCATTAAATCATCGTTTTCATACTGAATTGCGCTCGTTTTTATTGAAATATCTGCGCAGTATTCCTTGAATGCTTTCGGCAGCTGTTTTGACCACAGGACGGTCAGATTCGGTTCCGGCGCCGAACCGAGATTCTCCAGCGTGTGCAGGAAGCGGAACGAGTTTTTCGTGACTAATGTCCGTCCGTCAACGCTCATGCCGCCGATTGATTCCGTAACCCATGTCGGGTCACCGCTGAACAGTTCATTATATTCAGGGGTACGTGCAAATTTAACGAGACGAAGCTTCATGACGAAATGATCAACCAGCTCCTGTGCCTCATCCTCGGTTAGTGCATGGCTTGCCAAATCGCGCTCAATGTAAATGTCAAGGAACGATGAGGTTCTGCCAAGACTCATCGCTGCTCCGTTCTGTTCCTTAACGGCTGCAAGATAACCAAAATACAACCATTGGAATGCCTCATGCGCATTGGTTGCCGGTTTGGAAATATCAAAACCATAGCTGGCTGCCATTTTCTTAATATCTTCGAGTGCGCGAATCTGTTCTGTCAGTTCTTCGCGAAGCCGGATGACGTCTTCACTCATTTTGCTGCTGGTATTTTGCTTATCAATTTTCTTTTGTTCGATCAGGAAGTCAATGCCGTATAGCGCGACGCGTCGATAGTCGCCGATGATACGCCCGCGACCGTAAGCGTCCGGGAGTCCGGTGATAATGCCTGCGTGACGAGCCAGACGCATTTCATCAGTGTAGGCATCAAAAACACCTTGATTATGTGTTTTCCTGTATTCGGTAAAGACATGCTTGACTTCGTCATCAATTTTGTACCCATATGATGCAGCTGCCTGATCGGCCACGCGAATGCCGCCAAATGGCATCAAGGCGCGTTTAAATGGTTCGTCGGTTTGAACGCCAACGATTCTCTCGAGTTGTTTATTCAAATAACCTGGTTTGTGCGAGGTGATTGTAGAGACAATCTTGGTATCCATATCCAGAACCCCGCCGTTTTTTCGTTCCTGCTCAGATAGTTCCATCACTTGCTTCCACAGAAGATCTGTATTTTTTGTTGCTCCGGCCAGAAAAGATTCGTCACCGCTGTAAGGATGTATGTTTTTCATGATAAAATCGCGAACGTTAACTTCGTTTTTCCAAATACCTTCAACAAATCCGTCCCAAGCTGATCCATACTTGCTTTTTTCTACTGTTGCTTCCATGCCGTTCATCTCCTCATTAAAATCGTCGACTAATTGAACATATGATCCTTGAACACATGTTAATTATATAATATCAGATGAAAGCGTTTACACTTGAGGTGTGACTTTTTTGTTACTATTTATTCACAGAATCGTGTCGTTTAAATGTTTGACAAATAGGTAAGAAAAAACTAATTGAAAGCGTTTTGATACAAATTTTGATAAAATGATTATGAAAACGAAGGGAGGAGTGAGGCCATGTTTTGTCCGGTATGCGACGATGTCCGCATAAAAGAAATTGAAAAAGAAGGCGTATTGATCGATACTTGCCCAAACTGCAAGGGGATATGGCTGGATCGCGGAGAGTTAGATAAATTATCGACTCGTGTGAAAGAGGTCCATCGTCCGTTCAATGATTGGTATGGAGAAGATCAACAAAAAAGCTATAGAGATCGTGACTATAAAGACAATTCATATTATGATAAAAGAAAAGGGGAAGACTATGTTCCGCACAGAAAGAAAAAGAAGTCCGTGATGGATATGCTTGGGGATATTTTCGATTGATGTGAGGGAATAAGGTCCGAAAAGGAGGAAATAAACTCCTTTTCGGACTTTGTCTCATTTTCGCAGCGATAATTGTCATTGGGGAGATGGGCAGATGCGTGTACATTTTTTTCAGCATGTTTCGTTTGAGAAACCGGGATTTATCTCCGAATGGTGCAGGGTGCATGGTTATGAACTGACTGGAACATACTTTTATGAAAAGAAATTTGCCAAGCCTGACTTTGAAAAAATCGGCTTGATGGTCATTATGGGGGGCCAATGAATTGTGCGAATGAAGATGCGTATCCATGGCTGAAACAGGAAAAGGAATGGATCAAAACAGCGATTCGAAAGAATATTCCTGTTTTGGGGATTTGTCTTGGCGCGGATGGTTATCCCGGAAAAGAAAAAGAGATCGGCTGGTTTCCGATCTCGCTCGTGAATCATCCGGAGCTGCCTTTTTTAGGCATGCCCAAGCAGATGACAGTTTTTCATTGGCATAGGGATACCTTTGATCTTCCGCAAAGAGCGTCACATGCGGCCTTCAGCAAAGGCTGCTGAAACCAGGCATTTGTTTACAGAAAACGGGTTGTGGGTCTTCAATTTCATCTGGAAGTTAGTGAAGAAAATATTCGTGATATTATCGAACATTTGCGCAATGAATTGGTCGGTGGCAAGTATATTCAGAGTATTCCATAGCTATGCGGCCGATTCGAATTGGTTCAGCAGAATAAATTAATCTTGTTTGATTTTCTGGATCAATGGACAAATCAATTTGCAAACGAATCTGTTTAGTAGTTTGTTGGAAGTACGCTTAATCGTTCGAGTGCCGCTTTTATTCCGTCCTGATCGTTAGAGAGGGTCACAAAGTCGGCTGCTCCTTTTACTTGTTCCGGAGCGTTGCCCATCGCTATGCCGATTCCTGCGAATCGGAGCATAGGTACATCATTAAAATTATCACCAAAGGCGAGTGTGTTTTCTTGTGCTATATGATAACGTTCCATTATCTTACGCATAGCACTTGCTTTACTGACATTCTCGGCCATGATTTCCAAATAGGTGGGCTTTGATTTGTAAAACGCCGCATCAAGATTTGCTTCAAGAAGAACTGCTTGTAATTGGTCAATAGCTGCCGGTTCCCCCATGCACAATAGCTTATGAACCGGCGGCAGATCATCTGGTGTTTGATCGTGGAATGCGTATGCAAATGAAGGGGTGCGCGCTATGGCCTGTTCTTGAGCAATCTAGGCATCCGGCCGATCCGGAACAAGCCAACGATCAAAACTGTATGCAGAGAAACTCATTTCCGGGAAACGGTTACAGATTTGCTGATAAACAAACAGTACCGTTGCAGGATTCATTGTAACAGAGAATAAATGTTCATTCGAAGTCAGAGTATGGTGCTGATCGACGATAAGTGCTCCGCTGTAACAAATGATCGGGTCAAATGAGCCGAGTTGCTGCTGTAAGGGAAGAATTCCGCTCGGCATTCGCGCGGAAACGAGAATGAAGGGGATGTTTTGTCCTGCACAGTCTTTGATCGCCTGCACGGTTTTTTTCGTAATGACATGCTTTGAATTAATTAATGTGCCGTCGATATCACTGAAAATCAATTGAATTGACATATAAATCCACTCCCTATAGAGAAAGAATAAGTAACCAACTGTCGATTTCATTTAATCAGCAAGAATGAAATGAACGCCTTGCTCTTCGATCGAAGTTCTGATTTGTTCGGAGTGCATGTGATCGGTAATTAGAAAGTCTGCAGTACTCCAATCGAATCCCTTAAACCTGCTTTTCTGATCAAATTTCTTGTGATCCGTGAGAATAATAATACGATCAGAACATTTTGATATGGTTCTGCTGATTAAAGCGTCCTCTTCATCATCATAATAAATGCCGTCTTCAGTGACCGCAGCCGCTCCGAGAAATGCCGCATCGAAGCGAATTGTTTCCATGTGCTTTATACTTTCCGCAGAAAAGAAAAAACGATTCTTGCCATTTAATAATCCGCCAAACAAATGAACGGGGATCTCTTCTTTCTGAGATAACAGTTCTGCGACATCAAGTGATTGCGTAAAGACATGAATGGGTAGATTGATCTGACGCACCATACAGGAAATGGTTGTTGAAGCGTTAAAAAAATAAAAACCATCGCGCTGCAGAAAATTGAGCGCCTTTTTTCCTATTTGTATTTTCGCATCGGAATAAGCCTGCAGACGATCTCGGTAAGCCAAAACTTTATTCTGAAAATCAGGAAGGGCGATTCCTCCATGCGTTCGAATCGCCGCCTTTTGCTCGGTAAGCTTGACAATATCACGCCGAGCTGTGTCACGCGAGACTTGGTAAAGGCGGCAAATGTCTGCCACCGACAGACTGCGTGCTTTTTGCAGATCATCGAGAATAGCTGCCAAACGCTCTTCTTGGTAAATGACACGCATCTCCTTTCTTTTCGAAGCATTCAGGTCGTTGCTCCTTTTATTTAAGCCTATCTTCAATAAGTAATTATAAGTTAAATTAATAAAAAATCAAGTATATGTAAGTATTTAAGGGGGCAGTTGAAATGCTTTATGTATTAAAAACGATGAACTCGCTTACAATTTTAACTTGTGATACACTGGCGATACACAATACAATTTAAAAGAGGACGTATCATGACAAGGCGTGAAAAAGTTTTAACCTATCTGGAAAAATGCATAATAAATAAGCCTCAAGGGGTTACAACCAGCGAGATATCCGAAGCGATCGGTGTACTTCGCCCAAACGTCAGCAAGGAGTTAAATCAGCTTGTCAGAGAGGGACGCGTTAAGAAAATAAATGGCCGACCAGTCCACTACCTCATGAATCCTGCAGCCGGGAAACGGGAAACGAAGGTGCAGCAGAAGCCTAACATCGGATTTGCGGGAAGCGCTCAAATTCAAGACCAACGTGTGAAAAAGAAAGATACGGCAAATAAACACGAAATCGATGTTTTTGAAAATATGATCGGCAGTCGTGACAGCCTGAAAAATCAAGTTGAGCAGGCAAAAGCAGCATTACTCTATCCGCCGCACGGACTGAATACACTGATCATTGGGCCGACCGGATCAGGAAAGACTTATTTCGCTCATAAAATGTACCATTTCGCATTGAACAAGAAGATTATTTCTAAAAAAGGATTTACTACGTTCAATTGTGCGGATTATGCGCATAATCCGCAGTTGTTAATGTCGCATCTTTTTGGCTATGTCAAAGGAGCTTTTACTGGTGCCAGCGCTGATAAGGACGGTTTGATTCAGGAAGCTGACGGCGGAATGCTTTTTCTTGATGAAGTACATCGCCTGCCACCTGAGGGACAAGAAATGATCTTTTATTTTATGGATCATGGTACATACAGCCGCTTAGGCGAAACAGCCAAGACGCATCATGCGGACGTCAGGCTGGTGTTCGCAACGACGGAAGACCCGAAAAGCTCATTGCTGCAGACATTTGTCCGCCGGATTCCCGTAATTATTCAACTTCCGGACTTCAACCAAAGAAGTGCACGTGAAAAGTTGAAATTATTGGAGCAATTATTAACACTTGAAGCAAATCGGATTCATAAAAATATTCGATTAAACGAAGATGTCGTGCAAGCTTTGCTGGGAAGCGTAACATACGGGAACATCGGGCAATTGAAGTCCAATATTCAATTAGTGTGTGCTCAAGGGTTCTTGAACAGCATGCATGATAAAAATGAAATTGCCTTGTTTTTCAACCGGCTGCCGCCTGATATTAAAGACGGACTGTCCAACCTGGCAAGCGACCGGAAGGAACTGGGAAATCTGAGCCGCCTGCTGGAGGCGACGATGGTGATCAAGCCTGATGCCGAGCGCGGTGTTCCCGACATCGACAGCTATGAACTGCCGTATAACTTGTATGAAATCATCGGTGACAAAGCCGCACTGCTGAAGGAAGAAGGACTGAATCAGGCGGCGATCAATAATTTCATTATGACCGATATCAATCTGCATCTAAAATCTTTTTATCGTCAGGGAAAACTTGAAAACACAGTCGGCGGTCTGAATGAGATCGTTGATCAGGAAGTTATTGACATTACCAAACAAATTCAGCAGCAGCTTCAGGAAAAAGAGAATTATCCGGTCAGAGATAATTTCATTTATGCGATGAGTCTGCACATCAGTTCTTTCATTAAACGGGTGCAATCGGGAAAACCATTGCGAACGATTTCGGCGGATTTGATTTCAATGCTTCACGATTATCCGTCAGAAATCAAAATTGCCGAACGTGTGAAAACGTTGATTGAGGAGCATTATCGGTTCCCTATCCCTGAATCTGAGGTTTACTACATGGCAATCCTCTTAGTCTCCCTAAAATCTGATCCTAAAACCGGAAAAGTCGGCATTGTTGTCGCTGCTCATGGGAACAGTACCGCATCCTCAATGGTGCAGGTGGTGACACAACTGTTGTCTGTGAATAACATCGCTGCCTATGATATGCCGCTCGAGATGAGTCCCAAAATTGCCTTGGACGGCATTGCCGCACAAGTCAAAAAGATTGATCAGGGCAGTGGTGTTTTGCTTCTGGTCGATATGGGATCTCTGAGCACGTTCAGCAGTAAACTGACAGAGAAAACGCATGTTCATGTCAAAACGATCGATATGGTGACGACAGCGATGGTGCTGGAAGCCGCACGTAAAACAGCGCTGATCGATAGTGATCTTGAAACGGTGTATCGGGAATTACGTGAATTTGACGGTTATTCGCGAACGGTCGAAAAGGTGCAGAAAAAGAAAGACAATGCTCTGAAAAGATCGGATCAACGAGAGAAGGCAATTATTGCAATTTGTTCAACCGGCGAAGGAACTGCTAGAAAAATTAAGGATCTGTTGGATAAGATACTCATTGATAATCTAATTGATGACATCACAGTGATCACTGTTTCGCTTGTCAAGATGAACGACCAGATTGCTGAGATTCAGCAAAACTATCAAATTGTTGCCGCGACCGGTATTGTGAAGCCCCATGTTGCTGTTCCGTTTGTTTCCTTAGAAAATTTACTGCAGGGCGGAGGCGAGCACTTTGTCAGTCTGATCGAAGAACTAAACCATGATGCCGCGCGTGAAGCAGATCCCCTGAATCATTCGCAATCGTTAACAAAGGAAATGATTCAGAATTATTTGGGGCAGTACTTTACATTTATTAATCCTGCAAAAATAGTAAACGTATTGTTGGATTATTGCGATTTTATTCAGCGGCGCTGCAGGACTAAAATGTCCAATGCCTTCAAAATCAGTTTGATCATGCATATGGCGGGCGCACTTGAGCGTTATCTGACACGCTCGGAAATGAGTGTTGATGAAAAAAAACTATCTCATGTCAGAATGGGAGAAATGTATCCGATCATTAAACAGGCAGGGGAAATTCTGCATCAAACACTTAATATCAAACTTTCCGAAAATGAAGTGTATTATATTGTTGAATTATTTAATACAGAAAAAGAAAAAAACGATACACAAAATAATTGATACACAATTAAAATGTATCAATTATTTTGTACTTGGTCGAAAAAGTCAATTATGTCGGCTTTTTTAAGTGATACACAAAAATTGGCACGTAATTTGCTTATATTGTAGTGTGCGTATTCTCTAAGAAGTTTGGGATCTTCAAAGATTGGAACCAAAATCATGAAAACGCTACAACTTATTCAAAGCTGGTGGATGGACATGACAATGGATGTTCGTTTATTGCGCATTGACAGCCGTCTGTTACACGGGCAGGTGACCACGAATTGGGCAAAAGCCGTCAAGGTTAATCGTATCTTAATTGTGTCTGATCGTGTGGCGCAGGATCGGACACGCAAGACATTGATTATACAGGCGGCACCTCCCGGGATTAGTACCAATGTCATCACGGTGGAGAAAATGATAAGACTCTATCACGATCCGCGTTTTGATGTTTTAAAACCGATGATTCTGGTTGAGGATCCTGTTGATGCAAGGCGTGTTGTCGAGGGCAGCGGCATAAAGATTGATTCGATCAATATTGGTGCGATAAGTTTTGACAATACGCGGGTAATGGTTACGGATGCAATAGCTGTTAATGCGGCCGATGTGGAGGCTTTCAAATGGTTTCATGATCGTGGGATTAAGCTTGATGTCCGCAAGGTTTCTAACGACAGTTCCAAAAATCTTTGGAAATCGCTTTCCGAAAAGGGTTTGGTGCGAAGCAAATGATTTTTAGAAGTACTGCTCTTCTTTAGTAATTCGCACATTCCCAAATAGGAAAGGGGGTGAGAAGGTTTCAAGGCGGCAAACCCATTCGTTGTGCTTTTTGAATTTTTTGGAAGCGATAACATGATTGATGACGGTACTGCTAAAGCAATAAAAATGATACGAGGAGGTATGAAACATGGTAGGTATGATCCTGGCAAGCCACGGCAATTTTGCCGAAGGCATCCTCCAGTCCGGCGCAATGATTTTTGGCGAACAGGAGAATGTCAAGACGGTTACCTTAATGCCGAACGAAGGCCCTGCCGACGTTAAGGCAAAGCTGGAAAAAGCAATTACATCTTTAGACGATCAGGAAGAAGTGCTGTTCTTAGTCGATCTTTGGGGCGGCACGCCATTCAACCAGATCAACAACTTGTTTGAAGCGCACAAAGATAAATGGGCAATCGTTGCCGGCATGAACCTGCCGATGCTGATTGAAGCGTACGCTTCACGCTTATCAATGAACACGGCACATGAGATTGCCGCACATATTTTGGCGACGGCTAAAGAAGGGGTCAAAATAAGACCTGAGGAATTGATGCCGGAAGAAAGCACTGCGGCAGCTCCGGCTCAAGAAATAAATGCAGGTGCCCCAGGTACATTTAAATACGTGTTAGCACGTATCGATTCCCGACTGCTTCACGGACAAATAGCGACCGCTTGGACAAAGACGACGCAACCGACACGGATCATTGTTGTTTCGGATGCCGTAGCTAAGGATGATCTGCGTAAGAAATTGATTCAACAGGCAGCTCCGCCGGGTGTTAAAGCACATGTTGTTCCTGTTGATCAGATGATCAGGCTGGCGAAAGATGATCAGCACTTCGGCGGTCAACGCGCATTGCTTCTTTTTGAAAATCCACAAGATGCCCTTAAAACCGTTGAAGGAGGCGTTCCATTGAAGACAATCAATGTTGGTTCGATGGCGCACTCGCCGGGCAAAGTGCAGCCGAACAAAGTGCTCGCCTTCAGTCAAGATGATATTGATACTTTTAATAAGTTAAAGAAAATTGGTTTGGCCTTCGATGTACGTAAGGTTCCAAATGATTCAAAGGGTGACATGGACGAAATTATTAAGAAAGCTCAAGATGAGTTAAACCGATTAAGATAATTTAAATGATCAGAAGAAACGGAGGAACGATAATCATGGACTTAAACATTATTCAAATAGTATTAGTCGTTATCGTCGCATTTCTGGCCGGCATGGAAGGAATCCTGGATGAATTTCATTTTCATCAACCGGTCATTGCCTGTACGTTAATCGGCTTAGTTACGGGGAATTTGATCCCATGTCTGATCCTTGGCGGTACGCTTCAGATGATTGCTCTGGGTTGGGCAAATATCGGTGCCGCGGTAGCTCCTGATGCCGCGCTTGCATCCATTGCGTCTGCAATTATTCTAGTTCTTGGCGGGCAAGGCAATGCCGGTGTATCCTCTGCCATTGCGATTGCCGTTCCGCTTGCTGTTGCCGGTTTATTATTAACCATCATCTGCCGTACGATTGCAACCGCATTTGTACACTTTATGGATGCGGCCGCTAACGAAGGAAGCTTTAGAAAGGTTGAGTTTTGGCAAATTGCCGGAATCTGTATGCAGGGGCTGCGTATTGCCATCCCCGCGGCATTAATTTTAGCAATTGGTGCCGGTCCGGTGAGAGGATTACTTGCATCAATGCCGGTTTGGTTGACAGACGGTTTAGCAATCGGCGGCGGCATGGTCGTAGCTGTTGGTTATGCAATGGTTATTAACATGATGGCTACAAAAGAAGTCTGGCCATTCTTCGCAATTGGTTTTGTGCTCGCGACGGTGACACAAATCACATTGATCGGACTTGGTGCGATCGGTGTTGCACTTGCACTTATCTATTTGGCGCTTTCCAAACAAGGCGGTTCAGGTAAAGGCGGAGGCACAAATACGGGTGATCCGTTAGGCGATATTATTGATAATTACTAAGAAGGAGGGAGACATAAAAATGACACAAGAATTGAGATTATCAAAAAAGGATCGTATTTCTGTTTGGTGGCGCTCAACGTTTCTTCAAGGTTCCTGGAACTATGAACGGATGCAAAACGGCGGCTGGGCCTATTCAATGATTCCCGCAATCAAAAAATTATACAAATCTAAGGAAGATCGTGCTGCAGCACTGAAACGTCATCTGGAATTCTTTAATACCCATCCCTATGTGGCTTCACCAATTATTGGTGTCACTTTGGCGCTTGAAGAGGAACGTGCAAACGGTGCGCCGGTTGACGACGTTGCCATTCAAGGGGTTAAAATCGGTATGATGGGACCGCTAGCAGGTATTGGTGATCCGGTTTTCTGGTTCACGGTTAAGCCTATCCTGGGTGCGCTAGCCGCTTCTCTTGCAATGACCGGCAACATACTTGGCCCAATTCTTTATTTCGTCGGCTGGAATATTATTCGTATGGCATTCATGTGGTATACACAAGAATTCGGCTATAAAGCAGGTTCTAAAATTACTGACGACTTATCCGGTGGATTACTTCAAGATATTACTAAAGGTGCATCAATCCTTGGTATGTTCATCCTTGGTTCGTTAGTTAATCGATGGGTATCAATAAAATTCACGCCAATTGTATCTTCAGTTAAACTTGATAAAGGCGCTTATATTGATTGGAGTAATTTGCCGTCAGGAGCGCAAGGAATTAAAACAGCGTTAGAGCAGCAAGCGGCCGGTCTTTCATTAGAGGCACAAAAGATTACGACGTTGCAAAACAACTTGGACAGCTTAATTCCCGGCCTAGCTGCCTTGGCGCTAACACTTTTCTGTATGTGGCTGCTTAAGAAGAAAGTCTCTCCAATCATTATTATTCTTGGTTTGTTCGTGATTGGTGTTGTCTTCCATTTGATCCACTTAATGTAACAGTGAACCTTTTGCTCGGGCATTTTTGTAAATCGAATTAAAGCCCGAGCATTTTTATATAATGAGCATACAGGCGTTTAGTATAAGTTCAAGTAAGACTTCGCTAAAAACAGGATTTTGCGAAGCAAGGTTTTTTAATAATAATTTTGAATTGAAGCTTAATTAACGGGAACAAAGTATAATGGGTACGTGAAACGAAAGGAAGTGAAGCAAAGAAAATGGTTCAATCAATGAATACAAAAGTCGATTTTGTAACCAATGCCACTTCTTATGGAGGCTTAGCTGATTACGGCAAAATCATGATTGGCGACAAAGCATTTGAGTTTTATAACGACCGAAATGCTCAGAAATACATCCGAATCCCATGGGATGAAGTCGATTATGTTATTGCTTCCGTAATGTTTAAGGGAAAGTGGATTCCCCGCTATGCCATTCGAACAAAGAAAAACGGAACATACACGTTTTCATCTAAGCATCCGAAACGGGCTTTGCGCGCGATACGTAACTACGTAAAACCGGAACGAATGGTCAGGTCATTGACGTTCTTTCAAGTGGTCAGGCGTGGTTTAAAAGCCTCGTTTGGCCGAAAAAGAAGTAATTAGTGTCCTGTATTTTTTAAATGCTGGAAGGAAATGGGGGCATTTGCTGCCCGGTTGAACGAACAGTCGTCTTGCAAACGGCTGTTTTTTAATCATTTTTGGAGAACTAAATTCCATGAAGATAGGGGGAAAGCTGCTCATTATCTGAACGTCAAATATGAAAAGGATTTTTCGCTCAACATAAAAAAGAATTCTTCACTACGCGGATAGAGACGCTGCCTTAGAGAATTTAAAATTGTATGCATTAACAAAATATCGACGCCTGTCGGCTTTTTATATTATCCCATGTTCAAGTATGTAAAATACAGAGGAGATTTTTAACCAAGAACGGTTAAAATAATTGAAATTGTTTTGGCTTAGAAAAATGTTTTTAATGCAAAAATATGCCCATTGCAGTAAGTCCATTTCCCAGATTTCTTGTAAACAATCCTGTGGTTGAAATGTCCATATAAAATTCGCCAATCTGAGAACTTAGCTTAGACTGAACGGTTAGACGTTTAAGTGCGATTTGCCGCAGCCTTCAGCTAAACTCATAAGTCGTTTTCAAAATCTTCGCTTTTTTCATCCTCATTTTTAAAAATAATTAACTCATTGCGTTCATCCTCTTGTGTTTGTTTATCAAGGATAAGATTATAGACTTTTTCTAGAATGGTATCTTCTTGCTTTTTCCGATTCAATTTCTTGTTTTTATCCATAAAAATTCATTCCTCTTTTATGAAACGATCCAGTCACCGACAGTTAGGCTTATTTAACCGTTGCAACGTTTTCCACTTTCTTCCCTGAATCTGTTGAAGCTGACTCTCTGATCATGAATCAGAGTTCCTATGATGCATGTGTCCTTAATTAAAGCAATTTTTTATTTGACATGAGTACGGATATTTAACATGATTTATAAAATTATTATACTGAAAGTGAAAAGTTCTGTATAAAAAAACAGGAACGTTTTTGTGGGTTATTAATAAAAATAAATCAGCTGAAGCCTTCGTCGATCGTCTATAGAGGGTTCAGCTTTTTCATTAGTTGACATTTTCGCATTTGAGATCTATACTGAAATAGACCTAATGTGAATGACAAAATTACTGATTGTTTGTTTTTTTTGAATAGAAGTTTGTGTTCTTGTCAATACTGTGCAGCAGATTGTATGAAAAGCAGATTGATCTTGCGCTGAATCATACTGGCTCGGTCAGAGGAACCGTAAGGATGGAAGAGAGGTAGGGCTTTCGTTGTTTCGGCGTCGGAAAAGCCGATTGATGTTTTTTGCTCTTTTTGTTAGGTCTAATTTTATGATTATGTATGTATGATAAAAGGTAACATTTATAATTCACGTGTTATAAAAGGATTATCAATGTGTTTGTACTTTTTTATTGATACTTTTTATAATATGTGAATTTTTTATTTTTGCGGGAAGACCCTTGTCGGTGAATGATGGAACATCTGCAGCTGCAAGGATAAGGTACGCCGGATAAAACATACGCATATATTAAATTTTTTAAAGTGCGTTCAAGTATATTGAACATCCACTTATTATTAGGAGGTTTTCTTTTTGAAAACAGGTACAGTTAAATGGTTTAACAGCGACAAAGGCTTCGGTTTCATCGAAGTTCCAGGCGAAAACGACGTATTCGTGCACTTCAGCGCGATCCAAACGGACGGATTCAAGACACTTGACGAAGGTCAAGCTGTTGAATTCGAAGTTGTCGAAGGCAACCGTGGACCCCAAGCAGCAAACGTTGTTAAGGTGTGATTAACCGTTGGAAAAAGCTGTTTCCCATTGAGGGAGACGGCTTTTTTGCATTTTAAAGGCACAATGTTGGATTCATGAATTATTTTCTTTTATGATTAACTGTGATGTTTATACTTGACCTGGGGGAAATGAACATGTCACAGCTAAAAGAAATGTTGAATTTTAACCAACAATTTGTTAAAGATGAGGCGTATCGGCCTTATGAAGCACCTAATCGCCCGATAAAGAAGATGACTATTGTATCCTGTATGGATTGCAGGCTTATTGAATTGCTGCCAAAAGCGTTGAATGTGAAAAACGGCGATGCGATCATGTTGAAATCCGCAGGCGGAATGGTGGAATCCCCATATAGCAATACAATGAAAAGCATTCTTGTTTCACTGTACGAACTTGAGTCAGAAGCGGTCTATATTATTGGTCATACGGACTGCGGCATGCATGGCTTGCACGCGGAGAAGATGATTAATGATATGAAACAGCGTGGAGTCGCCGATCATAAATTTGCTGAAGCAGCGATTGACTTAAAACAGTGGTTGAATGGTTTTCAATCCGTAGAAGATGAAGTGAGGAAGAGTGTGTCAATTGTTAAAAACCACCCGCTCCTGCCTGACCATACGTTGGTTTTTGGTCTGGTAATGGATCCGAAGACCGGCAAACTGACTCATGTTGTTTGATTCGCAGTGCATGCTGCTTCTTCCCTTATTTGCCCTAAAAATTTCCAAAAGGCTTTTCGAATATAGAAATCAATTGCAGAGCACAATAGGCTTATAAGGGAGGTGAAACACATGGCAAATTCAAATCAGTTAGTCGTGCCAGGTGTACAGCAAGCAGTTAATCAAATGAAAGAAGAAATTGCACGCGAATTTGGCGTGAACCTTGGACCGGATACTACGTCCAGAGCAAATGGTTCTGTAGGTGGAGAAATTACCAAACGCTTGGTACAACAAGCTCAGTCTCAATTCGGCGGATACCAAAAGTAATTTAAATGAAATTGAATGTATGATAAAAAGGAGACGGTTTATGCCGTTTCCTTTTCTTCGTTAATCAACCCAGTGTGATGTTGGGGTGCGGACGGCCGATGCCTAGTTCTATTTTTAATCCCTTGTTCATAAGCTTTTCACAGGAATAAGTACTGATTTGGATTCCGAAGAGGGGGATAACCTTGGTATATCGCTTACTTGCACTGGACATCGATGGTACCCTATTGAACAGCAACAATAGGCTTGATCGTCAAACAAAGGATGCCATTCAGTATGCGCAAAAAAAAGGTGTTGTTGTCACGTTAGTATCTGAACGTCATTTTCATTCTGCTGCAAAGGTCGCAAGGGCATTGCGGCTCTCGCAGCCAATCATCACACATAACGGTGCTTTTGTATCGTCCTCCATTGATGATCCGGTCTACACAAGTAAAATTGATCATAGCGTGCTGATGCAGCTCGCTGAATTCCTTGAAACCTATCCATGTCAAATTCAGATGTCCCATGAACGATTATCAATCAGTAATCGCCCCAATCAAAAAAATTTGATTGCAAAAATGACCATTGGGATGAATGAACCGCTCTTTTATCCGGTCACCTATGTCGATTCGCTCAGTCAATATCTGCTTGAAAATTATGAGGGAGCGACTGACGTCAAAGTAAAACTGGATGATAAGAAGATTATGGATGATCTTGAAAAGGCGATGAGCGACTACTTCCCGTCGCTGGATGTACTGAGGACGGAACGGGACAGTCTGACCCTGGTTCGACAGGGTACCTCAAAGTTTAACGGACTTCTGTTTTTTGCCGGGCAGCTTGGTATTCCATTGAACGAAATCGTCGCCGTGGGCGATGGTTTCGATGATGCGGAAATGATTGAGAAATGCGGTTTGGGCGTGGCAATGAGAAATGCACCGGCAGAAGTAAAGAATAAAGCGGATTGGGTCACTCGCTCGAACGATATGGACGGTGTGGCGTACATGGTCAAAGAAGTATTTCGTAAACAAATTCGTGTCCATTAAGTTTTGGTTTGTTAAAAAGTTATGGTGTTCCTTGTTTGTTCATTCAACGACACGAAATGAGCGGTAGCAGCTCTGAACTCAGAAAGATGCTCCACAGCAGCCTGAGAAGGGCTGTTTTTTATTTTTCTAAGCGCATGATTCAATCAATCGTGATGATTAATATTGAGAACGTGTGATCGGTTATGGTAAGATGAAACCAATAAACGTGTCTGGAAGAAGGAATCCTATGATTCGATTTATTCATGCGGCTGATTTGCATCTTGATCGACCGTTCGACGGATTGACACAGTTGCCTGAACCGCTTCGCCGCCGTTCGGCCGAGAGTACATTTACCGCATTCACTCACCTCATTAATGCCGCGCTTCATGAACGACCCGATTTTATGATTATCGCCGGAGATATTTTCGATAACAGTCACCGCAGTATTAAAGCGCAACGCCTATTTGTGCGTGAGATGAGTCGTTTGCATGAGGCTTCCATACCGGTTTACCTTGTTTATGGCAACCATGATTTTGTTAACACATCATGGGGGCATTTAAGCCTCCCGGACAATGTGCATGTGTTCTCCAAAACACCCTCCGTCATGTCGCAGATATGTTCCGGAGGACAGAGGGTGAACCTGTACGGATTTAGCTATTATCAACGCTGGATTAAACAGGACATGATTCCGTACTATGAGAAAAGCGGAAATGCAGATTATCACATAGCTGTTCTCCACGGGGAGCCGCATTCCGGGACGGATGAAAGCAACTACGCACCTTTTTCAATCAGTGAGCTGGGAAAACAAGAGTTTCAGTACTGGGCTCTGGGGCATATACACAAGAGACAGCAATTAGTGTCCTCAGTTCCGGCTTGGTATCCGGGCGACATTCAGGGACTGTCCTTCAAGGAATCTGAACTTGGTCCAAAAGGAGCTTCACTTGTTGAATTGGCGCCGCATGGTGTGCAGGTGCAATTTCTCATCACATCGGATATAGAGTGGAGATGCGATGAATTCGACTTTTCAGAAGCAGTGACGGCCGGTCAGCTGGAAGCTGCTATTAATGGATTTAAAGAACGGGAGCGCAGGAAACAAGCGGCGGCGTTTATTCGACTGCGTTTTTCTTTTACAGATTGCGGAGTGCAAAACAGTGAGATCGAAGCACTGGTTCAAGAACTTGTAGAAGCACTTAACGAGGACGAGAAGGAATTAAAGGACTTTATCTGGCTTGTTTCGGATGCCTGCACGTTCCGCAGTCGATGGGACAAGCAGGAAATTTTGAACAGCCCACATTTTCTCGGTGATTTATTTCGCTATATAGAAAATGAGCAAAGCGTCAAGCAAGCAACCGAGACACTGTACGCTCACCACTCCGCGAGACGTTATCTTGAACGGCCGTCTAAAAAAGATAAAGAATGGATTCGCAGTAAAAGTGAGCAATTGCTTGCTGAAGCATTAACACGAATAAGCATGGATAAACAGGAATAACGACTGCGAAGGGGAGGTGCGGCGGGTTTCCAAGAAGATGCTCGCCCTGAAGCGATGAAATTAAGGACACTGACTGTTTATCAATTCGGTCGTTTTAAGGAAAAAAAGATAAAGTTGCCTCAGGCACCGATCATTATGATCTATGGAGAAAACGAATCGGGCAAATCGACAATTATGGCGTTTATTTTGAGCCAGTTATTTGGTTTTCCCTCAAAAAAACAGCTCGGAAAATGGAATGGGACAAGTCGTACAGACTCGCTCGGAGGTTCATTAGCATTTACGGCAGATAACGGCAGATCCTATCGTATTGAACGAATGCTCGGCGATAAAGAGACGCTGAACTTCAGTACGGAAACTGGCGAACCGGCCGATTTAAATAAATACATGCGCGGCATAAATCAATTCCTTTACGAAAATGTTTTTTGTTTTGATTTGGACGGACTCAGAAATATCGATAAAATGAATCCGGCAGATATGAACGATCTGCTGCTTGGTGCAGGAATGATCGGCAGTGGAATGTTAAGCAAATTGGAACAGACTTTGGAAAAGCAGTGTGCGGATTTGTTTAAAAAGAGCGGTAAAAAACCGCAAATCAATCGTTTGTTTGCCGAATTAAACAATTGTTCCGCACAATTAAGGGAATGGGAAAAGAAGCTGGACAGCTATCAGCAACTTCAAAACAGCGTGCTAGCCGGCCGGGAGCGATTGAAGCATCTGGAACTTAAAAAGAAACAAGCACAGCACGAATACCAGCTGTGGACATCATTCTCAGCTGCTCTTCCGCTCATCAATACGTATCGCGGGCTCAGCCATGAACTTCAAAGCATGATGCAAGACCGGCCCTTTCCGCAAAACGGGAAAGAATGCTATGATGACTCCCGCAAACTGCTCCTGTCAATCAAGAATGAGATCAGTGACTTGGATGAGCAAATCGGACAGCTGGAAGAAACAAGACAGATGGTTCACATCGATAAGCGCTGGCAGGAACAGGATACGGCACTCCATCGATTATTTGGCGGCGCTGCCGATGATAGACAAAATGAAAAAGAAAGACGGCGTATTGAGGATGAAATCGGCCGGGAGCAGGCGGTTTGTCGCCGAATTTGCGATCTATTAGGAAGAGAATGGACACCGGCTGCCATTCGCAAAGCGTCCTCTGAAATAACGCTTGGTGATCAATTAAAAGAGAAGATCGACATTTGGAAAAAGTTATTAGACGACCGGCGCGATCTGGCACGCGATTTGAATGCTGCATTAGAGAGGCAGGAGCGCTTGGAAAAACAGTTGAAAATAATTAACGTGAAACATGAATTCACAGAAAGAACTGTGCGTTCTAATAGGGCTGTCTCACATCCTCCGAAGTCGCGATTGCTGATTATTGGGTTGATGATTCTGAGTGCAGTGCTAGCCGTCTTCTCTTCCCTCGTGATTGCACCGATTGCGGGATTGCCGGTGCTTTTATTAGGTACGGCCGCCATTGTCTGCATCTTCTTTTTTTCATTTTTTCGCTTCGATGGGCAAACCAATTCGATTCGGGCAGAAGACGACCGAATCTTTGCTGAACGCACTTTGCTGGAACAGCAATTTAATTTGGCAAAGGCGGAGGCGGGGAGGTTAGCGGAAAAACAGAAAGCATGCAGTCAATCCTGCGAAGAACAAGAGGAGGGCATTAAATCATGGTTAAAGGAACACGGTTATTTCATAGATGATTTGACCGGGGCCATGGAAAAGGTAAGATTGGTGAATGATGCACAAGAACATTGTCAAAATCTTGACGTGCTTCATGCAAAACTGCAGCGTTTAAATGACCTTCACGAGTACTTTGTACAGGAAACAGGAGTGCTGGCAGAGAAACTTGGTATTGCCGGTGCGGATGCGGCTTACCTGGAGCGTTGTTACCAAAAGCAAATGGAACAGGGGCAGCGCAGGGATGATTTAGAGAAACAGATCCAGATTTATCGAAAACAGCGAGAACGATATATGAGACGTATTGCGGCACTCGAAAATGATCAAAAGGCATGGTTTGCAAAGGCACATGCTGAGAATGAACAACAGTTTTATGAGGCAGCGGAGAGAGAAGAACATCGCCATTTCATTAACAAGCAGCTGGAGACGACTCGAATGCAGTTGCTCGAGCTGACCGGAACGGAGAAGCAAATAAAAGTATATATGTCTTATTTGGAAGAGCGTAAATGGGACGGCCTGTCCGAACAGGATTTCAAAGATCGCATTGCCACGTGCGAAACGGAAATAAAAAACGTTCGTGACCGGCTAGCAAATGACCAGGCGCAATGCTCTGTCCTGGAAAAAAACGATTCCTACCGAGATACACTCGACCGGTATCATGAACTTTTGGCCGAAGCCGGCATTAGGGCTAAGGAATGGTCGGCTTATCAAACGGCCTTATGGGCGATCCATGCGGCGAAAGAGCAGTACCGCAAAGAACGGCTGCCCCGTGTGCTCCGAGAAGCCGCCGACTATTTCTGTCTGGTAACCGCGGGACGATACAAAAAAATCATACTCCGTGACGATGGGTTCATTGTCGAAGACTCAAATGGTTTTACTCTTGCAGCATCTCAACTAAGCCGCGGAACGGCGGAGCAGCTCTATCTTTCCTTGCGGCTTGCATTGATGCAGGTGTTTGATGGTTATGAAACCCTGCCGATGATTATTGATGACGGATTTGTGAATTTTGACAGAAAGCGGTCGGAAATGGTGTACACGTTACTTAAAAAGGTTTCTGAAGAACGGCAGGTTATTGTCCTGACCTGTCATGACAACGAATACCTTCATACGCATCCGAAAGCCGTGCTCAGACTGTCGAATCGGCACGAACAAGTATCGGCGTCGCAAAATTAATCAGATATTGTGGAATTTGTTTCATTTCTCTTTATTGTAATTCGCGCATGCTATAATTTAAGAGATACAATAAGAATCGTATAAGGATGATTTCACAATGAATGAAACACTCTTTAAAATTAATCTTGTTGAAGATGAAGAAAGTCTGGCGTCTATTCTAAAAGCATATATGGAAAACGAAGGCTGGAATGTATCCGTTTTTCATACGGCTGAAGAGGCATTGGACTATATGCATAACGGCGTCCATCTGTGGGTACTGGACATCATGCTGCCTGGTATGTCGGGGTATGACTTAATAAAAAAAATAAAAGAAAACCATTCGGAGCAGCCGGTTATTTTTATTTCGGCAAGAGATCAGGATCTGGACAAAATTCTCGGATTGGAGCTTGGCAGCGATGATTACCTGGCAAAGCCGTTCTTGCCGAAAGAGCTGGTCATTCGTGTAAAAAAATTGCTGCATCGTGTGTATGGTGCCGGTATTCATGAGAATCGGATGGTGATTTCTAAATATCAGCTTGATGTCGTTCGACGCAAGGTCTTTGATGAGGAGAATCAGATGATTGAACTTACGACGAAGGAATTTGATGTGCTGCTCTATTTAGTGGAAAACGTTAACGTCGCTAAGTCCCGTCAGGATATTCTGACAGAAGTTTGGGGCGGCGATTATGTCGGATCTGATCGTGCGGTTGACGATGTAGTGCGCCGTATTCGCCGCAAGATGGGGCGTTTATCGCTTGAAACGGTCTACGGTTCCGGGTATAGGATCGTCTCATGAGACTGCCGTTCAAAATGACGCTGACCAAACGCATCTGGCTGTCCTTCGCTTTTCTTGAATTGGTCATTGGAATGATCATTCTTGTTGTTTACCCGTATTCGATCCAAAGTACTTTAAGAGAAAATACGTTTCGAAGCATTGAAGTACAGCAATTGGTTAATTATCAAAAAATCAGGGATGATGGATACGGTGTCGACAATCCGGGCGTTGACGGGCAAAATTACTCAGCAGGATATGTATGGACCTTTGTAGTGAATAAAAATTTTCAAATATTGGCTGCCGGCTTCCCGACTGACGTACATGTTTTGAAGGAATTGAAAGGTCGAATCAGACATCAGAAAAGCGAGCTGGCCAGATACGAACTGAAGCAGAATGATTCGACGATCTACTTTGTCGTCAGGCGAATCGCTGACAGTTATCTGATTTCGTTTATGTTTGATACTTACAACAATGAATTAAGAAATAATCTGTGGAGCCGATTGATTTTTACGTTTGCCATGGCGAGCATCTTCAGCCTTTTTCTCGCCTTTTGGCTGGCGCGTTACATCAAACGGCCGCTTGATATACTTGGGAGGCGTTTTAAAGAGATCTCACGTTTGAATTGGGAAAAACCGTTCGAATGGAAAGGTGATTTGGAGTATGAACGGCTCTCGGCTCAATTTGAAGAAATGCGGCTCAACCTGATCAAGTATGATCAATCTCAGAAAGTGTTTTTGCAGCAGGCTTCTCATGAATTGAAAACACCGATCATGGTTGTTCAAAGTTATGCTCAATCGGTTAAAGATGGTATTTATCCCAATGGCGGTCTCAATGATTCCATGAATATTATTATTCAAGAATCACAGCAAATGGAAAAACGAGTGCGCAAATTGCTTTATTTCACTCGATTTGATTCACTTGGTGATAAACAAATGCGTTATTCACTTATTCGTTTTGGCGATTTGGCAGATTTCGTGCGTGAGCGATTCATGACGCAGCGGGCGGATATTGACATTCATGTCGGCGGTGAAGATACGCTGATTTATGCGGATCAAGAGCAAATGCAGACGGTACTTGAAAACTTAGTGGAAAATGCGCTGCGTTATGCAAAGAAGAATATATGGATTGATGCCGACGGAAGCAGCAGATACAGATCGCTGATCAGTGTTAAAAATGATGGGCCGGCAATTCCGGAGCATGAACGTCAGGTCATGTTTCAACCCTTCCAAAAAGGGGAAAAAGGACAATTTGGATTAGGAATGGCAATCGTCAAACGAATCATTCATAATCATCATGGAGTCATTCATGTTGCTAATACTGAGGATGGCGTCCTATTTGAAATGACCTTGCCGGCTCCGCCCAAGGGAAAATCAGGCAATAAATCCGATACATTGAATGAAAAAAATTGATTTTGTGTTCCAGGCTTACCTTATTTTATGTGAGAGCAGTTTTCATTAAGGCTATTTGAAGGGAAGGGTTCATGGTGAAGGGAATCGCGTTTTATAAAGAAGGCGAACATGTTCATGAATTCCTGTTGATAAAGAGTGTGACCAAGGGATTGGCAAGCAACGGCAAACCTTTTCTTACGATATATTTACAGGATAAAACAGGAGATATTGAATCCAAATTATGGGGAAGCACGGCAGAAGATGAAGCAAATTATGTAGCAGGTGCCGTCGTACTTGCTGAAGGGGACATCACGACTTTCAGAGGCAGAAATCAGTTCAAGATCCGTACAATTCGCCCGACAACGGAACATGATCAAGTGAACAAGGCAGAACTTGTGATGTCGGCTCCATTATCGATTGACGAGCTTAATGACAAGATTACACAATACCTGTTTGAAATCAAGAATCCGGTAATCCAGCGCCTGACGCGAGCCCTTTTAAAGAAACATCATCACGATTTTTTCGAGTATCCGGCTGCTGTAAGTATCCATCATAATTTTCTTTCCGGGCTCGCCTACCATGTGTGCTGCATGCTGGATATGGCGAAAGCGGTTGTCAATCTCTATCCCGAAATTGATAAAGATTTATTGTACGCTGGTATTATCATTCATGATATGGGTAAACTCAAGGAGCTGTCTGGTGTGACAGCAACCAGCTACACGCTGCAGGGAAATCTGCTTGGTCATATCTCGATTATGGTCGCCGCCATTGGCGAGACGGCTGATGAACTTGGTATTGGTGATAAGGAAGAGGTTTTGCTTCTTAAGCATATGGTACTCAGTCATCATGAAAATCCGGAGTGGGGCAGTCCAAAACCGCCGATGTTCAAGGAAGCTGAAATTCTCCACATCCTTGACGATATGGATGCAAAAATAAACGTGATGACCCGCGCAATTCGCAAAACGCATCCTGGTGAATTTTCGGAACGCATCTTCGCTATGAACAACCGAACGCTCTATCGACCGTCATTTGATATCGGCGATGCTGAAGATGAGCGACAGCATCCCTTTCAGGAGAACAACTAAGGTCTAATTTTCCGTTTCCGCGCATAGGTTACATTGCAAGCAAAAAATTGGGACAAACGCTTGAGTAGCTGGGAGGCGGAAAAATGAAGCAGGCCAAACGTTCATTATTTGTTGTTTCCGTGCTTTTCATTCTTTTTTTAATGCAGCAGTTCGGAATGATTGATCCCGTTATCAATATGCTGGAAGGCGTGACTTGGTGGGTATACCTGGTCGTCGCCGGGATTATCTTCAGTGGTTACCAGGCATTTAATCTATCCAAGCAGGAAAAAGAAGTCGATGAAGAGTGGGTTGAACAGCAAGGTAATGTTTACATGAAACGTATGGATGCCGAGAAAGAGCGGCGCCGTAACCGTAAAGATCCGAGAGCCATGTCTTGATCAGGCTTTCGGATCTTTTTTTACCCTGAATTGTCAAACTAAGTGCAACACTTGGTGATAAAAGATTTCAAAGGGCGGTTGCCATCCCAGACATTTTCGCGGACGGTGGTTCAGTTCATCCACACCATGTTAGCTGGTGACATCAGAATCTTGAGTGGGATTGTGCCCCTTTGGAAAATATTCGCAACAGTCCATTTGTGTTTTCATTGCTGTTACATTGCGAAGACGTGTGTGGAGCCGGGAAATAAAAGAGAATCCCTAGTGCTTTCGTGACCCGAGCATACCAAGTAAATGCCTTGCCGCGACAAACGTCACCAGATATTCAGATCGGTGAATCCAATTCGACGCGGCCGAACGAGGTGCATGGTCGGTCGGCAGGCTCCGGCCATTGTGACATTTTTTGTGTGAATTATTTCAATATTTCATTACCTGAGCTATTTATATTTTATATTAAATATAATGACTTGATAAAAGGAGGAACTACATTGAAACTGAAGAAACCAATTACTGCATTTCTTTTATTATCCTTAGTTTCTATGGTATCAGTTAATGTCGTTGAGGCGGAAAAAAACAATAATGAACCTTATAAGTTAAAAATGACTCAAGAACAAGGAAAACAATTCAATCTAAGTCCAGAAGAGGTGAAAAAGTTTAATAAAGATGGATATGTAATTCGACTATCTAAAAAAGCAAAAGAAAATGGAGTAACGGCAGAAGTTCAGTACATTACCCATCCTGAAAATCAGTGATACTTAACCTGAAAATTAGTTCATTCTATGAATAGAGCGAAAGTGCCGTCTAAACTCAAATTTAGATCGTTTTAGTTGCCTACTATATAAAAGTACTCATTCAATTAAGAGTCGGTCATGATGGACGTCTGCTTGAGTTGAAAAGAACTTTGGAAACCTGTTTTATAGGGCTGGATGTTTTTATTCGCGCTCTTTTCCGCAAGTCTTCCCAATCGTTCCAAGGACAAAAAACAGGATTGGAACAAAGAATTTGAAATGAATTGATGTATTATTTATATCAATCCCCCCTTTTTTTAATTATGAAAATATTTACAAATATCTTTTTTTAGTTTATTATACTTGTACGTACTCTACTTCAGAAAGAACTTCTTAAAACTATTATTCGTCTGTTTTGATTACCTCCTTAGAGAACCATTTTACGTAAATTCCAAAAAATATGACAACTTAATAACGTTTATAAGATGTTTATAACTGAAAAGAGTTACAAAAAATACGGGGGGAAATCATTTTGAAAATTTTAAAAAACATAGTTATTGTATTGGTTTTACTCAGCATTATTGGGTATAATATTCCACAGGTTCACGCCGAGTCTGAGAAACAGCCTGAGAAACCTTTTGCTATTACTAAAAGTGCTTCTGGAGTAACAGCTAGCGTTGAACGAATTAATAAAGGATTGATCCAACCTTTTGCTGGAAATGGAGAGTGGAATTACGTTACCACTGCTAAGGTAACCTATGATGCCTTTACGGGTTGGAAGAAGCAATTCGCTCCGGGCTACGTAAACAGTAATGGGGGAGACTTTTTAATTACCGTTCCTCAACATAGTATTAATTATTACAACATTCCAGGTCTTATTCCGACATTAAATGTAAAGCTCTATGAATATGATGCTAATAATGCAGATGAATTCGTTGCTAGCTGGTCAACTAATTCACAGGCTAGTGGAGGACTTAACCTTATTGCACGACATCTAAATTCATTTGTTGATGGTTCTAATAAAAAAGCAGAGTTTTACGTATATGTTTCAACAAATTACAACCTAGTTGGTACCTCAATAGGCAATTTAGCTTTTTACGATTAATTCCTGTATTTTTCCTACTTAACAAGATTAAACCACCCTTATTTAAAGGGTGGTTTAATCTTGTTAAAAAAGACGAATCTCTCTTTTTTAACACATTGTTTTTTTTCGGTGGCAGTCCATCATCGGACCCAAAATTTCTAATGAAATCAATATTATCCACTTTCCAAGTTCCATTGTCCATAGTAATAACATCTGTTTTTATACCATTTTCAAATTATTGGACTTACCATCATAGGTTGTAGTTATGGTAAATTCGTTCATAAATTCCGCTCAATTTTTATTTGCCTGTGACGTATAAACAGTCAGTTTAAATAACTCACTGGATACTTCCGAGTTTTTCTTTGAAACGTTGCTACTACTTGGATAAGTCGCTTAATAACCACGGGTAGTCATCAGCGATTTAATGTTTTTGTAACGATCACCGTACTTTTATAGACCTTGAATTGTCAAACTAAATGCAACATCTGGCCATAAAAAGCCTCAAAAGGAGTCTTCCAGCCCAAACATTTACGAGGTCTGCGATTGAGTTCATCGACGACATGCATGACTTCTGTATCAGTAAACTGCTTTAAATCTTGACCTTTAAGAAAATATTCTCGCAACAGTCCATTTGTGTTTTCATTGCTTCCACGCTGCCACAGCGCACGCGGGTCAGGGAAGTAAAAGGGAATTCTACTTTCTAAGTAACTTCCGCATGTCAGG
Organism: Sporolactobacillus shoreicorticis; assembly: GCF_024125445.1. Taxonomy (GTDB): domain Bacteria; phylum Bacillota; class Bacilli; order Bacillales; family Sporolactobacillaceae; genus Sporolactobacillus; species Sporolactobacillus shoreicorticis. Next base: position 228,527 of record NZ_JAMXWM010000003.1, on the reverse strand, counting down.
CAAACTCCTTACCTCGATCAAGTGTAATCGTGAGCCGTTGATAAGTAGGCAATTGGGCTAAGTGTTCCACCAATTCTGCTTCGACGTATTTTGCCGATTTCTTAACCGTTTTGGCAGCCATTAAAAATCGTGTCTTTCGATCAACGATTGTGACGAGACAGTCAGATCCTGTTTTTTCTGCGACCGTGTCTGCTTCACAGTGACCGATTGCCCCGGCGTTCATTCGCCTCGGATGAGCGCTCGTAAATAGAATGACTGATTTGAATTTTACCCCGTCGTTCTACTTAGTCTTGACGATGACGTGCAAGGCCCCGTTGATCTCGCTGATAGCCATCTTCATCCAAAAGATGTTGCCCAATTCCATGATAAATGGTCGCATAGCTGATCTACCACCGGCTATGATCCACTTTTAAACGCGCATCAATTTGTTCAGGCGACCACTGGTGATTCAGAATCAAACCCTGAACCAATTCGCGAACTGCCGGACGGGCTAATAATCGCTGACGGTGAACACTGTTTTCGACGCTTGTGATACGCTGCTTCAGCCCTTGCAGGCGAGTACTCTCCGGTCCCATTGATTGCGCTTAATTCTCGACTGACAGCAGCTGGAGTTCTTCCCATTTGGACTACAGTAGCTCGAATAGATTTGCCTAAACCTTGATTTTGAGTATGATTTCACGTTCATATTAAGATGATGGTAGTGGCTCATTTGGCTTCTCCTGTCTTCAATAGTTTCTCGCAAATCCTATTGTACAGGGAGAACTCAGCTATGGGTCCTTTTATTTATTAGGCGTTGCACTTGTAAATTTAAGACATAAATAAGAAACAGACAAAACTCTGATTATTTTTGAAGCAATCAAGATCTCTAATGTTTGCCAGATGAACGAATAAACGGCTGTATAAGTCTGCTGCACAATCCATACGAATAGGTAGAGTAATTATTTAGTTTCTGCGGCTAACCCTGACATTGACATTACTGACCTGACCTGCATAGGGTATTGAAAAGGCTGACTGAGCCGTTTCTTTTGTAGCTTCAACTTCAGGATTCCTGCATCATTTTTCATCATTTAGGTCATCACCTTCTTTTTTAATCAACTCCTTTTATTTATTGGACTTTTATCTGCTCGTTCAAAGGATTTACTAGACTTTTACCTGATGAAATCCGTCCAAAAACAGTCATTTGGACAAAAATGTGCATAATGCCCCTGTCAACTATCCATACAAAGCAAGTGCGGATTAATAGGATATAGTATCAAAACAAAAGGAGTGATTGAAGTGAGTTACGATTTTTTTGATAATCGAGATAGAGGATCGAGATATTCGGATCCATGCAGCGACTATGATCCATGCGCAAGAAAACGGGGATGTCGGTCGAGCAAATGCGGCAAAAAAGACAAAAAAAGAAATTTACTGCTGTCTGACTTTAATTTCAGCCAAGATCCTCCGGTTCCGGTAACGCCTACGGTACCATTCTCTTTGGCCAATGTTATTGCGGATACATCCATCTGTGCAGATGGGTGTGATGACCTCGTTGCCTTAGCTGCGACGGTTGAGTGGACGGTAACGGTTGCTGATGATCTGGCTGCACTTACGATTATACAGCCCACCATTCAGATCTGGCGGAGAGGATCAAATGGTGGAAGGGTATTGATCACTGAAAAAACAGATAGCATTGTACTGCCTATCGGTACCCCGGCGGGAACCTATACGGTTACGACAAGTCTGATTGCTATTGATCCGGATCCACAATGTGGTGAAAATGAATATGATTTGACGTTCACCGCACCAACACCTCTTCCGGCGCTTATCACATCGGTTACGGCTACTGAGCATACATTTACAGCTGCAGTAATCGATTATGACGACTGAGCGATCTTGGAGGTAAGTTTAGTAAGATCATGATTTCCATGTGATCTTAATATAAAAAACGAGATGAGTGTGTTTTCATCTCGTTTTTTTGCTTTATAAAAACAGGTAAACTTCAGTGAAAAATAGCTGAACGAAAATTGTGTGGATCACTTCCGCTATCGGTCCATACAATCAAGACTAAAAAATAATAGACTATAAGAGAACTAGGAAACAGATAGGAAGTGACAGATGTGCGAAATGATTCAAACAATAAGGGGGCAGGCCTGAACTCGGACAACGATGGTGATAAAAAAAGAAGGCAGCACAGCAATACGGAATCGGCTCCGTTCTGTGAAGATCATGTAATCAGTGAACTGAAGGTAAGCGGACCGATCGGTGAAGCAGGTATTTGGCTTGATGCGGCAGTTGAGTGGCGACCTGCCGGTATACTGCCATTTAACAGAATAAGCTTGTCCACTTCAATCTCCATGCGTGTACCGGCGCTTATACAGATTTGGCGAAGAGACAAGACGGGACATACGTTCATTACTGAGAAAGCAGAGACCAGCCCGGCTATTGTGGTGTTGACCGGAGACCATGGTGGTTTCATTTTCTTTAATCGTGTGACGACCACAATTTTTGCCGTAGATCACACGTTTTCCGATGGAGGCAGCGATTACGTCATGACTTTTACCGCAGATCCAAAATTGCCGGAAGGAATCAGCCTCAATCAGTCAAAAGTGACCGGTTGTCATTTATTAGCAACCCTGTTCGAAGATGAGTAATTATTTTGTGAGAGTTGACAGCGTTGAATGAACTTATATGACTCAGCGCAAAAAAAGAACACGAGTCGGATAAATAACTCCGATTCGTGTTCTCGTCTTGCCCGGTGTTACTGCTGAGTCGTTGGTGTCGATGTTGATGTTGTTGTCGAATTGAAAAGATCCTTGAAGGACTTGTCTTTCACTTTGACGTCAGCATCCTTAATCAAGTTCTTGATTACCGTATCCTGAGACTTTTCCTTACTTGCCAGATAAGCTTCTTTAACGGAGGCTTTCAGATCATTGTACGAATCTTTTTTACCTTCAAGCTTAATAATATGATAGCCGCCGTCGGTGCTCGAGTAAACAAGTGGACTAATTTGACCGGTTTTTAATTTCATCGCTGCGTTGCTGAATTCGGGAACCATAGTCGATTGTTTGAACCAGCCAAGCTCGCCGCCCTTATCTTTAGAACCTGTGTCCGTTGAATATTGCTTGGCCAATTTAGCAAAATCGGCTCCGTCTTTTAATTTCTTTTGAATGGATTGTGCGGTCTTCTTTGACTTAACAAGAATGTGACTCGCCTTCAATTCAGTCAACTGCACTTTGTTCTTGTTGTAATAATCCTTAAGCGCTTTGTCTGTGACCTTGATACCGTCTTGCTGCGCTTTCGTCATCATCAGAGAGTCTTTAATCTGCCGTCTGAACTTAGTTTCGTTCAAATTGTTCTGCGTCAGCGCCTGCTTAAATTGATCTTCGGATGAGAAAGTTTTGCGAACTTGGTTATACTTCGCGTCAACTGCCTTCTTAGACACATTATATTTCTTTTCCAACAGCTTTTCGTAAACCATATTTTGAAGAACGGCTTCTCCATTGGTTTTTTTCAATTCATTATAAAAGTCTTCTTTTGTAATATTACCGCTTTTCGTTGTAACAACTGCGGCGTTATCTCCGCCGTTCCCGCAAGCCGTAAGACTTGCAAGAACAATAACGGCGGCCAGAATCGTCATTAATTTCTTCACTACGTCCACTCCTATTTTATATTGTCCACATTACAACAGTATTTCGTAGTTGCGCGCGGTTATCCGTCGCAAACAGTGCGTTTTTATCAGGCATCTGCACCGACTGTCTACGACACTGTTCATTCTAACTGAAACGTGCCCTTATTGTCGAGTTATTGACGATTTATGCATTATGTATTCCCGACTTGCAGTTTTTTTAGAAATCACAGGTTTGCTTTTGACATGTTTCGCATAAGCTACAAATTGCGTTATAATAAATAAACTATGGGCATGTCTCACTATGTAAAAAATCTCGGCGTGCTTGCATCTGTATAGAGCGGAGTGTAAAGGAGAGGGCAAAGAAACGTGAAAGCCGCAACTTATCCCAAGAAAAAGAAAAATTTATGGAAACTTGCTTTATTATCAATACTTGTGATTGAATTAGCCACAGTAGTTGTTGTGTTTGCCATGCTGACCAACGGTTTCTCTGCGGCGGATCATCCGATACCGCGAACCGATCGCACGAAAGGAAAAGCGATTTTTTCCGTGCAAGCGAACAAGCAGCAGTTGGAAAATATGATTAATGATCAAATTGATTCTAATGGAAACAACAGGCTCACCTATCATATCGATATTGACGATCACCTTGTTTTGAACGGTAAGTATAAACTCTTATTTACTGCAATTCCGTTTTCTTTGACCTTCACGCCCTCGGTATCTAATGGCGATATTGTGCTGAAAGAAACCGATGTCAAACTGGGCAGTATTCCTTTGCCAGACAAACAGGTACTCAGTTTTTTGAAAAGCGGATCAAAATTTCCTAAATGGGTGGCTATTCAGCCGAACAAGCGGCAAATTTACATTAATTTGACTGATGTTCAAGTGCAAAAGGGGCTTTACCTGCGTGCACAAACGATTAATTTAGCTAAAAATGATGTCACGTTCAGTGTCCATCAGATGAAATAAGAAAAGTTTTCTCTAATTATTGGTAACGTTTGCATTTATAGCTGTACCGAGTGTTAAAATAGATTTGGTAAATAAAAGTTGTTCATGCAAATTAAAGACGGGGGGCACTCATTTGAAAACTTTTGCTCAAAAACTCGAAAAATATGCGGAACTGGCCGTAAAGGTAGGCGCGAATGTTCAGAAAGGACAGGAAGTGCTGATCAAGGCGCCGATTGATGCGGGCGAACTTGTACGCATTGTAACGGAAAAAGCGTATGAGGCCGGTGCGAAACGCGTGTTCTTTAACTGGACGGATGATAAGCTCGATCATCTGCGTCTTAAGCACGCGTCTGATGCAGTAATCGGCGACTATCCGGTTTGGAAAGCCAATAAACTTGAGGATTTGGTCAAGAGGGGAGCCGCTTGTATTGATATCCGGACAACCGGAATTGGAATGATGGATGGTATTGATCCGAAAAAGGCGGCACTTGACCAAGAGACGATGTGGCGCGCATTGAACACTTATTATGATTATCGCATGTCCGACCGTGTGAGCTGGACCATTTTAATCTATCCGACCGTTGATTGGGCGAAGAAATTGTTTCCCGGAAAAATCAGAGAGCTTGCGCTTGCTGATTTATGGGACGTTATATTTAAAATGACACGAGTGGATTGTGACGATCCGGTACAAGCATGGGAAGACCACAAGAAAACACTTGCCGATAAGGTTTCGTTTCTTAATAAGAAAAAATATAAAAGGCTGCACTATAAAGCTCCGGGCACAGATCTAGAGATTGAATTTGATCCGGCATACCATTGGGACGGCGGATCCGCGGTGAACAGCTCAGGAACGACATTTGTTCCAAATATTCCCACTGAAGAAGTCTATACTTTGCCTGTAAAAAATGGAGTCAACGGAACGGTCATGGCGACTCGTCCACTCGTTTACGGCGGTAAATTAATTGAAAAGTTATCGGTTACTTTTGAGAACGGACGCATTACACACGTGAATGCCAAGGAAGGCGAAGAACTGGTCAATCATTTAATTGAAACGGATGAAGGATCGCACTTTTTAGGAGAAGTCGCGCTTGTACCCAATGATTCGCCGATTTCGAAATCAGGTCTCGTGTTCTTTACGACGCTTTATGACGAAAACGCGTCCTGTCATTTGGCAATTGGTAAAGCATATCCGACATGCCTCGACGGCGGTACGGAGATGTCGGTGGAGGAATTGAAAAAACATGGAGTGAACGATAGTCTGATTCATGTTGATTTTATGGTAGGCTCCGATCAATTAGATATTGACGGTGAGAATGCGGAAGGTGAATGGGAGCCTGTTTTCCGCAACGGTGTCTGGGCTTTTGATTAACAAAAGAAAAAATGGCTGGTTGCTGTTGATCTATTCATTGCAGATCATTAGAAAACTTGACTTTGCCAAGCCTTAGTTGCTTTATACTTATTTGTATAAAAAGACTGATGCACAATGCACCAGTCTTTTTAGTGTTAATTCGGCTGAATAATTTGTTGTTAAAGTGATGGCGGTGTCTCTTCTTCACCCGGCTTTTTCTCCGGTGAATGCTCCGTCAGTTTGTTTGTCAGCTTTTCTTTTGCCGCTTCCAGTTGAACGACATTGTTCTTGATTTTCGTCAGATAGGGCTGGACATCTTCTTTCCACTCTTGCAGCAGATTGCCGATATCCGAGACTGCCGATTTGAGAACCGGTACGCTGTCATCTTTAAGTGCAATGACACGATCCTTAACCAAGCTTAAATTATTTGCCGCATCCTTTAATGGCTGCTGAATGGAAACCGCTTTTTCCTTAATGTCGCTTCGAATTTCCTCACCTTTCTTAGGGGTTGTCAAGAGAACGATCGTGCCGCCAACTACCCCACCGACAATGGCTCCGATTGTGTACGAGAAAAATTTTCCCATTTCATTCACCTCTTCAATTAAAGTATACGTTCGTGATTACTTCTATTATACCCTAGCCGACGCTGCTTATCACTTAAAAACAAAACGCAAATTGCAGTAAAAAAGCTCTGCCTCTAAAAAGAAGCAGAGCTTTATGCTTAGTAATCAATGAAGTGTCGGTTTCGGTGCGGTCCGGAAGAACCCGCTTCGTTCACCAATCTTGACGATAATTGGATAAAGGATAGCGAAAAGTACCAAGTTAGCAAGTGCAGTTGGGAGCACCATGGTGACAAACAAGAAACCGAATGATGACGAATTCATACCTGCAACAAGAATAGCCACAGTCAAGAACATCGTCCCGCTGAGCACAGTACCCAGACCTGCTAAAACAACTCCGAAGACATACTTAATTCTTGGCTGCAGGTGCCTGACGATTAAGTAGAAAACAAAGAAAACAACGGTAGACGTAATCAACTTGTCTACAACATTCGGAATAAATCCTCCCGGAAGTGTCGTTGTTAATCCTGCCAAAATCCCGTCGGCAAGCCCGATAATTAGAAAGCTCTTTGGTGTAGCGAAAAGGAGTAGGGATATAAAAAGCATCACAAGTCCAAAATCGGATTTCATAGGGAATCCCGGAACTAACGCATGCAATATAGTACCAATGGCAAGTAATAGAGCAACAATAATCAAATTCTTAAGTTTCACGCTGATCTCTCCTCAACTGAGCTGATGTTTCCTTCAACAGTGCCCCAACGGCCTGCTGCAAGGTGTATTCAATACTATACACGTGTTATATGAAAAATTCAATTCAAATTCAGAAATTTTTACATAAATTAATGAATCTCTTTTGCAATCGCCTGAGCGATCTCGGCGCGAGCTTCATCTGAGTATTCATCCATGTGCGACTGGAAACGGAATGAGAATGTGTCGTCTTTCCCATAGCGAGGGATCAGGTGCAGATGGTAATGAAACACGCTCTGACCGGCGAGTTCGCTGTTATTATTCAACAAATTCATACCGACCGGATGGAAGGCTTTTTGAATTGCTTTTGCGATGACCGGCACTTTACTGAATAATTTCTCAGCAATTTCAGGTTCCAAATGAAAAATATCTTTCCGATGTACCTTAGGAATGATCAGCGTATGTCCCTTAGTTACTTGTCCCAAATCGAGAAATGCAAAGATGTTGTCATCCTCGTATACTTTTGCGCTTGGAATTTCTCCATTAATGATCTTGCAGAAAATGCAGTTCGATGCCTCGCACATAAAAATCATCCTCGTCTATGTTTTTTTCTTATTTTAGCACATTTTTTACCGGTTTCATAAAGGGATTGGGCAGGATCATGATGAATATAAAATTCAGATCTGGCGTCTGATCCTTGAAGTACGTTACAATATAATTAAAAGACGTCGGCGCATGATCGGCCGACCGTTACAGACCAGAGACGGGGGACCTTATGATTTACTTATTCAGTTTACTTGCATTAACCTTAAACCCATTTGTGTGGAAGAAAAAAATGAGGAGCAAACTCTTTTTAGCGATTCAGGCGGCTCGAGTCATTGCGGGCCTGATCATCTTGTTTATTCTGTCATACTTTGGACTGGTCGATCATACATGGCAGGCATTCCTGAGCTATGGATCGCTTTTCTGGGGACTGTTTCTTGTTTTTGATCTTGTTTATTCAAAAGAGCATCTGATCTCGATAAATGTATGTGCCGGAATACTGATGCTTTTGTTTTTCTGCTTTCTTCAGTTTATTTACCCATTTGCAGTGACAAAGGCGAAATATGATTTTGCCGCGGCCAAAACGACGGTGGTCGACCGCACGGCGCAAGCGATGAATGAGCAGCATATTCCTGTCGTTCCGGAAAGATATGCACGTTATAAAAGTGAAAAAGTACTGGGCGAGCTTGCGCATGTCTCCTATTATGAACTGGGTCATACCTCACTGCAAAAAATCGACGGACATCTCTATTGGGTGACACCAATTGAGTACAGCGGCTTTTTTAAATGGATGAAAAGCCATCGCGTTCCCGGGTATATTCGAATGAGCGCCGAAGACGAAAATGCGAATGCTTCTTTGATAAAAAAAGAGATGAAGTATGTGCCGTCTGCCTATTTTTCGGAGAACTTGAAGCGGCTCGTGCGCAGCAAGCATGCAAAGCCGATTTTATTCCGCCCGAGTTTCGAACCGGACGAAACAGGCAACCCTTATTATGTAGTTGCCTACGGCTATTATCAGAAGCTGCGGCAAATCCCTGATATTAAGGGCGTATTTGTTGTTGATCCGAAAACAGGGAATGTGCGTCAGTACACAATGGATAAACTGCCTGCATTCATTGACCAAGCCATTCCTTCAAATGTTGCAGAACAGTGGAATGATTGGTACGGAGAGAACGTGCACGGGTTTTGGAATAAACTGTTTGCTCAGGAGGACGTCAAGCGGCCGACCGAATGGTCGCATTCCGACGAGGTGAACGGCGTTTTTGATCACGCACTTCGGTTGAACTGGTTCACCGATTTTACGAGGCCGAAGTCAGGAAGCGGTGCGATGGTCGGCTATTCCATGCTGAACACACGAACCGGAAAAATCACTTATTATTCAAACGCAAACGGCCTGCTTAACGGAAAATCCGCGATGAATGTCGCCGAAAAAACATTTAAACAGAATAAATATGAGGCAGGTATTCCCAACCTCTACACGATTTACGGACAGGAAACATGGGTGGTGCCATTGATGGACAGCAACAATGTATTGCGCGAAATGATGCTGATTCATGCGAAAAATGAGAATGTCTACAGTGCGGAGACTGATAAGCGCAGCTTGTTCGATAACTATAAATACGCGGTTGCGACCAAACTGGGCGGCGACAGCGCCTCTCCGACAAACAAGGCCCTGTTAAAAAAACAGAGCGGCGATGTGACTCAGGTCTACAAGTATCAGGATAACGATTCGCGTCAGACCGTGGTCCAATTCATGGTTGACGGCAGCGACAAAATTTTCACTGTGACCTCAGCTCAAAATCCGTACAGTGTCTTTTTAAAGACTGGCGACAAAGTGGCTGTCGATTATATTGATACGGATGAAATTGTTTCGGCAGTAAAAACGTTCACTCTCCAAGGAAAAAAATGAAAGAGGCTAGAACTATGAATCCGGTATTGACTGTAAAGCAATTAAGTGGCGGCTATTCTCGGCAGCGTCCGGTACTTCATGACGTATCGTTTGAGATGAACGCGGGTGAACTGGTCGGTCTGGTCGGTTTGAACGGCGCCGGCAAAAGTACGACCATTAAACATATTCTTGGACTTCTACAACCCTTTTCCGGTGAGATACGTGTTGACGGAAAAACACTTCGAGAGGACAAGAGTTCCTACAGAAAAAGCATTGCCTATGTTCCGGAAATGCCGGAACTCTATGAACAGCTGACATTAGAGGAACACTTGCAGACGACGGCGATGGCGTATCATTTAGATAGAAAGACTTATGAAGAACGAAGTGAGCGGCTGCTTCGTCTCTTTAATATGGAAAAGAAGAAACATTGGTTTCCCATACATTTTTCAAAAGGGATGCGCCAGAAAGTGATGATCATGTGTGCTTTTCTTGTTCGGCCTGATCTCTACATTGTAGATGAGCCTTTTGTCGGTCTGGATCCGATTGGCATTCAATCGCTGCTCGACCTTATGAGCGATATGAAACGCTCCGGCGCGTCCATTTTGATGTCCACACATATATTGACGACTGCAGAACAATATTGTGACCGGTTCATCATTTTGCATGAAGGACGAATCGCCGTGCAAGGTACCCTGGATAAGATTCGTCAGCAATTTGGAGACCAGAAGGCAAGTCTTCATGAAATCTATCTGGCCGTAGCGAGGGGCGAGACGCAATGGATGAAATGAACAGGCTCTGGAAAAAGCGCTGCCGGGACAATTTTCAGATGCAGCTTCGTTATTGGAATCTGATTGGACGAAATAGTGGGTTGATGTTTTTCATTTATGCCATGATTCTGATCGGCGGCTTCTACTATAAAAAGTGGCTGGATCTGCTGCCTGACCATTTCCCGGGAACGCTTTTAGTTAGTATTCTGTTGACTTTTGTTTGTGCCCATGCCCCGATTCGGACATTTATCAGGCGTGCGGATCTGGTCTTTTTATTGCCTGCAGAATCAGAACTTGACGATTATTTTCGCAGGAGCAGATGGTACAGTTTTATGATCCAGAGCGTCACTTTACTGGGTGTGTGGATCATCAGCATGCCACTCTACAGTCATGAATCAGGTTATGGTGGCAGTTCGTTCTTACTTGGGGCAGTTGTCCTGCTTGCTGCGAAAGCATGGGCTATTGATTGCAGCTGGCAGGAGCAGTTTATTGAGGATACGATGCCGCTCCGTTTCCTGCGAACGGTTCTTACCTTTTGTCTGTTCTATTTTGTACTCAGCCGTCAACCCCTTTATGTTATTGGGGCATGCGTTGCCATTATGCTGCTTACACTATTTTTTTTGTTTCGCCGCCAGGCATCAGGAGGGCTGCTGCACTGGAACAGTATATGCGACAGCGATAACCGTCAGGCCATGACTTTTCTTCGCTTTGCTAATCTGTTTACAGATGTTCCTCGATTGAGAAGACGTACCCGTCCGCGGCGCATACTCAGCGGATTATTCCCGGTTCAGCATTTTGAAGAAAAAGAGGTGTTCAAGCAGCTGTTTATTAAAACGTTCCTGCGTTCTGACGAATATTTAGGAATGTACGTGCGGTTGACGGTCATTGGCGCACTGCTTGGTTTTTTTCTCAACGTCGGATGGTTTTCCGTTTTCATTGTGGTGTCCGTCCTCTATTTGACCGGGTTACAGCTCCTGCCGATTTGGAGCCATCCTTTTCCGCAGGCACTTGCTGGGCTGTATCCGATTAGTAAACGCTTGAAAAACGATCCGTTCGTTCAAATGATTGCACGGTTTCTCGTTGGACAAGCCGCAGTACTGAGCATTGCAGCAGGGGCCGGTGCGCGCTCGTTCATTGATTTTCTTCTTTTCCTTTGTACAGGCTTTGCTGTCAGTCTGATTTTCGCTTATGTTTTTACAAAACGTCGTATTCGACAGCCGGCAGAATAAAGTGAAAAACCGGGGCGGGGATCATCCTCCGCTCCGGTTTTTTGGATCTTATTTTCAGGCAAAAACGGGATCAGTCAAGATCTTTGTCAATTTTTCCAAGTGATTCTGTTCGTCAGCGATCATATCCTCCAATTTAACAACCAGTTCGATCATACCGAGTTCTTGAGCCTGACTGCGGCGCTCACGATAGTTGTCCAGTGTGTCTGCTTCAGCCTGACGTGCTCCTTCGAGCATCGCTTTGGCATCGCTCACCGTGGCAACCGGGGCAGGAACGGTTGTCGGTTCACCGCCGAGGTTCGCAATTTTTTCAGAAAGATATGCGGCATGACCTAATTCATCAGGAATCTCTTCCTCAAAAAAAGGTTTGAGAATTTGGTAGTTCAGACCAGATACCGTTGTCGCATAATAATTGTACTGAATCACTGCAGAATATTCGCCTGCAAGGTCTTTGTTCAGACCATCAATTAATGCCTGGACTTTTTTGTCCATCTCATTCACCCTCTCATCAAACATATTTTCAAATGACCCTCACAATTTTAATAATAAACCTATTCAGTGGAAAACGTTGGACATAATCCTTATTGTCATGATCCGTTCACATTTTTATACCGATCGTTCCGACTTGGGACGGAGAAAAAAACCGTTCACAGTCTATGGAAATGAAGCGCACTACTCTGTATAGTTAAACTATAAACTTTGTACAGGCGCCGCTCGGACGCGGCTTATGATAGCGAAGAAAGGATGAGGCAAAATGTCTTTTGGAAAACTGCTGGCTGCGCTGGCTGTCGTTTTGCTTGGCGTCTATTGGCTGCTTGACAGTCTTAATCTTATTTCCCAGGGAATGATGCCGATTTTCAGCACTTACTTTCCGTTTTTGGCAATTCTATTTGGAGTGCTGCTGCTTGTCATTCCACTCTTTGACCGAAAAAAGCCGCATGTCTTCTGGGGATTTTTATTTTTGATCTACGGTGGCTTGCTCTATGCCGGTCAGTCGGACCTCATTGTTTTCGAATGGACGGATTTCTGGAAACTATGGCCCTATTTAATCATTTATTTTGGATTAGGCATGCTGTTCGGAAAAAACTTTACGGTTTCCGTAACCGATGAGCGCAAAAGGCATTGGCGAAAGCACCACAATCATCGTATTGATTTTGCATGGGATAATGAAGACGATAAGGATGAATCGTCAAAAAACGAGCATGATTCTTATAAATTTGTAAATGATTCGACCTTTAAGCATGATAATTGGATGGTTAAGCCGATGAACGAACGTGTACGAATCGGCGATTATACCTTTGATTTCACCAAGGCATTTATTCCTGAAGAAACGATTCCGATTACCTTGAGCGGATGGGTAGGGAATATTCGAATAACTTTACCAGATGATCTCGCATACAGAATTCATCTGCGGGCGAAGGTGGGGGATGCGAAAATCGGAAAAAACAAACAGAGCGGTGTGCTGCGCAATGTCAGTTATCAGACCCCGAACTATGATGAAGCAACGCGAAAAATAGACTTTAACTTTGACTTTCAGGTCATTGATTTAAGTATTGCGCAGGTGTGATTGATGCATAATTATCGAATTCGCACAGCAAGATTCCAATTCATTGTCAGTTTCTTTTCATCACTCCTGCTTTTCGCAGCAATGCAGATCTTTTTCTGGTTTGTTCCATCAGATCATGCCCTGCTTATCAGTGCGTTGAGCTTTTTCTGCAGCTTCCTGATTCAATTTGTTTTAGAAACGAATGCTTTAACAAAGGATTATCGGCTGCTTCTTGACCATTTGGACAGCATTGACCTGTTTGTCAAGACGCTGTCTTCGGGAAAGCTGTCGGCGAGGATGAACGTTGAGAGCGGCGGAGCGATCAGCCATGTGGAACAATCTTTAAATGAGCTTGCCGATAAAATTGACACGCAGGTAAAGTCCCTGCAGCGGCTGGTTGATGAAAATGTACAAATGAATGTAAAAGTTAAAAACGAGGCGGTAACTGCAGAACGGCAACGTTTGGCGAGAGATTTACATGATGCGGTCAGTCAGCAGCTGTTTGCCCTGTCAATGCTCGCTTCGGCGGCTGAAAAAACGATTCACAGCAATCCGGATCTTGCGGCAGAAAATATTGCCGACGTCTCAGACATTGCCCGTAAGGCCCAAGGAGAAATGAGAGCCCTGCTGCTGCATCTTCGACCGGTGCGTTTAAATAATGAATCGCTGGATAGAGGATTAGAACGATTGATCCGAGAATTGGACGGCAAAACGATGATTCATTTTGAGGCGTCGATTGATCCGGTGCCTGGATTAACTAAAGGTGTGGAAAATCATTTATTTCGGCTCAGTCAGGAGGCACTTTCCAATGCGCTTCGTCATTCAGAGGCGACAAGGGTCGTTCTGTCTCTTCATGAAAAAGATCAGCTCGTCACACTCACCGTTTTCGACAACGGACAGGGCTTTGATCCAAAGCAAGAGAAGGTGGCTTCCTACGGGTTGAAGACGATGAAAGAGCGTGCCGAGGAGATCGGCGGTCATTTTATGTTGGCAACACATGAAGGAGAAGGCACATCAATCCATATCCGTGTGCCTATTCATAGGGAGGAAAAGGGCATATGACAGATAATATTAAGGTAATGATCGTCGATGATCATGACATGGTCAGGAAAGGATTAAAGGCTTATCTTTCAACGGAAGAAGATATTGGACTTGTCGGAGAAGCATCGAGCGGCGATGAAGCCGTCAAGTCATTTGAAGCATTGCAGCCGGAAGTGATTTTGATGGATTTGATTATGGAGAATGGCAATGGAATTGATGCAACAAAGCAGATTCTTGCCAAAGATCCATCAAAGAAAATCATTATTCTGACGAGTTTTTACGACGACGAACAGGTTTTTCCGGCGATCGAAGCAGGTGCAATGAGCTACTTACTGAAAACAGCATCATCTGATGAAATCATTCAGGCGATTCATAAAGCACATCGTGGGAAAACAGTCATTGACGGGAAAGTGGCACAGAAACTCGTGGCGGGTCTGCATAGGAATCCGCAACCGTTTGATCAGTTGACTGCACGAGAAAAGGAAGTTCTGCGGTTGATTGCGGACGGAAGAAATAACGCAGAAATCGCCGAAACACTGTTTATCGGTATCAAAACAGTGAAAACACATGTCAGCAGCATTTTCAGTAAACTGGATGTCTCGGATCGCACGCAGGCAGCTGTCTATGCCTACCAGAATCACTTATTTACAAAATAACAGGCGGATCATCCGCGTTGACAGATTTACAGTCCCATAATATAATAATTGTAACAAATGAATCAGCCTCGTAAAAGGGGAGTAGCCAACAGAGTAAAGTCGTCATTACGGGAGTGATCCCCGGCTTTTCTGGCAGCCGTTGGGCTGTTGGCGAGACCTTTGCCTCGGACGGATGAAAAAGGGCAAAGGTTTTTTTCTGCATAGGCAGCCTTTCTGATCATCGTCGGAGTGGCTGCTTTTTATTGTGCAAACAGATAATAAGAATTGAGGAGGATGAATGAATGGATTTTTTTTCGCTGGAATTCTTGACCTCGTTGCTGCTTATTGTGGGCATTGACTTGATTTTGGCAGGAGATAATGCCATTGTCATTGCGCTGGCGGCTGCACGACTTCAGGATCATCAACGAAAACGCGCAATTCTTTATGGAACGCTTGGTGCGGTCGTTATTCGGGCGCTTGCCACACTTGCTGTTGTTTGGCTGCTTAAGGTGCCGGGGCTGCATCTTGTCGGCGGTGTACTGCTTGTCTGGATTGCCTACAGCCTGCTTAAAGATCACAAGCAAGATAAGAAAATCGTGGCGAAAACAAGTCTTGGCGCGGCCATCCGCACGATCATTATGGCCGACGCGCTCATGGGTCTGGATAATGTGCTTGCCATCGGCGGCGCAGCTTCAGGGAACTATGTACTTGTTATTATCGGTCTCTTGATCAGTGTTCCACTGGTTATGGGCGGCAGTGCTCTGTTCTTGAAACTGGTTGACCATTATGCGTGGATTACCTATGCCGGATCGGGAGTTCTCGCTTTTACCGCGGGGAAGATGATCTTTGCCGATCATTTTGTGTATGATGCCATTGCCGGCTTCTCTTGGATCAAATGGCCGGCGCTTCTCTTCATTATCTTAGGCGTACTCTACTTGGGATGGAAAAGCCAGCATGGCGGCCGGCAAATGAAAAAAGCAGTCACCGCTGAAAAATCTGTTTAATAAAACCTTCAGCCTTGGCGAAATCGGCCAAGGTTTTTTGCTTTTTGTATTTAAATTATAATGAAATTCAAGGTATTGTTCATAGGAGGATGTTCGTTCATGGAATTATTCACAGCGGCATTTTGGTCGTCGTTAATTATTATTGTCGGTATTGATTTGTTTTTAGCAGGAGATAATGCAGTTGTTATTGCCTTGGCTGCCCGCCGGCTTCCTAATCATCAGCGGGGTCGCGCCATTCTTTATGGAACGGCCGGTGCAGTTGTATTGCGCGCACTTTGTACGATTTTGGTTGTTTATCTACTCATGGTTCCGGGGCTGCACTTTATCGGCGGGCTGCTGCTCATTTGGATCGCATATCGTTTGCTTAGCCCGGCTGATTCTTCGAAATCAAAGAAAGCAGTCAAAGCAAGTACGAGCCTATGGGGGGCTGTTCAGACCATTGTCGTGGCTGACGCACTGATGGGACTCGACAATGTACTTGCGGTCGCAGGAGCAGCGCAAAATGATCCGCTGCTTGTCATTTTCGGACTTTTGATTAGTATCCCGCTTTTAATGGGCGGCAGTGCCATCATTTTAAAACTAATGGATCGTTTTTCATGGCTTATTTATGTAGGTTCCGGAATTCTGGCGATGACGGCGGCCAGAATGCTGTTTGCCGAGCCATTCGTTCTTAAGTGGCTTGGTGATGCTGTGGTATGGGCCGAATGGCCGGTCGTTGCAGCGACTATTGTTTGTGTGCTTTATCTTGGCTGGCGCAGCCAAAGAAGAAAGGGCATTCAAGGGCATAATCAGAATCAGGCGGTTTGACAGATTTTAAATTAGTTGATCAGCGGAACATCCTGATCGAAATACTGGAAATAGTGAATGATAAACTGATAGAAATCGGTGACGATGGATGAATGATAGCGTTCTTTATTCCATACAAGACTGATCGAGCGCTTACAGTGCGGATGGCTTATTCGAAGCGGAACGATGGAGCGGTCTCTTACCGTTCTTAATGTCAGCGAAGAGAAAAAGGCAACACCGAGACCCTCTGAAACCAGTCCGCGAATGGACAAGGAATCATCTACTTCAAAGGCAATATCCGGCTGAAACCCTGCCATCCGGCAGTAGCTGTCAGTTGTTTCGCGAAAGGCGCCGTTTGCTTTCAGAACAAACGGTTCATGAGCGATATCATGCAGATCAATACTTTTTTTAGCTGCCAGCCGATGCGTTTTCGGAACGACGAGATAAATTTCATCATGCATGAGCAAGCGTGCATGAAGCGGTCTTTCTTGTTCCAATTGATAAGGAGTGATACACAGATCGATCTCACCGTTCTCAAGCTGATGCTGAATGGTTGCTCTTGAAATCTGTTTGACACGAAAGCGAACAAAGGGATGCTCTTTGCGAAAACTGCTGAGCAGATCGGGGATGATCGGTGTCCGCATGACCGCCATTGAAATGCTGTCTTCGTTCAGCTTGGCTAAGTCGATGACCTCCTGTTTGCCTTCTTGAAGTACTGAGAATGCGAGCTCAGCTTTCTCCAGAAAGATTTTCCCATAACGATTAAGCTTAATTCTGCGTCCTTTGCGGTCAAACAGAGAGACGCCGATTTCATCCTCAAGACGTTTAATGGTTTGACTGAGCGAAGGCTGAGCGATGGAAAGTTCCTGCGCAGCCTTCGTCATGTGCTCGATTCGGGCAACGGTTTGAAAGTATTTTAATTGAAGCAGTTCCATGACGCCGACCTCCTAAATTGGCAATGATGAGTGTTATTTCATCCTTCATTGATAGTTTTAAAGCTATACATTTATAATAATATATATATTAGTATTAATGAGCAATACGGATTATTATAGTAACTGTTAATCAGGTGCCAACTGAAAGGCACTTTTTCTATCGGAAATAATAAAAAAGTAAGGTGTGTTCGTTGTCTTTACCTCTATGGAAAAAAAATTTGTATGTTGTTTGGTTCGGTTCTTTTGCGACAGCAGCAGGAATGAGTCAAATTATTCCGTTTTTACCGCTTTATATTGAGAAATTGGGTGTCACAGATACGTCTGAAATAGAGAGCTGGGCAGGGCTTATTTTTGGCGCAACATTTTTTGTGTCCGCTCTCGTCTCTCCACTATGGGGACGCTTGGCTGATAAATATGGGCGGAAGCCGATGTTGCTCCGCGCGAGTCTGGGCATGTGTCTTGTTGTTTTTCTTATGTCTTTCGCACAGAACGTTTATCAGCTTTTTGGTCTGCGTCTTATCATGGGACTGGTTTCCGGTTATATTCCGGCATCGATTATTCTCGTTGCAACGCAGACGCCAAAGACACATTCAGGTTGGGCACTGGGCATGCTGTCCACGGGAGGAATCAGCGGTTCACTTGTCGGACCGCTTGTCGGGGGTCTGCTTTCGGAATATATGGGCATGCGTCTTGTCTTTATTGACACGAGTGTTCTGCTGTTCAGCGCTTTTCTCGCGTCCTACTTTCTGGTAAAAGAGAAAGTGGTTGTCTCTGAGAAAAAGGCGCCTTCGATCAAGAAAGTGTGGGCGATGACGCCGCATGTCGGCCTGTTTCTTGCCATGTTTGTCACGACTTTCATGGTACAGCTTGCGAATATGTCGATTCAGCCGATTATCACTGTCTATGTGAGAATTCTTTCACCGGGTTCGGCGCATCTTGCACTGATGTCGGGTATCGTCGTAGCGGCCGCGGGGCTGGCGAGCGTCATTTCAGCGCCTTTTCTCGGAAAACTGTCTGATCGGATCGGTCCACGTCGCGTGCTGCTGTATGCGCTGCTTTTTACAGGGGTGATCTTTATACCGCAGGCATTCGTGACGAACACTTGGCAGCTGACGGTTCTGCGTTTCCTTCTTGGTCTTGCTACCGCTGGCATTTTACCTTCGATTAACACTATTGTGAAGAAAATGGCCCCGTCACAAATTACCGGACAGCTGTTCGGCTATAATCAGTCCGCACAGTTTCTCGGAACGCTTGGCGGCTCACTGCTTGGCGGACATATGGCAGCAGCGTTCGGAATTAAATATGTCTTCTTTTCCACGAGTCTGCTCTTGTTCATCAATGCCGGCTGGGTTGTTGCCTCGGAATTACTGGTGAAAAGAAGGGAAAGAAAAATCGAAGCTGCCCGCCCGCAGGTGCTTCGATAATTGATGAAAAATCAAATAAACGAGGAGTGATAGCATCTGCAATCAGTGGATGCTTCTTTTTTTGAATCGACCGCCTTTGACATCGTGAATATCACTGATAGCGAGGAATGCGCTTTTGTCAATTGAATCAACAATATTCTTTACCTTAGCTTCTTCAAGACGGCTGATGACGGTAAAAATGACATTTTTATCATTTCCTGTATATGCACCTTCACCGTTCAGATAAGTGACACCGCGACCGAGCCGGTCATTAAGGGCGTCACCAATTTCTTCGTGCTGATCGCTGATGATCCATACGGCTTTGGAGGACTCGAGACCTTCGCTCGTTATATCGATCATTTTGAATGCGACGAAGTAAGCGATTAAAGAGTACATTGCATAGTTCCAGCCGAATACGAATCCTGCGGACCCCAGAATAAAAATATTGATGAACAGAACAACTTCACCGACTGAAAAAGGCGTTTTTTGGTTAAAAAGCACGGCCAAAATTTCCGTTCCGTCTGAGGAACCTCCGTTTCGAATGACAAGCCCGACACCGATCCCCATGATGATTCCGCCAAAAACTGCTGCAAGAAGCAAATCATCGGTAAAACGAGGTACCGGTGTAAATAAAGTTGTGAGAAAAGCCAGAAGTGTGACACCACAGGCGGAAGTAATGGTGAACGTCTTTCCCATCTGTTTGTAGCCGATGATGAAGAAGGGAATGTTTATGATGACGAGAAACACACCGATCGGCCAGCCTGATAGATGCGCCAACATGATTGAAACCCCGACAACGCCGCCGTCGATAATTTTATTTGGCACGAGAAATGCTTCAAGTGCGATTGCTTCGAACGTGACACCGATTGCAATAAGCAAAGCGCGAATAACATATTGATAAAATTTTAGTCCCTTATGTTTATGCTGCTGCTTAGGTGAAATTCCGACTTGCTCTGCTGTTCCCAATGGCGTACCATCCCTTCGATTTACACATGTATTAAATTTTAATATGTAGCACCGACATTCATAATTGATGCCGGGCAGTAGTTATCTTTAAAGTAATTAATATAATAATTATAAGCGACATTCAGAAGGAATCAAAAGATTTGGTATTTGCAGAAAAAATAACCAGCTTTTCAATGAATCAAAACAATATAGGGTCTGGTTATCAACAAACTTACTCAGTCATGTTATTCGCCTTTTCTTGCTTTTTTCGGAACGTTCTGTTGCAAGCGAAATAACGTGTTCATTACTCTGAAAATAAGTTTTGATTCCTTAGTCAGAATTGGACCGATAATGGCAAGAATTAAGACATACAAAGCTGAGAACGGCTGCAGAATTGGCATGAGTGAACCGGCGATCCCAAGATTCGCCATAATAATGGAAAATTCACCTCGGGAGACAATTGTTAAACCAATATTTGTCGATGATTTATACGAAAGTCCGGCAAGTTTCCCTGCAACAAGTCCGGCAACAAAATTTCCAATAACGGTAATCAGAACAGCGCCAAGTGTCATCCATACTGCTCCGCCAAGCTTTGTCGGATCGATGCTGAGTCCGAAGCTGAAGAAAAAGATGGCACCGAAAAAATTACGGAACGGTATGACGAGATGCTCCATCCGCTGGGCCTGATCGGTTTCCGAGTAAACAAGCCCGAGCAGAAGTGCTCCGATTGCTTCTGCCACATGAATGGTTTCTGAAAATCCGGCAATGAAAAACAGTGAAGCAAAAATGACAATGATGAATATTTCGTCAGATGCAATTTTGAGCAGCTTATTGAGCAGCGGTGCTGCCTTTCGTGCAATGATGAAAAACAGAAGCATGTAGCCAAGTGACAGCAAAATAGAGAGCAGGGTGCCTATCAGGGATTGCGACTTGCCAAGTACAAGTCCGGAGACGGCCGACAAATAAACAGCAAGGAAAATATCCTCGAACATAATGATTCCGAGAATTAATTCTGTTTCTGAATTTCCTGTTCTGCGTAAATCAACCAAGACTTTCGCAACAATTGCACTCGATGATACAGTGATGATTCCGGCAATAATCAGGGTTTCTTTTAAAGGAAAACCAAGCAGTACCGGATAAAGAAGGCCAAGAGTCAGGTTGATTCCAATATAGACAGACCCTCCGACGATTATCGATTTTCCGGAACGGATTAGCTTGCTTGTCGAAAATTCCAAGCCGAGGTAGAAAAGCAGAAACAGGATGCCGATTCGTCCAAGAAATTCAATAAGCTCCGCACTATGGATAAACTTTAAATTGATGATCCAAAAATGCGGTGCATGCGGACCGACGATCATACCGGCAAGAATGAGGAATGGAATAATGGAAAAGTTGAGCCTGTTTGCGATCAATGCCGCTATCGCGACAAGAACAAGAGCGGTACCGACTTCAAAGACTAAATGATCCATTTATTCCTCCTTCCCTCGAGTGAACAGTTCCTTGTACGCGCGTTTTAAATCAACACGTTCGCCCGATACAACAATGGTGTCACCGGCACGAAACTCTGAATCCACACCCGGATTTAATTGTTTGGTCTGATCTTTTCGGATGATTCCGATCACGTTAATTTTGTAATTTTGTCTCATGCCGACACCGCCAATTGTTTTTCCAACGATCGGGGCGTCAGCAACGACTTTAAACCATTCGATGATTAAGTCGTTTAAAGCCACTTCGACATTTTCCATTGCCTTCGGTTTGTATGCCATACCGCCAATAATTGAGGCAAACTGGCGCGCCTCAGAGTCTGTAAGGCTGACCGATGAAATACATTCATCCGGTTCAGTCGAATCATAATGGTAGACATCCCTTCGTCCGTCATCATGGATGACGACAACGACACGCTCGTCTTGATCCGTTGTCAGGACGAATTTCTTTCCAATTCCCGGGAGATCTGTTTCTTTAATGTTCATTTATTCGCTCCTCTCACAGTATAGTTGGTTCCCATCTGTTCTTCTTCAGTGTGTCCAAATAGCTGATAAAAAAGAAATCATTTAAGGCAAAAAACATCCCATTCAGCAAACCATAATTTAATTGTATCGAAAGGAATACCTGGTGGTCAATCTTCAGCCTTTTTCAAAAACTGCTAAAAAAGGGAAAAATAATCGAAAACTCTCTTTTCATGAACAATATATTATATTTATTGTTAAATCGGATTTATGAAAACGCTGAAATGTTCAAAACATACTTTTGCACTGATTATAAAATCGGGTTATGATTATTTTGCAGAGAGTAATCGCACACGAACTGTTTGCTCAAGGAAGATCGTAAGCATTTCATGTCGATTGATTGTCAGCTGAGCGATCATAAATGAATTAACGCCATCTTTGTTTATGAAACAAATGATCCGTTAAGGGGACAAGATCTGGTCTTAGTCTACACATGAATCGCACGGACAGTCTCCGCACAGAACAGGCTTGTTTTCCGGGAATGACAGGGTTTGAGCACAGTCCGAATGTGCGGTTTTTCGATGCGGCATAAGTTTAACTGATTCATGAATTGGTGTTTTTCACGCCCCCCTATCCTCCTCGTAATCCGCAAAAAGGCAGCAAATGCTGCTTTTTGCATGCTGGAAAAAGGAGCACATCGATGTGGATGGGGGCGCGGAATCAATTGGTGTGGAACTGCGATTAAGGAGACGGTCATTGTGTCACTTGATGGTCAAAAAATAGTACCAGCGGCAAATACTATGAAAAATTTTGAACGATTACTGAATCTCCCATTTCATCAAATCATTATTTTGGACAGCCATCTTTCATTAATCAGTACAATGGTGCGGATGGGGAAACAGGCGAACAAGCATCTGTTTATTCATGCAGATTTAATTCAAGGGCTGAAGAATGACTCGGCAGCGGCTGAATTTGTTTGTCAGCAGATTCGTCCCTACGGCATTATTTCAACCCGAAGTACGATGCTCGAAATGGGGAAAAAACGCGGATTGATTACTGTTCAGCGCATGTTTTTACTTGATTCACGCTCCATGGAGACCGGTTATCGTCTGTTCGAACACGTCAAACCTGATATGGTAGAGCTGTTGCCGGGTATCATTCCCGACTTGATTCGTGAAGTCATTGAAAAAATTCGCGTACCTGTCATCGCCGGCGGACTGATCCGCACCGTTCAAGAGGCAAAGAATGCATTAAAATCGGGAGCCGCAGCAGTTTCAACTTCAAAAACAGAACTGTGGAATACATTGGAAATAAACAAAGTTCAGTGATAAATGACCGTTTCAGTAAAAAGAATGTGAACAAAATATATATTTTTTATGACAATTCATTGACAACGCTTACATTAATCGTTACGATAAAACTGTCAAGTTAATGCAAAGCCACGGATATGAGATTGGATCATCCACGCGAGGAGCACGGGCACTGTTTGTCCGTAATTGCTTGTCGTGGATTTTTATTGTCTGATAGTGGTGTCAAAGGTATAAATCTTAACTTGAATTTCAGCTCAAAGGTGGTCGTTGGCATGTCGGGTTTTCTTGGCGAATTAATCGGCACAATGATCTTAATTATTCTCGGGGACGGTGTCTGTGCCGGTGTCAATCTGACAAAGTCTTATGCAAAAAGTTCTGGGTGGATCGTCATCACATTTGGTTGGGGTCTGGCAGTTGCCATTGGTGCCTATTCAGTCGGACAATTCAGCGGTGCCCATTTGAATCCTGCACTGACTCTTGGTCTTGCGGCGATTGGTGAATTTCCATGGCGAGAAGTGCCTATGTATCTCAGCGCTCAGATGATCGGAGGATTTCTCGGAGCATGCGTTGTCTATCTGCATTATTTACCGCATTGGGGCGGGACAAAGGACCCTGCAATCAAGCTTGGCGTTTTTTGCACAGGTCCGGCAATCAGACATAACTGGGCCAACCTGCTTAGCGAAATCATCGGTACGTTTATTCTAGTTGTCGGCATTCTCTCAATTGGTGCAAATCAACTGGCTCATGGGTTGAATCCTTTAATCGTCGGATTTCTGATTGTGGTTATCGGCATGGCACTTGGAGGAACGACCGGTTATGCCATTAATCCTGCCAGAGACCTCGCTCCGCGACTTGCTCACGCACTTCTTCCGATTAAGGGGAAGGGCGGATCTAACTGGGGATATGCATGGATTCCGATTGTCGGACCGGTGATCGGCGGCGTTTTCGGAGCTCTATTCTATCAAGCCCTGTTTCTTGGACATCAGACTCTTGCCTTTTGGATCGGTTCAGCCACCGTTTTTACCGTAATCGCTGCTTCACTCATTACCGAAAAGAGGCGGCATCCGATCCAATCAAATGAAAAAATCAATATGCCGTTGGAAAATAACTACTAGATTTATACAATGATTCAACTTGCAGGAGAATCCACATGAAAGAATCGGCCGACTGAGCTCCGAACAATCGACTATTTGAGAAACGAACCAAAGGATTAACAGTTGAGGGGGACTGTATTGATGGGGAAATATATTTTGGCACTTGATGAGGGAACGACAAGTGTCCGTTCAATGATTTTCGACGAGCAGGCAAACGTAGTACAAATGGCACAGAAAGAGTTTACCCAATTTTTTCCGCAGCCCGGCTGGGTTGAGCAGGATGCAAATGAGATTTGGGGATCAATTTTGTCAGTGATTGCCGACTCGCTGCTGACCGGTGAAATCGATGCAAAGGATATTGCCGGAATCGGAATCACAAATCAACGCGAGACAACAGTTGTCTGGGATCGGCGCACTGGCCATCCGATTTATCATGCGATTGTCTGGCAGTCGAGACAAACCGCAGATGTATGCCAAGCGCTTAAAGAGGCCGGATTTGAAGATCTATTTCATAATAAAACAGGACTTGTCCTTGATCCTTATTTTGCCGGAACGAAGGTCAAATGGATCTTGGATCATGTGGATGGGGCACGCGAAAAGGCAGAAAAAGGTGATCTATTGTTTGGAACGATTGACACCTGGCTGGTTTGGAAGCTATCGGGGGGAAAGGCCCACGTGACGGATTACTCGAATGCTTCGCGGACACTTATGTATAATATTTATGATCTGAAATGGGACGAAGAACTGCTCAATATTTTAGGCGTGCCTAAAGCGATGCTGCCGGAAGTCAAATCATCATCAGAGGTCTATGCAAAAACAATTGACTATCATTTCTTTGGTCAGGAAGTGCCAATCGCAGGAATTGCAGGCGACCAGCAGTCGGCACTATTTGGCCAGGCGTGCTATGAAACGGGTATGGTTAAGAATACTTATGGAACCGGCTGTTTCATGCTGATGAACACCGGTGAGCAGGCGGTGCGTTCGAAAAGTGGTTTGCTGACAACCATTGCGTGGGGCATAAACGGTAAAATTACTTATGCACTCGAAGGAAGTGTTTTTGTTGCCGGTTCGGCCATTCAGTGGCTGCGTGACGGGTTGCGTATGTTCCGTTATTCACAGGAGAGTGAAGAATATGCGCGCCGAGTAGAATCAACGGATGGAATGTACTTTGTTCCGGCATTTGTCGGACTTGGCACCCCCTACTGGGACTCTGATGTGCGCGGAGCAGCATTTGGCATTACGCGCGGCACGACCAAGGAACACTTTATTCGTGCAACACTTGAATCGCTGGCTTATCGCACAAAGGATGTCCTGGATGCGATGGAAGAAGATTCCGGGATCAAGTTGAAGAAGCTGCGTGTTGATGGCGGCGCGTCAATGAATAATTTTTTAATGCAGTTCCAAAGCGATATCCTTGGTGTGGAAGTAGAACGGCCGACGAGCAGCGAAACGACGGCACTCGGTGCGGCGTATCTTGCCGGACTCGCCGTTGGAATCTGGAAAAATGAAGCAGAACTTTCAGATGGATGGCAAGTAGGCAAAAAATTTGATGCCGTGATGCAAGAAAGCAGTCGTTACAAGCTTTACAGCGGCTGGAAAAAAGCAGTAAATGCCGCGCGAGCATTTAAATAATCGCGTATTACCAGATAATAAAAGTTAATAAAAGGTTATGAAAAGGGCAGAAGACCACAGTATACGCCGAGGCATCAAAAACCGGAGGTGTATTTGTGGTCTTTTTCAATAAGTAGTTCTCGTTCACCTTTTTAATACTATTTAAGAAAGCATATAAATTTTAAGGAAAATAGCATAAGCGCGACGGCGACTTCGCCTCCTTGCCGGCGGAACGTCGAAGCCAGATTTTCTAATGAAAAAAATGTGTAAATGGGGGAATAAAAATGACTTTATCATCATTTAACAGAAATGAAATTTTGGATCGAATGGCTGGAGAAATTCTGGATCTGTTTATTATCGGTGGTGGAATTACTGGAGCAGGCATCGCCCTTGATGCAACTGTTCGCGGTTTAAAAGTCGGGTTAGCTGATATGCGGGACTTTGCCGGCGGAACATCCAGCAGATCAACAAAGCTCGTCCATGGCGGGCTGCGCTATTTAAAACAGTTTGAGGTGAAGATTGTCGCCGAAGTGGGAAAAGAACGGGCAATCGTGTATGAGAATGCCCCCCATGTGACCTCACCGGAAAAAATGATGCTGCCGATTTATAAAAACGGTACATTCGGACACTTCTCCACATCGCTTGGCTTAAAAGTTTACGATTTCCTAGCCGGAGTGAAGCGTGAGGAACGACGAGTCATGCTCAGTCGTGATGAAACATTGAAAAAAGAACCGTTGCTGAAGCAAGAGGGCTTAAAAGGAAGCGGTTATTATGTGGAATACCGCACTGATGACGCTCGATTGACGCTCGAGACGTTGAAAGAAGCATCAGACCGCGGTGCACTTGCTGTCAACTACGCTAAAATTGAAAGTTTGATCTATGATCGTGACAAGAGATTGACTGGTGTACGGGTCGTTGATCGTTTGACGAAAAAAGAATATCGTATTTTTGCGAAGAAAATCGTCAATGCAGCGGGGCCATGGGTGGATACGATTCGCGAGCAGGATCATTCTAAGAAGGGCAAACACTTGCACTTGACAAAAGGTGTTCATATTGTGATTGACGGCAAGCGTTTTCCAATGAAACAATCCGTTTATTTCGACACCACCAATGGCGACAAACGGATGATTTTCGTCATTCCTCGGGAAGGAAAAGTTTATGCAGGGACGACGGATACCACCTATTCACGCTGGCCGATTGATCCGAAACCAACGGTTGAGGATCGCGATTATATTCTCGCTGCGATTAACGGTATGTTTCCATCTGTACAGCTTACTGCAGACGATGTAGAATCCAGTTGGGCAGGTGTTCGCCCTTTAATTCAAGAAGAGGGAAAATTGCCTTCGGAAATCTCGAGAAAGGACGAAATCTTCATTTCCGATTCAGGATTGATTTCGATAGCGGGAGGCAAATTGACAGGCTACCGTAAGATGGCTGAGCGCGTGGTCGATGAAGTAACGAACCAGCTTCATCGTGAAACCGGCATGATCTATTCGCAGTGCCAAACAGTCCGAGTTCCATTATCAGGAGGGCATTTCGGCGGTTCTGTCCATTACAGGGATTTTGTGCGGAAACAAATGCAGTATGGAATGGCTCTTGGCCTGACCGAAAGAGAGGCTGAGAATCTTACGGAAAAATACGGTACAAATGTTGCGATTATCTTTGACTCTATTCGGACAAATCGAGATGCAGCCCGGCAATATGGGGTGACTCCCGCGCTTTTGGCAACGGTCCAATATGCGCTTCACGATGAAATGATCCTGTCACCGGTGGATTATTTCACAAGGCGTTCCGGCATGACCTTATTTTCCATAAAGGCAGCCCGACAATTAGCGCAGCCGGTCATGCAGTTTATGGCAGATCAGCTTAACTGGTCGAACGAACAAAAAAATAGGTACGCACATGAGCTTGAAGAATCGTTCAATGACGCAACGCCGCGCGATGTAGCTGTCGACGGTTCTGGAACAAAGATCGTTTAATGGATGCACTGGGTCATCTTAATTTATTCAAACACCAACGAACCAGCTGAATAATCTTTTTTAACAAATCAAAAAATAACTGGAAGACGCTTCAAATTTATTATTATACGTTTGAAGTGTCTTTTTACATAAATAAACCCAGTAACGTAATTATGAACCTGTTTCGTGAACATCCAAGCATGAAGTCTGATCGTCAGATTAAATTTCTTGATTAAATACCCCCTTAGGGTATAATGAATACTGAGGAGGGAATTTTAATGGAAGAATCTAAGAATCAGTGTACATGCGCGGATAACTCCTTGGAACATGCCAATCATTCTGAAGAACGGGCACCGCTTGTACCAAGAACCTCCGACGAAAAACGCAAGATCGTCAATCGGTTGAAACGGGTGGAGGGGCAGGTACGCGGCATCGAAAGGATGGTAGAGGATGATCGTTATTGTGTCGACATTCTGATCCAGCTTTCCGCAGTACAGGCAGCTTTGCAAAAAATCGGTTTTTCAATACTTGAGCGTCACACGAAAACATGTGTTGCCAAGGCTATTGAAGAAGGACATGGCGAAGAACAAATCAATGAATTGTTAAAAGTGGTGAAGCAGTTTAAATAGATGATGCTGTAAAAAAGGAGAGACAGCGATGAAGAAAGCAGCACATATAGGGATTACCGGCATGACATGCGCCGCCTGTGCCAATCGGATCGAACGTGGTCTTAATCGGATGGACGGTGTTGCGGCAAATGTGAATTTAGCGATGGAGAAAGCGAAGGTTGCGTACGATGATCAACGGATCAAACCGGTCGAAATCGCTGAGAAAATCGAAAAGCTTGGTTATGGGGTAGCAAGCGAGCGCGTTGATCTGGCGATTTCGGGTATGACGTGTGCGGCTTGCGCAGCGCGAATTGAGAAAGGATTGAAACGTCTGCCGGGTATTATTTCCGCTACGGTAAATCTGGCAACAGAATCCGCTGCTGTTTACTATCAGCCGGGCTTTATTGAACCTGAGGCGATGTTTGAGAAGATACACAAGCTTGGTTACAGTGCGGTGCTGAAACAAGCCCTTGAAAGTGATGGGAAAGCTAAAGAAATACGTAGGAAAAGAAATCGATTGATCTTGTCTGCGGTTTTGTCCCTACCGCTGCTTTTGACAATGGTGACCCATCTTCCGTTTTATCACGGGCCGTTTCCGATGCTGCTTATGAATCCATGGATTCAGTTCGTGCCTGCGAGTATCGTCCAGTTTTATATCGGTTGGCCGTTCTACAGCGGAGGCGTGCGTGCATTATTGAATCGAAGTGCGAATATGGATGTACTTGTTGCACTTGGAACGAGCGCCGCCTATTTTTACAGTGTGGTTCAGACGGTTCGCTATCAATTTGCAGGGCTGCATCACCCGCAACTCTATTTTGAGACGAGCGCCATTCTGATAACATTGGTACTGCTTGGCAAATACATGGAGACGCTTGCGAAAAGACAGACAACGACTGCACTTACGGAGTTAATGGATCTGCAAGCTAAGGATGCCGCAAAGATCGTGGACGGCGCGGAAGAACGTGTGCCGATTGAGCAGGTCGAAAGCGGGGATTTACTTCGCGTTCGACCAGGTGAAAAGATTCCGGTTGACGGAGTCCTTGTTGACGGAGAGTCCGCCGTTGACGAATCAATGATTACCGGTGAATCGTTGCCAATCATGAAACGTTCCGGTGATCAATTAATCGGTGCGACGGTGAATACAACCGGATCATTTATCATGAAAGCTGAAAAAGTCGGTAAAGACACGGCACTTGCAGGCATCGTGCGTATTGTTGAAGAGGCGCAAGGTTCAAAAGCGCCGATTCAGCGATTAGCTGACCATATTTCCGGCATTTTCGTACCGATCGTTTTGGTGATTGCCCTATTTGTTTTCGTTATATGGATCACCGCTGTGCAGCCCGGTCAATGGGATACGGCACTTGCAGCGGCGATCAGTGTACTTGTGATTGCCTGCCCGTGTGCGTTGGGACTTGCGACGCCGACTTCTATTATGGTCGGTACCGGAAAGGCTGCAGAACAGGGGATACTTTTTAAGGGCGGCGAATATTTGGAAACGACGCAAAATCTACAGTCCATAATTTTTGATAAGACGGGAACGATTACAAAGGGAAAGCCTGAGGTAACCGATGTCGTTCGTTTTGGTGATCTAAAAAAAGAAGACGTACTCATGCTCGCCGCAGCGGCCGAAAAATCCAGCGAGCATCCTCTGGCCCGAGCCATTGTCACCGCTTATCAAAGTGACGAGTGGCCGTCCGTGACTCATTTTGAGACACATACCGGGTCCGGAGTCACTGCTTTGGTAGCTGAGAAAAAGGTTGTGATTGGGACACGCCGTTTGATGAATCAAAATAAAATTGAGTTTCATCATGCCTTGGATGATACGCTTCGATTAGAAGCGAACGGTAAAACCGTTATGTTTGTTGCGGTTGACGGAAAGCTTCAAGCATTGATCGCTGTCGCAGATACAATTAAAGAATCATCAGTCTCTGCCATTGAGGAATTGAAGGCACGCGGAATCAGCGTTTATATGGTTACCGGCGATAATCAGCGAACGGCTGAAGCAATTGCCAAAAAGGTTGGTATTGATCATGTCTTTGCTGAAGTACTTCCTGAGGATAAGGCGAAGAAGGTGCGTGAACTGCAAAATCAGGGACTGCGTGTGGCAATGGTCGGTGACGGAATCAATGACGCACCTGCGCTTGCCGTAGCCGACATCGGCATGGCGATCGGGAGCGGTACAGATGTTGCCATTGAGGCAGCAGATATTACTTTGGTCGGCGGTGAATTGACTCATGTCGCAAAAGCGCTGGATCTGAGCAAGAAGACGATGCGTAATATCAGGCAGAACTTATTCTGGGCGCTTTTTTATAATACGATCGGCATCCCGGTTGCTGCACTCGGCCTGCTTGCACCTTGGGTTGCCGGAGCAGCGATGGCATTCAGTTCCGTATCGGTTGTGTCGAACAGCCTGCGCTTGAAACGGATGAAAGTCTGATTTGATACTTACTTTTTAAGGAGGTGAATAAAAAATGGAGGAACGTGTATTGGAGGTCAAGGGTATGAGCTGCGGACACTGCAAAATGGCAGTAACCGGCGCTTTGAAACAGCTTGATGGTGTTTCTACGGTAGACGTCGATTTAACAAGCGGAAAAGTAGATGTCACTTATGACGAGGCGAAAGTCGGATTCACGCAAATGAAGGATGCCGTTGAAGATCAGGGCTACGATGTTGTAAAATAATGTAACTTGTTTTAATCATGAGATTATGAACCACAAAGGCTTTCAGCCGCAGAGCAAACCACCCGTTCACACGGGTGGTTTTGATTGGAGATGCTCGTGCAATTCTCCAGCGTAATAAAAAACAAACCATTCGTGTTAAAATGCTCCGTAAAGGTGTCTTCGATCAGCTTTTTCCGCGTCAGGATCGAATGGAGAAAGTGACTGGACTGATCGGTTTTATCAGCGCAGCGGCCTTTCGAAGGTTGCTCGCAAAGTCGGATTCATGAATCTGTTTCCAGAGAGTATGGCTACGATGGAAAAGGTTTTGCCGGAGGTACCGAAACGAAGCGAAATGAAACAGCGCCCGCGTCAATTTGAACATGAAGAAGAGAAGAAGGCAACGGTTGCCCTGTTTGCCGGATGTCTTATGGATACCATGTTTTTTGATACCAACAACGCGACGATAAAATTGCTCCGAAAAGCGGGATGTGACGTTGTGATTCCTGAAAATCAATTATGCTGCGGTGCACTTCATGGACATAACGGTGAGCTTGAAAAATCGAAAGAGATGGCAAGACGAAATATCGAAGCCTTTGAAGCTGTGGAAGCAGATTATATTATTACCAATGCTGGGGGGGGCAGCGCGTTTCTGATTGAATATGACCATTTACTTAAAAATGAACCGGATTGGGTGGAACGTGCAAAACATTTTGTCGCTAAATTAAAGGATATTTCTGCTATTCTGGTTGACCTTGACTTTCAGAGAACATATCGATTGCGTCTTCCGAAACAGATCGTTACGTATCAAGATTCCTGTCATCTGCGTAATGTCATGAAAACCTTCGATGAACCAAGAGTTCTTCTTAACGCGATTGAGGGCGCACATTTTGTAGAAATGGAAGGGGCTGATACATGCTGCGGATCGGCGGGAGATTATGGCCATGCAAATTCTCGATCACAAAATGGCGAAAGCCGCAGATACGCATGCCCAGACGATTGTAACTGCCAATCCCGGCTGTCTTCTTGAAATGAAGCTCGGACTCGAGCGTGCAAATAAAACGGGTAAAGTGCGTGCCATGCACATTGCTGATGTTCTGGTTGAAGCATTTGTTGATTAATATTTATAGTCAAGAATTAAGCAGCCGAATGTTCTTTTCGGCTGCTTGCTGCTTACTTATTCTTACGGGCGCGTTCCTCCAATTTGGAAACGGATGATTGATGGTCATTCTTAGCGCGCCCGGCTGGAGAGACACTTGACGCAGCCGCTCCTTTATTAGATCGGTACTCTTTCTTCCTTGCTTCAGACATGACCGCATACCTCCCTAAATCTAGTATGCGATTTCAGAAGCTTCGTTATGCAGGATCATAACCATTTGCTCATGTTAATGTCGGTCGCTTGATAGCCGAGTTTTTGATACACATGATAGGCACGCGTGTTATGCGCAAACACATGAAGACTGATTTTTATGAGCCCAAGTGTACGGCAGTAAACGAAAAGCGTCTGCATGGCGAGCTGCCCTAATCCGTGACCGCGGTACGGTTCAAAGATTTCAAAGTCATAGATAAAGGCTTCCCTGCGTTCCGGTGAAAGCTGTAGCCAAAAGATGCCCACTTTTCTTCCTGTCTCGTCCACGAGAGACAGGAAACGGTGATTAGCAGTCCGGTACCCTTGCGGAAGCAGACGGCTGATCTCAGCACGTGCGTTCATTAATGCACGCTCAGCAGGCCAAGCGCCGGACTGCTGCTTTTCTTTGGCGTACTCTTTTGTCGAATTGTCAAGGTACGGAGCAAAATCCTCCTCCAACATGTCGGTGATCAGAATGCTCATGAATGTTGAACCTCCTATAATCTAGAGTATGGAAAGGTGCTGCGTACATCGCGCACGAGAGAAAGAAAATGCTCAGGATCTCTGTTTATGAACTGCATGAGGCGATGGGCGGTCCTCCATGACTTCTCATACATTTTCGGAGTGATGATGCCGCTTTCGAGCGCTTCATGCAACTCATCTTCATCGACTAAATAAAGTCTGTGATTCGGGAAAAGGATCAAGTCGAGATACAGATCATCGAACCAAGGTACTCCCTGTTCATCACGTCCGACCTGATGAATGACATCGAAATAACACTGAACAAGCCGCTGCTTCGCGTTGAACATCGCCGTCAGAACGAAATTCGGCGAATGTGCAGGAAAGAGTTGCAGCCAAGAATAATTTTGATCAACGATCTTCGTGCGAACACCGCCGTAAACAACGGATAGCGGTGCTTTAATTTCATTAAATTGAATCAGAACGGCCTCTCCATGAAAATCGGGCCACATAAATTGTTTTTTTCGTGTGTGGCTGGAAATGATTCGACGCCAGCCGCGACGATCCGCATATTTTCGTTTCATTTTTGTCAGTTTCACATGTTCACCTTCTGTCCTACCTTTGTCTATTGTAACGTAAATCACTAAATAATGCGGAATCTTTCGATTGATATTCCTCTATACAAACTATGTATTTTTCATATCTTTGAAAACTTATCCCAAGGATTTTCCGTGCGTTAGCTCGTGGCCATCATCATTATTTTTTACGTTTGCGTTTCATTGATACCCTCTGAAAAAAGAAACACAGGACGATTTTTCTGAACTATGCCAGAAAAACCGTCCTGCTCTATAAGCTGCTCAAAGCTTAATGATTAATTGTAAGATTGGGCGTAACGGTCAATCAATGACCGGCAGCATTTTTGTTTCTTTTTTCATATCCGAATGACAAAGCGGACATTTAGGTGTCTCATCAAAGGAAAATGCATCGCGCATCCACCCAGAGCATGAGTCGTTCGTACATGTCCAAATTGCTGTTTCTGCTTCAGGAACCGGTTCTTGCGGGCCTCGATTAAATCCCATTAATAAAAATCCCCTTTCCTGTTAATCTCTTTATTATATGCTTTTTTCAGAAATTTATCAATCAGGATGAAGAATCATGCATTTCGGAGCTCCCAGTTTCATTGATGTCAATTGACACGTGTGCACGGAACTGTGCATTTGGATAATGGTCTTCCCATGACGAATCGTTAAAATGGCGCGTGTAACTGCGCGCTATATCACCAAGTCCGATGGGATCGACACCTTTTTTTTGAAAGGCTGCGACCATATTTTCCATCCTGTTTTCCAAGTGATTTTGCAATTTCTTTTTCATCTTTGTATAATAATTTTTTGTTTTTATTTCAGGATTTCCCTGCCGAACATTTCCGCTCATTTTAACTTGTGCAGTGATTTTCGGTTCAGCCCCGTTACCGTTCTTGACCTTATAGGAAATAGTTGACTGAATGTCCTCCAGTACAAAATGCTGACCCGGTTTATATTCATAATCATAGTAGCCAAGATTAACGGTCTCAAGTAACGATTTAAAAATGAAATTGGCGTTGTCGCCCATCACAGTTCCTGCATAACGATTGTTTTCAATCAACGCGTATCCGGTAAGCACAATATGTTTTCCTTGTTTTTTGATAATCGGCATATAGGCATTCATATGTGCGCCATAATATTTGTACATGAAAATTTTCATGTTACTCAGCGGAAAATTTTTCTCCTGATTATGGAAGATGAGATCATAAATATAGCGTGAAATTGGAATTTGCGTCTGATAGGTTCCTTCCAGCAATTCTTTCGTGCTGCCGTCAACCATAATCAAATACAGATCGCGTCCGACATCGGGGTCCTGATTTCGAAATTCAATCAATTTCCTGATCCCGTGTTGGAGATAAGCTTTGTTAAGCAGCATAACTCTTAACTTGCCGACGCGAATCGCTTTTTGACCTTTCACCTGAAGTTTTTCGACCAGTGATTTACCGTCATAGGTAATTGCTGATGCAGAAGACATCATTGCAGCTGTGGCAGGAAGGCCGCCGCCTCCTGAGCCGCTCACGCCGCCCGTAACATAATTTGGTACTGTAATCGTACCAAGCACTTTATTATCTCCCAGATAATCAAGACCTTCTGCTTCTGCCATCAGAATGTCGTCAATGATACTTGGCTGTACGCAGCCACTGAGTGCAAGAAAAAGGATGCAGCTGATAAGGCTGATTAACCGCTTCATACGTGTTTCCTCCTCCTCTTCTTCTTGAGTATCCACTGCCAGAAGAAAAGAAACGGGATATAAATGTAAAGAAATCCAAAACCGACATAGGATAAGTAATGGAGAATCAGATTAATTTGCAATCGGTTGTGGATGATGGTGCAAAATAAGATATTCAGCAGAAAAACAAAAATGAGTGCATACTTTTGCTTGATATAACCGGTAATTTCTCTAATTCCGCGAGAAACAACCCATGTCCCGAGTGCGAAGCTGGGAATCAGTGCCCAAATCCAAAGGATCATCCCTAAATATTCAAAACGGTCAAACAATGGAAAATGAATACTTTTCCAAAATGAGATGATCGGCCAAACCTGAGTCATCAGTTCCCCATGGCTAAAGTAAACCGTCCCAAGAATACAGAGGGTCACGTACACAGAGGTTGTCAGTGTAAGACCAAACATTGCCCACTGTTTGGCTTCTTTTGGCCTTTTCAGGAACGGATAGTAGAAGAGAATTGTTTCGAAACCAAGATAGCATGGGATCATCTTGAAAAAGCTTTGTAAATAATCATAAGGCATATGCTCAAGCATCGGCAGCAAATTAGAAAGATGTGAATCTCCGATCAGGTAAAAATCAACGAGATTCAGTGGAAGTATGTAAATAAAGCTGAGGTAGAAAATACCCGTGATTGCACGAAATCCACCCATGACGAGATACCAGATGATCACACTGAAGATGAACGAGAATGCAAGCGGTGAAAGCTTTGGAAAGATCCAGACATTGATAATTTCAATATACGCTCTTAGAAAAACTAATCCAACCATGAATTGATAAGCGATAGCGACAACATTGAGTGCATTGCCAACTATGGTTCCGAAAAAACGTTTGTGCATTGAAAAAAGTTCTTGTGTCCCATAAGGCTTTTCATTCTCAAGCAGTCTGAAAATGACCCCCATGATGATTAGTGTGCTTGCACCTGTAAGAAGCACGGGAAACCAAGCGTCCTGCGCCGAATTCAATGCAGCGATGCGCTGAAACGAAAGAAGACCGACGCCAATTTGCATCATACCAATGATAAACATGGTGTTTTTAGGTGATACTTGTTGGGTTTCATTAATTTTCGGTGATGTCAATCCACAGATCTCCTTCAAATCTACAAAGTAGGTTATTCATCAATATCGTTCTGCTGAATACCCGCCCTTTTTTTTGAGCGCTTGTAATCAAAACGTGATGGATCGCCAGGTCGCAAAAACATGGGCCTTTCTGTTTGATGTGAATAGGGAAAGCGGATGAATGAATCTTTTAAATCGATCAGGCGCAGCGGATAGATAGGCTCGATAAACGGCCGTCCAAGCGACGTGAGACGAAGAAGATGACAGACGAAAAAAGTGAAACATACGGTGATTCCAAGTAATCCCCAAATATTCGCCGCGACAATGAATGGGAATCTCAAAAAACGGATAGTGGTTCCCATTTTATAATTTGGCGTTGTAAATGCAGCGAGTGCAGACATGGCGACAAGAATAAGTAAGACATTGCTTGTTAGACCTGCCTGAACCGAGGCAGTTCCAATAACAATACCGCCAACGATACCCATTGTCTGACCGACCTTGGTCGGGAGACGAGCACCAGCCTCGCGTAAAAGTTCAATCATAATTTCAAGAATGAGCGCTTCAACCATCGGTGAAAAAGGAACGACGCTTCGTGATGTGATCAGCGCACCAAGCAAATCCGTTGGAACGAGCTGGTAGTGAAATGAAAGAACAGCGACATATGTGGCTGAGGAAAGAACAGAAAAAGCCACGGCAAACAAGCGTAATAATCGATAGGCAGTAGCAAAATGCCAGACGACAAAATAGTCATCAAAAGCATTAAAAAATTCGACTAACGTTGTCGGTATAATTAACGCGTTGGGTGATCCGTCAACGAGAACAGCGATTTTCCCTTCATAGAGTCCGGCCGTTGTGCGGTCCGGCCGTTCTGTATCAATAAATACTGGGAATGGCGACCGAGCATTATCGGAAATCAATTGCGACAAAGCTGATGTATCAATAAGATGATCTATCTCAAGATCTTTAATGCGCTGTCTTGCCGTATTAATATTTTCCTCATTCGCAATCCCATCAATATAAGTGAGGCAAACACGTGTATTAGAAATCTTGCCAACGCGCAGCTCTTCAACAGTAAACTGTGGGATTGGAATTCGTTTACGAATGAGACTGATATTCGTATCGATTGCTTCTACAAAAGCTTCTTTGGCACCGATGATACTTGTCTCAACCTCAGACTTCTCAATCTGCCTGCCCTCCCGAAGTACCGATGGAATAAGAAGCGCATTGTTGCTGTTTTCACGGATCTGGATCAAAATAAAGCCAACCATTAGCTTTGTCTGGATTTCTTTCAGATCACTTGTGCGAATCATCTTTTCTATGGGGACATTTTTACGGATATCGTCTAGGCTGCGAATCTTGTCACTATATAAAAAAGGCAGAACATCACGATGAATGGACTCATCATTAATCAGTGAGCTGAAAAACGAGATCCAGCAGGAAAATGAACCGCCTACGTGCTTATAATGGACGAAATCAGGATTTCTCTTCAGTTGATTTAAAAGATGACGCACGTTTTTAGGATGATCGGTTTTTCTCGTGTCTGTATTTATTTTTTCTTTTTCTTTTTCTTTTTTAAACCAAAGCATTGGCGCTTCCTCGTTTCATACTACTTTACTTAAGCCTTGCCTTTTCGTTGCGGCGATTGCATTCTCTCAGGCTCATGCTTCTTCTGTTCAAGAAATAGGACAAGTAATGGAATGGTAAATGTCCA
Source organism: Sporolactobacillus shoreicorticis (assembly GCF_024125445.1). GTDB lineage: Bacteria > Bacillota > Bacilli > Bacillales > Sporolactobacillaceae > Sporolactobacillus > Sporolactobacillus shoreicorticis. The sequence goes on along the minus strand of NZ_JAMXWM010000003.1, from coordinate 190,597 downwards.
CGAAGACAAAATATAAAGAAAAACGTATGATGTTGTGTTCCATCGCAATAGGACAGAAATTAAAAAGAGAAGCAGCAGGGGTAAATAGCTGCAAAACAGCAGGTAACTAATCAAACTCATCCTCCTGAACGACCATTTTGTTTTACGAGTTATTCTGTCCGGAAGAGGAGCCATTCATGCGTCTTCAGTTCTTAAATGTTCCTGTTAAAGGTGTGCAGGTACATTTTCTTTTTTAAATAAGCTGTGTTAAAGTATGGATTGGAGTACTGTATCTTGATGATTATTGGAAGGAAATTGATATGAAATCGGCATGGAAAGTTCTTAAGGAACAGGTAAACAGCCTTTACTTGATCAGGCGCTTGTCCCTCTATGAGTTGAAAAGTGAGAATAATAATAATTACTTAGGCATGGCTTGGGTAATCATTAATCCGTTGATTCAGATTTTGATTTATTGGCTGGTTTTTGGTGAGATATTGGGAAGGAGCAAAGACATTCCGGTTGATAACGGAGTTCAAGCCCCATACATTGTCTGGCTAATCTCGGGAATTATTGTTTGGTTTTTTGTTCAGCCGGCCATTATCCAAGGATCAAAATCGATTTATTCGCGGATTCGCTTCATCGCCAAAATGAATTTTCCGATGAGCGCGATTCCCAGCTATGTCATTCTTGAAAAGTTTTATCAGCATTTAATGATCACGGGAATTGTTATTGTGATTCTGCAATTTACAGAGTATAAGATCAGTATCTATATGGTTCAGTTGCCCTATTTTATGTTTGCTGCACTGGCCTTTCTGTTTTCCGTATCATTAATCACGTCCACATTTTCTACGATTATTCGTGATGTGCACCAAGTTTTAATTTCGCTTATGCGAATGATGTTTTATCTGACACCCTTTCTATGGGAACCTGCCCGTCTTGTCCATGCAGGCCTCCTTGGTTACATTCAAAACATCCTGTTGCTGAATCCGATGTATTATCTTGTTCAAGGCTACCGATCTACATTGCTTGGCGCTTCATGGTACGGGATTGATCACATCGGCTACACGGCTTACTTTTGGGGCTTTGTTCTCGCAGCTTTACTGTTCGGTTCGGTTGTGCATCTGAAATTCAGAGATCATTTTGTAGATTATTTGTAAGGGGATCTCCATTCATGGAAAAATCGGTTATTGTAAAAGATGTAACAAAAAAATATAAAATGTACGCGAGAAGCTCAGAAAAAATATTAGATCTCATTTCCCCAAAAGGGTATGGCAAGTCTTTTTATGCGTTGCAAGGAATCAGCTTCGAAGCGAATAAAGGTGATGTGATCGGAATCATCGGCGTGAACGGTTCAGGAAAGTCGACGCTGTCTAATATTATTGCCGGAATTATTCCGCCTACCTCAGGCACGGTTGAAATTAAAGGGGAGGCAGCACTGATCGCGATTCAGTCCGGCTTGAAGAAAGAGCTGACCGGACGTGAGAATATTGAATTAAAATGTCTGATGCTTGGTTTTGACAAAAAGCAGATTATAGAATTGACACCGCAGATTATTGAATTTGCCGATATTGGCGATTTCATCGATCAGCCGGTGAAGACCTATTCGAGCGGAATGCGTTCGCGCCTCGGCTTTGCGATTTCCATCCATATCGACCCTGATATTCTTGTTATTGACGAAGCGCTATCTGTCGGTGACCAGACATTCGCGGACAAATGTCTGGATAAAATGAATGAATTCAAAGAAAAAGGTAAAACTATTTTCTTCATCAGTCATTCGATCAGCCAGATGAAGAAATTTTGTGAAAAGGCGCTCTGGATCCAATATGGACATGTGGAACGGTACGGACCAATGTCGGAAGTGATGCCAGAGTATGAGAATTTTATTAAAAAGTATAAAAAGATGACGAAGAAAGAGAAGAAAGCTTTTCAGGAAAGTGTGCAAAAGAGCCGAATGATGAATGCGTGAAAGGGATCTTAATCGAAGAAAAAGATTGCCTCTTTGCCGGTACCATGACAAAGAGGCAGCCTTCTCTTCATTCTTACACGTAAAAAATCCGCAAATTAATGCGGATATAAATAAAAAGTGAATTGGGGTTAGGGTTATTTGTACTATTGCCATATTTTTCTGCAATGAAACCTTTTTTGAAAAAATTTGCGATATAAGCTTGCTGAATTTTTTATTTATATGTGTATTGTAAGCGCTTTTATTGTATAATAGTGTTTAAAAATATAAGCCATGGGCATGATAATCGATACAAAAACTGATCGATTAAATCTTTCGTCTGAGCGTGGGATGTATTCGTATAGAAAGGAGGAAGGAAGCATGATTGAACAATCAAAATGTAACCGCTTGCTTAATCGTGATTCCGTTCATTCATGAATCACATTAATTTGTTGAGAAGGGCTGTTGAAAATCGAAAACGATACTTGATTCGCGAATTAAGAAGAAATTTCGTAGCGAAAGAGTCCGATCATTTAAATGAATGGACACTGTCCGAGTTGGAAAACGAGTGGAAAAATTATCGGAAAAGATGCGAAGAAGAAATCGGCTGAAAATAGAAATCCTGTAGTGACTATGAACCATCTTTTGTTAAAATAGGTTTAAAGATTGCAGAACGCAGGTGCGGAGGTAATGGCCAAATGAATCACGATCTCAGTTTTCCGGATTTTTATGGAAATAAAGTAACCCTTGCCCTTTTATCTTCACCTTTTTCAGCAGATCCAAGACATGTTTGGGTTCTATGCCGATTTCACTGCCAATGGCTGCTCACGATGCATTCAAGACGTGGACTTGAATTTCCCGGAGGTAAAGTAGAGCTTGGAGAACGGCCGGAGGAGGCGGCGAGAAGAGAGATTTTCGAAGAAACCGGTGCGCATGCAGCTCAGCTGTACTATATTGGGCAGTATCAAGTGGACGGTCGCGCTAAACGAATCATCAAGAATATTTACTTTGCGGAAATTGATCAAATAACCCTGAAAGAAAATTATTTAGAGACAGACGGACCGAGACTGATCAGCAACCTGCCGCATTTGATTAAGAATCAGGAACAGTATAGTTTTTTAATGAAAGATCAAGTGCTTGAGCTGTCGATGAAAGCGATCCGTCAAGGACGTTGGATGCCTGTGTCCGAATCCGAAGTACACATCTAAGACTAAGGCATATAAAAAGCTCCCTCCGAATTCGGAAGGGGCTGCTGCTTTTATTGAGTAATCGGTCCTGCGCTGCGGATGTTTTCAGGTACATGCCGAAATTGTTTGAAGTTCGTTTGAAACTTCTGAGCAAGCAGTTTCGCGCCCTGTTGATACGCAGATGGATTGCTCCATGTCTTCCATGGTATCAGTATTTGGTCAGGTACGCCGGGGCAGAATTGCGGAATTTGCAATCCGAATATCGGATCAGTAAACATGTTTTCTTTGTCAAGAAGTTCATTCAAGGCTGCATGAACCATTTGCCGTGTATAAGTAAGTTTTATTCGTTTGCCGACCCCATATGGGCCGCCAGTCCATCCGGTGTTGACCAGATAAACGCTTGCATTATGCTGTTTAATCAATGAGCCTAAAAATTCGGCATAGGTTATTGCCGGAAGCGGCATAAACGGCGCTCCGAAGCATGTGGAAAAAGTGGATTCAGGGGTTACAATTCCGCGCTCGGTGCCTGCAAGCTTACTTGTGTATCCCGAGAGAAATTGGTACATCGCCTGATCCGGTGACAGTACGCTGATTGGTGGGAGGACTCCGGACGCATCGGCTGTCAGAAAAATAATCGCTTTTGGATGTCCCCCGATGCTTGGAAGCAGTGCGTTTGCAACATTTTGCAGTGAATAGGCGGCACGCGTATTTTCTGTCAGCGCGTTACTGAAATAATCGGGTATGCGATCAACTTGAGAAATAATAACATTTTCAAGCACCGTACCGAATTGAATGCTGTCAAAAATTTGCGGCTCGTTTTCATGAGACAGGCGGCTCGTTTTTGCATAACACCCTCCCTCAAAATTAAACACACCGTCATTTGACCATCCGTGTTCGTCATCTCCGATCAACTGTCGGTCAGGCACATTGGAGAGCGTCGTCTTTCCGGTGCCGGATAAACCGAAAAAAAGAGCCGTATCGCCATTTCTGTCTTGATTTGCGGAGCAATGCATCGGCATCACTCCTTTTTGTGGCAGTAAGTAATTCATTACAGTAAATACCGATTTTTTGATTTCTCCCGCATATTCGGTACCGCCGATTAACACAATGCGGTACTTCATAGAAATAATAATAAATGCTTCAGAACGCGTACCATCAGTCAGAGGATCTGCTTTAAAGCATGGCGCAGACAGAACGGTAAAAGCTGCTTGATGATGTTCAAGTTCCAAATCAGATGGTTCGATAAATAATTGGCGGCAGAAGAGATTTTGCCACGCATGCTCATTAACAACTTGAATCGCAAGACGATGTTTTCGATCGGCTCCGGCAAAACCACGAAATATATATTTTTCTTGCCGATCACTTAAATAAGCAAACAGCTTTCGGTAAAGATTCAGGAAAACGGTTTCATTTGTATGCTGATTTTTGTCCCAGTCAACAGTATTACTTGTAACATCATCTTTCACAATAAATTTGTCTTTCGGAGAGCGTCCTGTATATTTCCCGGTCGTTACGGCAAGCGCGCCATTATTAACTAAAAGACCTTCATTCTTCTTCAAAGCGTGTTCAATGAGTTCAGGAACAGACAAATTAATAAATGGGGTTCCGGTACTGAGCAATTCAGAGATTGGGGTTTCTAAAAATGCATGCTTCATAAGAACATCCCTTTCTTTGTGAAGATATTCACTCATTCTTTATTATATAACACATTTTAATGATTGTAACCTACTAATAGTGTAATGATGATTCAGATATTCCGCAATCGTAAAGAGATCATGAATTAAAAAAGTTATGATGATCAATTTATTGATTCTCATGCGTTTAGTGGCTGATTGAATGGCTCGTCGAGAACCTAATATTTGATTGACAATTTTAATTCCCTGCGTTAAGATGGGGATTATACACGGCTGCTCTTATTCCGAGTAGGCAGAGGGACAGGCCCGATGAAGCCCGGCAACCGGCCGAATAACGGTACGGTGCTAACCTGCAGAGAAAAGAGAGATCTCCATTTTCTCTGATAATAAGAGGCGCGCGATAAGAATCGGCCTATCCATTAGTGGAGCGGGCTTTTTTCATGCCTTGAAAACAAAAGCAGAGGGATCGGGTACCGTTGACACCATTTTGTATATAATGTTTGAAAGGCAGGGTGAAGGAAAATGACAAAGAAGTATTCAAGAAGATTATTCACTTCTGAATCGGTAACTGAGGGGCATCCGGATAAAATCTGTGATCAGATTTCAGATGCGATTCTTGATGAACTGCTGAAGGGGGATCCAAATGCCAGGGTCGCATGTGAGACAGTTGTTAATACCGGACTTGTCCTTGTGACCGGTGAAATATCTACGTCCACTTATGTGGATATCCCGAAAGTTGTTCGCAAGACAATTAAAGAGATCGGCTATGACAACGCGAAATACGGGTTTGACGCATCGAACTGTGCAATTATGACTTCGATTGAGGAACAGTCGGCCGATATCGCGCAAGGCGTCGACAAAGCGCTTGAGGCACGCGAGGGAATGATGTCGGAGGATGAAATTGAAGCGATCGGTGCCGGGGATCAAGGCTTAATGTTTGGATTCGCTGTCAATGAAACACCTGAATTGATGCCTCTTCCTGTATCACTTGCACATAAATTAGCGAAGAGATTGGCTGATGTTCGGAAAGACAACACAATTGGCTATCTTCGCCCGGACGGAAAGACTCAAGTAACGGTTGAATATGACGAAGGTGGACATCCGGCACGTATCGATACAATTGTTATTTCGGCGCAGCATGATCCGGAAGCGACTGAAGCACAGATCAAAAAGGATATTCATGAGTTTGTCATTAATCCAACCGTTCCGGAGCAGCTTATTGACGAGAAAACGAAATTCTTCATTAATCCGACCGGACGCTTTGTCATCGGCGGCCCTCAAGGAGATGCCGGCCTGACCGGACGAAAAATTATCGTTGACACATATGGCGGATATGCACGGCATGGAGGCGGCGCTTTCTCAGGAAAGGATGCCACAAAGGTCGACCGCTCAGCTTCCTATGCGGCAAGATACGTAGCAAAGAACATTGTTGCGGCCGGTCTTGCAGAAAAGTGCGAAGTGCAGCTTGCCTATGCGATCGGTGTTGCTGAGCCGGTATCCATTTCGGTAGCCACGTTCGGCACTGGCCAGGCAACTGAAGAACAGCTTGTTCAGTTAATTCGGCGCAACTTTGATCTCCGCCCGGCAGGTATTATTAAAATGCTTGATTTGCGAAGGCCGATTTATCGCCAGACGGCGGCGTACGGACATTTTGGACGTACGGATGTTGAACTTCCTTGGGAAAAGACGGACAAAGCGGATTTGCTGAAAAGGCAGATTATTTCGGATTTTCAGACGCATTGAACATGTATACTCAGAAACGCTTTTTACGCCTTATGGGTGTAAAAAGCGTTTTTCTTTACAAGATAAGAAAGTTTAGCCTTTTGGCTTGGTCATAAGATTCAGTTGGGCGATCAGGTAAGTGCCTAATCTGAGAAATAACCGGAAAAATTCCGCTTAATTCGAAAATGAATGAAAAAATCGATTAAATAGACGGAGAAATTCCGCTTATCGAATCGAAAAACGTGAAAATGGAGGGCTTTTCTTTGAATAAGCGGAAAAATTACCCTTATTTCCCGTGAAACAAGCGCTATGATACATATAATCGGAAAATCTCCGCTTATTTTACTTCGTTACTTAATAAAGGACCAAAGCGATTTATCAAATAGACATGTCTGTTGAAGGTTGATGATTCAAAACCGCATTTGGAGTAAAGGGAACTTTCGCTAAATACGCATACGTCCTGATGCAACGCGAAAGTCATCACACCCTGTGAAAGTACGTCCTGCACGCAACGCATCCTGCGGGAGTAAGGATCAGGCGCTTTTTGCCCGATTTTTCTAATTAGATCGCATAAGCAGAATGATCGTTTGCTATAATAGATGGTAAGTAAGGAGATTGCCCGAACGTTATTAAGTACAAGAGCGTCTCTATAGGGAGGCAAAATGATGACCGTACCGTCCAGACCGATTAAATTAATGGCACAAATCTATAGAAAAGTGCTTCCCGAAGTACATGGTGATCTTGCAAAATGGAAGAAGCGCGCGGAGGAAATCCCTGATACTGAATTGCGCAAGCAGGCACTCGCAAGTATTAAAACGAAAACCTTTCACTGTGAAGGAGGATCCATTTACGGCCTTTTAGCTGAGGGGCACATGAAGGAGATAATTTCGTTCATTGTCGCTTATCAAACGATCAGTGATTATTTGGACAACTTATGTGACCGAAGCACGTCGCTTGATCCGGCTGATTTTCGCTGTTTGCATCAATCGATGCTGAACGCATTGACTCCCGGCGCCGGACCGGAGGATTACTACAAACATCGCAGTTCAAGCAATGATGGAGGGTATCTTCAAGACCTTGTGTCTGAATGCCAGACGGTACTCAGCCAACTTTCGGCATTGGAACGCATTCAGCCTGCGCTTCATGAGTTAGCCGGGTTTTATTGCGATCTTCAGGTGCATAAGCATGTGACGAAAGATCAGCGCGTCCCGCGGCTTATTGAATGGTTTCAAAAAAATAAAGCCCATCTCCCTGAGATGAGCTGGTATGAATTTGCCGCATGCTCTGGATCGACACTGGGTATCTTTTGCATCGTCTCTTATGCGGCTTCGCGCGGCAGCGAAATGGGACAACTTGTGGGTCGGATCAAAGACAGCTATTTCCCTTGGGTTCAGGGACTTCATATTTTAATGGATTATTTTGTCGATCAGGAAGAAGACCGGATTGAAGGCGACTTGAATTTCTGTTCCTATTATTGCAGCAATGAGGAAATGATCAGCCGCTTCAAACATTTTATTGAAGAAGCAGACGCGGCGATTGAAAATATGCCGAATAAAAATTTTCATAAAATGATTAATCGCGGGCTGCTCGGTATTTATCTTGCTGATCGAAAAGTCGCACGCCAACGCAATGTTCGAGTGCTTGCGCGAAAGCTGATCTGCAAGTCTGGAGCAAGCGCTTTGTTCTTCTTTATCAATGGCTGGATCTACCGGAGAATCCGGCAGAGTATTTAGTTTTTCGCAGAATAACCGGCAACCGGACGGACGAATTTGCCTTGCCAGCTGTCGCGCCTTGTCAGTTCATCGTCAATCGCGTCAAGCACTTCCCATTTGTTTAAGCTCCACATCGGACCGATCATTAAATCAGCGGGTCCGTCTCCCGTCAATCGGTGGATGATCATGTCAGGCGGGAGCATTTCCAACTGATCACAGACAAGGTTGACGTATGTTTTAAAATCAAGGAATTGCAGCAATCCTTTTTCATATTGCTTGACCATGGCTGTTTTTTTTAACAGATGGAGCAGATGAATCTTTATGCCTTGTATGTCGAGCTTCGCAACTGCTTTTGCTGTTTCAAGCATCATTTCCGTTGTTTCACGCGGCAGCCCATCAATAATATGAACACAGATGGGAATGTTATGCTTGCGCAGCTTTTCAACACCTTGAGTAAAGCAGTCGTAATCATGAGCACGATTAATCAGACGCCCGGTTTCGTCATGAACGGTTTGAAGGCCAAGTTCAAGCCAAAGAAATGTGCGCTCATTTAATTCGGCAAGATAGTCAATGACATCGTCCGGCAGACAGTCCGGGCGTGTAGCGATCGAAAGTCCGACAACGCCTTCTTGTTCCAAAATCACCTCATAGCTTTCACGGAGGACATCAACAGGCGCGTATGTGTTTGTAAACGCTTGAAAATAGCCGATGTATTTGTCGGCGTGCGGCCATTTTTTTTTCATCTGTTCTCTGATTGCAGTAAACTGAGTTGTCAAATCATCACGCCGGCTGCCCGCGAAGTCGCCGGATCCTTTCTGACTGCAAAAGGTGCATCCGCCCCAGGCCACTTTGCCGTCTCGGTTGGGACAGTCAAAGCCTCCGTCGAGCGGAACTTTAAAAACCTTGCTTCCAAATCTGCGCCTTAAGTAAGTATTCCAAGTATAATATCGTTTATCCGGACCATAATGTGCCGGCCATTTTTGTTCAGTCAAGTTGCAGGCTCCTTTCGCTAACCTATCGCACATTCTAGCAAACATTCAGGGAAATATAAAGCAAGCGAACAGTCGGTTTAAAAAAACGATAACTGTGTATACCTACCATTACTGTGCACAATTTATATGAAACGGATTTGAGCCGATATGCGTGGTTGCATTAAAATTCATCGAATAGCACCTGAAACGGAAAAAGGTTCAACGAATACAACGCACAAGAAGAGATAGAATAATGATTTGTTGCTTTTTCAGCATAAATCGCCTTTTTGTTCAAACCTGAGTTGACATCTCCTGCTAATATCAATAAAATGGAAACACAACCTTATTAATGAAACGACAATGATGGAGAAAAGTAGCTTGTGATCCGCTTTCAGAGAACCGACGTTTGGTGCAAGCCGGTACGGAGAAAAGTGAACTCGCTCCTTGAGTTGCGAACGCAGCCCTTAAATGGGCACTTCGCCGCAAACCTGCGTTATGGGGTCAACAAGCGAGCGAACGGCAGGCAGTAGCCGTTGCTAATTTGGGTGGTACCGCGGGAATTTGACTTAAGCATCAACCTCAACCTCTCGTCCCTAACAACGAGTTAAGGGCGGGAGGTTTTTATATTTTTTGGCTCGTTAACCCGTTTTATAGAAAACCTTAGTTCTTCTCATACTGGCATCGCTCGTCTTTAACCATGTGTTTATTTTTTATCTGTAAAAGGAGGAACTTGCCATGGCAATGGCTTTTGATCATCAAAAAATTGAAGCGAAGTGGCAAAAATATTGGGATGATCATCAAACCTTTAATACTGATGATGATTCCGATAAGCCGAAATACTATGTACTTGATATGTTCCCGTATCCATCAGGAAAAGGACTGCATGTCGGTCATCCCGAAGGCTATACGGCGACTGATATTATGGCACGTATGAAGCGGATGCAGGGCTTTGAGGTGCTGCATCCGATGGGCTGGGATGCATTCGGGCTCCCTGCGGAACAATATGCTCTTGACACCGGTCATGATCCGGCGGACTTTACCGAGCAGAACATTGCAACATTCAAGAGACAGATTAAATCGCTTGGTTTCTCGTATGACTGGAATCGTGAAATCAATACAACGGATCCAGGCTACTACAAATGGACACAATGGATTTTTCTTCAGCTCTACAAAAAGGGGCTGGCATATATCGCAGAAGTACCTGTAAACTGGTGCCCGGCTCTTGGAACGGTGCTTGCTAATGAGGAGGTCATCGACGGCAAGAGCGAGCGCGGCGGGTTTCCTGTTGTGCGTAAACCGATGAGACAGTGGATGCTGAAAATTACGGCTTACGCCGATCGGCTGCTGGACGATCTGGACGATCTCGACTGGCCGAAAAGTATTAAAGATATGCAGCGGCACTGGATCGGGCGTTCGGAAGGTGCCGAGGTTCAATTTAAGATCGACGGACATAAAGATGAGTATGTCACGATTTTCACGACACGTCCGGATACGCTGTTCGGTGCAACCTATATGGTGCTCGCCCCTGAACACAAACTTGTCGACAAAATTGTCACAGCGGAATATCAGGCAGAGGTCGATCAATATCGTTCGAAAGTCGCCGCCAAAAGCGATCTTGAACGTACCGATCTCAATAAAACGAAAACCGGTGCTTTCACCGGTGCTTACGCAGTCAATCCGGTTAACGGTGAGAAAGTACCCGTTTGGATTGCGGATTACGTCCTGATTACTTATGGATCAGGGGCGATTATGGCGGTTCCTGGGCATGATGACCGCGACTATGAATTCGCGACAAAATTTCACCTGCCAATTATTGAAGTTGTTGCAGGCGGCGATCTGTCGAAAGAAGCATATACCGGTGACGGCAAGCATGTAAATTCCGGCTTCCTTGACGGACTTGGCAAAAAAGAAGCCATCACAAAAATGATTGACTGGCTGGAAGATCACAAGGTCGGGAAACGGAAGGTGACTTATCGGCTGCGTGACTGGCTGTTCAGCCGCCAACGCTATTGGGGCGAGCCGATTCCGATCATCCATATGGGAGACGGATCGCTTAAAGCGGTTCCTGAAAAAGAGCTCCCTCTGCGTCTGCCGAAGACGGAAAACATCAAACCCTCCGGCACCGGTGAATCGCCGCTGGCAAATGATACGGACTGGATTAATATCGTTGATCCGGAAACCGGTATGAAGGGTCGCCGTGAAACCAATACGATGCCTCAATGGGCAGGCAGCAGCTGGTACTTTCTTCGTTATGTTGACCCGCGTAATAGAGAAAAGCTTGCTGATCCGAATAAATTAAAGCGCTGGATGTCTGTGGATCTGTACGTTGGCGGGGCCGAACATGCCGTGCTTCACCTGCTGTATGCACGTTTCTGGCATAAAGCGCTTTATGATCTTGGCGTTGTACCGACCAAAGAGCCGTTCCAGAAACTGGTCAACCAAGGCATGATTCTCGGAACAAATCATGAGAAAATGAGCAAGTCAAAAGGCAATGTGATTAATCCGGATGATATCGTCGCTTCTCACGGTGCAGACACACTTCGGCTGTATGAAATGTTTATGGGGCCAATCGATGCAGCCAAGCCTTGGTCGGAAAAAGGAATCGACGGATCCCGCCGGTTCCTTGACCGGGTATGGCGGCTGTTTGTTACTGCGGAAGGCAGTATTTCCGAGGCAGTGGCGGAGAAAGCAGCTCCAAACGAAGATTTCGAGAAAGGCTATCATCTGACTGTGAAAAAGGTAACCGAAGACTTTGCCGCGATGCATTTTAATACCGGTATTGCCCAGATGATGACCTTCATCAATGAGGCATATAAGCAGGATCAAATTCCGACTTATATGGCTGAAGGATTTATTCAGCTGCTTTCACCGGTTGCACCGCATATCAGTGAAGAAATCTGGTCACTGCTCGGTCATGACCAATCTGTTGAAAAATCCGCATGGCCGGCCTATGATGCGCAGAAGCTTGTTGAAGATCAGATCGAAATTATTGTTCAGGTGAACGGCAAAATTCGTGCACGTTTTCAAGTTGAAAAAGGAGCATCCAGAGATGAACTCCAGAACAAGGCGATGAACAATACAAACGTTAAGGCGCAGCTTGAGGGTAAAACGGTTAAGAAAATCGTTGCAGTTCCTGATAAACTCGTTAATATTGTTGCCAAGTAAACCTTAGCACCAGCATAAAAACCGCTCTTAATGCGAAAGCATAAGAGCGGTTTTTTACTACTGCTGTCGGTTCGTTTATCGAACCAACAGCAAAGACAAAATGTGACAAATCATGCAAGAGATCGCCAAGAAATCTCGTATGAACGGCAGAATGTGGTAAAATACTAAGAGTTGTGGGCAGTTCGCCCAATTGAAGATTTAGGAGCGTTGACAGATGTCCGCATCAACCATGGTTCGTGGAGCTGTGATTCTCACAGTTGCTTCGTTTGTATCAAGATTACTGGGTATTCTATTTGTTATTCCGTACAATGCGATGACCGGAACGGAAGGTTCTTTCCTTTACCAGTACGCTTATACCCCTTATGGAATCATGCTGAGTGTTTCGACCATGGGACTGCCGCTCGCGGTTTCAAAATTTGTATCCAAATATAATTCGCTTGGCGATTACGAATCCGGAAAGCGTCTTTTTAAGTCAGGAATCGTTCTGATGTCCGTGACAGGAATTGTCGGCTTCCTCATTCTTTTTTTGGGGGCGCCGTATATCGTAGCATCTTATGGCATACCTGACAAATCAGACATAGCGAATGTAATCATGGTCACCCGAGTAGTGAGTATTGCCATTCTTGTGGTACCGGTAATGAGTCTGATGCGCGGTTACTTTCAGGGGTTCCAGTCTATGGGGCCTACTGCTGTTTCACAGGTTGTTGAACAAATTGTTCGCGTTGCTTTCATCTTAATCGGTGCTTTCCTGGTTATGAATGTTTTAAAAGGAACGGCAGTTACCGCAGCCGCGTTGGCCACCTTTGCAGCATTTGTCGGAGCGGTTGGCGGTTTGTACGTCATGCTGCATTACTGGGTACGGAGACGAAAATATTTAGATAATATGCAGCAGCAGAGAGTGCATCGTTACCGAATCTCCTATCTGTCCATGTATAAGGAGCTTGTTACGTATGCTGTCCCCTTTGTGGCGGTCGGTATCTCAATGCAGCTCTATCAGCTCATTGATCAGGCTATGGCCTATCACTATCTGGAATATTCCGGGAAAGTAACCAAAAAGATCATTACCGACCTGACAATGAATGACCAAAAAATGGTGATGATTCCGGTTACGCTTGCAACATCACTTGCGGTCAGTGCAGTTCCGGCAATTATTAAATCCTACTCCACAGGGAAAATTACAGACGTGAATCATAAAATCACTCAGGCCTTTGAACTTGTTTTGTTTCTTACGGTTCCGGCATCCATTGGACTTTCCATTCTAGGATATATGGTGCATGGTTTGCTTTTTGAGATTAAGCCGGAAGATTTGCTCATTGGCGGACGAGTGCTGCAATGGTATGCACCGACAGCTATCTTTTTCGCACTTTTCCAAGTGACGGCGTCGATTCTGCAGGGAATTAATCATCAACGTGTTACACTGATCAGTCTTCTGGCAGGCGTGATTGTCAAAATTTTATTGAACCCGGTATTTATGAAATTTTTTGGGATGGTGGGCCCGGTCATTGCGACGAATGTCGGCTACACACTTTGTATTTTAATTAATTTGATTGCAATAAAGAAGGCGACCGATTATCATTATTCACAGATTGCGCGGCAAACAGTTCATATTGTCGGCTATACAATCATCATGTGTTTGGTTATTCAACTTGTTTTCCTGCTCTTTGGCGGGAACGTGCCGAACGGACGCGGTGTTGCGTTCATTGTAGTCATTCTAAGCGTCTTATTGGGTGCTGCTGTCTATCTGATCCTTGCACGATGGACCGGGCTGCTCAGACGAATCACCGGAGGACTCAGAGGACGAAGAGATAATCGCTTGTAAAAAAGGAAATTCGGAGCTAGCTCCGAATTTCCTTTTATTATTGTTATCTCGGCGGAAATCCTGGCATGCCGATTGGCGGGACTGGAAACCCGAGCCGGCGTTCAATGGAACGTACTCTTCGATCAAGATTTTGGAGCTCCCGTTGAAAGAGATCCTGCTGCCGTTCAATCTGCCTAAGGCGGCGCTCGAGCTGCTGAGGATTGAAAAAGGGCGGCTGCATCTGCCTTTTGTCTTCAGAAGGAGCGTTCCAGATAAAACTGTTTTCTGCATAGGGGTTTCCCAATTGTTGGGCAGATTGAGGAAATTTCTGATTCATGTCAGTCTGATTAGGAAGTGTTGGTGGCGTGTTCTGAAAGTCTGCTTGATTCGGACGGTCAATCCGTCCTCTGGGAGCTGATGAAGGTTGAAAAGCGCTGGCGTCTTGCGGAAACGCATTGCTGTTTGAAAACATAGATAGGTTCCTCCTTGATAAATTAAATCGAGCTATTCACCTATAGTCTATGTTTAAGGATGCACTTTGCCATGCGTTTCGCTTTTTGAACAACCGGCAAATAAAAAAGAGCTGTTCTACGCAGCTCACGAAACTTTAACTCGTTTCTTTGTCACGGCCCATTGTCCCTTTCGGGGACTTTGAACCAAATCATTATAGGTTAAAATATTCAAGTCTCTTTGCATTGTTCTCTGTGTCATGTCAAATTCTTCAACCAGCTCTTTCGTCGTAACCACACCTTGTTTGCGAATGAACAAATATACGGATCTAACGCGATTTAGCATTCGATCAGTTGAAGGACTCAAATCATCACTCCCTAGATTATTTATCAATAAAAGAAAGATCTCTTATTGAGCGAAATATTCAAGCAAGAGTCCGTACACAGAGTTTCGAAAATGCCGAAACATCTCAAATAAAATACGTTGGCCATTTGGTCGTCCGCATTACGAAAAAAGCAGGCTGAATCATGAACCAAATGGATTTTTCAAGTTGAGAAGTCACATAATTTTCTGTTAACAGTTTAAATATAACTCATTAAATGAAAAAGTCAAATGCTTTTTTTATTATTTTGCTGATGCTTAAATTCAGATGATGTTTCTTTGCCTGTTTATCACCGGTTTGCTGAACGTTGAAGTCAAAATGTTTGATTATTTAGAGTTGAAAAGAACAACAAAGGGAAATAAAAAACCTCCGAGTTTCATACAAACGGAGGTTAAGGATTTAATGAATTATCGTGGGAAAATGTCTCCGGATAAATAACGCTCACCAGTATCGTTAATGACGCAAACCACCACATCATTTGGTTTATAACGCCTTGCAACCTGAAGCGCAACATAAACAGATGCACCTGAAGAAGGACCGCACAGAATGCCTTCTTCACTTGCTAATCTGCGTGTCATTTCATAAGCATCTTCATCACTGACGTCAATAACTTCATCAATAAGTGACATGTCCATTGTGTTGGGGATAAATCCGGGGCTGGTACCGACGATTTTATGGCGCCCCGGTTTTCCGCCGGTGTACACCGGCGATCCGGCAGGTTCGCAGATGTGTATGGTCAAATCGGGAAATGCGTCTTTTAGAGCTCTCCCGGCTCCGGAGACGGTGCCGCCTGTTCCGGCAGTTCCGACAAAGGCTCGCAATGGGCGATTGAGCGTCTGGATATCTTTTATAATTTCCACACCCGTTGTTTTTTGATGGGCCTCCGGATTTGCCTGATTTTCAAATTGCATCGGCATATAACTGTTCGGCATTATATCGGCCAGCTGACGAGCTTTCTTTATTGCGCCGGGCATTTTGTCTTTACCCGGAGTCAGTACTACTTCCGCTCCAAAGGCTTTTAATAAATTGATTCGCTCTTGCGTCATTGTATCGGGCATTACGATAATTGCCTGATAACCGCGTGCAACGGCGACCATCGCAAGACCGATCCCCATATTTCCCGAAGTCGGTTCAATAATGGTTGCCCCTTTCGTAATGATACCTTGACGTTCGGCATCGAGAATCATATACAATGCTGCGCGGTCTTTTACGCTTTTTGTGGGATTAAAGTATTCTAATTTTGCATAAATGTCTGCGCCGTTCGGATCGGGCAGCCGATTCAGTCGAACCATAGGCGTTTCGCCGACCAGTTCGTCAATGGATGGGACAATTTTTGTCATAATGACCTCTCTTTTCTTTAATCAATCTCTGTAAAAATCATTTTTTTAAAGTATCGTGATGTTACAGCGAACAAAAAGGTGCATGTCCAATTAATTGTGATTGCTTCATCAGCAAAGCTGCAACCAATACGCACGCACTATTCCAATTGAATTAGTTTTATTATACAGGATTTACAGAGGCTGAGTCGACCGCTGTTGCATGATTTTCCAATTTCCAATTATAGAGATAAATTTTATAATGAAAACGCAGATTAATGAATGGTGGTTCTCAAATAAGTTCTGGTTAATGAATCGTTTATCTTTTCATAGGAGCGGTCTTTGATTAACGTGTGGGAGATGCTTAATCACTATTTTCTCGCGATCACGTTTGCTGAAACATTAAGAATGATGCCTTGTTAGCCGTTCTATTGATAAACGGAAAATGAATTTGTCAGATCTTCATTGTACCATTTTTTTTGGTGTACTTATAAAGAAAAAGAGCGGCAGTAATTCAGGCTGCTCCTTAAACTTCGTGTCGGCACCATTCGTTTGACTTTCGGGAATTGATGGCTTTGGTAGGTCGGCCGTGCGTTCTTTTGCTTCACGCCTCCCGAATCAAGAACTGCATTAGTTAAGAAATAATTTTGGACAAGGGTATCCGTGATTGGTTGCCAAATGGAACAGTGGTTGTTCTATCTACAATTTCTTTAGCAAGGCGTTGGACTGGTGAATGGATCCATGAATCTGCCGCGAACGATCAGGAAAATCATGGGAGGATTGCGTGATGATCCTTTTTAAAGTTCAGCCTGAGCGGCCGCCTCATTATCTACCGGTCTCTGAATTTCCTTTACCAGGTGAATAAAAGCTTCGCCTAAACGGAGTTTTGAATTAAAATAAAGTGAGAACGAAGTGAATCTTAACGAAGCGAAGCTTTGAACAACGCTGGCAGCACTTAGGTTTTCTCATAGGAAGTGTTTCTATACAGCATTATTTGTACGAGAGAAGGGGAGCAGGTATGGCTCAACTCATTAAAATTAATCAATGCATTTCTCGCTACCAAATGAATTTCCGCAGTTACGCCAATCGTTATCATTGGCTGAAAAAAAGGCGCTATGCGGAATGGAAAGAGGACTGGGAACGTGTTCACAGTATTCAAAAATCAGATGATGATGCCGATAAATATAAAAACCAAATGAAAGATGAATTTGAGGATTGGTTTTTTGACAAGCAATTGGAATGGTCGACACGAACCGCATTTGAATGGTCGTCCTGCCCGGACACCATTTATTCGGAGCATTGGTTAAGACGTTTCATTAAAGAAATAAACGATGTTTCTTTCTTTATGTACCGGCCGGTCCTTCTTACTCGGTCCGGTCCCGTGCAGCTTGATTCACTGCTGATTGCAAATGATATGATTTGTTGTGTCCAGCCGCTTTTAAGCGATCCCGGTGATGTGTTTCAAACTGCTTCACAGAGAAATTGGAATGTCATTACCAATGGAGCGGTACGTCCGCTCTTAAATCCCTTAATATCGCTTCGCCGATCCAAGGCGGTTGTTTCTGCCTTTCTGCAGAGCAAAGGGGTGCCGGATATGGATGTGGAGATGATTGTGTATGCTCCGGACTGTTACATTGAGTATAAAGGGAGTAAGCCCGAGGGGTTCTTTGTTGACTTGAGAAATGAGGCAGCATGGTTCCAGAAAGTGAATCAGCATTCATTGCTTATAAAGCGAGGACAGATCGAATGTGTCGAAGCGCTGCTTGATGATAGCGAAACTGTCTCCGAGCCAAGGACAAGCTGATTAAAATCATTTGGATTTTTATGATTGTTGATTGAAGGCGAACGTGGTATATTTTTAGGCATAGTCTGTTTTTTGCATGAGATAAAAAGCAGATCTGGAAAGGCAATGGTGGAATGCTTTGATTCGATTTTTCGATGGCGATGATTGGAAAATTTCTCCCGCAGGAGGATTAACAGGAGAAGCCTTCATGGCGAGTTCAGGGGAAAATAAGCTTTTTATAAAGCGAAATTCTTCCCCTTTTCTTGCTGTCCTCTCTGCGGAGGGCATCGTCCCCAAGCTGCTTTGGACGCGGCGTATGGACAACGGTGATGTATTGACCGCGCAGAAGTGGATGAAAGGCCGAGTGCTGATGCCGAAAGAAATGTCTTCAGAGCAGGTTGCGGGTCTGTTGAAAAAAATTCACACATCTGAACCTCTCCTGAGCATGATGAGACGCTTGGGCAAGAAACCGATGACGACCACACAAATACTCAATCAATTGGAGAGCCGGGCCAAGGGACGAACTGAGACGCGAGCGCTCAGGCAATCCCTAAATCTTTTGAAAGATAGGGCCGAACTCGCCGAATTTCCGAATAAAATGGTCTGTCACTCAGATATTAATCATAATAATTGGTTGCTCAGTCACGATGAAAAAAGTTTATATCTTGTTGATTGGGATCAGGCTGTAATCGCTGATCCGGCTATGGATTTAGCGATGCTGCTTTACTGGTATGTCGAAGAAGATCAGTGGGAAAATTGGCTTGGTCTCTATGGACTCAAGCTCACGCGTTCTCTGAATTTGCGTCTTGTATGGCATATGGTGGCTATGACCTTAAGATTTATGTT
Source organism: Sporolactobacillus shoreicorticis (assembly GCF_024125445.1). Classification (GTDB taxonomy): domain Bacteria; phylum Bacillota; class Bacilli; order Bacillales; family Sporolactobacillaceae; genus Sporolactobacillus; species Sporolactobacillus shoreicorticis. The sequence goes on along the minus strand of NZ_JAMXWM010000003.1, from coordinate 171,710 downwards.
TTGGCATCAGGAGCATGCCGAAATGAAAAAAATGATTTTATTCGAGAAAGATCTGCTTTGGCTCAATGAATATGCTGCGGATATTCTGCGTTAATGTATACGCTCGGATGATCTGATGCACTGAAAAAATCGTATGAAGCATCTTCCTGAAAAGGCGGGAGGATGCACTTTGTTGTGGATAAGAGCATTTGATCGAAGCAGTCCAATGTGGAATCAGGTTCCCGCCATGGTAAAATAGGAGAAAAACAATACAATAATTTGCCGTGAGCCGTCAAGCGGTATTCTAATTAGAGTTTCAAGTGAAAATAAGGGAGAGTTATTCATGAGAGTACGCCATAAACCTTGGGCAAAAGGAAAACTTGATCAGCATTCGGATATTGTGATTCAATCGCCTAAAGAGTATAGCGGCGAATGGCGTGATTTATTTAAGAGAGACGCGCCGCTTCACGTAGAAATAGGATCTGGAAAAGGCAGTTTCATTACGGGAATGGCCAAAAAATACCCAACAATTAATTTCATCGGCATAGAACTGCACGAGAGCGTAATCGTCACTGCTCTTGATCATTGTTTGGATGAAAACCTTAAAAACGTACGATTGATTAACGAGGATGCAAGAGGTTTAACTGAGTTCTTTGCCGAAGATGAAGTAGACGCGCTTTACCTGAATTTTTGCGATCCGTGGCCGAAAAAACGCCATGAAAAAAGAAGGCTGACCTATTCTGCTTTTCTTGCTCAATATGAATATGTATTAAAAAAGGGCGGCATCTTGAACTTTAAAACAGATAATCAGGGATTATTCGAATATTCGCTTGAGAGCTTCTCTAAGTATGGTTTTGTCCTTCAGAATATTAGTCTCGATCTGCACCATTCAGGGATGCAGAATAATGTAGTTACTGAATATGAAGAAAAATTTTCTGAAAAGGGTCAACGAATTTATCGCTGTGAAGCCATTTCCAGCGAATAATAAACCTCACTGTGCATCAAAGGCAGTGAGGTCCGGTTTGTCAGTGCTGCGCGGTCAATTCAAGAATCGTTCCGCTGTGCGCATCAGCAATGAAATCGAAATGGCGGTTGATTCCTCGGTCACTTGAGATCAGGCCGCCTTTATAGACCATATAATTCAAGCTGTCTCTTGACCAGATATGCGGGGAAAGATAGATCCAGGCACCTTCGATCGGCAACTGGTCATTTACTGCAGACTTGACCCGTTCCAGTATATGTTCCGAACTTAAAGCTTTTTTTTCACTTGTAAGACGGCAGTTGGCAACTCCGGCGAAATAGCCGGCGATTGCGCCAACCACAAGAGCTATTGTAAAGCGCCTGCTCATAATGATTTCTCCGCATCCTTTCCTACAGGGCAGTACCAGGCAGCTTTGTCCGGGCTGTATGGAATTTCCTGTATCCAGATTTCTCTTTCTTACTAAGTATAATGAATTCAAGCGATTATACCAAGGATAAACGTAAAGATTAAGAAAAGGGAAAGATGTTCGGCGAATCTTTAGTGGTAATATAACTCGTTAGAATCAATCACATGAAATGAATCAGAAAGAAGGGATGTTCATGATCATTATTGGCGTTGGAACCAAGAACCCAGCGAAGATCGATGCAGTCAGGCAATTACTTCAAGAAGGATCGATCGATGCAGAAGTCCGCAGTTTTGATGTTCCATCAGGTGTTTCCGCAATGCCGATGTCTGATCTTGAAACAAGGCAGGGAGCGATCAATCGTGCGAAGGCCGTGTTGGGCCAAAACCCCGAAATCAACTTTGGTATCGGAATGGAAGGCGGAGTGTCGGATATCGGGGGCGAGATGTACTTATGCAACTGGGCAGCAGGGGCGAATCGTGACGGTCGGGTGATCAGCGCAGGCGGGGCTCGAATTCTTCTCCCGGAAGTGCTTGCGGAAGGTATTCGTTCCGGCAACGAACTTGGCGACATTGCTGATGCATATGCCGATCAAAAGGACGTGAGCACTCATGGAGGCACAATCGGCATTTTAACGGAAGGACGCATCACGCGCACCGAGATGTTTTTACATATTTTAAAACTCATTGAAGGCATGTATGCGCATTGCAAGAACTGACTGTCTACCACCATGTATCCGGTCTATGCTAAACTAAGAGCATGTTATTTGATGACAGATGTTACCCTTAGTTGACGAGTGAATGATTGATAAGGGGCTGATAACTATGGATCGCGCCGAGCTGATAAAAATTCTGGAGCAAAGATTAAATACAGGAGACCGAACGATTCGTTTTGATCATAAGAAAGAAACGCTGCGCATTGATCAAACAGAAAGTGGCAAGGGAGTTACCTTGTCGATTGCTGAGCTGCAGCAACGCATTCAGGAAGGTGGTCGTGACGCGCTTGATCAGACTTTGATCGCTATTGATCGTGGGCTTAAAGCGATGGCTGCCTCACCCCATTTAAAAGGGAAAGAAAATCAAATTTTTCCGGTCATTCGTTCCGTGTCTTTTCCGGAGCGTACACGTGACGGTCATTTGCTGATTTCGAAAGAGCATACGGCTGAAACAAAGATTTTTTACGCGCTGGATCTTGGCCATGCATGCCGACTTATCGATGAGCCGTTTCTTGCTCAGGAAGGCATGGATAAACAAGCGATCATGGAACTTGCCATGTTCAATTTGAGTGCGCTTCCGACAACATTTAAAAAGGATGTTGTCCGACACAATACGTTTTATTTTGTCTCGATGAATGACGGCTATGAAGCCAGCAGGATTTTGAACCGGAAGCTGATTGGAACAATGCGTACCAAGGCGAAGGGCGATCTGACTGTTGCTGTGCCTCATCAGGATGTACTGATCTTCGGCGATATTGTTAATCCTGAAGGCTATGATATTCTCGCACAGATGACCATGAAATTTTATACAGCAGGCAGTCTGAGAATCACGATGCTGCCGTTCATTTTTGATGATAAGGGCGCACTTGAGCCGATTTTCATCATGGCGAATAAACGACCGATGACAGGCAAGCCGAAGAAGTAAGGGAAAAACAGTGCACGCATAACAGGTGTGCGGCAACATAATGGGCCGGAAGGGGATTGAATGAATGATTCTTTACTATAATCGTCAGGGGATTGGCGATATTTTAATCATTTACTTGAAAGACGGAGAGAAAGAAAAAAGCGAAACGAAAGGAAAGGTGACGCGAATTTTCGATGGAACCACGAATGAGACGCTCGGATTCAATATTTCTCATGCCTCACAGTTCTTAAAAAACCAACAGACCGGATTGCTCAATGCAGATACCGAACTCATCGAGCTACTGAATCAGAAACTGGCTGATGAGAAAATAGATTTTTCGCTTCCGAAAGCAGCCAAACCATTGATTGTGACCGGGTATGTCCGCCATTTAAAGGAGCATCCGAATTCGGATCATATGCATGTGTGTCAGGTGGAATGCGGAGATGAGATACTGCAGATTGTCTGTGGTGCACCTAATATCAACCAAGGTCAGAAGGTGGTTGTCGCCAGGCTGGGGGCGCTAATGCCGAACGGAACGATTATAAGGCCTACGGTGCTTCGAGGAGTGGTCTCTGACGGAATGATCTGTTCTGCTCGTGAATTGGCGCTTCCGAATGCGCCGCAAAAGAGAGGAATATTAGTGCTTGATTCGTCCATTCAAATAGGACAAGATTTTTATGCTTTCGTGGCAAAGAACATGCGCGTTTAATACAGAAGTATTGTGCGAAGGGGAGGTGAATGAAAAATGGTTGAACATTGGTGGCAGCGATTGTTTCGTTTGGATGACGATGCACAAATTCAGGGCAGCGAGCAAGGGGATCCGTCTGCTGCGGCTCCAGTCGGGCGTTTCAAAGATACCAACAGGCATGTTGAAGTAAAGATGCTTGCCAAGTATCCTGAGCATAGCACGCAGGCTGAGAGAAAATCGGTGAAGAATAAAAATGCAAATGAATTTATTCCTGATCAGGAGCAGCACGCAGCGCATTTGAGGAAGAAAGCGCCATTTCGCCTAACCAAGGTGCCCTCCCCTGTTTTCGGCTACCATCGGCCCTCAGAAACAATCAAATCGAAGAAACCCGATCCGTCTTTTTATCTAAACAACGATAAAGAAGAACAGGAAAAACGGCAGATACATGATCGGAAAAAAGATGAACAATTGCGTCCGACTGAATTGCCTCATTCTGCGGATCCCCCGGTGCTGGATCGGCAAATTACCGATCAACCGGCCGTGAGCAGAAAAAAAGAGGCATGTCACGATGATGCTAACGAGAAAATGCCTGTTCATCAAAAAACGGTTGGTCATGAAGCACATACCTTGTCAAAAAAAGCCGTTCACTCAGAACAAATGGAGACAGGCCGCATTAATGAATCAAGATCTTTTGAAGATGACGCAGAAAAAGAACGCCGTTCATCCCAAGAAAATGGCAAAACGGAACCGAAACAAAATCACCATGAGATACTTCGGGTGAGCAGCCGTCTGCCGCGTTCGCCGCATCGTCACGAAGCACAGTCAAAAATTCCGTTCAATGTTCTGATGTTTCATTCGGATCGCAAACCGAAACAAGCTACAGCTTCTGATCCCACTGCCGAGCCGCGGAGGGCAGGTGAATTGCAGCTGCCGCTCAAGTTGCTTAATGATTCAGAGCAGTCAGAGAAAGACAGCGATTCATGGATTTCGGATAAAAAAGAGACACTTGTTGAGACATTAGAAAACTTCCATGTCGATGCTGATGTCATTGGTTATGTTCAAGGCCCGAGTGTGACCCGATTTGACCTACATCTGCATCCGGGCGTGAAAATTAACAAAGTGCTCAGTTTAAATGAAGATATCAAATTGAGTCTTGCTGCAAGACAGATCCGTATTGCGCCGGTTCCCGGGACGAGTGCGGTGGGGATTGAAATACCGAATAAGGTGCGTAGGCCGGTATTGCTCAAAGAACTGCTTGCATCTACGGAATATATAAAGAGCCGGGCGCCTCTGACAGCGGCACTCGGTCAGGATGTTTCCGGGAATCAGGTGTTTACAGATCTGGCGAAGATGCCGCACGGTTTAATTGCCGGGGCCACGGGATCGGGAAAAAGTGTCTGTATTCATTCCTTGATCTTAAGCTTAATTTACCGGACATCGCCTGAGGAGCTTCGCTTTTTGCTGATCGATCCGAAGGTCGTAGAGTTGGCTCCGTATCAAGAAATACCGCATTTAGCAGCGCCTGTGATTACAGAACCGAAAGAAGCGGCCGCGGCACTCAAATGGGCTGTGGAAGAAATGGAGCAAAGATATCGTTTATTTGCTGACAATGCGGTGCGCGACATGGACGGCTATAATCGAAAGGTTCACTCAGGAGATGCAAGCGGCGAGAAGCTTCCCTACATAGTGATTATTATTGATGAACTTGCTGATTTGATGATGGTGGCCCCGCAAGACGTCGAAGAGTCGGTTTGCCGAATTGCTCAAAAAGCGAGAGCAGCAGGAATTCATTTGCTTGTCGCTACTCAGAGGCCGTCGGTAGATGTCATTACCGGATTAATCAAATCCAATATCCCAACCCGAATCGCTTTCAGTGTCTCTTCTCAAACGGATTCCAGAACCATTTTGGATTGCGGCGGTGCCGAACGATTACTGGGTCGCGGGGATCTGCTGTTCGCGGAAAATGGATCCAGAAGCTTGCGCAGGCTTCAGGCTTGTTATGTATCTGACGAAGAAATCAACCGGGTAACTCATGCATTCCAAAATGATCCCAAACCGGGCTATCTCTTTTCACCGGAGACGGTTCGGACTGATTATGAGCGATCCGAACAGGAAGATGAACTACTTAGTGAGGCTGCTGAGTTTGTTGTAAGTCAAGGGCAGGCTTCAGTGTCTGCCATTCAACGCCATTTTCGAGTCGGATACAATCGTGCAGCTCGTCTTGTCGATGAATTGGAAATGCGCAGCATTATTTCTGCGAATAATGGCAGCAAGCCGCGTCAGGTACTGGTTTCTAAGGAGAAACTGAAAGAACGTTTATCTGAAAACGAGCTGGAACAGTTCTGAGTGAGCCAGCATTTAGCTGGTGTACCTGGAAAAATAAAATATACTTTTACAATAGATTAAATAAAGGTTAAAATAAGTGTCGGGCATGATGGGCATTCATTTTGAAAGCCTGAATCACGCCCGAATTTTGTGCTTTCACCTTTGAAGAAGAATGATTGCACGTCCGCATTTGTCGATCGGTTTCTGTTTTTATTGATAATGACAAATCTGCAGCACACAGGATAGTCAATAATTGAGTATACTATTCATATTGCAGCGATTTAGTCATGCAAGAAGCAATTTATGGAGGTCATTGTATGACGAAATACCATTTTGTTGGCATAAAGGGTACAGGAATGAGCGCACTTGCCCAGATTCTTCAAGGTCTGCATCATGAAGTGCAGGGATCGGATTATGATAAGCGCTTTTTTACACAGAAGGCACTTGAGGATAAAAAAATAAAGATATTGCCCTTTACGGAAAAGAATATCTCTTCTGACGAAGTAGTGATCGCTGGAAACGCATTTCCGGATCAGCATGAAGAAATCGTTAAGGCTAAAGAAATTGGTGTACCCGTGTATCGGTATTATGATTTTTTAGGAGACTTGGCAAAGAAGTACACGAGTGTTGCGGTTACCGGAACACATGGCAAAACGTCAACGACAGGCCTGCTTTCTTTTGTCTTTGAAGCATTTGCGCCGACAGCATACTTGATTGGCGACGGCACCGGTGCAGGCAATGAAAAGGCTAAATATTTTATTTGGGAATCTTGTGAGTACAAACGGCATTTTCTTCATTCAAATCCGGATTATTGTTTGATTACCAATATTGAATTTGACCACTCGGATTATTACAAGGATTTGGAAGATGTCGTCAGCGCTTTTCAGGAACTGGCACTTAAGGTGAATAAGGCAGTTTTTGCCTGTGGCGATAATGAACAGCTGCAAATGATTAAATCAAATGTGCCGATTATTTATTACGGATTTAACGAAGAAAATGATTTTCAGGCAAGAAATGTGGCCTTCCTTCCTGATGACTCAGGAACTGAATTTGATGTCTATGTACGCAATGATCTCTATGGGCATTTCAAAATCACCGGTTATGGTAATCATAATGTGCTCAACGCACTTGGTGTTATTTCGTTCTGCAATTATATGAATGTGCCGATTGAACTCGTGAAGGAACGTCTTGCTCAATTTCATGGTGTCAAACGCAGATTCTCAGAAACAAAGCTCAAGCAAGATGATCAAGTATTGATTGACGATTATGCACACCATCCGACTGAAATCCGTGTGACGATCGAAGCGGCACGTGAAAAGTATCCGGATCGCAAGCTGGTGGCTATTTTTCAACCGCATACGTATTCCAGAACGATGACGTTTATGGATGAATTTGCAGCGTCTTTGGCAACAGCTGATGAAGTTTATCTTTGTGATATTTTTGGCTCCGCACGAGAGAAGAGCGGAAAAACATCCATTCATGATCTTCAGGATCGTATTGAAGGAGCTCACATTTTGCATAACAGCAACATCGAAGATTTGAAGCATTACCAACACAGTGTCTTGCTGTTTATGGGTGCCGGTGATATTCAAAAATATCAGAATGCTTATAAAGAAACCTTGTAACTCCTTTTCAGCGAATGCTTTCTGCCTTTTTTTACCGATTTTTAAATGGTAAGATAGGAGAGTGGACAAGTAATTCGTGATTTCGATCACGCACACGTATAGAAATGCGAGGATTCATCAAACTAATACGGAATCGATTGAAAGGGAGGATGTACGTTGATCATTATCCTGTATTTAGCAGTTGCGGTTATTGCCATAGCATTTGCCGTTCTTGTTTATTTCCTGTCACAAACATTGCGTGCTGCGCAGAAAACGATGGAAGACGTTGCATCAACGCTTGAAGATGTTCAAGTGCAGGTGAAGGGTTTAAACGATGAGACGACAGAACTCTTGCATCGGACGAACCTGCTCGCGGTTGATCTTCAGAGAAAATCCAAGAGCCTGAACAGCGTCTTCGATGCAATTGAAGGGTTTGGCGAATCTCTGGGTACGATTAATACGTCGGTTAAACGTGTAACGGCCAGCATTGAAAGCAAGGGCTTTGAAAATTCGGGTAAAATTGCACAAACCATGCAGTGGAGCAAAGCAGTGATGGATTTAATTCATCGTTGGCAGAACGCTCGTAAGTCGAATCAAGACTAAAATCTAGGGGGCTTTTCAATGGGACAGGGCGGAGTTGGCAATTCCGGAAAAGGCATCGCTTTTTTCTCCGGTCTTGTCGCCGGAGGCGTGCTCAGCGGATTCGTCATTTATCTGTTAGCAGCGCCTTCCGGGAAAAAAGTCGTGCGTCAGCTGCAGCATGAGAGCATCGTGCTGAAAGGCAAAAGTGCCGAACTGCTTCAAACAGCAAGGCGCAAGTCGATTGATTTGACTCATAAAATTTCGACTGCAAAAAGTGAAAAAAAAGAAGAGAAGGAACAAATGATTCCGATACCGAAGGATTACTGATTCGCTATGCGGCCTACGTATTGTTCTGTGCTCATCGCCAGTAATGAGACAATAACTGCAGAAATCTCCGCTTTTTCGCAGCTTGAACAAGAAAATATAGCGAAATAGGTAAAATTTTGATAATATTGGAATAGGCATCAATAGCTCATTGATGCGTATTTTGGTTACGATAAAATGAAAACGGTATAGAGCGTGAACCGGAGTTCAAGCTGACTATAGAAAAATTGGATGATTTTGAGGAGGAATGAGCATTGAGCGCAACGATTTATGATGTAGCCAGAGAAGCTGGTGTGTCGATGGCTACTGTTTCCCGAGTAGTGAACGGCAACCCAAATGTGAAACCAACAACAAGAAAAAAGGTTTCCGAAGCGATAAAAAGATTGGGATATCGTCCGAATGCCGTCGCCCGTGGACTCGCGAGCAAAAAGACAACGACAGTGGGTGTAATTATTCCTGATATTTCCAGTGTTTATTTTTCCGAGCTTGCGCGGGGTATTGAAGATATTGCAACAATGTACAAGTACAATATTATCTTGTGCAACTCGGATCAAAATAAGGACAAGGAAATTCATCTCATTCAAACACTTCTTGGCAAGCAGGTTGACGGGATCGTTTTTATGGGCGGCAAAATTGACCTGGAGCATATTGAAGAATTCAAGCAGTCTAATGTACCCGTCGTTCTGGCGTCGACTGTGGACGAGCAGCATGAAATTCCCTCGGTAAATATTGATTATGAACAAGCTGTGTTTGAAGTCATTTCAAAATTGATTGAGTCGGGCAATCAGCGTATCGGCTTTATTAACGGACCGGTGGATGTCCCGATTAATGGTAAATATAAGCTGAACGGCTATAAGGCCGCCCTTGAAGCGCAACATATTCCGTTTGAAGAATCGCTCGTAATTGAAGGAGATTATACTTATGAGTCCGGAAAGGAAGCAACAGCGCAATTTCTGAGTCAAGAAATCAAACCAACGGCGATTTTCGTCGATTCTGACGAAATGGCGATCGGAGCGATTCATGAGATTCAGGATGAAGGACTGAGGGTTCCGGAGGACATCGAGGTTGTCAGCAGTGAAAATACACGCCTTGTCCAAATGGTACGCCCGACACTGACCAGCATTGCTGAACCAACCTACGATGTTGGTGCTGTTGCTATGCGCTTACTGACTAAATTAATGAATAATGAAAAAGTTGAATCAATTACGGTTGTTCTTCCCCACCGAATTGATGTAAGAACATCGACAAAGTAAAAAAAGAAACAGAGAATAAGCAAGTCCCCCGCTTAAGGCTGAATTGCCTTAATAACGGGGGACTTTTAATTTGTTACTTTAATCATCAATATGAATTTCAAAAATATATTCCGCAAAAAACATAATCGTTTTATGGACGGATTTTACCGAGTATTTCCGGTTTGGCCGCATTCAGATCTGTATATGGGAAATGTGAGTTAAAGAAATCTGGTTTAATTCTAAAAAGACCGTTATCCTGTTGCTGATTTTCACCGTTCTGATCTTGATCGGTAACCGATTGATTATCCTGCTGCTGCGTCTGGTTGAAGGGTTCGAGTGCTTCAATTGCTTCTGTTGGTGTGTATTTTTCATTAATTAAATCATTAACCTCAAAGCCTGCGGCTCTGCAATATGTGGTCGTTTTGCCATCTGTCAGCCCACAGAAGGTTTCCTTTTTTACGCCCTGGGGCTGCTTAAACCGCTCCTTAGGGGCCATTAAATCCGGATCTACATGATACGCACTATTGGCAAATCCGGCGAAAAGCTGCTTACTTTGGTTTGAATAGGCATTTCGGTTAAGCTGTTGATTATGGGCATAGCCGATCCAAACCCCCATAGTAATATTTGGATTGGATGCGACAAGCCAACCGTCACGCCAATCTTGAGATGTTCCGGTTTTTCCGGCCCAATCCGCAGAGAAATTGAGCATACGAGGCAGAGAAGCACCTGTTCCGTATTTGAAGACATCGCGCATCATGTCAAGCATGAGATAATTCGTTTGTTTTGAGAATACCTTTACCGGCTTCGTTTCATGCTGATAAATAACTTTTCCGCTGCTGTCTGTAATTTTATCAATCATATAAGCGTCAATAAATTTTCCATTGTTCGCGAATGTTGTATACGCATTCGTGTTTTCCTCTATCGTTATGCCCTTTGTAATACCACCGAGCGCTGCCGAAACGTTATGGCCGTCTGACCCTACCAGCGAAGTGATGCCCATCTTCTCCAGATAGTCCGGTGCCTTGTTTGTAGCCATGCTTAATCGAGTAAAGACACTGATAGCAGGCAGATTGTGCGAAGCCGCCAGAGCAGCACGAGCAGTCTCAAACCCATGAAAGATCGAGCTCGACGAGGTTGAGGCATAATTGGTAGGCGAGTAAGTTTTGCCGTTGACCACACGCTTGTATGGTAGATCTGGAACGATTGAACCCGGCTGGATCAGGCCGAGCTCCATTGCCGGTGCGTAAACGAGCAGAGGCTTCATTGTTGAGCCATTCTGCCGAGTTACCTCAGTGGCATAATTCCACTGTGAACTGTCAAAGCCGCGGCCACCGACAAAGCTGACGATCTGCCCCGTTTTGTTATCAATAAGAACAGAGCCGACCTGCATTGGATCGATGACTTTTTCCATTTTTCCGTTCTTGTTTTTCACCTCTATTATTTGACCGTTTTTGTTTCGCGCATACTGATCGGGACTGTAGCCCGAATAATTTCGGGCAAATGATTCCATATCATCATAGATTGGTTTGCTAATGGTTGTATAAATGCGGTATCCGCCGTTTTCTAAATCAAGCGATGCGTTCTTCGTAAATTCCGTAAATAATGAATAATGTCTTTTTATTGAAGCATAGTTATATTTATGCATTTTTGCAATTTGTTCCAGACTTTGCTTTGGATACACTTCGCGATGCTCATAAACCACTTTTTTGTAGTTCGTATAATCATCATAAAGCGTGTCACTGCTGTAGCCCTGCTTTTGTGCCATCAGCTTTGCCAGAATGGTACTCGAACGGTTCTGTACTTCCTTTGACAAATATGGATAGTCGCTGTTAATTGATTTACCAGCTTTTGTGAAATGTTTCTTGTAATCGTACGTCAGCGCCTCGTCCATTTGTTTCTTACTGATGTAACCGGCGGTGTACATACGGTGCAGTACCGTATGCGCGCGATTGATTCCGGCAGAAAGATCTTTTTTTAATCCGCCGTGGTTTTGAAATGGGGAGTATGTAAATGGATTTTTTGGCAAGCCGGCGATAAACGCTGCTTGAGGAAGCGATAGTTTATTGGGCTTGACTCCGAAAATACCTTCGGCTGCAGTTGACGCGCCGGCAACATTTTTACCTGAAGCGTCACGCCCAAACGAGGCCATATTGAGGTAAGATTCAAGAATTTCGTCCTTCGTGAAGAAGCGTTCGAGTCGCAGCGCGAGCAATATTTCTTTAAACTTGCGATCAAGAGACACTTCATTAGTCAGTATTTGGTTTTTTACGAGCTGCTGAGTGATTGAACTGCCTCCGGTTACCTGCGGCTTATTGAGCAATTCCTCGGTACTGGCACGAAGAACAGCCTTGGGGACAACGCCATGATGCTGATAGAAAAGTTCGTCTTCCGTTGCAATCACAGCATGAATCAAATAGGGCGACATATTGCTTAACTTTGTTTTTGTTCGTACGAGATCGCTGTTCATTTTACCGATTGGAATGTTTCCCGCAAAATAACTGACACTGCTCTCAGAATAATTGCTGATATCTTGTTTTAACGTCTTATAGCTGAGAACCGGCTGATCGCGTACAAGTGCGGCGAAATAGCCTGAAACAGTGCCCGCTGCAAAAAATAATCCGATAACGGCAATGGATACTGTAAGCAGCAGCGAGTTCCAAAGAATACCGGTTATGGATTGAATGGTTTGGATGATTGAGCTTGAAGCCCATTTTTCCGCCAAACGGTCGAAAAAACCTGAAAAGCTTTTTAATAGGGCATGCATTCGCAAATCTCCTCTAAAATTTTAGAATTTAGTCCTTATTAGGATGTAACATTCTGAAAAATTTAATTAAAGCTTCTTATATATTAGCGTAAATAACAAAGGTTGAAAAGAAAAAAGCGAACAAATGGTTTCTGCCAATCCTGAACCTTCTTTTGCCTTTCGTTTTGTAAAATAAAAAAGCTTTCCGTCGAAACGGAAAGCTTTTTCACAACAAAATCGATTATTTTGAATAGAATTCGACGATCATTGCTTCTGTAATTTCAGCAGGAAGCTCTGAACGTTCCGGAAGACGTGTATAGGTGCCTTCCAGAGTCTTTTCGTCAAAGGTCAGATATTCAGGAACAAAGTTATTCGTTTCCAGAGCATCTTTGATAATTACGAGGTTGCGCGATTTTTCGCGAACGCCAATTGTTTCGCCGGGTTTTACACGGTAAGACGGAATATCAACGCGTTTACCGTTAACAGTGATGTGTCCGTGGTTTACAAGCTGACGTGACTGTCTGCGTGTTCTTGCGAGACCCAGACGATAAACAAGGTTATCGAGACGGGATTCAAGCAGAACCATGAAGTTTTCACCGTGAACACCTTTCATTTTTGAAGCATCGTCAAAAATGCGGCGGAATTGACGTTCGTTAATTCCATACATGAAACGCAACTTCTGTTTTTCTTGCTGCTGACGGCCATATTCAGACAACTTAATACGTTGAGTAGGACCATGTTGTCCCGGAGCATATGGGCGCCTTTCAAGTTCTTTACCTGTGCCGCTGAGCGAAATACCCAAGCGACGTGATTTTTTCCAAACCGGACCAGTATAGCGAGCCATTGAATGACTCCTCCTTCGTCATTTTATTCGAGAGTGCTATGAGACGGATCATCCGTTCGCAGCATTCTCTGGTCGGTATAAAATGACACCTCCGCATGCGCTCTAAAGATATTTTGCTATCTTGCACCTTCGCCCAGGCAGTCTAGGTTACGCAGTACACCTCTCTTTAACAAGAGGAACAAAATAGAAAGGCTTTAGACCCATACGGTGCTGCCTCATTTTACACGAAGGCAATTATACCTTTTTCGATCATAATTTGTCAAGCTTATAAATAGGCGACTAAGGTTTCCGCATACGCCTCAAGAAATTGCTGGTCGTCTTCGGAAAAACGGTCGCAAACCGGACTATCAATATCAAGTACGCCGAGCAGTTCACCATCTTTGATTAGTGGAATCACAATCTCTGAGCGTGATGCCGCATCACAGGCAATGTGGCCAGGAAATTCATGGACATCAGGTATGCGAAGAATTTCTCGTTCTTGAGCAGCCGTTCCGCACACCCCTTTTCCCATGGCAATGCGCACACAGGCGGTCTTCCCTTGAAATGGGCCGAGCACAAGTTCATTGTCCTCAATAAGATAGAAGCCGACCCAATTTATTGTATCGAGGCATTCGTTCAGCCACGCTGAAGCATTCGCCAGATTCGCTATTTGGTTTGATTCATCCTTAATTAGTGATTCAAGCACTTGAATTCTTGTTATATTGACAGAATTCATTTCTTTTCACCCCGATCAAAAGAGAAAGTACTTTAATTTTAGCAGAATGAATCGAATTTTTCAGCATATATGTCGAAAGGTTTTAAAAGGGTAGACGCCATTTAAGACGAACGTTTATAGTAAAGAGGTCAGTTGAAGACGGACTGTCAGCAAAAGAGAGGGGATCACAGGATGCCGACTAAGAGCGTCAATCCGACAAGTGGAAAAAAATCGAAAGACGCAGTGATTCATTCAGCACTTAAATTATTTAATATGAGCGGCTACGATGGAGTATCCGTGCGCGCGATTGCCTCGGATGCAGGGGTAAATATCGCGCTTGTTTCTTATTATTTCGGCGGAAAACAAGGCTTGTTAGAGCACCTGATGGCTGCGTTTTTTGAAGGCTATCTCAGTACTTTGGAGAAATCAGAAAAAGATTCGAAGGATCAGAATTCGCCTGTTGAACGATTGACCATCATTGCGGAGCAATTGATTCGCTATCAGCAGCGTTATTTTTATCTTTCGCGCTTTGTTCATCGTGAAATGACATTGGACAATCAACTGGTCAGGGAACTGATGTCGAGTTACTTAGTAAAGGAAAAGTTTCTTTTTGAACGCATATTTAAGCAAGTATTAAGTAATTCACAGATGAATCCATTGCAAGCGGAATTTGTAGCCATTGAATATCGAGACATGATCATCATGCCGTTTCTTCAGCCGCAATACTTAAGAGAAGTCTATTTTATGCAGCCGAGCGAGCATTCCTTTCTTATACAATATACGCGTCACATTCATGACTGGGCATGTCGCTTGTTCACTCATGAAAAGAAAATTTACAAGAATACGTAATCAACAGTACCTTTTATAGGAAGAAATACGGTGATATTTTTAAGTCTGCAAACCGAAGGGTGATTTTCCATAATATAGGAATGTCCAAGCTCACCGTACTGATGGAAAGAGGGCTTCGATCTTTGGTGATCCATTGCGGAACACGCGGAAGCCATGCGTTTTTGATATCTGTCCGTACAAAAACTTAAAAATGTTTTGAGTCCTTTCATTACCACAGAACGATTCAAGTTTCACCGATTAATCCGACAATCAGGATTAACCAAGGCGGGTTTGATCATGACGTTTCTCTCCCCAGATTGAATTATTGTTCCTCATCATCGCACTTCATCCATTATTTCAAGTGTTTGTCTATGATAAAAAGTACATTTAGCCTTGCTATTTAAATGAATTATTAATTGGCTGAAATAACAGTTGAAATTTCACATTCATATCTGTAATTTCCTTTTTAAATTTTAATTTGAAATATAGCATGAAAAACGAAAAAGGTAATCTAATCCTTTTCGAATGGTTGGTTTTCGTTCACTAAATATTATTTAATAGAGCAGTTTTTGTTTTATACTCTTGGCTTGACAGCAGTAAAGAAAACGGTTAAATACTTCTTCCCGAAAAGTCGTTTTGACAGTGAAAAAATCGCACATGTCTCAGCAAATATGCGGGTATGCAGAAGTATCTTCTCAAGTAACTTAGTACTAAATGATAATTAATTTATAATAGTTAAAAATTTCTAGAAAATAAATTATAATTATTATAAATAATATGAATATCGAGAAAAAAGTGAAAACTTATGAAAATTGTGTTAATAAGCTGCTAAATATATTTACTTTTCGTAAGATTTCCTTTAATTTTGAAATATAATTTATATCAGTTATAAATTGATGCTCAATATTGTTGATAATCATTATAAATACATTAATCTATTTTGTAATAATTATTATCGTATAGTTTTATAAAATGATAATAATTACAATGAATCGATTGATGAGGTGAACGGCAATAGTGAACGAATTTCTAAGTAACTGATAAAAAATTTAAAGAAGGAAGGCAGAAGTTAAGATGAGACAAGTGGCGATTTATGGTAAAGGCGGTATTGGAAAGTCGACGACGACACAGAATTTGGCAGCAGGACTTGCTGAAATGAAGAAAAAAATTATGATTGTTGGATGTGATCCAAAAGCAGACTCAACTCGGCTGGTGCTTGGCGGATTGGTTCAGAAAACGGTTCTGGATACGCTGAGAGAAAATGGGGAAGATGTGAAACTTGATGCTGTCTTGAAAGAAGGATATGGAGACATTAAAGGTGTGGAGTCAGGCGGTCCTGAACCTGGTGTTGGTTGCGCGGGACGCGGAATCATTACATCCATTGGTTTGCTTGAACGACTAGGTGCGTACGATGAAGATTTGGATTATGTTTTTTATGATGTCTTGGGGGATGTTGTGTGCGGCGGTTTCGCCATGCCAATTCGTGAAGGAAAGGCGAAGGAGATTTATATTGTATGCTCAGGCGAGATGATGGCACTTTATGCCGCCAACAACATATGTAAAGGAATTACAAAATACGCACAGCGAGGCGGCGTTCGTTTAGGAGGACTCATTTGCAATTCACGTAAAGTTGAAGGAGAAGCAGAACTTGTGGCTGCCGTAGCAAAAGAGATTGGAACTCAGATGATCCATTTTGTACCAAGAGACAAAGCGGTTACCCGAGCAGAGATCAATAAGAAAACAGTAATTGATTACAGCCCTGAAGAGAAGCAGGCAGATGAATATCGCGCTTTGGCACAAAAAATTGATGATAATGATATGTTTGTCATTCCGAAGCCAATGAAGATTGAAAAGTTAGAGGAAATTTTACGGGAACACGGTATTCTGGACTGATTGGAATGCTTTAAATCGACGTCCAAATACTGTAAGGTAGCTGTCGAGTTGGAATATTTGATCAATGTTATAAAAACTGCTCTGTGACATACGAACGTAGGAACAGTGATGATGCGCAAGGGACAACGCCGGCAGATAAGAGAGTTTCTGAGACGATGTACTTTAACTATTAGTGATTGGAGGAATTGTAATCATGCCCTATCATTTGTTTAAAGTGAGTGAATGCATTCCCGAGAGAGAGAAACACGTTGTCGAAAAAGGAAAAGATGAAGAGATAACCGATGCACTACCACTTGGCTATTTGAATACAATTCCCGGAACGCTTTCGGAAAGAGGATGCGTATACTGCGGCGCAAAACATGTTATTGGAACACCGATGAAAGATGTCATACACATGAGTCATGGTCCTATAGGATGTACTTATGATACATGGCAGACAAAACGATATATTAGTGATAATGACAATTTTCAGATTAAATATACTTTTGCGACGGATGTCAAAGAATCGAACGTTATTTTCGGAGCTAATGAACTATTAAAAGACAATATCATTGCTGCTTTTAAAGCATTCCCCGAAATAAAACGGTTGACGATCTATCAGACTTGCGGCACTGCGTTAATCGGAGATGACCTTGAATCTATAGCAAAAGAAGTCATGGATGAAATGCCGGAAGTAGATATCTTTGTGTGCAATGCACCTGGATTCGCGGGGCCAAGCCAGTCGGGCGGTCATCATAAAATCAATATCGCATGGGTAGAAAACAAGGTAGGCACGCATGAGCCTAAGATTACAAGCGATTATACGATTAATTATGTAGGTGAGTACAATATTCAAGGTGACCAGGAAGTCATGCAGGACTATTTTAAACGAATGGGAATACAGATTATTTCTACATTTACCGGAAATGGTTCGTATGACGATTTAAGAGGCATGCACCGTGCAAAGCTGAATGTTCTTGAATGTGCACGTTCCGCAGAATATATCTGTAATGAATTGAGAAAACGATATGGAATTCCAAGAATGGATATTGATGGATTTGGCTTTAAACCATTGTCGGATTCGCTTAGAAAGATTGGAATATTTTTTGGAATTGAAGAACGAGCCGAGGCCATTGTTAAGGAAGAAACCGCTAGATGGAAACCGGAACTCGATTGGTATAAAGAACGGCTGAAAGGCAAAAGAGTATGCTTGTGGCCGGGCGGTTCTAAATTATGGCACTGGGCACATGTCATACATGAAGAAATGGGCGTAGAAGTCGTTTCTGTATATACAAAGTTCGGTCATCAGGGCGACATGGAGAAAGGCATATCGAGATGTGATTGTGAGGGAGCTTTGGCCATCGACGATCCGAATGAACTTGAATCACTTGAAGCAATGGAGACGTTAAAACCCGATGTTATTTTTACTGGAAAAAGACCGGGTGAATACGCGAAGAAAATCGGTGTCCCTTATATTAACGCACATGCCTATCACAATGGTCCCTATAAAGGATTTGAAGGCTGGGTCAGATTTGCACGTGATATATACAATGCGATTTATTCACCGGTCCATGAACTGTCCTTTGTTGACATCACAAAGGATGAAATAACCGAAGAGAATAGCTTTGTGACTCGGAGAATGAAATCGGATATCAATTTAAGCAAAGAAATTGTGGATTCAACGTCAATCAGAGAATATACGGGTAATTTTGATTGCGTTTCTCATCTTAGAGAAAAAAGTTATCCATACTTGGAAGAGCAAATAGAAAAGCATAAACAAATGGCTGAGTAATATACGATGGAGGTGCGCATCTGTGAAAGATGATATGGAAGAGAAAGTCGATCAGCTCGTAAACTACATCATGAAAAATTGTCTATGGCAGTTTAATTCTCGGGCATGGGACAGAGAAAACCAAAACGAAGGAATTCTTAAAAGGACCATGCAGGTTTTATGTGATGAACCGGTTGAAAAGGACACACCGGCCGGAAAGTATTATTGGGCTGAAGCCGTCTACTTGGCGAGACTCTACAAAAGTGAATTTAAGTGGATCAATGATATGAGCAAAGAAGAAATCAAAGTCCTGATAAAGAAGTTGAAAGAGAAGATTGATTACTTGACCATCTCTGGATCATTGAATGAAGAACTTAAAAATCCGCTATATTGAGGAAGGGATGTTAGCATGGCTTGTGTGGTAAAGGAAAAAGAACGTGCGGGTATTATAAACCCTATATTTACATGCCAGCCTGCCGGTGCGCAATACGTCAGTATTGGCATAAAAGATTGCATTGGTCTGGTTCATGGCGGTCAAGGATGTTGTATGTTTGTAAGACTGATCTTCTCTCAGCACTTTAAAGAAAGTTTCGAACTTGCTTCTTCATCATTGCATGAAGATGCTGCTGTCTTCGGCGGCCTGAATCGTGTTGAGCAGGGAGTGGATGTACTTTTAATGAGATATCCGAATTTAAAAGTTATACCGGTGATTTCTACCTGCTCGACAGAAATTATCGGCGACGATATAGACGGTGTGATAACAAATTTAAATGATGGACTTTTAAAGGAAAAATATCCGGGAAGAGAAGTACATCTTGTTCCCATTCATACACCAAGCTTTGTCGGAAGCATGGTAAGCGGATATGATATAGCCGTAGAGTCGTTTGTAAGAGCATTTGCAAAGAAGGATAAACCAAATGGGAAGATAAATCTGATTACCGGCTGGGTAAACCCTGGTGATGTCAGGGAGTTAAAGCATATTTTAAAAGAAATGGATATAGATGCGACCGTCCTATTTGAAATCGAAAAATTTGATGCTCCATTAATGCCTAAGGAACAGGCACAGCCTCATGGAGAGACGACAATTGATGATCTAACAGGTACTGCAAATGCGATTGGAACCATTGCGCTTAACAAATATGAAGGCGGAAAAGCAGCTGAATATCTCGAAGATACATTTGATGTACCGGCTGTAATCGGACCTTCGCCGATTGGAATACGAAACACGGATCTATTTTTAAAGAAATTGAGTCAGATGACGGGAAAGCCGATTCCAAAGTCATTGGCTTATGAACGTGGGGTTGCTCTTGATGCTCTGACCGATTTAACCCATATGTTCTTTGCGGATAAAAAAGTAGCCATTTTCGGTAATCCCGATCTTGTAATAAGCCTTGCAGAATTTTGCATTGATCTTGAAATGAAACCGGTGCTCTTACTTCTTGGGGATGACAACCGAAGTTACAAAAACGATCCGCGCATAACACAACTTCAGGAAAAAGTTGATTTTGATATGGATATCATTTTGAATGCCGATTTATTCGAATTGGAAGATCGGATTAAAAAAGGTTTGAAACTGGATCTGATCATGGGGCATTCTAAAGGTAGATTTGTAGCTATGGATAATAAAATTCCAATGTTAAGAGTGGGATTCCCTGTATTTGACAGAGCAGGTTACTACAGACATCCAAGAGTTGGATATAACGGTGCCGTATGGCTTGCGGAAGAAATGGCAAATGTAATGTTTAATGATATGGAATATAAGCGTAATAAAGAATGGCTGCTTGCAATGTGGTAAACAATCGTTAATGGTCTGAGATGTTACCCTATATTGTTGGCATACGGAGATAAGGCTGTTCAGTGTTTGAGAATGCTCAAAAAAGCTACTTTTTGCGAAAAAATAACTTATTCAAGCAGGGGCGAGATCCTTTCCGTTCATTTATTTAAAATAAATTATTCTATACTGAGTCGGATCTTTGGAATCGTTTGATCTGTCACATGTTGCTTGTCACCTCAAAATGGTCGACAGAAATTCAATTATATGACAGAATTTTCGAATTTATTGTGCGCGCCATTCAAATTAAAAGATGAGGAGATTGTCATTTGAAAGGGATATCGTACAAACAGAGAATTTGTAATGATAAAGAAAGAATTGATCGATTTTTAATCGAAAAAAGAGTTGGATCATTGGGAATGAGTGATAAATCCAAACCCTATACGATACCTGTAAACTACGTGTTCTTAAATGGAAAAATTTATATCCATGGTTTAGGAACAGGCAGAAAGAATCATATTTTACGGGAAAACGCTCATGTTTGTTTTACTGTATTTGAAGAATTGGGTACTGTAAAAAGCTCGGTTCCCTGTAAATGCGATACTTCTTATTTTAGTGTTGTTATCTTTGGCAAGGCAATGCTCGTGGAAGATCCAAATGAAAAAATTGAAGCGTTGGGAAAATTTTTGGAAAAGTTTACTCCGGGTCTTTTTGACAAGAATGTCTTGAAACAAGTTGTTGAAAGATACCATTCATCGTTGAACAATAAAGCGGTATCTGTATATTGTATCTGTCCGGAACATCTAACTGCAAAAGAAAACCCAGTAGATATGAATCATATGTTTACCGCTATTGAAAAAATGAGATGATTTCCTGAAGCCGGCAGTTGAACATTTTGTCTTGGATACAAATTGCCGCACCTTGCATGGGACCACTATAAAAATGGAAGGAGGAAGATTCTTGATGAGTGAGGACACGATAAGCGAAAATAAAGAATTGGAAAATTTGAAAGACCGGATACTCGAAGCGCTTGAAGATGTTATTGATCCGGAATTGTCCGTAGATATTATTAATCTTGGTTTGATATACAGCGTTGGTATTGATGATGAGAAGAATGTTCTAATAAACATGACCTTGACGTTTATGGGCTGTCCGCTTGCGGGATCGCTTTCCTATGATGTAAAACGTACCTTAAAAAAAATCAAAGAAATAAACGAAGTCGAAGTGAATTTTGTTTGGAATCCGCCGTGGACAAAAGACCGGATGACTCGAAAGGCAAAAATTGCTTTAGGCTTGTGCAACTAGGACGCAATAAAAATCGGACAGTCACTTAATTATTTCTTATCCGTCTCTCATGATCGGCCGACGAATTGATCTGCATATGTAATGAAACGGTGACAAAAGGGGTAAAGGAGGGAAATAGTGATGGATAAAATGAATACGAGTGAAACAATGAGTATGAATGAAAAAAATGATCCTCGCTCGCGTATCTCATGGAATTTCAATAACAATGCGCAAAAGAAAAAAATAGCGGTCCTAAATGATGAAATTCATTTAGAAGAAAGAACCAGGGAACATCCTTGTTTTGGTCCCGGTGCATGCAGAAATGCCAGAGTACATCTCCCAATAGCCCCCAGATGTAATATCCAGTGCAATTATTGTGTCCGAAAATTCGACTGCTGTAATGA
The DNA here is from genome assembly GCF_024125445.1 of Sporolactobacillus shoreicorticis. Classification (GTDB taxonomy): domain Bacteria; phylum Bacillota; class Bacilli; order Bacillales; family Sporolactobacillaceae; genus Sporolactobacillus; species Sporolactobacillus shoreicorticis. The sequence continues at coordinate 149,761 of NZ_JAMXWM010000003.1, read as the reverse complement.
AAGTCGACCGGGTGTTACGTCAAAAGTATTATCGGCAAATGAAGCTTTTGAACAATATATTGAATTGAAAAAACATCTTAAAAACCTGAAAGTGGTTGGGATAGCCGGACCGGGAGATGCATTGGCAAATTTTGAGGAAACAAAAAAAACGCTGAAACTCATTCGCATGTATGATCCGGAGGTTACCTTTTGTATTTCGACCAATGGGTTAATGCTGCCTTTTTATGCTAGGGAATTGGTTGAGTTGGGAGTGACCCATTTTACTGTAACGGTGAATGCTGTAGATGTAGAAATCGGGGCGAAAATCTATAAACATATCAACTATTTTGGAAAGCTATACTCCGGACGAGAGGCAGCGACTATTCTGATGGCTAATCAGCTTGCCGGATTGAAATTATTAAAAGAATATGAAGTGGTTACAAAAATAAATTGTGTTGCTTTGAAAGGAATTAACGACCATCATATTCCGGATGTTATAAAAAAAGTCAAAGATCTGGGTATCTACATGTCCAATATTATGCCGCATATTCCGGTCGTTGGTTCAGTATTTGAATATTTAGATACGTTGAAGAGTGAGGATATTGATGAATTGCGAAATGTTTGTGAAATTGACCTTAAGCAAATGCGCCACTGCAGACAATGCCGGGCGGATGCTGTAGGAACGCTTGATAATGACTTATCCCTATCTGAAATTTATCGGCAGTGTTCTACGAAATGTACAGTGAAAGAAAAAATGAAACCGAAACAAAACCTTAATTCATCCACGTATTCTTCTGATGAAGAACGTAAAAAACGTGATCGTTCACACTTAAAACGCTATGCGGTTGCCACAAGCAATGGGGCAATCGTAGATACACATTTCGGTCAGGCTGAAGAATTCTATATTTACGAAAGTGACGGTAAAACCACACAGTTTGTTGAGAAGAGAAGGGTTGAGCATTACTGTAACGGTTATGATGATTGCCAAAAGAGAAAAGAAGATAAGTGGGAGGGAATATTGAAAACGATCGTTGATTGCAGCGGGGTTCTGGCACTGAGAATTGGCAAAGTGCCCAATAAAAAGCTGTTGGATATGGGCATTGATCCTATTGTGACTGTTGATACTGTTGCCCATGCCGTTAATCAGGCGGCACAGTCGGCTCGCTCATTCAAATGATAGACAAAAAGTTCCGAATGTTTAAAATGAACAAAAAATAGTGTTTGCGTCTATGCCAAACCGCAATGAACAAGAAAGCCGCTTTGTAAGCAGCATTTCACAGAAAATGAAATCAAAACAAAAGGAACTGATTGAGGGTGGTAGGCCATGGAAAATTTTGATCTGATCGATGATCAAACGATCCGGGTACGGACAGGTGGTGTCTTCGGTTCTATAGAATCTTATCGTTGCTATTCGACCGGTGAGTTGGAAGGTATCCAGTTATCTGATAAAATCATGATCGTCACTCAAATTGGCGAATTAGTTCCTTTTTATACCGAGACGGCACGCAGGAAAAACAAATATTCGATTGAGTTTTATAAGGACGCGGCGATCAAAGCAGTATCTTTGGAAAACCAACAGGAAATTTACACACCGATCGGAGACTTTCCGGCCGAATTTGTCACTTTTTATAATACCGGAGAATTAAACCGTTTTTTTCCTCTTGATGGGAAAATCAGCGGATTTTGGACGGAAGACGATGAAAGATCCTTGCAAACGCCACTGACTTTTGATCTGGGCTTTACTAAGTTTAAGGCGTTCATTAATTGTGTTGCACTGTGGAAGGATGGTGGCATTCGCAGCATCACTTTATTTCCGGGGGAAGTGATTAATATAAAAACAGCTCTCGGAGAAATTGCGGCAAGAAACGGGTTTTCGTTGTATCCGTCGGGAGAACTGGAATCATTAGAACCGGCGGGACCCGCTATTGTCCATACGCCGATCGGTTTAATGACAATTTTTGATCCGGATGCTCTTGGCATTACTGCGGACAGTAACTCGTTAGTCTTTGATAAAAAAGGACGTGTGATTAAACTGATCACATCAGAAAACAGGATCGATGTTCGGAATGAGGAAGGTTATTTAGAGAAAATCGAACCAAAGCTTGTTGTTAATCAGCTTGATGGCGAAACGATGGTTCGCAAAGGAATCGCCATTTGCTTTAATTATGAAAGGGATCAGGTTGTCATGAACAATGGAGATGGAGAATGTTGTTTTTCTCTTTCGAATTCCGGATTTACGATTGAAACGGTAGAAAATCCTTATTGGACATGTTCGCCGTCACAATGTGCGGGATGTTCAATGGCGACTTTCTGTTTTAAGAGTTAGTGATCAGAAGACCTGGCTTCATCAAGCCCTTGCGTAAGGTGAAGGCTTAATCTTTAGTTGTGACGGTCATGGATGGGGCTAAGGTCCGATGAACCGCAGGAAGCAATTCGCAGGATACGGCGGCTGTGACGTTGTTCATAGGCTGAGATGATTTTCGCGTTTCGTACAGGACATACGCGTGCTTAGCGAAGGCTCCTTTATTTGCCGGATCACTCACCTGCCCCGCTAATCGTCTAAGATTTTACTTTCTTATTTTGTATAAAAATAGATTGATAAAAGCATTTGTTTGCAGATGTTAAGGGGGAGCAAAAAGATTTAGGGAGGATGTTCATAATGATCAGAGCAAAAAAAACGATGGATGGGAATACCGCTGCCGCATACGCGAGTTACCCTTTTATTGAAGTTGCGGCCATCTATCCGATTACGCCTTCATCACCTATGGCTGAAGCAACAGAAATCTGGTCTGCCGAAGGGCTGAAAAATATATTTGGTGAACGCGTGCATATTTACGAAATGCAGAGTGAGGCAGGCGCGGCGGGAACAATGCACGGAAGTTTAAACGCCGGTGCATTGACGACGACCTATACCGCCAGCCAGGGCTTACTGTTGATGGTCCCGAATATGTATAAAATCGCGGGAGAACTGCTTCCCTGTGTTATTAATGTTACGGCACGCGCGCTTGCTTCCCATTCGCTGAGTATTTTCGGCGATCATCAGGACGTATATGCATGTCGGCAAACCGGTTTTGCCATGCTTGCAGAGTCAAATCCGCAGGAAGTTATGGATCTGACGCCGGTCGCTTATCTGGCCACATTGAAAGGAAGAATTCCTTTTGTAAATTTCTTTGATGGCTTTCGTACCAGTCATGAAATCCAAAAAATCGAATCCTGGGATTACGCGGAACTTGCGAAAATGGTTGATCAGGACAGTCTGAGCGCATTCAGAAACCGCGCCTTGAATCCCGAACACCCAACGATGCGCGGCAGTCATCAAAACGACGATGTGTATTTTCAAAATCGCGAAGCCTGTAATTCGTATTACGATGCATTTCCTGAAATTGTGGAAGATTATATGAATCAAATCAATCAGAAAATCGGTACGAATTACAAGCTGTTCAATTATTATGGCTCTCCCGAAGCGGAGCGTGTGATCATTGCCATGGGTTCCTTCTGTGACGTCGTTGAAGAAGTTGTCGATTATTTATTGGCGCAGGGGGAGAAAATCGGCCTGATCAAAGTTCGCTTATATCGACCGTTCTCTGTCGCTCATTTTCTCGATGTACTTCCGGAGAGCGTTGTAAAAATTGCTGTGATGGATCGAACCAAAGAACCGGGTTCGTCCGGAGAGCCACTGTATCTTGACGTCATCAGAGCGCTTTATGGAAAAACGACTGCGACAATCGTTGGCGGTCGTTATGGTTTATCGTCTAAGGATACACCACCGTCAACCGTTTTTGCAATTTTCGATGAGTTAAAAAAAGAAAAGCCAAAAGAACAATTTACAGTTGGAATTGTTGATGATGTGACCCATTTAAGTCTTAATGAGCGTACCGATACTCCGATTACCACGCCGCCGGATATCTTTTCGTGTAAATTCTGGGGTATTGGCGGTGATGGGACGGTCGGGGCAAATAAAAATTCAATTAAGATTATTGGTGATCACACCAATAAATATGTTCAAGGTTATTTCCAGTATGATTCGAAAAAAACCGGCGGGGTCACAATCAGTCATTTGCGTTTCGGCATTAGTAAGATCAAGTCCCCTTACTATGTCAGAAAAGCCGATTTTGTCGCCTGTCATAATCCGTCTTATATTGAGAAACAATTTCGCATCGTTGAGGATGTCAAACCCGGCGGTACTTTTTTGATTAATTCTCAATGGACAGATGAACAGTTATCGGAAAAGTTAGGCACGGATGCCGTCAAATATATTGAAGAAAATCAGATTCAGGTTTATGCAATTAACGCGACGGATATTGCCCGTAAAATAGGCATGGGAAAAAGGACAAATACGATTTTGCAAAGCGCTTTTTTCACACTTTCAGAGATTATCCCTCAGCAACAGGCAATTCGGCTGATGAAAGAGTTTGCCTATAAAAGCTATGGAGCAAAAGGTGATCACATTGTTCAGGCAAATTATGAGGCGATTGATGAAGGTACGAAGAATATTCGCCGCGTCAAATTACAGTCAATCAGCTCAAAAAAAACATATCATTTTTCTTTGAAGGCCGATACAAAGAATTCAGATTTAGTCAATATGGTAGAGCATATCCAGCATCCCGTCAGCCGTATGGAGGGAGACGATTTACCTGTTTCGGCATTCGTTCCTCATGTGGACGGCACTTATGAGCTTGGTGCGGCGGGCTTTGAAAAAAGAGGCGTCGCAGTCGAGGTCCCTGAATGGAATCCGGATCTGTGCATTCAATGCAATCGCTGCGCCTTTGTTTGTCCGCACGCAGCTATTCGTCCGTTTGCTTTAACGAATGAGGAAGCAGGTGCACTGCCAAGTCAGGCGAAAATCACGCCAATGAAGGGAAGAGGCGTAGAAAATTATCAATATATTCAAACGGTTAGTCCTCTCGATTGTATGGGCTGCACGGTCTGTATCGATTCTTGTCTGAAACCCGGTGCATTGACGATGAAGTCACGTGAAAGCCAGATGGATCAGCAGCCGGTATTCGACTACCTGGTTGACCACGTCGATAAGAAACCGGGCATGATGAACGCCTCAACAGTGAAAGGAAGCCAGTTTAATAAACCGTTGCTTGAATTTTCTGGGTCCTGCGCCGGTTGCGCGGAAACATCTTATGCACGGCTGATTACCCAATTGTTCGGTGATCGAATGCTTATCTCCAATGCGACAGGCTGCTCTTCGATTTGGGGAGGTCCGGCGGCAGCTTGTCCCTATGCAACAACCTTGGATAATAAAGGGCCGGCATGGTCCAACAGTTTGTTTGAAGATAATGCGGAAAATGGTCTCGGCTTGTACCTGGGACAGAAAGCGATCCGTGAACGATTAATCAAGCTCGTGCGCGATCTTGCCAATTCAGTGGATGATCCAGCATTGAAGAAAGCGGCTGTCGACTATCTGCAATCGAAAGACGACGGAGAGAAGAATAAAAATGCGACAAAGACGCTTCTCAAAGAATCAAAGCGCCTCTCTGATCATGATGAACGCTTGAAGATACTGATTAAGAATAAGGACTATCTTGGTAAAAAATCAGTCTGGATCTTCGGCGGCGATGGCTGGGCGTATGATATTGATTCGGCGGGCTTAGATCACATACTTGCTACCGGAGAAGACGTAAATGTATTTATTTTTGATACGGAAGTTTATTCGAATACCGGCGGGCAGGCATCGAAAGCGAGCCGTATCGGTCAGGTTGCACAGTTTGCTCATTCAGGGAATGAGCGTGCGAAAAAAAATCTGACGGAAATGGCCATGATCTATCGCAACGTGTATCTTGCGCAAGTTTCCATGGGCGCCGATTTGAATCAAACACTGAAGGCTATTGTTGAAGCAGAAAGTTATCATGGCCCTTCGCTGATCATCGGTTACTCACCTTGTGAGATGCACGGCATTAAAGGAGGTATGGCGAATTCGCAAAAAGAGATGAAGCGAGCAGTTGAGACCGGTTATTGGCATAATTTCCGATTTGATCCGAGAAATAGTGCCAATGGAAAAAATCCGCTAACCATCGATTCGCGAGAGCCAACAGGTGATTATCTCGATTTTATTAAAAACGAAAACAGATATACCCGTCTGCAGCGAACCTTTCCTGAACGGGCGGAGAAGCTATTTGAACAGGCAAGAGTAATTGGTCAGACACGCTATCGTTATTTAAAGAAATTACAGGCCCTTTATGAACCGAGTGAATCGTTTGATTCGATGCCAACAAAATAATAAATAGAGGAGTAGGTGAAAATGGCATATAAAATCAACGAATTTTGTATCGGCTGCGGTGCATGTGAATCGGAATGCGGGAGCGAAGCGATCTCTTTTGATGGTGTCCAGTATACGATTGATCCTGCACGTTGCACGGAATGCGGAATTTGTGCAGATGTCTGTCCGAACGAAGCGATTGAGCCGCCAAAATAATCATTGTATTTGTAATTGCCCAACATAGGGAGTAGAGGGCACTAGCGATTCAGCAGGAACAAATTTCGTGGATTTCGGATCGAAGGAGGTAATCAGGGTGTTCACTATGCTTCGGGAAGACTTGGCAAATGTATTCGATCAGGATCCGGCGGCGCGAAGTAAATTAGAAGTCATCCTGACTTATTCCGGGATGCATGCTATTTGGAATTATCGTATTGCTCATTGGTTTTGGAAAAAACATTGTTTTTTCATCGGTCGTGTACTGTCCCAGTTTGCGCGTTTCATGACAGGGATTGAAATTCATCCCGGTGCCGTTATCGGAAGACGTTTTTTTATCGATCACGGGACAGGCATTGTGATTGGTGAAACCTGTGAAATCGGTAATGATGTAACTTTATTTCAGGGGGTTACGCTTGGAGGAACAGGAAAGGAAAAAGGGAAACGGCACCCGACAATTGGTGATGATGTATTGATTTCCTGCGGAGCTCGTGTACTTGGATCGATCATAATCGGCAATCATTCAAAAATCGGCGCAGGGTCTGTCGTTCTGCACGATGTACCGTCGAATGCAACCGTTGTCGGTATTCCCGGCCGAATTGTCCGTCAAAATGGATTGAAGGTGCACCAGCATGATCTGGATCATACAAATCTTCCAGACCCTGTTGCAGACAAATTAAATGAGCTAGAAAGACAGATTTGTGATTTAAGGGAGCATGTCATGGCAGCACACATTGAATATAAAAGGGAACATTCAAAAAAGCAGATTGAAAGCACGAGAGTACTCTACAAATAAACTCTGATTATCAATGGAGGTTCTCTTAAGCTGAACTAAGCGAACGAAAAAAAACGATAGCAGTACGGCTTATGGCTTGATCATTTGGAAAAATTACTGAAGGGCATTTATAGCAGCTCGCTGTCAGTGAATAATAGAATTTTTAAACTATGGGGATGATAAAATGGTCAAGATCATCGATCGAACTTTATCTTGTCTGGATGATTACTCGATAGATAAAATTTCACTGAAGCGATTATTGACTTTGTTGTTACAAATAAACTGCGATAAGGTTGAACTCTCAGAAAAAATCTATCAAGCTATAAAACCGCTTCCGCCACAGGAAAACTATGTGCTAAGAATCAATAATCTTTCGAATCGAGATAGATATCCGGAATTTAATGAATTTGTTTGTGAAAATTTCCATAGTGTTGAAGACCAATCCGTAACGACAGAAATTAAAATTGATCATGTTACTGAAGTTGACAAGTTGAACCACTATTTCCAGTTTCGAAAGATACGGGTCAGCGGATTGGATGATGCGATGCTCCACGACTATGAAACGATTTTTAAAAAGATTCGCGGGGTGACTGGTGAGACAATAGAATTTTGCCCGATGAATCGGCTTAAATGTGCGACTGCAATCGCTTCGGAATGGGACGTTTCGTGCAACAATGCAACGATTGTCACTTCATTTGGTGCGTTAAAGGATTGTACGCCGCTTGAGGAATTGATGCTCACTCTTCATATTCATCGACGGTTAATAGATAAGTATGAGTGTCAGAATTTTTTGCGAATAAAGGAATTGATTGAAAGCATCATACACGTTCCTTTTTTGAAACACAAGGCAATTATCGGGAGCGAAATTTTCCATGTTGAATCGGGTATTCATATCGACGGTATTCGAAAAAATCCATATTGTTATGAGCCTTATGATCCGGAATTCGTCGGTCAAAAGCGGCAGATCATTTTAGGAAAGAAAAGTGGGAGGGCATCAATTGTATTAAAAATAAAGGAGCTGAATCTTAACTTAGACGAACGGCTTTTGCCGCAGATTTTACAAAAGGTCAAAATGTTAAGTATCAATAAAAACGATAAAATAAGCGATGCGGAATTCAGAAAAATTGTCGACGAAGTCGTCAAAATGGGCTGTGTCAATTAATGGGAAGGTAGAATCTCTTAAACGATGAATCAGGAGATGAGTTCGATGAAAGAGCGAAAATATATTGTTGATACCACTTTAAGAGATGGCGAACAGTCCCCGTCGGTAAATTTTACGCGTCAGCAAAAAATTACCATTGCTTCTTTGTTGGATAATGCCGGCGTCAGCCAAATTGAAGTAGGCATACCATCAGAAAGCACCTATGAAAAAGAAACCATTTGTCAAATCATTGAAAATATGAAAAATGCAAAGATAGCCGTCTGGTCCAGACTTTCATTGAGCGATTTACAGCACTGCATTGACTGTCGGCCGGATATTATTCATATCAGTATCCCGGTTTCAGATGTTCAAATTCATTCAAAGCTTCAAAAGGACAAAAATTGGATACTGGAGCAATTATTTGCTTGTCTGGAGCTGCTGATTAATTATCGAATGAAAAATATATCGATTGGCTTTGAAGACGCTTTTCGTTCAAATGATGAGTTCATGAATCAAATTACTGCTATTTTGCTGGATTTTAACATTAGAAGAATTCGGTTATCAGATACGGTCGGTATCGCAACCCCTTCTTTATGCAGATATAAATTTGGACAATTGTCGCTGTCTGCCAAGCCTCAACCGGAGTTTGGGTTTCATGGACATAACGATTTGGGCATGGCATTGGCCAATACCATTGAATCTCTAAAAAGTTTCTGCAGCTATGCGGATACAACATTGCTGGGTATTGGGGAAAGAACAGGAAACTGCGATTTTTTACAGCTGATTCGCATTACTCGGCCCATCTTTAATTTTGGAGTGTCTATTGAAAAAGCAGAGAAACTCCCAAAAGAATTTTTAAAAATCACGAGTCTGGCATAACGTAACCATACACATCAGCGTTCAAAAAGGATTAAAAATCAGAAAAAATAGACTGCTTTCGCTTACTTTATTCACTGAAAATTGCATTTATTTCAATGGTGATCATTTTCTATGAAAATAGAAACGGCACCTTTATTTTTGTAGAGGAGCGATAACGATCAGTTAAAATATGCATAAAACGGGGGATGGACTACATGGCTAAGATCGTCGTGTTTTCATCGGAAAACGGGCTGTGCTCATTTAGAGTGGCCGATCAATTGATTGTTTATGAAAAGCTCGAAACAAGATGGGGAATTAAAAAGAAAATAAAAGTAAATAATCAACAGCCGCGCTCTATTCAGGCACAAAGAAAGTATGTTGAGGATCTGCTTCCTTTAATTAAGGATTGCAGAATTCTTGTCGGGAAAGAGATTAGCGGAATTCCTTTGGTCGTTTTTGATAAAGCAGGGTTTCATATTTTTCAGGCAAATCAAATATCGGATGAGCATTTTGAAGAAGTCATCAGGGAGATTCATTCGATTGAAAGGGACAATAGAGCCAAGAAAGAACTATCGAAAAAAGCAGCTCCGAAATTAACTAAAAACAAAGGGGTCTATTTTTTAGATTTGATCAAGCTTCAGGAGCAGTTCCCTGAGGTCACATCAAAACAGGCGCTAAAAGGATTTTTATCTCAGACCCCCTTTTTAGAACTGCATTTATATTGCAGGCACACGCCGCCTTGGATCAAAAAAGACGGCAAATATATCGTTGAGTCTAAACCGGTAAAAAGCGATCAATATATTGTGATCAAGCCAAACCATAAATAGTAAAGGCAGAGAACGGCAGATTTATTTTTATTGTGTTGCTTTTGAATTTTAAAGAACGGACTGTATGCTGTAAAGGCAGTGGATGGCCGGTCCGTATTTTAAAAAAGGCTAATGAAATCGGAGGACAACTATGGAACCAAAAAAGGCCAGAGAATCATTTTCAGTAACATCAATTCACGTTTTGCCAAACGACACAAACAATCACGGCACATTTTTCGGTGGAAAACTGATGATGCATGTGGACAATATTTCATTAACTGCTGCTACGCGTCATTCGCGCAGGCTTGTTGTCACTGCTTCAATAGATTCGGTTGATTTTCTGCGGCCGATTTACGCCGGTTCGTCGGTTTGCTTAGAGGCGTTTGTAACTTGGAGTCACAACACATCCATGGAAGTATTTGTTAAAATAATTGATGAAAATCTCAGAACCGGCGTGCGTCAATTATGCACGACGTGTTTTTTGACTTTTGTAGCGCTTGATGATCATGGGAAACCGACTCCGGTTCCTAAAGTAATTCCTGAAAGTGAGGAGGAGCAGATTCTTTTTGAAAGCGCGGAAGAACGTTATCTGAGCCGAAAAAAACGCAAGCAGCAAACAAAGACGTTTACTTCCGGGTTGACACTTGAAAAGCCTTGGGAATAACTGAGGTTTACATCATTTTGCGCCACAAGAATCTCCAAAGCATGTCCTGCTAATAATGGCCAATAAAATTAAATTGAAGGAAGGTCAAAAGTTGCTACATAACCATTTTAAGGATGGAACAAAAGAATTAACCTTATTACAAACAGATTTTTAGCAGGTAACAATCGAACAAGATTGTACGACTTATACGAGTCAATGGAAATCCTGTTGGGAAAGCATATTTATCTGATCAAATAATTGGCCCTGGTCATGTCTGTCATGAGCATGGCTGATTATTTTTTTCAAGAATAATGGCCAATTGCGGAGAATGCGTGCCAAATGGATCGCAATAGACACACAGTTTTATTCATACGCGTACAGGAAAAGCTAAAGTTTCCTCATCGATTTTTTATTTACATGAAGTCCCAGTACATTAAAATCGACAGTTTCTTTAATTTATTGACCTTAAATCACTTTATTTTGTTACAATATAATCATTACATCACTGTGTGCGTTCCATGCGAGAATGGGGGAAATTCCGTATGTTGTTTGTGTTAGTCGGTCTGATCATAGTTATTGTCTTTATTGTTGCTTATGGCACTTGGATGAGGAAGAGAACGTTTGGCGCTATTGATGAGTCGGAGAAGCGCCGAGTGGAACTCATGAATCGTCCGATAGCAAAAGAGCTTTCGAAAATTAAACAGCTTAATATGGCCGGAGATACAGAAACAAAATTTGATAAATGGCATAAGGACTGGGATACGATTATGAGTCAATCGCTTCCCGGAATCGAAGAGACACTCTTTAATGCGGAAGAACTGACGGAAAAGTATCGCTTCCACAAAGCAGAGCTTCTTATTAAAGAAGTAAACAAAAAAATGGATACGATTGAGAAGCATATTAAGGAAATCTTAAGCGAATTGAATATCATCGTAGAGAGTGAAACGAAGAATCGCGAAGATGTTACGCCGATTAAAGAGATTGTCCATCAAATAAAAAAGGACATTATTACAAAACGAAGCCAATTCGGCCGCACCCTCTCCGTGCTCGAAAGTTCTATTAAAGAAACTGAAGATAAATTAAGAAAATATGAGTCGGAGACAGAAAATGGAAATTACCTAGATGCACGGCAAATATTAATCAGTGTCAGAAAAGATGCCGATCAGCTTGATGATCAGATCAAACGCGTTCCCGAATTGTATCGCGATCTTGAAAAAACCATTCCGGACCAGATTCGCGAGCTGCGGCAGGGCGAGCAGGAAATGAACGAAAAGGGCTATCTGCTGGTCCATTTGCAAATGAACAGTCAGCTGGAAGAGGCAGAGAAGCATCGGCAACTGCTTGTAACGGCAGTTGATCATCTTGAACTTGATGAGGCGGATGAGGGATTGAAAGGTGTCCATGAACAGTTGGACTGGCTCTATGCGCAGCTTGAAAGAGAAGTCGTCAGCAGGCGCAGGCTTCAAGAAATAACACCGCCGATTGAGGAACATTTGGATCGTGTTGAGGGAAAGATTAAGCAATTGAATGATGAAACCGAAAACATCAGGGACAGTTATCATATTACCGATGAAGATCTGAAAATGCAGCGCGATCTAAGTAAATCGTTTCAAAAGCTGGAAAATACATTCACTGAATCGCAAGGTAACGAAAACGAAGAACCGTTCAGTGTGATCTTTACGAAACTCGAACGCTTAAAAAAAGAATTGACGGACATGGAGACAGTGGCAGACGAATTTAATGCTAAAATCAAAGCGCTGCGTAAAGATGAGATGAATGCACGTCAGCAGATTCAACAGTTAAAGCGCCAGTTATTTGAAACAAAACAAGTGATTCTTAAGAGCAATCTGCCAGGTGTGCCCGGCTCCTTTGCAGCGGCACTTCAAAAAGCAGGCGAACAGCTTAAGTCCGTGTACCGGAAATTGGATGATAAGCCATTGAATATGGCAATTGTTCAGACCTTACTGGATCATGCCGGTGAAGACATCGATGACGTCTTTCATCAGGCGGAGAAATTGGTTGATACAGCAAAATTTGCTGAGGAAATGATTCAGTACGGCAACCGTTACCGAACAGATAATCCGGAGATTGATCAGGCTCTAAAAACGGCAGAACAGTATTTTAGAAATTATGACTACCAAGCGTCGGTAGAAACTGCGGTACGTGCGGTTGAAAAGAAAGAGCCGAAGATATTGAAACGTGCCGAACTATTTGCCGACCGCCAAGCGTGAATGATGACAAAAATGAAAAACTCATGTTAAGATTCAGGCAAGGTGGGCAGTAATGAATTAAAGTCAAATGCCGAACTTTGCGGTTTTCTGAAAGGAGTCACCTATTTTCATGATTTATTTAGATAACAGTGCAACGACACAACCGTATCCGGAAGTTATGGACACTTATCGAACGGTTTCTGAATACTATTTTGCAAATCCGTCGTCACTCCATAGTTTAGGCGGAAAGAGTGAACACCTTCTTACGCGCTCGCGCGAACAGGCGGCCGCGCTTCTTGAAATCGAACCGAATGAAATTGTGTTTACTTCCGGAGGTACCGAGGGGAACAATCTTGCGATTAAAGGTGCGGCATTCGCTTACCGGAACCGAGGCAGACATTTAATCACTACAACAATTGAGCATGCCTCGGCCGGCAATGCATTTGCTCAGTTAGAAGCACTTGGATTTGAAGTCACTTATTTGCCGGTCAACAGTGACGGCCGGGTATCGTTCGATGAATTTATAAAAGCATATCGCAAGGATACGATTCTTGTGTCCATAATGCATGTGAATAACGAAGTCGGTACGATTCAGCCGATCGAACAAATCGGCAATTTTTTAAAGCAAAAACCGAAGACCGTTTTTCATGTTGATAATGTTCAAGGCTTTTCAAAGGTTCCGCTGCATTTAAAGGAAAGCGGTATTGATCTGTGTACGGTTTCCGGACATAAAATTCATGGACCAAAAGGTACCGGGATACTCTATGTACGTAAGGGAACACAGCTTTCTCCGCTGTTTGCCGGCGGCGGTCAGGAGCATCAATTCCGGTCAGGTACTGAAAATCTGCCGGGCATTTGCGGGATGGTCAAGGCGCTTCGCATGACCCTGGAGAATGAGCGCGAGGGTATTGATCATTTAATGAAGCTGCAACAGCAGCTATTTGATGGATTGGCGAAGATTGAAGGAGCTGTTGTTCATACACCGAAACATTTTTCGTCTCCTCACATTGTCAATGTGTCGTTTCTTGGAATTAAATCGGAAGTGCTGGTGCATATCTTAGAAAAAAATGACATTTATGTGTCGACCAAATCTGCCTGCTCGTCAAAAGAAAGCGGAGCAAGCGGTACATTAACAGCGATGGGCATATCAGATCAAGAAGCAGAACAGGCAATACGGATCAGCATGGCCTACGAGACAACAGAATCGGATCTAGGTGTGTTTCTGCAAACACTGACCGAAAAAGTTGGCCAGTTAAAGACTGTAATGAGGTGAATTGAGTGATTTATGATTATTTGGTGGTTCGTTTCGGAGAGATCACCTTGAAAGGCAAGAATAAAAAACAATTCGTTATTAAGCTGGAAAATGATGTACGCGAAAAGCTGCGCCAATTTCCTCAGGCAGAAATTAAACGCCATTTTGATGACCTGGAAATTAAATTAAATAATGAAAAGTCAGCCGATGTACTCAATGTTTTGAAAAAGGTTTTCGGTATTCAGAATATCTCACCGGCGATTAAAGTAGGTACAGATCTTGATGAAATCCGTGCAGGCGTTCTTAGAGTAGCTGAACAAGAAAAAGGTGCACAGACATTTAAAATTGCTGCGCGTCGAAAAGATAAACGTTACCCGATCCATGGAAGCGAGCTGAATCAAGATCTGGGCGGAACTGTATTGAGGCATTGTGATTGGCTGAATGTTGATGTACACAATCCGGACTTGATGATACGCGTTGAAGTCGGCTACCATGAAGCACGTATTTATGGAAAAGAAGTTGTCGGGGTCGGCGGACTTCCGGTAGGCACAAGCGGTAAGGTTATGCTGCTCTTATCCGGTGGAATCGACAGTCCGGTTGCTGCCTATTTAACAGCAAAAAGAGGAGCTTTGATTGAAGCGATTCATTTTCAGAGCCCGCCGTATACAAGTGATCGTGCCAAACAGAAAGTAATCGACTTATCGAAGAGACTGCGTGAGTTCGGCGGCAAATTTGTCCTGCATCTTGTCCCCTTTACGAATGCGCAAGTTGCGATTCGCGATGCGGTACCTGAAGATTACCGAATCACAATTATGCGCCGCCTGATGTTTCGTATTGCTGAAAAAACAGCTTTGAAACGAGGAGCGATGGCACTCGCGACAGGTGAGAGCCTGGGTCAGGTGGCAAGTCAGACGCTGGAGAGCATGAATACAATCAATGCGGTCACTAATCTGCCGATTCTCCGTCCATTGATTGCAATGGACAAACTTGATATTGCTCAGATTGCAAAGCAGATTGATACGTATGAAATTTCCATCCGTCCGTACGAAGATTGCTGCACAATCTTTCTGCCCAAAGCGCCGAGAACACGGCCGGATCGGACTCATGCAGAACGCTTTGAACACAAGCTTGCTGTTGATGCATTAGTCAATGAAGCTGTTGAAGGTATAGAAACGATCGTTATTGATTCAGGTTCAACTCAAGACGCTGTGAGCGAGCTCTTATAATCGGCAGCCAGTTATTGAATTGAAATAATTACCATTCCTCCTTGTGCATGTAGAACTCAGACTCTGCACAATATAATGGCACAAGGAGGTGAGAGACATGGCAGAAAATAATAGCAATCAGATCCTTGTTCCAGGTGCGGAAAAAGCACTTGAACAAATGAAAACGGAAATCGCTTCTGAATTTGGTGTACAACTTGGCCCTGATACAACTTCACGCGCTAACGGTTCTGTTGGTGGTGAAATTACGAAGCGCCTCGTAGCAACTGCATTGAGCAGCGGCAAGTTCTAATCTGGAATGAACCTTCAAAAAAGATCTTTAAAGAGCGGCTTCGGCCGCTCTTTTTCAATTTGTTGAATTTACTTTAAACTGTATGAATCGAGTTGACAGAAAAAAGAATGCCTATTGACTATTTCAGGTATTTCCTCTAGAATACACATTACATACTTTACTGTGCTAATGAGATGAAGCGATTGAAGGTTTCTTTTTTTATACGATAAGATCGTTTATAATTTTAAGGATTATAGTTTAAGCGGTCCGGCAGAACGCCGCTTCCTGCGGCCTACCGGGCACCAGACCTTCCACGGCTGTCGCAACGAATCCTTTGCATTCGCCAGAGGCTTGGCGAATGCAAGTTTTCTAATCCATTTCATACATAATTAAATAAAGAGAATGAACCTTGAGAGGAAGAAACGACTGATGTCACAACCCTATATGTTTGAAAAACCGCTCGGGCTGAGAGATACACTACCGCGAGCACAACAGGAAATTTCACGATTAGAGCTCATTTTTCAGCGTGAGCTGCAGCGCTGGGGTTACGATTTTATTAAGACTCCTGCTTTGGAATATGCGGAAACGATTGGTCGGGCATCAGCGATTGCTGACAATCGTCTGTTTAAATTTCTAGACGCTGAGGGGCATCCTGTGGTTTTACGTCCCGATATGACAACGCCGATTGCCAGAATAGCAGCATCCAGCTTAAGGGATGCACCTCTTCCCCTTCGTCTGGCGTATACGGCCGACCTTTATCGGAGCCAGCGCAAGGAGGGCGGCCATCCAAGCGAATTCGAACAGACGGGAGCAGAGCTTATTGGCGACGCAACCCCCTATGCGGATGTTGAAGTGATTTCATTAATGATGAGCCTTCTTGAAAAAAGCGGACTCGCATCGGTGAGACTCGCCGTCGGTCATGTCGGCTTTGTGAATGCCTTTTTCTATGATCTTGTTAAAGATAAAGAAATTGTAAAACGGCTGCGGAATCTGCTGTACAATAAAAACGATGTTGGTTTTCATGAATATGTCGCATCATTGAATTTGCCGGATAATGCGTCAAAACGGCTGAATACATTCGTTGATTCCCGAAGAATGAATAATGAAGAAACATTGGCCTACATTGAGACCCTGGTATCGGGCTCCGCGACGCCGGTACATTCCTATTATCGGAATATTTTAGAATTGATTCATTTACTTAAACTGGATCATTTGGAATCACGGATTGATTTAGATATCACACTTGTCCCTCATTTAAGTTATTACACCGGATTCGTTTTCCAAGGGTTTGGCGGCAATCTCGGCTTCCCGGTTGCGAGTGGAGGAAGATATGATGACCTGCTTGCAAAATTTAATCGTCCATGCCCCGCCACCGGATTTGGAATTCGGCTTGACAGGCTGATGAGTGCTATTAAAATTCCTGAAGATAAAAGAGCCAAACGCAAAAGTGCAGTCATCTATAATCGCGAAAATGCAGGAACTGCGATGCGATTTGCTGCTGAGGAAAGAGAAAAAGGCCGCGCCGTTGTTCTGCAGCATGCCGATGGGATTGACAACCCGGATCAATTCGAACAGCAGTTTGAAACGGTTAACTATTTTTTGGATAGAACGGAGACAGGAGAATGAATCAATCAGTAATAACGATAGCGATGCCTAAAGGAAGAATTTTCGGTGATGCATGCCGTCTCTTAAGAAATGCCGGATTTCAGCTGCCGGATACGTTTGAAACAACAAGGAAGCTGATTCTTGATCTGGAATCCGAGCCGTTTCGTTTTATTCTCGCAAAGCCTGTTGATGTGCCGACTTATGTTGAATATGGGGCAGCAGATCTTGGTATTTCCGGGAAAGACGTACTGCTTGAGAGTGGAAGAGATGTTTATGAAATGGTCGATTTGGGAATCAGCAAATGCCATATGGCGGTTGCCGGACTTCCGGCTCATCAAAATCATAATCCATTTCTTAAGATCGCGACAAAATATCCGAATATTGCCTCCGATTTTTATCGCAGACGCGGAGAACAGGTGGATTTGATCGCCTTGAATGGTTCTATTGAACTGGCTCCTATTGTGGGCCTTGCCGATGCCATTGTCGATATCGTTTCTACAGGGCAGACGCTGAAGGAAAACGGACTTGTAGAGTATAACCGGCTCCTCGATATCAGTTCAAGACTGATTGTCAATCCGGTCAGCTATCGTTTGAAAAAAACACTGATCGATCAAATTGTTGAAAAAATGATCAGAGCAACGGAGGGGACCAAGATTGGAATGGATTAAGGATGGAAATCTGGATTTCTTAAACAAAAGAAAAGTAGAGGCTAAGGAAGAGGCACAAAAGTCGGTTGCGTCCATCATTGCAGCAGTAAAATCTGATGGAGACGAAGCGTTGAAGAACTACACGAAGCAATTTGACGGCATTGACCTTGATTCCATTCGTGTGACTGAGGAAGCGATGCATGAAGCCGCATCCCGCGTTCCGGAACAGGTGTTAAAAGCAATCAAACAAGCCGCAAGCAACATCCGTGCCTTTCACGAAAAACAAGTACCGAAGTCTTGGACAGAGACTGTAAAAGAGGGAGTTGTGCTTGGTCAAAAAGTAACCGCACTAGACTCAGTCGGCGTCTATGTCCCGGGTGGCACAGCTTGCTATCCGTCATCGGTTCTTATGGGCGCTATCCCCGCACTTGTGGCAGGGGTCAAACGCGTTGTGCTTGTTTCTCCCCCGCAAAAAAACGGGTGGATTGCAGACGGCGTACTAGCTGCGGCACTGGAGATCGGTGTTCATGAAATCGATCAGGTCGGCGGCGCACAAGCCATTGCGGCACTGGCTTACGGAACAGAGTCCATAAAACCTGTGGACAAGATTGTCGGACCCGGCAATCTCTATGTCATGCTTGCGAAAAAACATGTATTCGGTGATGTCGCGATCGACAGCCTTGCAGGTCCAAGTGAAATTGCTGTTGTGGCGGATGAGACGGCCGATGCTTCATGGATTGCGGCGGATCTCTTATCTCAGGCTGAACACGACCGGCTCTCTATGCCGATACTTGTGACAACTTCCGAAGCGTTTGGAATTAAGGTAGAAAAAGAAGTTGAAAAACAGCTTCAAGAGTTGCCCCGGGTTGAGATTGCCTCCGCTTCGGTATATAAACAGGGAAAAATCATTTTGGCAGCAGATGGTCACGAAGCTGCGGCAGTCATTAACAGGATCGCACCAGAACATCTGGAGCTTGCAACGCGTGATCCGCATGAAATTTTTGATTTGATCCATAATGCAGGAGCTATTTTCTTGGGCAAGTACAGCTCGGAACCGGTCGGTGATTATTTCGCGGGTCCGAATCATATCATTCCGACCAATGGTTCGGCACGCTATGCCAGTCCTCTTGGCGTCGAAAGCTTTATCAAACATTCAAGTATTATTGAATACAGCGATGAGGCACTTCAAGCGAACGGACAGGCAATTGCTGCATTTGCCCGTTTTGAGGGGCTGGAAGGGCACGCACGTGCAGTAGAAAAAAGAATGAAAGGTGCGGTGATTCATGGATAAAAGGACGGGCTACGTGGAACGTGATACTTTTGAGACACAAATTAAGTTAAAATTTTCCATTGACGGAAATGGCGAATCACATCTTGAGACAGGTGTGCCTTTTCTGACTCATATGCTTACGTTGTTTACCAAGCATGGGTTGTTCTCACTTGATGTGGATGCACAAGGCGATACTGAGGTCGATGATCATCATACGACCGAAGATATCGGGATTTGTCTCGGTAAAGCGATCCGTGAGGCCGTTGGTGATAAAAAGGGCATCAATCGCTACGGCTATGCGGTTGTTCCGATGGATGAGGCACTGTCGGAGGTCGCTATTGATTTAAGCGGGAGACCTTATTTTGTTTTTAACGGGGAACTTCCTTCACAGAGGGTCGGAACATTCGATACAGAGCTTGTAAAGGAATTTCTTGACAAATTATGTATCGAGGCTCAGATGAATCTTCATGTGACCATTCGTTATGGAGAAAATACCCACCATATGATTGAATCGGTATTCAAGGCACTCGGTCGCGCCCTTGACGCAGCGACTGTTCAAAATCCAAGAATTCAAGGGGTTCTGTCGACGAAAGGAACACTGGGATGATCGGAATTGTAGATTATGGCATGGGCAACCTGTACAGTCTCAGTCAAGCATTGAAAAGGCTTGAACAATCCTATATTATCAGTGATGACCCTGGCGAACTGGACACAACCGATGGATTGATTTTGCCGGGGGTCGGCGCTTTTAAGGATGCCATGGGCTTGCTTAAAGAGAAGCATTTGAGTGACTATTTAAGTCGTTGTGCACAAACAAAACCGCTGCTTGGCATTTGTCTCGGTATGCAGCTCCTGTTTGATGAGAGTGAAGAAGGTGTTCTGACAAAGGGGCTCGGCCTGATTCCCGGCCGCATCTTTCGTTTTCCAGGTGTAACGAATGAAGGCGTTCGCTATAAAGTGCCTCATATGGGTTGGAACACATTGACTTTTGTCAATTCCCAGTCTGCCTTGATTCAGGGGCTGGAACCAAATTATGCGTATTTTGTTCATTCTTACTATGCAGACCTGAAAAACAGCAATACGCTGATTGCTGTCGCAGATTACTATGGTCATGTACCTGCCATCGTCGGCAAAGGCCTCGTATTTGGTACTCAGTTCCACCCGGAAAAAAGTGGTGTGTTCGGTCAAGCCTTGCTAAAAAATTACTTGCGGCTGGTGTCCCAAATAGATGATTCATGTTCATGCGGAGAGGAGAAGTGCTGATGTTCACAATCTATCCTGCGATTGATTTAATTGACAGCAAATGTGTGCGGCTGTTTCAAGGAGATTATGATCAATCCACGATTTATGGTGACGATCCCGTCGCTATTGCGCGTTCCTTTTTCGAGCAAGGAGCTGAATGGCTTCATGTCGTCGATCTTGACGGAGCGAAAGCAGGAAGCCCGGTCAATCATGATTTAATTACACAAATGGCTGCAGAGGTGCCGATCAACATCGAGGTCGGAGGCGGCATCCGTTCGATTGAAACAGTGGAAAACTATTTAAATCAAGGGGTTAAACGTGTGATTTTGGGCAGTTCGGCAATCAGTGATCCGGAATTTTGTAAATTAGCGTTAAGCTGCTATCCAGAAGCTGTCGCTATTGGACTGGATGTGAAGAACGGCAAGGTAGCGGTTCGGGGCTGGCTTGAGGTCTCTGATTTGAGTGCTGCCGATCTCGCCAAACGATTGATTCAGGAGGGTGCCCGGCAGTTCATCTATACGGATATCTCAAGAGACGGCGCGCTTCAAGGCGCTAATGTTGTGGCCGCCGAACAGCTTGCCGACGAAATCGGCAAGCCTGTTGTTGTCTCGGGGGGCGTGACGACACTTGAGGAAATCACGGAGATGATTGGTAATCGCCGAGTAAGCGGCGCGATTATCGGCAAAGCGCTCTATACGAACCAGATCGCGCTCAGCGATGTGATCAAGGCGGTGAAGCTCTGATGCTCGCAAAACGAATCATACCGTGTTTGGACGTGAAAGACGGCCGTGTGGTCAAAGGAAAACAATTTGTGCAATTGCGTGATGCGGGCGATCCTGTGGAACTTGCCATGTTCTACAATCATGAAGGCGCGGATGAACTTGTTTTTCTTGATATATCGGCATCGAATGAAGGACGAAACACGATGGTCGAAGTCGTGAAGCAGGTTGCGGCCAAACTCAACATTCCGTTCACGGTCGGAGGCGGCATCCGTTCATTGGAGAATATTAAAACCCTGCTGCGCGCAGGCGCCGATAAGGTATCCTTGAACAGCTCAGCCGTAGCGAATCCTGAATTGATCACTGAAGGTGCCAATTTTTTCGGTAATCAGTGTATTGTGTGCGCGATTGATGCACGGCTGAATTCGGAAACCGGTACATATAAGGTTTATACTCATGGCGGACAAAAAGAAACACCGCTTGACGCTGTTGTGTGGGCGAAGAAGGCGGTTGATCTCGGCGCAGGAGAAATCTTGCTGACAAGTATGGATCAAGATGGTGAAAAGAATGGATTTGAACTGAATCTGACGAGGAAAATCAGCGAAGCGGTTGACGTTCCGGTCATCGCTTCCGGAGGCGCCGGGAAAGCGTCCGATTTTCTTGATGCATTTGAAGAAGGCAAAGCGGATGCCGCGCTTGCTGCTTCGATTTTTCACTATAAAGAAACATCGGTAGCGAGTGTAAAGAAGTTTTTAAAACAAAAAGGAGTGGCCATTCGATGAATATCGAAACACTGAAATTTGATCATAACGGACTTATTCCTGCAATTGTTCAGGATGCTCAAAGCAAAGAAATCCTGATGATGGCTTATATGAACAAGGAATCGATTGCAAAATCACAGGAAAGCGGCGAGACGTGGTTCTTCAGCCGCGAACGCCAGGAACTGTGGCACAAAGGTGCGACATCAGGCAATACGCAGAAAATTGTTGACTGGTCGGTGGATTGCGATGCTGATGCGTTACTTGTCAAAGTAAACCCTGCCGGTCCGGCGTGCCATACAGGAAAATACAGCTGCTTCGTCCCGGAAAAGAGTGATAAGCAGGAAGCTGTTGCAGCCGGAGCCGACCGCTTTGAGATTCTTTCCGAATTGGAGCATGTTATTGCCGAGCGTGAAACAGAACGTCCAGAAGGTACGTATACGACGTACTTGTTCAACGAAGGAATTGACAAGATCCTTAAGAAAATAGGAGAAGAGACATCGGAAGTCATCATTGCTGCGAAAAACCGATCGGTCGCCGAATTGGAATGGGAAGTGTCCGATGTCATCTATCACACCTTAGTGATGCTGCGCGAACAAAAGGTCGGATTTGACCGCGTACTGCGCGTTCTGGAAAAGCGGCACCGCGACAAGAGCGAATTCCAGCGTGAGAAAGCAAAAGATATTGACTAACTATTTTTTCTGCCCGGGAGGATGACCTCTCGGGTTTTTTACAAAAAGGAATTATAAAAGGGATAAGAAATAAGTAGGTGCCTCGTATAAGAAAAGCTACGGTTTGATCTGCGATAAGATTTATCCAAACTAAGATCTTTTTACATGTTTTGGGTTGATTTGCCGGATACTATCTACAAAAGCATGAAAAAGGAGCGTTTGCGGTGCGCCTGCTTATCATTTTTTCGGCAGTGTTTGTGAGTCTCTTGGTGCTCGTTTTTTTTATCATTATGAGAAGTACACTCACAATCCATGTCAAATTCCTGATCAGTATGCGCCGGCTGCAATGGAATACAGAATTTTATTTGTGGGGAAAACACATTTGGACAATTAAATCAGGTAAGCAAACAGAACCGGTAAAGAAGAGCACAGGAGCGACGGTAGATAACAAAGATGCACGCAACCGTCAAAAAATTAATCCGAAATTATGGCAGAAACAGATGGATCAAAGCCTTGATTTGCTGCGCGCATGGAAACTTGACGAGCATGTAATTGTTAAACATGTAGTTTGGGTGACGACCTGCGGTACCGGTGATGCAGCGGAAACGGCTTTGCTCAGCGGTATCATTTGGTCCATTAAGGCATCAATTTTGCCATGGATCGCACAATTTTGCAGTGACCATCCGAGAATTAATGTTGTACCGGCTTTTCAAAGAAAAACGCTGAATTCAAATCTTTCATGCATGTTTCAAGTGAAGATCGGAGACGCTATAGCTATGATCAAGAAAATCAGAGGCCAGTGGAAAGAAGGTTAAACATATGGCAGATCATCCGATACAGGGTTTGATGAAGACCGCGCTTGAAAGCCTGCAGGCCATGGTAGATGTCGGCACAATTGTCGGAGATCCAATTGAAACCGAAGATGGGCATACCATTATTACTTTGTCAAAAGTAGGGTTTGGTTTTGTTGCCGGCGGCAGCGAGTTTACAACAAAAAATGAAAATCAGGATGAGGATTTAACCGAAGATACCGAAGCCTATTTGCCGTTTGGCGGCGGTACGGGCGGCGGCGTTTCCATTACACCGATCGCCTTCCTGATTATCGGGCGCGAGGGTGTCAAGACCATTCATTTGGACAACACAACTCATTTATATGAACGATTAATTGATCTTGCTCCGCAAACGATTGAAAAGATTAAAGAGGTTATTGAAAAGAATGGCGGAACTGGCGCTTCGAAACGAAAGAGACGCAGAAATGATTGGCAGGACGATGATGTTTAACACGAATAGCTTTTTCTGATGCAGAATGATCATGGGCTGTCATTCTGTTTTTTTCGTGCGTAAAAAATTTTAATGAAAATTCTTTGCGTTTCAAAATAGATAGACTCAGTGGAAAAAGAAGCACTTATAATATGAGAGATATGAAAATATTTTTCGTCTGATTGAAACAGATGGATCAGCATTTACGTAAATAGTGACGATTGTTCATGAACGTATCACTGTTGTGTGACAATTGCCCTGTATCCGTTTTTAGTCTATAGTAAATATAGGAGTGAGCGTGATCATGACTGGAAGAAGACGAATGAAAGATGAGCAGGGATGGATGTCTCAGGTATTTACATTAATTAATATGGGCAACCTTTTGTTAAAAAAGATACATAATCTCTATCAAACCAGTCAGTACTCGCCATTTTATGGTCAAATATATATGACGAATTCAGGAATTAAGCGGGTAATCTTTTCAGCTTAGCTGTATAATATACATTGTAAGCGCTTTATACTTGGGGGATATCATTTTGCAGACAACGATAGTAAGTGAACTCTTTTCAGTATACGATCAAGCAGCACTTTTTATTAAGAAAAATAAACAAACGGATTATTTAACCGGTTTATGTGAAGCTGCTGAGGGATTGGCTCAAGACGCGATCCATGATGATAAACTGGCGGATAAGCTAAAACCTCTTTATGATCGTTATTACAGCCAAACAATGACTGCTGAAGATGTCAGGCGTGCCCTGCAGCTTGCCATTCTAAAGGGAATGAAAGCCTCGCCGCAGCCGAATCATGAGTTGACTCCGGATACTTTAGTACTTTTAATCGGTCACATGATTACCATGCTTGAAGGAAAAAGGCCGTTCTCGATACTTGATCCTGCGGTTGGAACGGCAAATCTATTAACCGGTATTTTGAATCAGTCGGAAACCGATGAGATAAAAGCCTATGGCATCGATGCGGATCCATTGTTAATCCGTCTTGCGGCTGCAAATGCAAATCTGCAGCAAAAAGAAATACAGCTCTTTCATCAAGACGGGCTGAAACCAATTCTGATCGATCCGGTTGATGTTGTCGTCTGCGATGTTCCTGTCGGTATTTATCCTGATCAAGACTCAGCAAAAGTTTATACATTAAAAGATGTTGCTGAAAAGCCACTGACTCATTTTTTATTTATAGAGCAGGGACTGAACAGGTTGAAGACGGAAGGATATTTTCTTTCACTTGTCCCAAATCATCTTTTTTCCGATGATCGCAACCACGTTTTTCATGATTTTCTTCAAAGAAATGCAACGATTCTTGCGTTGATCCAGCTTCCGTCTTCTCTGTTTACTAAGGCAGATCAAGCAAAGAGCATCCTTTTGATGCAGAAGAAATCGGGAGAAGCGGCACTGACCAAGCAAGCACTTCTTGCAGAAATGCCTGATTTCTCAAATGAAGTGAAGATGCGCAAATTCGTGCAGCAGCTGGATCATTGGTTTCTGCACCGTTCGGTTTAAGAAGACGAGAGGGTGATCAACAATGGCATTAATTCTCGCGATCAACGCAGGCAGCTCATCATTGAAATTTCAACTTCTTGATATGCCTGCTGAGCATTTGGTAACCAAGGGTTCTGTTGAACGTATTGGTTTGTCGGATTCGATTTTTACAATTAGTGTACGTGGTGAAAAAAAACAGGAGATCGCTTCGATTTCAGATCATGAAGTGGCGGTTCGTATTTTGCTTGAGCGACTTACTGAATTGAAAATTGTCCACTCCTTAAAGGAAATTGAAGGAATCGGCCATCGTGTCGTCCATGGTGGAGAAACATTTGATGATTCTGCGCTGGTGACCGATGATGTGATTAAGAAAATTGAAGAATTGTCCGATCTTGCGCCGTTGCATAACCCGGCAAACTTAGTCGGCATACGTGCGTTTCGAGAAGTGCTTCCTGATGTTCCTGAAGTTGTCGTATTCGATACAGCTTTTCATCAAAGCATGGGCAGTGAGGCGTATTTGTACAGTCTTCCCTATGATTACTACAAGCAGTTCGGTATTCGCAAATACGGATTTCACGGTACGAGTCACAAATATGTTGCTTATCGGGCCGCAGAGCTGCTTAAGCTTCCCATTGATGATCTGCGCCTGATTTCCTGCCACTTGGGAAATGGTGCCAGTATTACCGCTGTCAGGGGCGGCAAATCAATGGATACATCCATGGGCTTCACGCCGCTTGCCGGTTTGACAATGGGGACGCGTTCCGGTGACATTGATCCGGCACTCATCCCTTATATCATGGATAAAACCGGCATGAACGCCACTGAAGTAATTAACGTACTGAATAAAAAGAGCGGATTGCTCGGCCTGTCCGGATTCTCTAGCGATCTAAGAGATATCGAAAAGGAAGCGAAAAGAGGAAACAAACGGGCAAGGCTTGCAATCGAAGTATTCGTTGAACGGATTCAAAAGTATATCGGATCATTCGCAGCGAAGATGAACGGCGTCGATGCGATTGTGTTTACTGCCGGTATTGGTGAGCATAGTTCGATGGTCCGCGCGCACGTGCTTGAAGGACTCGGATTCATGGGTATTGAGTGGGACGCAGAAAAAAATAAGATTAACGGTAAGGAAATCTCGATCAATACCGATCAATCGAAGGTTAAAATTCTTGTCATTCCGACCAATGAAGAGGTAATGATCGCGCGTGATACCGTCCGGCTTTCGAAAAAACATCAGGAAATCTGAATTTAAACAATTAGAAACCGCCAAGCCTTTTTCGGGGGACGAAGTTACTGTCGCGACGGCCATGGATGCCTGCCTGAATCAGGTGGGCCGCAGGATACGGTGACTCTGGCGTTACTCATTGGATGTGGGCGACGTTAGTCGAAAATCACGTATTAAACTTTACAATATAATCTATTTGCGAAAAAATGCGTTGCAGGACTTGGACCTGCAACGCATTTTGGGCTAAAGGCGAGAAGAGATTGACGTTCACTTGGAATTGCATCGAACATGTCTGAAATCAACTGATGATTTGAAGTTTCTTTGGATAATGAGTCAATGTCTCCGGTCCGTTTTCGTTTAAATAGACATCGTCTTCGATTCGGACGCCGCCGATTTCGGGAACGTAAATGCCCGGTTCAATTGTAAATACCATGCCGGTTGTTAATGTTTTATTATTTGCCGCACTCATGGACGGCTGCTCATGCTCGCCGAGTCCCAGACCATGTCCAAGCCGATGGGTAAAATAATCACCATACCCGGCATCAGTAATTACTTTTCTGGCTACTATGTCCAGATCACCGATTCTAAGCCCCTGACGGACGGCTTTGATTGCAGTCAGATTTGCTTGCAGTGTTGTTTCATAAATTTTGTACTGTTCGTCGGAGGCATGTTTGTAACATACGGTCCGCGTGATATCAGAGCAGTAGCCGTCAATCACAACGCCTAGATCGAAAAGAACGAAATCACCTTCACGGATCTGACGGTTCCCAGGATAGCCGTGTGGCTTTGCCGTATTTTCTCCGGCAAGAACCATCGTATCGAACGCCATCTCAGAATAGCCTTGCTTGGCCAGTTCGTGCTCAATTTCCGCAATGATTGCTGTTTCTGTTCGGCCTTTTTTAATTGCATCGATACCTAATTTAACTGCGTAATCCGCAACCTCTCCTGCTTTTTTCATTGCAGCAAGTTCGCTTGCATCCTTAATATTGCGCATGCCGGCAAGAAAATTTTCAATGGACTGGAATACGATCTGGGCGTCAATAGCTTTTAATGCCAAAGCTTTGTTATATGGCAGAGTACTTGGTTCGATAAATACTTTACTGAATGCAGCATGCCGGCCGCTTAAAGCTTTTTTAACCGAATCCCATGGGTCCTGATCGTCGCGATAGCCGATCACCTCATGGCCGAAATCAGAAGCTTGTGCTTGACCAACTTCGAGTTCCGGACAAATTAAGAAAGGTTCATCATCCGGAAAGAGAAACAAACCAAGAAAACGTTCGTGAGGATCACATTTAAAATGAGTAAGATAGAAGACATTTGTCGGATCGGCAATATAGGCGAACCTGCCTTCCTGCTTACGCAGCCAAGCTTCAATTTGCTCCATTTTCTCTGACAATTAAGGTCACTCCAGTTTGTTCGTAATACTAATAATGTATCACAATTTAAATGAATCAGGGGTTCATTCGCGAGGATTTCGTAAGAAAAAGAGAGTAGATTCACTACTCACTGTCTGCTCCCATCCTGTATTATGCGAATTCTGGTCTATCTAGTGTATAATAAATTTTAAATCAATAAGGTGAATGAATAAAAAGTTTTTGCTGTTAAAAAACGAACTGATGTTCTATAATAAGGAGTGACATAATAAATGAAAATTACCTATGTCGGTCATTCGACAATTTTAATTGAAACGGCCAAAGGAAATTTAATCATCGATCCTTTTATTAGCGGAAATCAGAAAACACCTCTAACTATTGATGATCTGCCCAAGATTGATGCCATTCTTTTGACCCATGGGCATGGCGATCACATTGAAGATACTCAGCCGATCGCCGAACGTGATGGCGCTCTGGTTGTCGCCATTGCCGAGCTTGCGACCTACTTTGGCTGGAAGGGGTTGAACGTCCATGGCATGTCTATCGGCGGTTCGCACGAATTTTCGTTTGGGACAGTCAAGATGACCCAGGCATTCCACGGTTCGAGCATCACGGACAGTGCCCGCCGGCAGATCATTTATGCGGGCATGCCCGCCGGTCTTTTACTGACCATTGAAGGAAAGACAATCTATCATGCAGGAGATACTGCACTTTTCTCTGATATGAAATTAATTGGTGAACAAAATAGTCCTGATCTGGCACTTTTACCGATTGGTGATAACTTCACAATGGGACCTGACGATGCGTTGCAGGCAGCAAAATGGCTTAAGGCAAAGACTGTCGTTCCGATTCACTACAATACATTTCCCGTTATTGTTCAGGATGCCGGGAAATTTGCCGATCAGCTTGATGGACATGGATATGTCTTGTCGCCTGGTCAAACACTAAACTTGTAAAGATCCGTTTGGAGCGATTGATATGGAGACAAAACATGACCAAATAGTAAAATATATAGCTGATCTTGAAATTGGAAGCAAGATCTCTGTTCGACAGACAGCTAAAGTGCTTCAAGTGAGCGAAGGGACGGCATATCGGGCGATCAAAGATGCGGAAATCCGCGGATTGGTCAGCACGGTTGAACGTGTCGGGACGATTCGGATTGAACAGAAAACACAAGAAAGTATTGAAAAACTGACATTCAAAACGGTCGTCAATATCGTTGACGGACAAGTACTCGGGGGAATCGCCGGCCTTTCACGAATACTGAATCACTTTGTTATCGGTGCGATGGAAATGGATGCAATGAAACGTTACATAGGTGCGAATGACCTGATGATTGTCGGAAATCGCGAATCCGTTCACGAATATGCACTTAAAGAAGGGGCTGCGGTGTTGATTACCGGCGGTTTCAATACAAGCGACCGAGTAAAAAGGCTCGCTGATCAAACACAGCTCCCGGTGATTTCTACTTCATATGACACCTTTACCGTAGCAGCGAAAATTAATCGGGCGATTTATGATCAACTGATTAAAAAGGAGATTGTTCATGTTTCAGATATTATGATTCCTTTTGCTCAAACGCAGTTTATGTTTACTTACGATTCGCCGAAACGATGGTATGAATTAAATCATCGTACATCGCACAGTGGTTTCCCGGTTGTGGATCAGCAGATGAAAGTGGTCGGTATTGCGGCAATGAAGGATATTTTGAAGGATCAAAAGGCTCAGACGATTGAAGAAGTGATGACGCCAATGCCGCTTGTTGTCAATCCGACAACCTCTGTTGCGGCGGCCGCGCATCGTATGATCTGGGAAGGCGTCGATGGTTTGCCGGTTGTTGATATGCAGCATCATCTCCTTGGGATGATCACACGTCGTGATGTGCTTAAAGCACTGCAGATGATTCAGCAGCAGCCGCAAATGGGTGAAACGATTGAAGACATTGTATCGTCCCAGCTTAAGGATTATTCAGAAGACAATCATTATATGTTTCAATTCAATGTAACACCGCAAATGAGCGATTATTTAGGTTCGGTTTCACATGGGGTCATGACTTCAATGGTGGCGACCGTGTGCCGGCGCGTACTGAATCATTTGCGTCGAAGCGATCTAGTTGTGGATAACCTCTCATTTTACTTTTTCAAGCCGGTGCAATTGGAACAAACTGTAACGGTGCGTCCGAAAATTCTTGAAATGACACGAAGAAACGGAAAAATGGATATCGAGTTATTTGTCGATGGTCAGCTCTGCGGAAAGGCGTTGCTGAATGCTCAATTCATCGACCGTTACTAAGGCCGATTAGGTAATGCAGACTGCGAATCACCGACCGATTTAAGGAGGATTTTCATTGATTGACAAAATAATGAATCTGATTAAACAATACAAGACGATTATTATACACAGACATGTTCGTCCCGATCCGGATGCCCTTGGCTCTCAGGGAGGACTTGCCTTCCTGATCAAAGATAATTTTTCGGACAAGAACGTTTATATTGTCGGCGAAGAATCCGATTCGCTGAAATTTCTCATTCAAATGGATCAAATTGACGACGCGGTTTATAAAAATGCATTGGTAATTGTCTGCGATACAGCGAACCGGGAGCGTATTTCTGATGAGCGTTACAGCTGCGGTGCACATCTGGTAAAAATTGATCATCATCCGGTCGTTGATTCCTATGGGGAACCTGAATGGGTGAATACGGAATCGAGTTCAACGAGTGAAATGCTTTGCTCAATTTATCGAAGCCATCCGGAATTCACTCTATCGAAAGAGGCGGCGCGTCTGCTTTATGCGGGCATTGTCGGCGATACCGGACGATTTCAATACAGCAATGTTACCGCAGACACCTTTCTTGCAGCGGCAGAGCTTGTCAGGCTGCCTTTTAATCGTCAAGCTTTCTTTGCTCAACTGTATGAGCGCAGTCTGGAGCAGACCCGCTTGAACGGCTATGTTCTGGAACAGTTCACGCTAACTGAAGAAGGCGTGGGTTATGTGAAGCTGACTCAAGAAGTGATTCGCTCCTATCACTTGACTTCATCTGATGCATCGGCGCTTGTCAATTGTTTTTCCAATGTTGCCCATATCAAGGCGTGGGTTCTGTTTTCAGAAGAAGGTGAGGTGATTCGAGCAAGAATCAGATCGAAAGCCCCCGCTATTAATCAATTGGCCGCAAAATATCATGGAGGCGGACATCCAATGGCATCCGGGGCAACCGTGGCGAGCTGGGAAGAAGCAGATCTGCTCATTGCAGATTTGCGTGCGCTCTGTGCGCAATAAATGTTACCGGATCCTTATTATTAATTACAAAACTAAGAAATAAGTTATAAAAAAGGGGTAAAGACGCATGCCGTTTGTGCATCTTCATGTACATAGTGAATATAGCTTGCTGGACAGTACGTGCCGGATCGACGATTTGGTTGATCTGGCTAAACGTACCGGACAAAAGGCGCTTGCGCTGACTGATCGGAATGTGATGTACGGCGTCATTCCTTTTTACCGTAGATGCATACGGGAAGGTATTCATCCGCTGATTGGGCTAGAACTGGCAATTGATGAGGAAACAGCTGGGGAACATGCAGCGCGTTCAAAACATTCGCAGGAGATACCGGCACTTATCCTATTGGCACAAAACAATTTGGGCTATCAGCATCTTGTCAGACTTGCTTCACTTGTACAGTTCAGTAATCGCGGGTGTATTTCCTTACCTCAGTTAAAAGAATATGCAGAAGGTTTGATTGCTTTATCTGGCGGGCCGGGTGGGCCGATCAATCGCTTTCTTACTTTAGGGGACGAGGCGCGTGCAAACCGGCTTGCGGAAAAGCTGCATGCTCTTTTTGACAATCGCTTTTTTCTTGAAATTCAGCGGAACGGAAATTTAAATGAACAGCAAAAAATCGAACGACAGCTGCGGGAACTTGGAAAGCGGTACTCGATTCGCCTGATTGCTACCAACAGTATTCACTATCTCGATAAAGAAGACGAGAGAGCACATGCCTGTCTCACGTGCATACGCGAGGGCACGAAGTTAACAGACCGTCAGCAAACTGGTTATGATTTTGATTTTAAATCAACTGATGAAATGACGCGCAGATTTACCGATCTGCCTGAGGCTGTTTCATTGACGGGAGAAATTGCTGCAGTGTGTAACGTCACTTTCTCATTTGACCGCGTACGATTTCCGGACTTTCCGCTCCCCAGGGGCGAATCTGCTGAACAGCGATTGCTGTCGTTATGCAAAAAAGGATTAAAGGAACGCTATTCAAATACAACGGAACAGATTAAGCAGCGTCTTCGCTATGAATTATCCGTCATTAATGAGATGGGCTTTAATGATTACTTTCTCATTGTTGCCGATCTTGTCGCGCATGCGCGTATGGCAGGATATATGCCTGGACCCGGTCGCGGTTCAGCTGCGGGTTCGCTTGTGGCTTATGTATTGAAAATCACTGAAGTTGATCCAATTAAATATCAGTTGCTTTTTGAACGCTTTTTAAATCCGGAACGGGTGACGATGCCGGATATTGATTTAGATTTTCCTGACGTCGATCGCGACAAAATGATTGACTATGCATGCGAAAAATACGGACATGCGCATGTTGCTCAGATCATCACGTTCGGCACATTGGCGGCGCGTGCGGCGATCCGTGATGTGAGCAGAGTGCTTGGGAGCGATCCACGGCTCGTTGACCGCATTGCACATCTGATCCCCGCTGTTCCGAAAATGACATTGGAAAAGGCACTTAACGGTTCGGATAAATTGCGAAGCCTTGTACAGTCATCTGCTGCGGCAGACAATCTTGTTGCTCTCGCACGCCGAATAGAGGGGCTTCCCCGACATTCGTCCATTCATGCTGCAGGTGTTATTTTCAGTGATCAACCGTTAACGGACACTGTCCCAGTTCAAAAAGGCCATGATAACGTCTCTGTGACGCAATACCCGATGGATGTACTGGAAGCTTTAGGGTTATTAAAGATCGATTTTCTTGGTTTGCGCAACCTGACTTTTATGAGAGAAGTCCTTCAAAGAACGGCTGCATTCAGAGACGGAACTCTGACTGCTGATTCAATCCCTCTCAATGATTCTGAAACATTTCGATTACTCAGCCGCGGGGATACAATGGGTGTCTTTCAATTGGAGTCGGATGGCATGAGACAAGTGCTTCGTAAACTTCAGCCGACTGAATTTGAAGACATTGTTGCCGTTAATGCCCTTTATCGTCCGGGGCCATCTCAATTTATCGATCATTATGTGCGGCGGAAACACGGAGAGGAAAAAGTGGTTTATCCACATTCCGATCTGGAACCGATCCTTCGCCAAACATACGGTGTGCTTGTTTATCAAGAGCAGATCATGCAAATTGCCGTTAAAATGGCAGGCTATTCGCTTGGTCAGGCAGACATTCTCAGGCGCGCGGTCGGGAAGAAGAAACGCGGGCTTCTTGAAGATCAAAAGAAAACATTTATGTCAGGATGCGTGCAGAACCACTATTCGGAAGCGGTTGCCAGTCAAATTTTTGATTTAATCGTCCGATTTGCCAACTATGGATTCAATCGTTCACACGCTGTTGCCTACAGCT
The DNA here is from genome assembly GCF_024125445.1 of Sporolactobacillus shoreicorticis. Lineage (GTDB taxonomy): Bacteria > Bacillota > Bacilli > Bacillales > Sporolactobacillaceae > Sporolactobacillus > Sporolactobacillus shoreicorticis. The sequence continues at coordinate 116,345 of NZ_JAMXWM010000003.1, read as the reverse complement.
TTGTCTCGTATCGTCTCGCTTATTTGAAGGCGCATTATCCTCAAGCCTTTATGGCTGCACATCTTACCGGAATCGTTGGCAATCCTAATAAGATTGAAGCGACCATTCGCGAATTGCAAAATTGCGGCATTCGCTTGCTTCCGCCAGCAGTAAACGAAAGCTTAAGCAGTTTTGAACCTTCAGGAGATAACATACGTTTCGGCTTGACTGGCATCAAGAATGTCGGCAACGGAGCGGTTGATGTAATCATAGCCGAACGGAATAAGAACGGAGCTTATCAAAATCTGTACGATTTTTGCCGCCGAGTGCCGGTGCGAAAAGTAAATCGAAAGGCGATCGAATCAATGATTTTTGCCGGAGCGTTTGATCCATTCAGTATTGATCGTGCCGTACTGCTTGCCACACTTGATCACGCATTAAGCTTAGGTGAAGAAGAACAGAAACTGGCTGGCGGGCAAACCTCTTTTCCCATTTCCGGAGTGGATGAAGCGGATTACGTTGACGTGCCGCCGCTCAGCGCAACAGAAAAAATGCGCTACGAAAGCGAGGTGCTTGGTTTTTATCTATCTGCGCATCCGATCAGTGAATACAGATCCCGTCTGCCAAAATCGTTTGTGACGGTCAGCGAAGCTGAGACCCTTCAGGAAGGGCAAATAGCAACCTTGGCAGTAATGATTGAACAAGTGAAACGCATTCGTACAAAGTCGGGACAACCGATGGCATTTTTTTCTGCAAGCGATGAAACGGGTTTGATTGACACCGTTTGTTTCCCCGCGTCGTATGAAAAGGTTGAGGAGATTCTTCGTGATGGGCAAATGGTGGTAATCCGTGCAAAATATTCGAAAGGAAAAAAAGACAATCAGGCGCAACTGGTGCTCATGCAGGCTCTGCGTATGCAAGATTATCTGACCGGCTTTCAATCGGTGCTTTTCTTGAAAATTGACCGCGCACATTACCATCCGCAATTGCTTGAACAAGTAAAAGCAGCAATTGCAAAGCAGCCTGGCAGACATCGCATCTTTCTATATTATGAGGAAAATAAAAAAACAGTTGCGCTTGACCCAAAATACTCAGTTGATTTAAACAGATCGTTTGTTAAAATGATGCGGCAGCTTCTTGGCGAGAAAAATGTGATGATTAAACGCGGTGTAATTCCGGATTAGTTCATTTAAGAAGAAAAAATACATGAAGCCATATCCAACAAATACAGATGGAATTTGCTCCTTTTGCATGTTGCTTATGTTTTTGTGAAACGTTTGTTATAATAGTGAAGTTTAGGAATTTTTCACGGGTAGTCGAATGATCATGGAATGCGGCGCTATTTATTTTTTATTACTTACTTATTTTTTCTTTATTCCACAACTGCTTTTGTGAATAATCGACGATTTCTTGAATTATGCGTGAAGAAAAAGTGACATGTTGTGATGCAAGATAAAATTCCAGCTTTGACAAAGTAAGAGGGTGATATACTTGATGAAGGACTTTTTTACTAAGAAAAAAAAATACGCAACAGTCCCATCCACAAAGGCAAGGCAGGATGTTCCAGAGGGCATTGTCCGCAAATGTCCGAAATGTAAAAAGATCATGTATGTCAAAGAGTTGAGCAAGCATTTGTTTGTTTGCCAGTCTTGTGGGTATCATTATCCAATAGGTGCTCATGATCGTGCGGAGATGCTCTTCGACCAGGATTCCTACGTGGAATTCGATGAGAAAATGGTGTCATTAAATCCGCTCCGGTTTCCAAATTATATGAATAAGCTTGAGTCGGACCGTAAGAAAACCGGATTAAATGAAGCCGTTTGGACCGGTAAGGGTACGATTGAAGGCTTTGAGGCCGCTGTTGCCATTATGGACAAGGGCTTTCGAATGGGGAGCATGGGTTCGGTTGTCGGCGAGAAAATTACCCGGTTGATTGAATATGCCGATAAGAACGGGATTCCTGTCATTATCTTTTCCGCGTCTGGTGGCGCGCGTATGCAGGAAGGCGTGCTCAGCCTGATGCAGATGGCGAAAACAAGTGGTGCCTTAAAGACATTCAGCGAGAACGGCGGACTTTATATTTCCATTATGACCCACCCGACAACCGGTGGGGTTTCGGCAAGTTTTGCTTCCCTCGGCGATTACAATTTTGCTGAACCCGGCGCTTTAATTGGTTTTGCCGGACGCCGCATTATTGAACAGACCATTGGTGAGGAATTGCCGGATGACTTCCAAACTGCAGAATTTTTATTGAAACACGGACAGCTTGACCAAGTCATCCCTCGTTCTGAACTGAGAACTGTGCTCGGGCAGGTCTTGTCGATCCACGTTGGAGGAGGTGCCGAAGAATGGGACCGGAATTAGATTTTGAGAAACCGATTCTTGAGCTTCAAGAAAAGATTTCGGAATTAAAGAAGTTCATGGATGAGAAAGGCATTGATCTTTCTGACGAACTGAATCATCTGCAAGAGCGCCTCGCGGATCTTGAAAAAGATACTTATGGCAGCATGACCCCTTGGGAACGTGTTCGCGTCGCGAGAAAGCTTAATCGCCCGACGACGTTAGATTACATTCCGCTCTTATTCACGGATTTCATTGAGTGTCATGGTGACCGTCTCTATGGCGATGATCCTGCGATTGTTGCCGGAATCGCAAAGTTTCATGGACGTCCTGTTACGGTGATCGGCGAGCAGCGGGGACGAGATACGAAAGAAAACATCATGCGCAATTTTGGAAGTCCTCATCCGGAGGGTTACCGCAAAGCGCTGCGTCTGATGAAACAAGCGGACAAGTTTCATCGCCCGATTATTACATTTATTGACACAAAAGGTGCTTTTCCCGGCAAAGCTGCTGAGGAACGAGGGCAGAGCGAAGCCATTGCACGAAATCTTTTTGAAATGTCCGGACTTTCCGTTCCGGTTATTTGTGTGGTGATTGGAGAGGGCGCAAGCGGCGGTGCACTTGCAATCGGCGTCGGCAACCATATTTTGATGCTTGAAAATGCTTGGTATTCGGTTATTTCGCCTGAAGGAGCCGCTGCGTTGTTGTGGAAAGATGCCGGCAAGGCAGAAGAAGCAGCGAAAACGATGAAAATTACCGGATCCGATTTGAAAAAACTCGGTATTATTGATAAACTGATTCCGGAGGTTTTGGGCGGTGCTCATCATGATCCGAAGAAGCAGGCAGAATTCATTGATCAAGCGCTTATTGAATCCTTTGAAGAATTAAGCCAGTTAACCGCTGATCAGGTTCGCAACCAGCGCTTAGCAAAGTACCGGGCAATCGGCAATTATGAGACAGTCCAGGAAAATCAAACCAATCAATTAATTTTTTCTTATTCATCAGATAGGCAATAGCATTGACATTAAAATGAGGTGATTGTTGTGATGAAGAAGATTGGCGTTCTAACGAGCGGCGGTGATGCGCCGGGTATGAACGCAGCGGTTCGCGCGGTTGTAAGATCAGCCATTTATCGCGGAGTTGAGGTTTACGGTATTTATCATGGTTATAAAGGCTTGATCACCGGGAATATCAAGAAGCTGGAAGTCTCCGATGTAGGCGATATTGTACAGCGTGGAGGAACCATTCTCTACACGGCGCGATGTGAAGAATTTAAAACGGAGGAAGGCCGTGCCATTGCCATTGAGCAACTGAAAAAGTTCGGTATTGAAGGTTTAGTTGTAATTGGTGGCGATGGTTCGTTCATGGGCGGAGTGAAACTGACTCAGCTCGGCTTTCCTACGATCGGCATCCCGGGAACGATTGACAATGACATCCCGGGAACCGACTTTACTCTGGGCTTTGATACGGCTTTGAACACGATTATCGATGCCATTGATAAAATTCGTGATACGGCGACATCGCATGAGCGGCGTTTTATTATTGAAGTTATGGGCCGCGGCTGTGGTGACTTGGCGCTGTGGGCAGGTCTTGCAGACGGTGCGGAATCGATTTTAATTCCAGAGAAGAAAGAAGACTTGGACTCGATTGTGGAACGGCTTAATCGGGGGCTTGAACGCGGGAAAAAACACAATATAATTATCGTGGCTGAAGGCGTCGGACATGCGGATGAGATTGCAAAAGCTGTTAAAGCAAGGGCGAACATGGATACGCGGGTTACCGTTTTGGGACATGTTGTCCGGGGCGGTTCACCGTCTGCTTTTGACCGTGTTTTGGCAGCACGAATGGGCAATAAGGCTGTCGAACTGCTTCTGGGCGGCGATAAAGGAAAGATGATCGCCATTCAGAATAATAAAATTGTAGCTCATGACATACTCGATTTGCTTACGAAAAAGCATGAGTTTAACGAAAATCTGTATCAGTTAGCAAAAGTACTATCCATATAAATTGCTGGAGGGAATTTATTAATGAAAAAGACAAAGATTGTTTGTACACTGGGACCATCAAGTGATACGGTTGAAACACTTGTAAAAATGATTAACGCCGGCATGAATGTTGCACGTTTCAATTTCTCACATGGTGATCATGAAGAACATCATCAAAAAGTGCTTAATCTTAGAGAAGCAATGAAGATTACCGGTAAAACGATCGGCATTCTGCTCGACACAAAGGGTCCGGAAATCCGCACTCATGACATGGCTACTAAGGAAGTTCTTCTTGAAGAAGGCAAAACTGTTGATATTTCAACGACCGAAGTTGCCGGAACTGCCGAAAAGTTTTCGATTACTTATGCAGAATTGATTGATGATGTTCATGTTGGTTCGAAGATTTTGATTGATGACGGCTTGGTTGAACTTGAAGTAACAGGTATCGATAAAGAAGCCGGACTTATTCATAACAAAATTTTAAACACAGGTGTTTTGAAGAGCAAGAAAGGGATCATTGTACCGAATGTCAGCATCAATCTTCCTGGTATGACTGAAAAAGATGCAGACGATATTATCTTTGGTATCGGCGAAGGCATTGATTTCATTGCCGCTTCATTTGTTCGTCATGCCTCAGATGTCAACGATATCCGCAATCTGTGCAAGGAACATGGCGCTGAAGATGTGCACATCTTCCCTAAAATTGAAAGCCAAGAAGCTGTCGACAATATTGAAGAAATTCTTGAAGTGTCTGACGGTCTGATGATCGCCCGCGGTGACCTCGGGGTTGAAATTCCGCCGGAAGATGTTCCGCTCGTTCAAAAACGACTGATCAAGATGTGCAATAAAGTCGGCAAGACGGTTATTACGGCAACACAGATGCTTGACTCCATGATTCGCAATCCGCGTTGTACGCGTGCAGAAGCCAGCGACGTTGCCAACGCAATCTTCGACGGCACAGATGCAATTATGCTTTCCGGTGAATCGGCATCCGGAAAATGGCCAATCGAAGCTGTTACAACGATGAGTAACATCGCGTTGAAGGCTGAATCTGCTTTGGATTATAAAGGAATTCTCAAGAAATTAAGTGACTCAAGCGAACCGACGGTTACTGCTGCAATTGGTGAAGCGGTTGCTCATACGGCATTAAATCTTAATGTCGGCGCAATCATCACAGCAACGGTGAGCGGCTACACCGCACGAGTTGTATCTCACTACCGTCCGAAAGCTCCGGTTATCGCGGTAACAAGTTCCGAACGTGTTGCTCACAAAATGTGTCTTGCTTGGGGCGTAACTCCGGTATTGAGCGAACTCGCAAAAACGACGGATGAAATGTTTGAAATTGCTGTTGATAGCGGCAAGAAAACTGATCTGGTAAAAGATGGCGATCTTGTTGTCATCACGGCTGGACTTCCAGTAGCAGCGTCAGGCAAGACAAACATTATGCGTGTCCACACGGTTGGAGAAAATCTGACACAAGCCTAATTAGTGAGAATAGGGCGGAGTTATGACGGCACCGCACTGTTTCATTTTTATTCGTACAGTTAATCATTTATGATAAGAGAAGGCGCAAATATGTGCCTTCTCTTAAATTTTTCATCATGAAGTTCATTTAAACCTGACAAATTAAATTTTATAGCAGGAGTGTTTTATCATGAATGGGAATACTACTAAGATCGTCGTCCGGTATAACGAAACGGATAAAATGGGTGTTGTTCATCACAGTCACTATGTGAATTATTTTGAAGTTGCACGAACAGATTATATTCAGAAATTAGGCATTTCGTATCGAAAAGTGGAAGAACAAGGCTTTATGATGCCGGTTCTTGGCATTGATGTACATTATCATGCGCCGGCTCTGTATGACGATACCCTCCTTGTCGAAACCACCGTCGGAGCTTATGACAGTATTAAATTAACGTTTGACTACAAAATTTACAGGGAAAAAGACCGAAAACTACTCGTTGATGGATCCAGTTCTCACTGTTGGACAGATTTATCATTGCGTCCGGTTTCGATAAGAAGAAAAAATCCGGAGCTCCATGCACTCATTGTCAAAGCTTCGGAACAAGCATAAAACAAGGAGTGTTGTTACCGTGCTGAAAAAAGTTCTGATCATTCTGATGCTTTACGCACTTGCTGAGGTTTGTGTGTTGATCTATGTCGGAGGGCTGATCGGCGGATTCAATTTAATTATGATTCTTTTCCTGTCCATTATTATTGGCGTTTGGACAGTCAGAAGGCAAGGATTTGCCATTCTGCAGAAGATCAGTGACGACATAAACATGAGACGAATGCCCAGTGAGCCGCTCCTTGACGGGGCGGGTCTGCTCTTCGGCGGAATCCTACTGTGCGTGCCGGGGCTTATTAGTGATGTCATTGGCCTTTTGCTCCTGATCCCTGCCTTTAGAATCCTATTGATCAGGCGGTTAAAAAGATGGATTCGCAAACAGATCGATCATGGGGGAATCACGTTCCTTTCATTTAGAAGACGATAACGTTCATGCCTTCTTACCAAGAATGTAATACCAAATCGACTGCCAAGTGCCTGTATGATACAGTGTCTTGATCACAACAAGGACAAGCGGTCCGATCACGATGCCGGCAATGCCGATCCAGCGAAAACCGAAATAGATAGATACGAGAGAGGCAAGCGGATCGATACCGATATTAACTGACAATATTTTCGGCTCCATCAACTGTCTCTGGATGATGGAAGCAATGTACAGACTGGTCAGGCTGATCGTGAAAAAATAGTGGTGCGTGAAGAACTGGTACAGAATCCATGGTATGAAGATTGCCCCTGTTCCCAGATAAGGAATAAGATCGACAATGCCGGTAATCAAAGCGATAGTCAGAGGATGAGGGACCCTTAAAATAAGAAGCCCTGCATAAACAAGAACAACGGTCATGAATACGAGTAAAAATTGGGCACGAACAAAACCGATGCATGTTTTTTTCAATTCAGTCAAAACTCTGTCAATCGGTCTTCCAATTGGAGAATGAGCACAGAATGCGTGAAAATGGTTATTGATCCGTTCAGAGTCCTTTGATAGAAAGAATGAAGCGAGAAAGATGAAAATGGCGGAAATGATTGTATCCGGAATCGTTGTAACAAACTGTGTCAGATTCGCGAGCAACTGTCCTGCAAGATCGTGAAGCATGCCGACAAGCGCTCCTGCCATACTCTCTACATTGAGCTGTATCGCCTTTTGCTGAACACCGGGAAGCCCTGAAAAAATATGCATGGCCTGCTCCCATGACGGAAGCAGATTTGAGAAGAAAAACGTTTGGATGTCACCGATAAGGACTTGAACTTCATCAGGAACCGAACGTGAGAATGAGGATACGCCTTTAATCAGGACAATCGCAAAAAACAATAAGGTACCTATAGTTAATGAAAAAAAGAGAAAAAGAACAACAAACGAGGCTGCTCCCCTGGGCAGCCTCGTTTTTCTTTCAATGAAAACCACTATAGGATTAATTAAAAATGCAAGCGCACATGCGATGAGAAAGGGCAAGGCATAACGGAAGGCGAGCATCAAAGCCGCGACGGCTGCTGCGGCAGAGGCTGCGACAACTAGGGCACGCAATATAATGAATAGGCCGGCTATGAACGGCTGTGATTCCCGAGAGTTCATGTTTCATCCTCACCTCAATTTATACATATGCGGACAAGCGGCTAATATACATCTGAAAAAACGAAGGCGCAAAGAATTATTGTGATTATTGTTCACAAATTTCGCCTTAGCAGATATAATCAAGATAACGATTTTGCATAAGACTCATAACATTGAAGTGATGCTTTTAATTATGATCATGGTTTTAATCACTATTTATCCGAAAAGTATTCGGAAAAATTTGTTAAGAATACAACAACCGGATTAACGGGTACCGAATTTTCCTATCAGATATTTTTCAGATAGAAGATGTACTTATGTTAAACACGATGTATTCCTGGCAAAGTTCTACCGCAGGGAGGGGATCAATTTGACAACGACGAGAGGGCTGGAAGGCGTTGTTGCAACAACTTCAACGATTAGTTCAATTAAAGATGATGTGCTCACCTATCGCGGGTACAGTATTCAGGATTTAGCCGAACGGTCTACCTTTGAAGAAGTCGTTTATTTACTTTGGAACGGTGAACTCCCCACTACCGAACAGCTTTGCTCATTTAAACGAACTCTTGCTGAGAATGCGCGAGTGCCAGATGAACTATTTACGTTTATGAAGAAGTATCCGCTTGATTATGTTCATCCCATGGCTGTATTGAGAAGTGCTGTTTCGAATTTGGGCATCTATGATCCTGATGCTGAACGAATGGATAAGCAATCAAATAAGGATAAGGCGGTTCGTATTCAAGCAAAAATTGCAACGCTTGTCGCCGGATTTTCTCGGATCCGAAAAGGCTTGGAACCTGTCCCGCCAAATGAATCGTTGGGATTCGCAGCCAATTTTCTCTATATGCTGAAGGGCTGCACGCCTACTGAAGTTGCAGCGGAAATGTTCGATAAAGCGCTGATTCTTCATGCCGATCATGAATTGAATGCGTCAACGTTTACGGCGCGGGTATGTGTTGCGACACTGTCGGATATGTATTCAGGCATTACTTCAGCCATCGGTGCCTTGAAAGGGCCCCTTCATGGCGGTGCAAATGAACAAGTCATGCACATGCTGGAGAAGATCGGTTCGATTGAGTGGGTGGATGATTATATTTTGAATGCGCTCGAAAACAAGAAGAAAATTATGGGCTTCGGTCACCGTGTTTATAAAAATGGTGATCCCCGTGCAAGAATCTTGAAAACGATGGCAAAAAAAATAAGCGGGCTTCAAGGTGACGGGAAGCTATATGACATGTCGGTTAAAATAGAGAACCTGATCAAAGAGAAAAAAGGTTTGCTGCCGAATACAGACTTCTATTCGGCGACGCTTTATCATGAACTGGGCATTGATCATGATCTGTTTACGCCGGTGTTCGCGATCAGCAGAACATCGGGATGGGCAGCACATATCATGGAACAGTATAACGACAATCGCCTGATCCGTCCACGTGCCGAATATAATGGTGCGCGTCTCAGAAAAGTTGCACCGATTGATCAGCGCTGAACCGAATTTAATGATGGTGGAGCGTGATTATTTACAATTAATTTGGAATAGAGCGGATAAAAAAATTAATGGAGGTACATAGTGTGACACAAGGAAAGCAAATTACTGTGCAGAACAGTATTCTGAACGTACCTGACCATCCGATCATCCCTTATATAGAAGGTGACGGTATTGGGCCTGAAATTTGGCAGGCGGCTTCACGGGTGCTGAATGCTGCTGTAAAAAAGGCTTACAAAGGTGAGAAACAAATTGTTTGGAAGGAAGTACTCGCTGGTCAAAAAGCATATAATCAGACCGGTGAATGGCTTCCGCAAGCGACCGTCGATGCAATGAAAAATTATGTGATTGCAATTAAAGGACCACTTACAACTCCGGTTGGCGGCGGCATACGTTCTCTGAATGTAGCGCTTCGGCAGCAGCTTGATCTTTTTACCTGTTTGCGGCCGGTTCGATACTTTGAAGGCGTTCCATCGCCGGTCAAGCATCCGGAACTCGTAGATATGGTGATTTTCCGTGAAAACACAGAGGATATCTATGCCGGAATTGAGTTTGAATCTGAATCTGCAGGAGCAAGAAAAGTCATTGATTTTCTTCAAAATGAGTTAGATGTTTCACAAATCCGCTTTCCCGAAACATCAGGAATCGGAATTAAACCTGTGTCAAAAGAGGGGACAGAACGTCTGGTACGTGCAGCGATCCGCTATGCAATTCATGAAGGTCGAAAAAGTGTGACTCTTGTTCATAAAGGAAACATCATGAAATTTACGGAAGGTGCGTTTAAGAATTGGGGCTATGCGCTTGCTGAGCGTGAATTTCCGGAGCAGACCTTTACGTGGAAGCAGTACGAGGCGATTTCTGCGGAACAAGGAAAAGAAGCAGCAGATAAGGCCCAGAGTGATGCACTGAGCAGTGGACGTATTTTAATTAAAGATGCAATTGCTGACAATTTCTTGCAACAGATTCTGCTGCATCCAAATGAATATGATGTCGTTGCGACGATGAATCTAGATGGTGATTATATTTCCGACGCACTTGCAGCACAAGTGGGCGGTATTGGAATTGCACCCGGTGCGAATATCAATTATGAAACAGGCACCGCATTGTTTGAAGCGACTCACGGTACTGCGCCGACTTTTGCGGGCCAGGATAAAGTCAATCCATCATCTGTGATTCTCTCCGGGGTCATGATGCTTGAACACATTGGCTGGTATGAACCGGCTAAGCGAATCATTAATGCTATAGAAAAGACGATTTCAAGCGGAGTGGTAACCTTTGATTTTGCCCAATTGATGGATAGCGCCACGGAAGTAAAATGCTCACAGTTTGCCGATGCTTTAATCGACCATTTATAATTAAACGAGTTACAATTTCATTTGACGTAGATTAAGAGAGGGGACAAATGTCTCCTCTTTTTTGTAATCACATAAAAAAACGCTTTGCGCGCATTATTGATCCGGTGCTGGTCATGCTATAGATAAAGACTTTTATTCGACATTATTCGTCTTTACAAAACCTTTACAATTTGTTTATATGCGTTTAAAAGTCAAGCCTTACTATAAGAAGTGCAATAAGGTGACTCAACATTTGAGGGGGAAATATTCATATGAAAAAGAAAAACTTGCTCGCGATTGGACTGGTTTTCGTTCTTTCATTAACACTCATTCTTAGTGGTTGTGGAAACGGAAGCGGTTCTTCAGACAGCAGCAGTTCTTCTAAAGATTCAAGCTCATCATCTGAAGCATTATCAGGAAAAATCACAATCGGCGGTTCAACAGCACTTCAACCGCTCGCAGCACAAGTGGCTAAAGAATTCATGGAAAAGAATCCTGATGTTCAGATTGAAGTGCAAGGCGGAGGCAGCGGTACTGGTTTGAGCGAAGCACAGGCTGGCAACTTTGACATCGGTATGTCTGACGTGTTCGCTGAAAGCAAATCAAACATTGATGCAAAGGCACTTAAAGATTATCAAGTCGCTGTAGTTGGTATGACGGCAGCTGTAAATCCGAAGGCCGGCGTGAAAAATCTGACTAAGAAACAACTTCAAGATGTTTTCACCGGCAAGGTAAAGAACTGGAAAGATGTCGGCGGCAAAGATTTGAAAATCACATTAGTAAACCGTCCTGATGGTTCTGGTACACGCGCAACATTCGATCAATTTGCTCTTGACAATAAAACACCTGCTGAAGGTATTACTCAAGATTCGACAAACACTGTTAAGAAAATAATCTCTGAAACTCCTGGTGCAGTCGGCTATATGGCACTCTCATATTTCACAGCGAACGATACGTCAGTAACAAAGCTTTCGATTGACGGTGTTGAAGCTTCTGACGAGAATGTAGGCTCAGGTAAATTTCCGGTATGGGCTTATGAACACATGTACACAAAAGGCGAACCGTCGAAGCTGGTTAAAGCATTCCTTGACTTCATGATGAGCGACGATGTACAGACAAAAGATGTTCCAGCTCAAGGCTATCTGTCTGTTAAAGATATGAAAGTACAGCGCGATGCTGACGGCAAACAAACAGACAAATAATTATTGCCTGAGAAATTGCAGGACAAATTAAATATAAAGTAAAGTCCAATGGCGGCTTAAGCGGGAAGGTCTGTGACATCCCGCTTGTCGTCATATGGGCGTCTCTTGACTAACTGTAAATGAGGTGTGAGGATGAAAATCGGCAAAGTGGTTACGGATGCGGCACCGGCATCCAGAAACAGATCAAAGCTGATTAATGAAAAAGGTTTTTTTTCTCGGCTGACAGATCGAACGAGCGAGAGCAGGGGAAAACTGCTCATTTATGGCAGCGCGCTGCTTATGATCGTTGCGGTAACAGCAATCACGTTATTTTTAACAATACAAGGTCTTCGTTCTTTTGTTGTTGATCGCCTTAATTTTTGGACGTTTATTACAGGGACGGAATGGTTTCCGGATCGCGCAAAAAACCCCTCTTTTGGCGCATTTCCCTTCATTTTCGGATCAATGGCTGTAACTTTTCTGGCCGCGCTCATTGCGACACCGATTGCAATTGGTACCGCTCTATTCATGGCGGAAATTGCAAAAAAATGGGGCGCCAAAATTATGCAGCCTGTAATTGAAATACTGGTCGGCATCCCTTCTGTCGTCTATGGTTTAATTGGCTTGTCGATTGTCGTTCCGTTTATGCGTCAGCATTTCGGTGGAACCGGATTTAATTTGATTACCGGAGCAATTGTTGTTGGAATCATGATCCTGCCTACAGTAGCAAGTATTGCGGCAGACAGCATCCGCGCAGTACCCGACTCTTTACGTCAGGCCTCTTACGCCATCGGTGCGACAAAATGGCAGACGATTTGGCGTGTCGTGATTCCTGCTGCCGGATCCAGCTTGCTTACCGCAATCATTCTAGGCATGTCACGGGCATTCGGTGAAGCACTCGCCGTGCAGATGGTCATAGGAAATGTGGGCAAAATTCCCTCTTCAATTCTTGATCCGTCGGCAACGTTAACAACAATTATTACTTTAAGTATGGGTCATACAACGACAGGCAGTTTGCTCAATGATGCATTGTGGTCGCTGGGATTAATTCTGCTGCTGATTTCTTATGTGTTTATCGTCATCATTCGGTTCATAGGAAAGAAGGGGGAAAAACGATGAACAGTAAAATAACGAATCGAATTGCCCTCTCTGTGATTATTGTATGTGCTGCGGCAATGGCAGCCATACTTATTTCGATGTTAGGTTATATTTTAGTGCGGGGTGTCTCAAGCATTTCTTGGCATTTCCTTACGACATCCGCAAGCCCATTTTTAGCCGGAGGCGGTATTAAAGACCAGCTGTGGAACTCATTTTATGTGTTAATTATTACAATGATTCTGACCGTGCCTATCGGTGTGTGCGGCGGAATCTATCTTGCTGAATATGCCAAGCCCGGCAGACTTACCTCATTTATCAGAACATGTGTTGAAGTACTGGCTTCTCTTCCATCTATTGTTGTCGGCATGTTCGGAATGCTTGTATTCGTTAATTATTTTGGGTTTAAATACTCGGTTTTCTCAGGTGCGCTCGCATTGACCGTTTTCAACCTTCCGGTCATTGTGCGCGTTACAGAAGACGGTTTTAATGCACTTTCGCTCCATCAAAAAGAGGGCGGCTTGGCTCTGGGACTGACACACTGGCACACAATTAAAACAATTCTTCTCCCAGCAGCTTTTCCCAGCATTTTGACAGGTGTCATTCTCTCAGCAGGACGTGTTTTTGGAGAATCGGCGGCACTGCTGTTTACTGCCGGTCTTTCGACACCGGATCTTGACTTTGGCAATTGGAATCCTTCGGCACCGAACTCGCCCCTGAATCTGTTTCGTTCGGCAGAGACGCTTTCGGTTCACATTTGGTCGGTAAATACTGGAGGAATCATGCCAGACGTGCAGACGATCGCCAATGGATCAGCCGCGGTTCTTGTAATCTTTGTTCTGCTCTTTAACTTGTGTGCACGAATGCTTGGAAAAGTAATTAACCAAAAATTTTCAGGAAAATAAACGGGAGGAATGGATATGATTCAAATGGAGAAAAATATTGTTTCTTTTACAAATAATACGGTGACTAAGGAACTTCCGATTCAGATTAATGTGGAGAATGTCAATATTTTTTATGGTGACAATCATGCGGTTAAAGATGTCAATCTTCCCATTCATGAGAAATCAATTACTGCATTAATCGGACCGTCCGGATGTGGAAAATCAACATTCCTCCGTACAGTCAATCGAATGAATGATTTGATTCCTTCCGCGCGATGTGAAGGAACTATCAGCTATAAGGATGTTAATATTCTTAATCCGAAGTTAGATGTTGTTCAATTGCGAAAAGAAATAGGCATGGTATTTCAGCAGCCCAACCCATTTCCAAAATCAATCAGTGAGAATATCCAGCTTCCGCTTCGATTTGCCGGAGTACGCAATAAGAAAACATTGAAGGATGCTACGGAAGATTGTTTGAAGCAGGTCGGACTTTGGGATGAGGTAAAGGATCGCCTGGACCGTTCGGCAACAAGTTTATCCGGTGGTCAGCAGCAGCGTCTCTGCATCGCCCGTGCACTCGCATTGAAACCGGATGTTATTTTGCTTGATGAACCGACATCCGCGCTTGATCCTGTTTCCAGTTCAAAAATTGAAGAACTGCTGCTTGAACTAAAAAACAGCTATACCATTATTATCGTAACCCATAACATGCAGCAAGCAGCTCGAATCGCGGACTATACGGCATTTTTTTACCAGGGTGAGTTAATTGAATTCGGTCAGACGAGAACTTTATTTACAAATCCTGAAAAGCAAAGTACATCCGATTATATTTCTGGACGCTTCGGCTGATCGGTCAAGCTCATTGCTGAATCTTCTGTTTAAAATTGTTATGATAAAGAGAGTAGCAAGGAGTGGTGTGTTTGGCAAAGAAAATTATGGTTGTGGATGATGAGCCGTCAATTGTGACACTGTTGTCGTTTAATTTGAAAAAGTCAGGGTATGATGTTCTTACTGCAACAAACGGCACGGATGCCCTGCAGCTTGCAAGAGATACGCGGCCGGATTTAATTGTGCTTGATTTGATGCTTCCGGGTATGGACGGTATGGATGTGTGCAAACAGCTTCGGCAGGAGAAACAATTTATTCCGATACTGATGCTCACGGCTAAGGATGACGAATTTGACAAGATACTTGGTCTGGAATTAGGCGCGGATGATTATATGACGAAACCCTTCAGTCCGAGAGAAGTGGTGGCCCGTGTAAAAGCTATTTTAAGGCGTACGGAGCTTGGCAAGCAGGAGCAAAATGAAGTGCTTGCGATCGGTGATTTAAAAGTGTATCCGAATAATTTTGAAGCGGTTTTCAAGGGTGAAGAAATGATTTTGACCCCAAAGGAATTTGAACTTCTGGTGTATATGATGGAGCATAAGGGCAGAGTGCTGACACGTGAGCAATTGCTTAACGCGGTATGGAATTATGACTTTGCAGGTGATACGCGGATCGTTGATGTTCATGTCAGTCATCTTCGTGAAAAAATTGAGGACGTAACGCGCAAGCCGCTGTATATTAAAACAGTTCGAGGGTTGGGTTATAAATTTGAAGAGCCAAAGGTTTGATACAAGAATTTGGGTGCGGTGGGGATTTGTTCTCATATGTCTGTTCTTCATCGTCTGTGTTTCAAATGAAGTGATTCAGGTGGCTCTTCTTCATGACGATCTGCGAACGATGAACACGCGTGCCAACTCGGTCGAATCAATTGTCGTTCCGCATGGGCAGGTTTTAGCGGCCGAAAATAAATCGGTTGTTTCTCAATTTGCCCAGAAAGAACGGATACAGATTGCCTTTTACAATGAAAATCGAAAATTGATCTTTGCAACAGCAGGCAAAGAGAAGAATACGCTCGATCAGATGGACGGCATGCATCAATCGGGCGATTCTTTAATATACATAAAAACGTTGAAAAATGACAGCCGACCAGATGTTTCCCTGAAAATTACCGGACCTAAGACAACCATTGTCGGTCTTAATCTGGTTTATTTCTTTTTTGTTGCGCTCGGCATTGCGGTGCTCGCCTATCGTGATTATTTAGTCCGTTCCTATTCAAGACCGATACGTTTTGCCGCACGAATGGGTGAGAATCTTCTTGAAGGTTCTTATAATATGATTGCTTCGGATTCGGTAAAAAGGGAAAGCATATTGCGTCTTAACCTGGCGATGAACCGTATCTCGGATGCGATGCACGAACTTCATCGATCGTATACACGGCAGCAGGACAGCATGTCAACCTTGATCGAAAATATAGGAAACGGTCTGATTTTCATTGATGGGGTCGGACGCATCAATTATGTCAATCAAACATTTAAAGAAGATTTTCAGACAAGCGCATCGCATTGGGAACTCGCTGATTATCATGAAGTGGTTCCCTATGAAGAAGTTCGGGAACTCATTGACGAGGCGTTTGAAACAAAAGAAAAATTAGTGCGGCAGCTGCAGCTTTCGGTTCATATCGAACGAAAACACTTTGACGTGTCATGTGCACCAGTTTTGAATAAACATAATAAAGTAAGAGGAATTGTGGTTGTTTTCCACGACATCACCGCCATCAAGAAACTGGAGAATACACGTAAAGACTTTGTCGCCAATGTCTCTCACGAGCTCAGAACGCCCGTCACATCACTGGTCGGATTTGCAGAAACGCTCATTGACGGAGCAATAGACGACAAAGAACTGCGGGATCAATTTTTACATATTATGCTTCACGAAGGACGGCGCCTGCAAAGCTTGATCACTGATTTATTGGAGTTGTCGAAAATCGAGCGAGAACATTTCAAACTCCAATTGAGTCAGGTTTCATTAAGTAATGTGCTGGATAGTGTGCTGTTCATGCTTAAAGGTAAGGCAGAGGCTAAAAAGATACGCCTAAGCCATTTGCAGGGTAATGAGGGACTCATTATGGGCGATGCTTTTCGTATTCGGCAAATCATGATTAATCTGATTACCAATGCAATTTCGTATACTCCGGAAAATGGAACTGTGTCCGTTTCCATTCACGAGCGTAAGCAAGAGGCCGATTTCATCGTTGCCGATAACGGAATGGGAATCGAAAAAGATCAGATACCTCGCATCTTTGAACGATTTTATCGTGTGGATAAAGCCAGAAGCAGAGACTCCGGTGGTACCGGACTGGGACTTGCCATCGTCAAGCATCTGGTTGAGGCACATGGTGGTCGAATTCATGTAGACAGCGAACTCGGTAAGGGATCGACGTTTACGATCACCTTTAAAAAATCTCCATCTCTGATTGGATAAATAACCTGTGTTGCTTTAGAATATAAGAAGAAGCAACACAGGCTTTCTTTTGCTTTCAGGAGGAACATGATGAAAAAGTTAGTTTTAATTGATGGAAATAACGTTGTATACCGCGCTTTTTTTGCTTTGCCGCTGCTTAGCAATAATCAAGGCATGTATACCAATGCAGTCTATGGCTTTACGATGATGTTAATGAAGGTGATTGAGGAAGAACAGCCGACACATTTGCTTGTTGCTTTTGATGCGGGTAAGACGACCTTCCGTCATGAAACCTATAAAGAATATAAAGGCGGCCGCCAGAAGACACCGCCGGAATTGTCGCAGCAATTTCCGCTTATTCATCAATTGCTTGATGCAATGGCGATCAAACGCTATGAACTTGACAATTACGAAGCAGATGATATTGTTGGAACGCTTGCTCGGAAAGCCCGTAATGAAGGTTTTGATGTCCGGATTGTGACAGGAGATAAAGACTATCTTCAGCTTGTTGATGAAGACGTAAGGGTATCCTTAATACGCAAAGGAATCACCGATACTGTTGATTATGGTGTGGAAAAAGTTCGCGAACGCTATGGGATCGAGCCGCGGGAAGTGATTGATCTGAAGGGGCTCATGGGCGATGCATCGGATAACATTCCGGGTGTACCCGGTGTTGGAGAAAAAACAGCGATCAAACTGCTCAAACAGTTTAAAACCGTTGAAGGCGTTTATGATCATATTGATGAAGTGTCAGGAAAAAAGTTGAAAGAGAAGCTGGAACTCAATAGAGAACAGGCATTGCTGAGCAAACGAATTGCGACTATTGATAACGATTCGCCTGTGACGGTGACGACAGAATCATGTGCATACACGCATGAATTCAACGATCAATTGAAAGATTTATTTCGTGAGCTGGGCTTTCAGTCTCTTCTTGATAAATTGGACGCGAATGGATCGGAGAAAAATGAAACAGAGGCTGTTGCTATTTCGGTTCACACCGTATCCGAATTTTCATCCAAACAACTGGTATCTCCAAGTGCGCTGATTGTGCAGATGCTTGATGAAAATTATCATTATGGAGCAATCAATGGATTTGCAGTCGCAAATAACACGGGTACCTATTTTATAGAGACCGAACACGCACTAAAAGACGAACGTTTTTGCAAATGGCTGGAAGACCCTGAAAAGAAAAAGGTACTGCTTGACAGCAAGCGAGCCGAAGTAGCTTTAAAGTGGCGGGGGATTTCGCTGAAGGGCATTTCCTTTGATGCACGTCTGGCCACCTATTTAATTGATCCGTCAGAAGCTGGACAGGATTTGGCACTGCTCGCTACGAAACGCGGCATTTCGAATATCGAAACCGACGACGCGTTCTATGGGAAAGGTGCAAAAAGGAAGATACCTGAAGAAGATGGCCAAGCGCAGCATCTCGGCAGAAAAGCAGCCGCGCTGCTGCAGTTGGAACCAAAATTAATTCAGGAACTGGACGAGAATAAGCAGAAGAAATTGCTTTTTGATCTGGAACTGCCGCTTGCCCGGGTGCTTGCAAAGATGGAATTTACAGGGATTAAAGCGAGCGGCGAAACCCTGATTGCGATGGGTGATGAACTTGATCGAACACTGGATATAATTGAACATGACATTTATTTGATGGCGGGTGTTTCCTTCAATATTAATTCACCAAAGCAGCTGGGCGAAATTTTGTTTGAGAAACTCATGCTTCCACCAATAAAAAAAACGAAAACAGGTTATTCGACTGCGGCAGATGTTCTTGAAAAGCTGCGCGGCCGCCATGAAATCATTGACAGGATTCTCGATTTTCGCCAGCTTGGTAAATTAAAATCAACATATGTAGTAGGTCTGCTTAAGGTCATTCATCCGAAAACCGGACATGTGCACACCTGCTACAACCAGGCATTAACGCAAACCGGTCGACTCAGCTCGACCGATCCGAATTTGCAGAACATCCCGATCAGACTTGAAGAAGGCAGAAAAATCCGCAAAGCATTTCTTCCAAGCAAAGAGGGCTGGCAGATTTTCTCTGCAGACTATTCACAAATTGAGCTGCGCGTTTTGGCACATATTGCTGATGACGAGAACTTAAAGCAGGCGTTTATTGACGGTATGGATATCCATACGAAAACAGCGATGGATGTATTTGGTGTTGAAAAAGATGAAGTTACCTCACTGATGCGCCGTCATGCAAAAGCAGTAAATTTCGGAATTATTTATGGAATCAGCGATTACGGACTTTCGCAGAATCTGGGAATCACTCGCAAAGATGCGGCGCGATTTATTGAGAAATACTTGCAAAGTTATCCGGGTGTTCAACATTATATGGAAAGTATTGTAAAAAAGGCAAGATCGGAAGGATATGTGACAACACTGCTCAACCGTCGGCGCTATTTGCCGGATATTAACAGTCGAAATTTTAACAGCCGGAGCTTTGCTGAACGCACAGCGATGAATACACCGATTCAAGGCAGCGCGGCAGATGTGATCAAGAAAGCGATGATCCTTATGGATCAACGGCTTAATGAAGAAAAATTGAAATCGCGGATGCTGCTGCAGGTGCACGATGAATTGATCTTTGAAGTGCCTGACCAAGAACTAGAAACAATGAGCAGACTTGTGCCGGAGATCATGGAACACGCGATCCAATTGAGCGTTCCGTTAAAGGTTGAGCATTCCTTTGGACCGACTTGGTACGACGCAAAATAAAATCACAGAAACATAGAGAACTTAGGGGGGAGTCGCTTGCCGGAATTACCAGAAGTGGAAACTGTGAAGAGGACCTTAAATGAACTTGTTCTTGGAAAAACGGTGAAGCGTGTCGAGGTACGCTGGCCGAATATTATCCGCCGTCCAACTGATATTAATCAATTCAAGGCTCAGATGATTGGCGAAACGCTAATGGATGTACAGCGCCGCGGGAAATTTCTGCTGTTTCATTTTAATGATCGTGTGCTTGTATCGCATCTGAGAATGGAGGGACGCTATCTATTGGACCCGGAAAGTGAACCGCTTGATGCATATACTCATGTGATCTTTCATTTTACCGACAATACGTCACTTCGCTATCGTGATGTACGTAAATTCGGTACCATGCATCTCTTTGATAAGGGAGATGAGGGGAACCATCTGCCGCTCTCCAAGCTTGGTCCTGAACCTCTGTCTGCTGATCTGAACGAGGCATATCTTGCGGCCGTCTGCCGAAATACGAAGCGTACAATTAAACAAGTACTGCTTGATCAGACGATTGTCGTCGGACTCGGGAATATTTACGTTGATGAATCCTTATTTAAGGCCGGTGTCCACCCGGTGACTCCCGCATGTGTGCTCACCGGCGATCAACTGGAAAAAATCATGAAAGCAATCGTTGAAACGCTGAGCGAAGCTGTTAAACTGGGAGGCAGCACAATCCGAACGTTTGTGAACAGTCAAGGACATATGGGCCTTTTCCAGCAGCAATTAAATGTGTATGGAAGAACGGGTGAGCCTTGCATATGTTGCGGTACGCCAATTGAAAAAATAAAAGTCGGCGGACGCGGGACGCATTTCTGTCCGGTTTGCCAGCCAAGAGGTTCGAAGAAATGAAGAAAATCGGATTGACAGGCGGGATTGCAAGTGGGAAAAGCACCATTTCACACTGGCTTGTGCAACATGGTTATCCGGTCATTGATGCCGATAAAATTTCACGTGAAATCGTTGCTCCGGGAGAACCAGCGCTTGCAAAAATCGCTGAGCAATTTGGAAAAACGATGATTTTGCCGACAGGCGAACTGGATCGAAAAAAATTGGGTGCTCTTGTCTTTCAGGACACCAGGAAACGACGCCAGTTAGATGAACTTCTTCATCCCATTATTCGTTATCGGATGAATGAAGCATTGAATCAACTTGAAGAACAGGGTGTCCAAGCTGCGTTTTTGGATATCCCGCTTCTTTACGAAAATGGTCTGGAAACTTGGGTTGATCAAACATTGGTTGTCGCTGTGTCTGAAGAAAATCAGCTGCGCCGGCTCATGACCAGAAACAAATTGACTGAGGATCAGGCGCGTGCACGCATCGCTTCGCAGATCCCGTTACTTGATAAAGTGAAACGGGCAGATGCGGTGATCGACAATAACGGCTCCATTGAGGAATCCGAAGCCCAGCTCCGTTGTTTTCTCAGCCGATGGTCGTTTTTGAATCAGACATGACCTATACTTGCCTACCTTTTCATCCGTTGCCATGTAGGATACAATAGATTTATCGAAAACAGCAGCGAATGGAGTGAAAAGAAAAATGCGCTGTCCAAGCTGTAAAAAAATGGCGACGAAAGTGCTTGACTCCCGTCCCGTTGACAATGGACGGGCGATACGCAGACGCAGAGAATGTGAGTTATGCCATCACCGGTTTACGACCTTTGAAAAAGTGGAGGAAACTCCTTTAGTGGTCGTGAAAAAAGGAGAAACGAGAGAAGCCTTCAGCCATGAAAAAATGCTGCGCGGGCTTATAAAGGCTTGTGAAAAGCGACCGGTTCCTCTTGAACGGCTTGAACAGCTTGCGAATGATGTGGAAAAGCAGCTTCGAGATGAGGGGCACTCGGAAGTGAACAGTCATGAAATCGGCGAACTTGTGATGAATGAATTAGCGAAAGTGGACGAGGTTGCTTATGTCCGCTTCGCTTCAGTATATAGACAGTTTACGGATATTAACGTATTTGCAAGGAAGATTCAGGAATTGAAAGATCAATTAGAGAATGAAAAAAACAGTAAAAAGTAAGAGATTGAGGAAGGCCGGCGGAGAACGGATCCTTGATTTCTGCGCAAGCAGACGCAGAGCGGGGGAATGAAAATGATGCAGTCGTGGAAAGAAGTGCTGCCGGGCGATCATTATCGTGTGCTGACGAATGGGCTGCTTCATCCTTTTGACCAAAGAGTTGTTACGTGCCTTTACCAGCCTCTGATCGGTATCGAGGCGGTAAGTATGTACTTCACTTTTTGGCAGGAAATTGATGACTCGGAGGAATTCCTGACGCATCATCATCTTATGGGCGCGATGAATCTGCCTTTGGATCGATTACTGACCGCACGAAAAAAATTAGAGGCCGTCGGGCTGCTGCAAACCTTGAAGAAAAAGGGGGCAGCCCCCGGCCGATTTGCCTATTATCTCGAACCGCCTTTGACACCTGAGTTATTTTTTAAAGACGGTTTTTTAAATTTGTTTTTATATCGTCAGGTTGGCCCGAGAGAGTACAAACGGCTGAGCCTCCTTTTTGAAAGCAAATCGATCATCATGGATGACTATGAAGATGTATCCGCTCATTTTGACGATGTGTTTCAGTCACTGCCATCTGCAGAAACAACGGATGGCAGGCTAAATACACCGCCAACCGGTTCTTGGGACGCGCGTGCCGAACCGCCGAAGATCAGTTTCAGCAATCACTTTGATTTTAAGAAAATGCTGACGTACCTCTCTGACGCAATTCTTAGCGAAGATGCTCTGACTGATGAGGTGCGGCTTGCCATTGATAAGCTGGCGTTTGTCTACCAAACTGATCCTTACGATATGAGCCGAGCGGTACAATCGGCAGCGCTCCATACAGGCACGGTGGACATCGCTGCGCTGCGAAAAGAAGTACGTGACTTTTATTTGCTTGAACATGGCTCGAACGAGATGCCTGCGCTCTATGAACGGACACAGCCGAAAGCAGAACGGAAGATCGTCGACAGAGAGCCGCAGACTGCGGAAGAACAGCTGATCGCATGGTATGAACGAAACTCCCCCTTTCAGCTGCTTGAAGCACTTGGGCAGGGAAGCAAACCGGCCGCGCCTGATTTACGTTTAGTTGAAAATCTGATGTTCGATACGAAGCTCAATCCCGGAGTGATTAATGTCTTGATTGACTACATCTCTCAGGTGAACGATCATAATCTTAATAAGTCGTTTGTTGAGAAAGTTGCTGCACAATGGGCAAGAGCGAATGTGCGAACGGTTCCTGAAGCAATGGCTTATGCACGTGAAGAGCAAAGAAAACGAGAACAGCCGAAAAAGAGTACGGTATCAGGACAAATTCAAAATAAGCGACGAACGAGAAAATCACCTCAGAATGAGCATCATGAAGTTGTTCCGGAATGGATGAAAAATCCGAAAAAAACGGAGCAGCAAACAAAGGATAATGATGAAGCGGTAAAACAAAGAGCAAAATGGCTTGAAGACTATTTGAATAATATATGAATACTGAGATAAGAGAGGAGCGTTTGGATGGAACCGATTCATTCTTTTTTTAAAGATTTAGCGGCTCAGCAGGCGATGCAAGAAAAATGGGATCAACTGTCGGGAACGCTAAAGAATAATCCGGCTATCCGTCAATTCGCCGAAGAAAATCCGGAGATCAGTTCAGATGCGTGGACAAGAAGTCTGTCACGTCTCTATCAATTTGCCTCAGAACAGAAGCATTGTGCACATTGTCCCGGACTGGACCAATGTCCGAATATGATGAAGGGCTACCGGCCGCAATTGGTGAATGATAAGGGTACACCTTCGCTGACCTTTTCACCTTGTCCGCTACTTCGTGAACGCGAAGCAAAAAAACATCAAGGTGAGTTAATACGAAGCTACTATGTGCCCAAGGATATTTTAAGTGCCACATTTGCAACGCTCGACAAAGAAGAAGGCGGACGTCAGGAAGCTATTCTTGCAGCGGGCGAGTTCGTCAAGAATTACTTGACCGACCCTGCCGAGACGAAAGGGCTCTATCTATGCGGGCAGTTCGGGATCGGGAAAACATATCTTATGGGTGCAATCATGAATCGGTTGGCCGAAAGACGTCATATTGCTTCACTTATTGTCTATGTTCCCGATTTTTTCAGAGAAATTAAAGGCGCGATACAAGACAATACGGTTGATGCGAAGCTTGACGTGCTGAAGAAAACGCCGGTTCTTATTCTTGACGATATTGGAGCGGAAACGATTACACCCTGGGTGCGCGATGAGGTGCTCGGCAGCATTCTTCAATACCGAATGATGGATCACCTGCCAACGCTTTACACATCCAACTTTAATTATGACGAGCTGGAAGACCATTTTTCTTATTCGCAGAAAAGCGGCATTGAGAATGTCAAGGCCAAGCGTCTGATGGAACGGATTCGTCACTTTACGAAGCTTGTTAAAATGGAAGGATCCAATCGCCGATAATAAAAAGCTATTATAAAAAAAGTATTAGAATCCGGGTATCAAAAAATAATTTATCCATTGAAAGCATGAATGAGGACTTACCTCCATATAGTCTTAATATAAGTTGGGACGGGGAGGATGAACCATTGGAGATTGTTTTTGATACCCAGCAGGAGGCGGCAGATTTTTATCGCAGATTGCCTTCCTCCTTCAGACAAGTAACCGGTGTGCTGCTGATTAACAGTCGTTTAGCTGTTTTTCCGGAGAAAACGGCAGATTATAAAGAGTTTGCACAGCTCATTACGCGTTATATTATCGAAGAACATGAAAAAGATTGGATCATGGACATTATTAAGCGGTACTATTATTTTACCGAACCGGAAGAGCAGGTGGCGATCTTAAATATCGTTTCGGCTATTTTTGCAGGTGAGAAGAATGATCTGCCCCAGATGGCGACCCTTCAGGACCGGCGCGAAACGATTATGGAGTCTTTGGAAGGCATTCTGAAGGAGCACAATTCTTTTTCTTTTGAATCCATTATTCGCTTTCGTTTGACTGCTTATAAGAAAGCCCTGCGTCACTATGTCGAGATTGCGATTGACGAATATAAACTGGAACAAGAATATCAGGTTTTTATAGACAAGCTGAGACGCATTATCAGGGCCTATAAACCGCTCTGTGAAAAGATTGAAGTTTATGATGAACATCCGTTCCGGCTGTTTGACGATCATCATCGCCTGATTCGTAACGTACAATCGGTACGCTCCTTTTATCCGTTGCTGAAACAATGGGGCATCGAAGCTGAACCTTCGATTGTACTGTCCTTAATTGCGCTTGCACCGAAACAAGTGATTGTTTATACGGACCGTCCGGAGCATGGAATGATGAAGACCTTGCATCGCGTATTTGAGGATCGCGTCTGCTTTGTTTCCTCAACGCTGCATTTGAGCAGTGAAAATCGAGTATCGCAATAATCAATCGTTGATCAAGCAATAATTTGTCTCTTTTTCCATTTTAGGTTTACAATGCAACATTTACCATATATAATGAAGAAGCAAAAAAGAAAGGAGGTCATCAAGACATGATGACAATTGGAATGAATTCAACGGTATCATCAATTGAATATAGTGTCCGGGTGACCTCGGTGAATTCCTTATTACGCTAATGATCATAAATTTATGATAAGTATTGAATAAGAATAGAACCGCAGGGTCTCGAATGACTGCGGTCTTTTTATGCTCTTTTTTGACCGTACCGGCAATGCTGTCGTTACGGTCTTTTTTTGTCTTTTGGGTGTAAAGCGAAGCACCCGAGCTTCGCTTTTATATAAACCATTATTGCCATCGGAGATGCACCGCATGACTCCGAACGGTGATATCAACAACGAAAACGAAAGGATGAAGATTATGTCAACAGCAAGCGCAAATCTAAGTATGCCAATTGAAAAAGATGGGATTTTCAAAGAAACATTAATAAATAGGGAAGGAGGGAATAGCCTGATGAAGTTTAACCTATTTGCTTTGACCTTTACGATTACTGTCAGAAATCCGAGAACGCCGCGTGAACGCTATGAGGATCGCAGGCGCATTGATGCGTTGCGAAACAAAATGCTTGATAAACGTTTTGAATACGGACGTCACATTTGGTAATTGTCATCACTAAAAAATAAATGAGGAGGAGATTTAAATGATAATCAAAATGATTCTAACAGCTCGCGGACGTTTCGGAAAGGGTACACATTTTCTTTGACTGCGCTCCGCTTTGATTGATTGAATCGATGTGGTACGATAACAATAGATGAAGGGAGTGGGCGTTGATGAAGAAATTTCTTGTATTGCTTGCAGAAGGATTTGAGGAGACGGAAGCAGTAACAGCGATTGATGTACTTCGTCGTGGCGGGGTCAAGGTTGTTCTTTGCTCGCTTGCCTCGACGCTGCTCGTGGAGGGCTCAAGGGGGATCGTTGTCAAAGCTGATGTAAGCATCGACAGTGACGGATTGCTTGATTTTGACGGGATTTATCTTCCGGGAGGCGTTAAAGGTGCGACGACGCTGCGTGACGATGAACGTGCCCAGAAACTGATTCGTTCCTATAAACAGAACGAAAGACTTGTGGCAGCGATTTGTGCCGCCCCAATTGCCCTGGAACGAGCCGGCGTGCTGAAAGGCGAAACGGCGACAAGCAATCCGGACTTTAAGGATCATATAAAAGATGCGACCTATAGTGAAGATCCTGTCGTCGTTTCGGGTAAGGTCATCACTTCCCGAGCTGCCGGAACGACGCTCCCGATCGGCCTGGAAATTTTGCGGCAGCTTGGCTTGGAAAAGGAAGCGGAGAAAGTGAGCCACGATATGCTGTTCGATTTCCTGATGGAAAATCGCGAAAAGGTACGTTCATAAGTAAAGTGAACCTTGCAATAAGGGTTTCGGCATGGTATAGTAATTAAGGATTAACAATGAGTAAAGCAGAGGCGCCCGGCTTCTCACCTGTTCGACGCAGAAATGCTGTTGCCAGGTATGAATTAAGCAATGAATAGTCAATACGGGCGTTTTTACGCCCGTATTTTTGTTTGCTCACTCAGCCAGCGGTTTGCTCAAATTAATTTGGAGGTGGCTCAATATTAGCAAAGATATGATTGTCAACGAAGGTATTCGTGCGCAGCAGGTTCGTCTGATTGGTCAGAACGGAGAACAGGTCGGCATTAAGTCGAAAGCGGAAGCACTGGTGATGGCTCACAATGTGAATCTTGACTTGGTGATGGTCGCGCCGGGCGCGAAGCCTCCGGTTTGCCGGATCATGGATTATGGTAAATTCCGGTTCGAACAACAGAAAAAAGAACGTGAAGCGCGAAAGAACCAGAAAGTCATTAATTTAAAAGAAATTCGGCTTAGTCCGAGTATTGAAGAACATGACTTTAATACGAAAATGCGCAATGCCAAGAAATTTCTTGAAAAAGGCGATAAAGTAAAGGCTTCCGTACGATTCAGGGGCCGCGCGATCACGCACTCCAACCTTGGACGACAAGTGCTTGAAAAACTTGCTGAGGAATGTGCGGATATCAGTGTTGTCGAGGCAAAGCCGAAAATGGAAGGACGCAGCATGTTTCTCGTGCTTGCGCCGAAAGCCGAGAAGTAATACAGTAATTTAACGGAAACAGCTCTATTAGCGATTTCGGCTGCTATGAGATGCTGATCTTACTAGGAGGATTTTTTTATGCCAAAAATGAAAACACACAAAGGTGCCGCAAAGCGTTTCAAGAAGACAGGTACCGGCAAGTTCAAACGGGAACACGGTTTCACGAGTCATATGTTCAGCCACAAGTCGAATAAGCAAAAACGTAATCTCGACAAGAGCACGATTGCAACTTCAACTCTGGCTAAGAAGCTTAAGAAACTGATCAACGATTGATTTTAACCGATGTACTAAGATTTATTTTTTAATGCCGTTCCGACATGCGGGCGGCTCATTCTAGGAGGTTTATACAATGGCAAGAGTTAAAGGCGGCTATGTGACTCGTCGCAGACGCAAAAGAGTACTTAAATTAGCAAAAGGCTATTTCGGTGCAAAACATAAATTATTTAAAGTTGCCCAGCAACAGGTCTTCAAATCCCTGTCCTATGCATACCGTGACCGTCGTCAGACAAAGCGCAATTTCCGCAGACTGTGGATCGCGCGTATCAACGCGGCGGCACGTCTCAACGGCCTGTCTTACAGCAAGCTGATCAACGGCTTGAAGGTAGCAGGCATTGAAGTAAACCGCAAGATGCTGGCTGATCTCGCCGTTCACGACGAAGCAGCATTTGCGACACTCGCAGAAAAAGCTAAAGCAGTTGTTAAATAAGAGATTGAACAAACAGCGTCTCTGCATGCTTAATGGCATGCAGAGACGCTGTTCTTCGCAAGGAAACAGGGATACAATCAATTTTACAGAGCACATACAAATCCAGAATCGCTCGATGACGGTAAAATCTTACCCAAGCAGTTTCGATTTTTGGGGATCTTCTCGGTAATACCGCGCCTGAGCATTCCACAGTTTATAATATTGGCCATCTTTATCTTGAATCAATGTGTCATGGCTGCCACTTTGGATCAGTTCACCTTGATCGAAGACAAGAATATTGCCACAGAAGCGACAGGATGAAAGCCGATGCGAGATATAGATCGCAGTTTTGTCACCGGCAATCGCCTGGAATTTGGCATATACCTCAAACTCAGCAACCGGATCTAATGCGGCGGTTGGCTCATCAAGAACAACGAATGGGGGAAATAAACAGCGAGGTTCGTCCTGTAGTTAACGTCCCATAACGCTCGTAAAGCTCGTTTTCTGAGATCGGATCAAGTGCTGCGGTCGGTTCATCGAGAATCAGAATTGGCGATTCCTTATACAAAGCACGTGCAAGCAGCATCTTCTGAAGCTCACCGCCGGAGAATTGTACCGCCTGTTCATGGACCTCCTTCACCATCATTGAGTCTAATCCATGTTCGAGACTGTCAATTTTCTCTTTGAAGCCCGCAAGTTGCAGGCAACGCTCCATTTTTTCCTTATCAATTGCTTCATCAATCTTGGGTGCGATATTGCGTGCAATTGAAACAGGCAGGATGTGAATATCTTGAAAAACAGCTGTAAATAACGTGTAATATTTATCACGATTAAAGGAGATCATCTCTTTACCGTTGATCAAAATGTGACCGGATGTCGGTTGGTAGAATCCGCACAGTAATTTGATGCAGGTTGTTTTGCCAGCACCATTCAAGCCGGCCAATGCAACTTTCTCTCCTGCATTAATATGCAGGCTGATATCATTGAGAATTTTCCGATTGCTTCCAGGGTAGGAGAAGGAGACGTGATCGAAAGTGATCGAACAGGGCCAGGTGTTTTTCAGAGGTAGCGCTATTCCCTCTCCGCGGTTGGCTGAATCTTTCATATCCAGATAATTGCGGACATCGCAAATTTCAAGACTCATATGCTGAACTTAGTTAAACCGGTCAGCCAAGTGGAAAAACCCCGCAATCGTTCCAAAGAATAAAGTGAAATTCGCAACCGAGAGATGACCATTGATAACAAGATAAATAAGATAAGCGTAAGCAACACTATCACGGCAAAGTGCCATTACGCCGATGGCGCCATCGGAAAAATAGTGACACAACGCAATTCGTTTGAGCCAAATTGTTCGGTTATGCATCAGTCCGTCAAATCGTTCGCCAAACCAAGAGGTCATATGGTAAAGTCTCAAATCCTTACCGGTCGAATAGTCGTCGCATTCACGGATCAGATAGTCCAGTTTACTTTCAGTCGGTGTCTAATCGTCTTTATGCAAATGTTCATAGACTTGCGCATGACGGGAAAAAAGAAAGCCGCCGAGCGCAGTGATCAGCAAAAAAACGATGACCAACGAATTCAACGTGGCAAGAACGCCGCCGTAAAAAATAATTCCAAACATATTGGCGGCAAGGCTGACCAATGCCATAATGATTGCTTCTGTTCTCTTACGGTTGCCATTTGTTGCCTGATGCGCTTTTTCTAACTTGTTCTGACCCTCGGGACTCTCAAGGTTCCCATAATCTGTATCCATCATTTTCCGCTGCATGGGTACGATATAGTTGATTCGATGATAGGTGGCATTCCATGACAGCCAGGCATCAAGAGACCGTCCCACAACATTCAAAACATGATCGCAAGCGTCATGAGGCCAATCACTGAAGCAAAATGCAAGGGGCTTACTTTTGCAGTCAGACTGTCAATTACGAGCTTCGGCATCAAAATTCCCAGAAATGGGAGTAAAACAAGAAAAGGAACGCGCACGATTGCAGCAAAAAGGAATTTCTTGTTCCAATGTCATAAGTTTTTTAAAACGTAACCAATATTTTGCGGTGTTGAATAGCTCGGTTTTACTTCGGATTTATTCATGAAGTCTCAACTCCTTACGACTTCAAATTAGCACAAGAATGATGTCTAAAGAAAAAGCGTGCACGAATGGCACGAACTGAACCACGAACGGCTAATATCAATTGTATGAAAAGTTCCATCTGCATCCCTTCTTAAGCTAAAGGGGAGCACAGCTTAGCTAATCGGTGCCATCAATATAGTTAAAGTGGCAACATGATTTCGGTGGCAAACACCCCGGGCTCATTTTGGCGGTTGAGATAGCCCTCATACTTTTTGCCTGCGCGTTTTCAAAGAGTTTAAGGGTAAGCGCCCGTTTGCTTTTTCTTGCCCATTCTCTAACGAGTGTTGCTAGGTATTCTCTTTGCGTGTTGTCATCATCACAGATTGCGATATTCATCGACTCCGGAATTATTAATTAACTTGATTATACAGTACCTTTATTTATTCAGCCAAGAGGTGTAAGGCGAAACTATACCGTCGTGCTGCTGGCGTTGAAGATTAGAAGCAGCGATTCATTTTGACTGCGTGATCATGAATTTGTATACTTAATAAAAATAGTTTTAGTAAGTGAGCAATCACAAATAGAATTTTGTTTTTTGAAGATCTTATTTTCTAATTTGTATTTTCAACTGATACAGAGTACTGTCGAAAATTGAGGCAGGTGTATTGTATAAAAAAATGAAAGAATGATCTGTATGCGAATCTTAGACAACGACAATAATCAGTCATTACGGGATATTATTTTATACCTAACAAAGGATGAGGCGAAAGAATTAAAAGACAGTTTAGAGAGCATGCTTAGAAAATTCGGAAATCATGAGCATGCTCATATTAATGATGTAGAATACGTACGAGAAATAACGGTGACTTTATATGATCAAAATGATCTGAACTCATTTGATGAACGGTCAATACAAGCAATACGTGAAGATAGATGATGGTCATTTGTCTTATTAACAGTCAACGCATCATGACAGATGGATTAGAGGATGTAGAGAAAACCAATAAAAAATGAAAAGGGGGAGGGATATGTTTGTCTCATTTGAATTAAGTATTTTGGACCATTATTATGAAAACCATGAATACAGCACAATTGAATCTGGCATATTCCATCTATTGGAAAATTAGATGAAAAGTTTTTACTGCATTAATATGTGATATCAAAATCAAAAAACGGGCTTGAATTGTCAAACTAAGTGCAACACCTGATTATAAAAGGCCTCAAAAGGAGTCTTCCATCCTAAACATTTGCGAGGTCGGTGATTTAATTCATTAATGACATGTGCAATGGATGCATTGCTGTCCTGGCTAAGGTCATGTCTTTTTGGAAAATACTCCCGCAGCAGTCCGTTGGTATTTTCGTTGCTCCCACGTTGCCATGGCGCGTGCGGATCGGGAAAATAAAACGTAATACCGCATGCCCTAGCCACTTGGGCATACCAAGCAAATTCTTTACCACGGTCGGGAGTTACGGTCAGCCGCTGATCACCGGGTAATTGGTTGATCAGCTCAATTAATTTCTCCTTCACACATTGGGCGGTCTTTTTAGCAGCCTTGGCGGCAATTAAAAATCGTGTTTTTCGATCTACAAGCGTTACCAGACATTCGGATCCGATCTTTCCAACGACCGTATCCGCTTCCCAATGGCCAATGACGCGACGTTCATTCGCTTCAGGCGGCCGTTCGTCAATGGAATGGCTATAGTGGATTTTTCCGCGATGTTCTTCATAACCCTTACGATGTCGTGATTTTCCTCGGTGCCGTAAGTGACGGGCGATTCCGCGTTGACCGGGTTGACGATTGGGTTCATCCAGAAGATGACGCTCAATTCCACGATAGATGGTCGTATAACTGATTTTTCAAGGACTATGATCTCGTTTAAGCCGTTGATCAATTTGTTCAGGAGACCATTGATGGGCGAGAATGAGCTGTTGAACCCAGTCGCGAAGTTCAGAATTCGCCAACAGGTGTTGACGGTGGCAGCCTTTCCGCCGTGTATGATACTTCGCTTCCGCCTGAACAGAAGAGTAAGTGCCGTCACTCTGTTGATTGCGTTTCATTTCACGACTGACTGTGGCTGGAGAGCGATCCAGGAGAGCCGCAATCGAGCGAATGGACTTGCCCAAAATGACATTTTTCAGTATGATTTCTCGTTCATATGGATTAAGATGGTGGTAGTGGCTCATCGTTGACTTCCCCTGTCTTCAATAGTTTCTCGCAAATCCTATTGTACAGGGAAGACTCAGCGATGGGTCCTTTAATTTTCTATGTGTTGCACTTAAAGTGTAAATTCAAGGGTTAAAAAATGCAGTAATGGATATTCCCATTGCATCAAAAAATAGTGAAAAGAAAGCTCCTTATTGGTAAAGCTTATGATCTTACCTATTATAGAAATAGTATTGTAGCTTTTGACCAATTAATTGACATACGTAAGGAAACCATTTTAGCAGGCGGTCGTTTAGTAATACAAGTTTAAAAGAAAAAATCTCATGAACGATCTATTAAAGATTGTCCCCGTCCAGATTGAAATAACTGATTCTGCATCAATTAAGGTTACTTCTGCATCTTCAAAAATGATAAGAGCTATTGTTTTAATGTTAGAATAGATATTAAGAGGCACCCATCTGAGGAGGCTTTTTGTGTTGATCAATGAACAACTGGCGGCAATCTATTGCGACTGGGAGAAGAAGCTGGAAAATAATCAGTGATATTTTAGCGACTCATTCGATTCAATAACACAAAACATGACTTCACCTGATGCTTTTTCTTATATCCCTGAGGTGGTTCAAGCAATTTTGGAGTTAAGAGACAAGACATTAATCTGGGAAACATTATATTTTTTAATTGAACTTTATCTTATAGCGGATACAACAGAAGTACATCTAATATTGATGAAGAATTGGCGACAGCTGGAAAGATATATTTCAAATTATGACGAAGTAAAAAAGACAGCATTTAGAGAATTAAAATGGCAGTTAAGATTAGTGAAATAAGAAAATAATAGTGACTTTGTTACAGAGGCGGTGATCGAACAATGGGTACAATCGAAATCAGGCCGGTTCATGACGATCAAGAATGGCAGGAAGCGCTTGACTTATGGGTGAACATTTTCCCGAAAAGCCGGGCCTTTTTTGAAGAAAGAATCCGGCTCGATCCGAATTGTCAGCAGCATCACACTTGGATTGCTAAGGTGAACGAGCATGTAGCCGGGGCCGTTCAGATTTTCCCCTTTTTTCTTTCTTATCTTGGAATAAGCCTTAAATGCGGGGGAATCGGAAACGTCGCGGCTTTGCCGGAGTATCGCGGCAGGCATTTAATTCGGACCATTCTGAATCATCAAACGGAGTGGATGGCTGCACATGGTTACGATTTGTCTCTTTTATTTACGGGAATCAATTCATTTTATGAAAAAGAAGGCTGGCAGACGTTGCCTATGGACGAACTCGTTCTGAATGTTTCTGATATTCTTGAAATGGCCGGGCGTCAGGATTATCAAATCCGGCCTTTTAACGAAACAGACTTAAATGCTGTGCAAGAGATGTATCGGCACTTTATTGAGCCGCTTTGCGGTGCAAGAATTCGAACAGATGCGTACTGGAAAGGGCAAATGGCCTGGAATCAGAAGCGCAAAGGCGCATTTCTGAATGCTTTTGATCATGATGAACTGGTCGCTTATCTCAGGTGGGAAGCATTCGATGAAAACAAAATCGGGTTGGTTGAATGCTGTTATTTGCCGGGGCATGAGGACGCGGTTGCTTCATTTATGTATCGTTTGAAAGAAAATTTATCAGAGGAATGCCGCCTTATGGTGCAGATGCCGGAACGTCACGCGCTTTGGCAACTGTTTCTGAAATGGAGTGCGCATGCCGAAACCTATAATGGCGCGATGTGGAGAATCCTGCGTGTCGATCGTTTATTTCAGAAGATTCAACCGGTGCTTTCCCAGAGACTGTCTCATTACGATGAAAGCGACAGATCATTACTGCTCAGAAGCGGGAGCAATGAACTGCTCATTCATCTCAGGAAAGGGGTTGCGAAGATTGAGGTCCCTGGAGATTCGGTTTCCTACTCAACGTCGATTGAGCGAAACTCCACTGAATTGCTAAGCGATGTGCTGCTTGGCACTTCAGTTCAGAAGCAACCCTATGCAGCCCTTTTTCCTAAAAGTGACTATGCTTTTTGGAAATCGGATCGATTTTGATTGGATGATTTATTATGACTCATCTGAAAGGCTTCCCCCGATAAAAAGATTAATTCCCTTATTTTCATAATTCCTGATCAGCGCTTCCGGCAATCCGTCATCTGTGATGATTGCCGCTACTTGGCGTGCGGGACAGATCCTGATTAGGGAAACCAATTCGAACTTATTGTGGTCGCCGACAGCGTATACTGTTGACGCATTATGAAACATTGCTGTTTTTATCTGGCTTTCACCAAAGCCATAATCAGTAATGCCGTCTTTAAGATTAATTCCGCTGAAACTCATAAAGAAAATATCGGCATGAAACTGAGCCATATATCTGGCGCTGGATTCGCCAACAAAGCACAGTTCGGAGTTTCGTAAAACACCTCCGGGCATAATGATAGTAAACCCGCTTTTTTTAGCGAGTTCATTTGCGATAATAATTGAATTCGTTAAAATAGTGAGCTTTTCAAAATGTTTGCCAAGGGAGCGAGCGATTTCTGTGTTTGTTGTACTGACGTCAAGTGCGATGGCAGCATCTTCATAAACAAATTCTGCACATTTCTCCGCAATTTTCTTTTTGTCAGTGATGTGGAGCTGTTCACGATCGACAAAGCTGACCTCTCGAACATTCTCGTTGTTTAAATAGGCACCTCCATGCACGCGGATCAGCATTCCCCCCTGTTCCATTTCTTCTAAATCCCGCCGTATCGTTTCACTTGAGACACCAAGCTCATCACAAAGCCACTTGTTTTTCAACGTTTTATAGCGTGTGATTTCAGATAGAATAAAACGCTGCCGTTCTATTTTTAACATGGTTTTATCCCTCCATAGTCGGAACAATGAATGTACATTAACTTTACCATCTGATGTGGGTTTCTGTGGGATTTATTTTATATCTTTACAAAGGCTTACCTCTCTTTACAATCGCTTAAAAGCCCATTTAGAGTCGCTTGTTATAATGAATCCGAAGCTAAGAAAAAAGTGAGGTGCTTGATTTTTGTGGAAAAACTTGTTTTGACACATTTGCAGAAAATCTACACTCAAAACAAAAAAACGGTGATTCATGATTTTAATCTGTCTGTTCGGGATGGGGAATTTATTGTGTTTGTCGGTCCTTCAGGCTGCGGAAAATCAACGCTGCTGCGCATGATCGCAGGCTTGGAAGATATAACCTCGGGTGAACTTTTTCTAAACGGAAAAAAAGCGAATCGGCTTCCGGCAAAAGACCGCAATCTATCCGTTGTTTTTCAAAATTATGCCTTATTTCCCCATCTGTCTGTATTTGAAAATATTGCTTTCGGTTTGCGTATCAGGCATTATCCGAAACAAAAAGTTAATGAAGCCGTATACAACGCGGCCGAAATGCTCGGGCTGCAGAGGCTGCTTCATGAAAAACCGAAGCAGCTTTCCGGCGGTCAGCGTCAGCGTGTTGCTCTTGGACGGGCCATTGTTCGTCAGGCAGATTTGTTTTTAATGGATGAGCCATTATCTAATCTGGATGCCAAATTGAGGACGCAGATGCGTGAAGAGATTCTTAATCTGCATCAAAAACTCGAAACGACAACAATCTATGTGACCCATGATCAAGTCGAGGCGATGACCATGGCGACGCGCATTGTGGTTCTTAAGGACGGACGGATTCAACAAATCGGAACACCGAAACAGATTTATACTGCGCCTGCCAATACCTTTGTAGCGACATTCATCGGCATGCCTCAGATGAACGTATTTCATGCCGCCGGCAGCGATTCGGCACGATGGGACGATTTTATTCCGCTTTCATTAAAAAAAAGCGATTCGTATACGCAGGGACGTGTGTTGCTCGGCATTCGCCCTGAAAACATTTTGGTTGCGGCAGATGGGCTGCCTGTGACGGTCAACTATGCAGAACTCATGGGCGCAGATACATATGTTCATGGCGAGATTGCCGGAACAGATAAGCAGATTGTTATTCGCTGCGAGCCCGATCGTGACTTTTGCTCCGGAGAAACCGTGTATGTCCGCTTTCCAGAAGACAAGTGCCATTTTTTTGATGCTGAATCTGGCAAACGATTAACGATTGAGGCGGCAGCGTATGAGGCATAGGATGCAAGGCTTTGGTTCATTCGCGTTATTTATTGGCGTGCCTGTGATTCCGCTCATCGTTTTTTGGTTTATTCCTATGTTTGTATCCTTGTGGCTGAGCTTTACGGATTGGGACTATATCAGCCCGGAGATTCATTACGTGCAGCTCGACAATTATGTGACGGTTCTTAAATCTCCTGATTTTCTTGGCGCGCTTTGGAACACATTTTTTTTCGCATTTTGGACAACGGTTCCGACCCTGATTATCGGTTTTTTGCTTGCCTTGCTGCTTCGTGTGCAAATTAAGGGACGCCCGTTGTTCAAGGCTCTGATTTTCTCGCCGTGGGTGACGCCAATGGTTGCCATGTCGATCGTCTGGTCATGGATCTACGAACCAAAAATCGGTTTGCTGAATCAATTCTTAGGCTGGCTGCAGTTGCCCCAACCTGAGTGGCTGCAAAGTTCAACGTTTGCAATGTGGGCAGTCATCATTGTCACTGTCTGGAAAAGCGTCGGCTGGTGCATGATCTTCTACTGTGATGCTTTAGGAAAAATATCAGATGAGTTCATTGATGTGTGCAAGCTGGAGGGGGCCACGATTTGGCAATGTATCCGCAAGCTTTATCTGCCGCTTGTCTCGCCGATCACCCTGTTTCTTGCCGTAACGTTAATCATCAGTGCGATGCAGGCGTACGATCAAATTCAGGTCATGACACAGGGCGGCCCCGCAGGCAGTACGCGGACCTTGCTGTACTTGTATTATCAGATGGCTTTTCAGCAGTTTAACATGGGACAGGCAACAGCAGTCGCTATCATTTTAGTTATCATTACGGCAGTCATATCGCTAATTCAATTCAGACTGTCGAAATATTGGGTTCATTATTGAACCGTTTGGAAGAGGGTGAGGCCATACAATGGCAAATCGACGCTTGATCACAAAGGCCGTTCTTTATCTGATTCTGATTTTGCTGGCATTCATGATGGTTTTACCGCTTATTTGGATGTTTCTCAGTTCCTTTAAGACCGGAAGCGAAATTTTCGCTCAGCCGCCGGTGTGGATTCCGGAAACTTTTCAGTGGAAAAATTATTTAAACGCATTTAATTTGGCGCCCTTTGGTATTTATCTTGCCAACAGTCTGATCACTGCGACTGCAATCACGGTAATTCAAATCATGCTCTCGAGCATGATTGCCTACGGATTGACGCAGCTTGAGTTCAAGGGAAAGGCATTTCTATTTCAAAGTATGCTCTTAACGTATATGCTGCCGGCTGCTGTTACGTATGTTCCGAGCTATGTCATTCTGGCGAAGTTAGGGCTTCTTGATTCTTTAACCGGGATTGTTGTCTCAAACATCAGCAGCGTGTTCTCCATCTTTCTGCTCAGGCAGTCTTTTCTGAAAGTACCTAAGGAAATTGTTGAGGCAGCGCGTTCCGAAGGAGCAAACGACTGGCAAATCCTATGGAAAGTCATGTGTCCGATGTCGCTGTCAACGATCTTTACGCTGGCGATGATTACGTTTGTTGAAATGTATAACAATTATTTGTGGCCGTCGCTGATTGTGAAGAGTCAATCCAAGTATTTGATCACCGTCGGGCTGAATCAGTTTTTTACAACACAGGGAACCTTTCAAAATCAATGGGCAATGATTATGGCTGTCAATGTGATTTCTGTAGCTCCTCTCTTACTCTTATTCTTTATTTTTCAAAAGTGGTTTATCAAGGGAGTCGGAGACAGTGGGCTTAAAGGATAAAAAAATATTAAGGGAGATGGAAAAATTGAAACGATTGATGCTGCGAATGATGATTTTGGTGCTGGCGTTAAGTGTACTTGGCGGATGTGCTTCTGGAGCAGACGGGGACACGAGCAAATCTGGAAAAGTAAAAATAGACTATTGGTACGGTCTGGGCAGTGCGGCGGGCAAAAAAATGAAACAAATCATTGCGGAGTTTAATGCAACGCATAAAAACATTGAAGTGGTTGGCGTTTCACAACCGGATTATACAACGACTTATCAAAAACTTCAGGCCTCCATTACCTCAGGAAACGCACCGGGAATTGCGCTGCTTGATGCAGGATCAATGAATGATCTCGGTAAGAAAAAAGTGCTTGAATCGTTAGACAGCTATATTTCGTCCGATAAATCGATGAAGTCTGATGATTTTCTTCCGGTATTTACGAAACCGGCGGAAATCGGAGGCAAGACCTACGGACTTCCGGCTTACGGAACCACGCAGGTGACTTATTTCAGAAAAGACATCTTTAAAAAGGCGGGTGGCGGGTATTGATCCACAAAAAGCGTTTGCCAGCTGGGAAAACCTAACTGAAGCAGCAAAAAAAGTGAAACAAGGCAACTATGCTTCTTATGGCTATGAACCGATGTGGGGCGCAGATAATTTAATCGACGTTGCACTGAGCAACGGCGGAACAATTCTGAGTGCGGATGGCAAAAAAGTGACCATTGATTCACAGGAATGGATTGATGCATGGGAAATGATTCGCAAAGCCGTCTTTGTTGATAAAACGATGAAAATCAATTCCGGAGGACAGGGCTGGGAATATTGGTATAAGACGATTGATGATGTGATGAAAGGGCAATCAGCAGGATATACAGGTTCCTCAGGTGATAAAGGCGATCTCGATTTTACAAAAATTGATTCGGCGGTGCAACCTGGAATGGGCGGGAACACAGCCAAGCCGAATGTCGATGCGTTATATCTGACTATTCCGCATTCATTAACCGATGCACAGAAAAAAGCTGCTTACGAATTTGTTTCCTATTTTACGAGTCCGAAGGTAAACGCAAGCTGGGCGCAGGCGATTGGTTACATTCCTGTTCGCAATTCAGCGATGGATGATCCGACTTATGCCGCATTTCTAAAGAAAAACCCGTATGCAGCCGTTCCATTCAAACAGGCACAGCAAGGAACACCGCGTCTGCTCGATCCGACGGGCGGAAAAATCAACCAAGCTTTATCCGACGCTGCTGATCAGGTGGAACTGCAAAATGTTCCGGCAAAGACGGCACTCACAAAAGCGCAAAAAGCAGCACAGGCGGCACTCGACGCAGTTGACTAAAAATGAGGCGAAATGATGAAATTTATCTTAGAGCAGACAAAAACAAATAGTAATTCTCTATTCAAAAAATTTACGTTGCGGCTTGCACCGGAAACGTGCCGACTGTCAATCAAATGGACGCCCGAAGCAGGAAAATGGGGCAGCTATCAACTCGTCGATCCTAAAGGTGAGGTACGTGCTCACTACATCGGCGGGCGAACACCCCAGCCGGTCGTCCTTGGTCGTGATCGATGGCAGGCACCTTATACCATATCCGGACCCTTTCCCGAAGGCGAGTGGGTCGTGCATGTCGTTGTGTTGGGTACTGCGGGCAGCGAACCGCTTGGATGTTGGGGAACCATCGAGATCCAATGCTTCGATTCAGAAAAGGAATCAGAAGTGATCGAGAGTGATGAACAGCTCTGGTTTGATAATAAAAAAGCATCCTTTGATTTAGGTCTTTATCCGTGGAATCGGATGCTTGTATCTGAACATAGATGGTATAAAGGTGATCTTCATACACACACGATTTATTCTGATGGGAAAATGACTCGGGAAGAAAATAATGTGACGGCAAAGTGCAATCAATTGGATTTCTTTGTCGCAACCGATCACAATATTGTTCCAACGTCATGGCCTGTTTCCGATGTGCTTGTCATACCAGGTACGGAGGTGACCACACCAATCGGCCATTACAATCAGCTCGGTGCACGTAGAGACCCTTTTATTGGATCAGAAGAACAATTGGCCTTCACCAGCGATGGATTAAATCGGTTGCAGAAACGGTGCCGCAATCACGGTATTCTGAATTCAGTCAATCACCCGTTTCTAACGGAATGGAAATGGCTGGTCGGGAGCACGGATCTTTCCTTAATTGATTGTATTGAAATTTGGAATGATCCAACGTATAAAGCGAATCAGCAGGCAACTGAACGAGCACTTAAAGCATGGGAGATTATGCTCCAGGATGGTCGTCATGTTACCGGTGTCGGCGGGTCGGACAGTCATTTGCGTCCAAATGAGACTTATCCGGACAGTGAAGAGCCCTCACTTATCGGCGATCCGGGTACCTATGTCTATGCTTCTTGTCTGTCGGCAGATGAAATACTCAGTCAAATTAAAAAGGGGTGCGTCTTTGTCAGTCGTCACAATTGCAAGATTGACTTTAAGGTTAACGGAGAACGCCCGGGGACGGTGCTTCCTATAGAGTCGGACAAGCCCTATCAAGCAATGCTCCGAGTCGTTTTTGATCAGCCATATCGTGCGGAATGGATCGTTGACGGACAGATATTCAGCCGTTCAAAAGCTGTGCGAGTGGTGAAAACACTGACTTTTGAAAGGGCGGATTATCACTGGGTGCGCGTCAATATTCGCGACACATCGGGAAGACTGGTCGGTTTCACGAATCCGGTTTATTTCGGCAATAAACAACCTGTTTTACTAACATGGGGCGATGTATTGGAGAAAATGAATGATTAAAGGGATTCTTTTTGATAAAGACGGAACACTCATAAAATTTAACAAGCAATGGGTAAACTCGGTTGTTTTATTTCTTCGCCGGCTTCGTCCTGAGGTTGCCGGTACGGATCCGTATTTACTGAAAAAAATCGGCATAAAAGGCGAACGAGCAGTGGAAGGCGGGCTGATTGCCAGCGGGAGCACGAAGGATCTTGCACGGGTGATTGGAGGCTGGTATCAGCGTTCATCTGATGAAGTGCTGAAGGGTATGCGTCGTTTTTTTTACGAAGAATTAGTTGTTCATCCGGAATATATTGAGCCGATCGGTGATATTCGCTTTCTGTTTCAAGCGCTGAAACAGAAAGGCTATGCGCTCGGTATTGCAACAGGAGACGATTATTTACCAACCTTGCATACGCTGGATCAACTGGAAATCCTGCCGTATCTCGACTTTATCGGTACCTCAGATCATTTCAAAGAAAAGCCTTCAGGAGAAATGGCTTGGACATTTTGTAAAAACGCCCAATTAACAGCCGCTGAGGTTATTCACATTGGCGATACTGAAGTGGACATGGAGTTTGCTGATCACGTAGCTTTTGGTGTTGGTGTCCTTTCGGGCGTCTGTACGAAAAGAACGCTAGCAGGATTAACCGATTGCATTATTCCAACGGTGCATCAGTTGCTCGATCCGAATTGTCTGATCTTAAATCAAGATTGAATGATTCTATGGAACGGGCAGGCAATGATTTAAAAAGAAAACCTCAGAGCGAAGTGACTGCTCACTTCGTTCTGAGGTTTTTCGATGCGTGAACAGCTGATGCTCGCTTTTTTTATACTCCTTGTTCGAGCCGCGTGAGCATCTGGTCACGGAACGCATTGTCCGATTTGTTCCAAAGAACTTCGAATAAAACACCGAGTCCGGGCAGCATCTTTTCTTGACCGTCTTGAATCGCATCAACGACCGTGTCTTGAAGCTGTTTCTTGTCGTTACCGGACAGATTGTGCAGCACTGCGCGGCGAATGTCTAGATCCATGAATAGAAAACCCCTTTCTGTGAGCACTTAAAGCTGATGATATGGTATAGTATGGATAGTAAACGGACAAATATACTGGTCGAGATTGACAAAATAATAGTGGAAACGGGTAGGTGCGCAACGAAGAATTCGCTTGTTTCAAATGACGTGAGTTCTAGCTTTGCCATTGTACTGAATTTAAAGGAGCTCTTCTGTGTGAGACGAATGGTGTCATTGCAAAATGAAAAAGTAAAATTATGGAAAAAGTTGAAAATAAGAAAATGGCGCGATCGTGAGCATAAATATTTGCTTGAAGGGCCGCACTTAGTGCAAGAAGCGGTCTTTTCTGCGAAACAGCAGATTAACGCGATTTTGATTGATGAAGCGTTTCATCTGCCGACGGATTGGCCACTTGATTCGATTGAAATTTTTCAGGTTACTCATAAAATATTTACAGAACTGACGCAAACAGAAACACCGCAGGGCATCATTGCGATATGCGACATGAGCCAGGCAGCAGTCACTTTGCGGCCTGGCCGCTACTTACTCGTTGATGGGGTGCAGGACCCGGGGAATCTCGGAACATTGATTCGAACTGCGGATGCTTTTGGCCTTGATGCAATTTATCTTGGCGACGGCTGTGTCGATGGATACAATGCGAAAACTCTGCGCTCTGCTCAGGGCTCGCATTTTCACCTGCCGGTCATCCATAAAAA
Source organism: Sporolactobacillus shoreicorticis (assembly GCF_024125445.1). Taxonomy (GTDB): domain Bacteria; phylum Bacillota; class Bacilli; order Bacillales; family Sporolactobacillaceae; genus Sporolactobacillus; species Sporolactobacillus shoreicorticis. Next base: position 73,620 of record NZ_JAMXWM010000003.1, on the reverse strand, counting down.
TTTATTTAGTTTAGTTGATGAAATGAAGAAGCAGAAAATTCCATTGTACGGGTCTTCACTTCAAGGAAATGAGCTTCATCAGGTGCCGGTCAGCAGTCCGTATTATGGATTGGTCGTTGGCAACGAGGGGAACGGAGCTTCACCGAAATTGCTTGCCGTGATGGATCAGCAGGTAAAAATTCCAATGGCCGGCCGCGCTGAATCGCTAAATGTGGCCGTTGCCTCAGGTATTCTGTTGTACTGGCTTCAATCGGTAGGACTTGCATAACCGTTTGAAATTGCCTATACTAGGAAAAGACTCGTTCAGATGATTGAATTTATCATTGTTCGTGAACCCAATAAGGTAAAAACTGTGATGGAGAGCAGTAATTTGGTATCCGCCGTTCAGGGAGAGCGCGTCATCGACTGAAAGCGTGCTTATGATACGGACCGAACGAATTCGCTCCTAAGTTGCCGTTTGAAGCCGGCGGAGGCCGGTCTAGAATGGGCCGGCATTCGCCGTTAAATGTTTTCGAGTGGGTTATTTGGATTTTGCAAATGGCCAACAAGGGTGGTAACGCGACGCTTCGTCCCTTTTCAGGGGCGAGGCTTTTTTGGCTTTTTAGACGATACTCAAAAGTTCAGGAAAAAATGCTGCCGCATCTCATTTTTGGGAAAATTTGTAAAAAATAATTATACGTGAAGGGATGAAGGACATGTTAAAAGAAAAACTGCTTGAGCTGCGCGAACAGGCTTTGGCGAACATTAGTTCGGCAAATGGTTTGAAGGCGTTACAGGAAGCACAGATTCGTTTCCTAGGCAAAAAAGGGCCAATCACAGAAGTCATGAAAAGTATGGGCAAGCTTTCTGCTGAAGAACGTCCAGTTGTGGGACAATTGGCGAATGAAGTGCGCAAACTCATTGCGGCAAGAATTGAAGAAAAGAAGGCGGATCTGGAAGCAAAGCTGCTTGAGATGAAGCTGGAACATGAAAAAATTGATGTTACGCTGCCCGGAAGAAAAATAGCAACAGGCAGCCCTCATCTGCTTGCTTCAATTATTCAGGAGGTTGAAGATCTGTTCATCGGGCTTGGTTTTTCTATTGAAGAAGGTCCTGAAGTCGAACAAGATTATTACAATTTTGAAGCGTTAAATCTACCGAAGGATCATCCTGCCCGTGACATGCAGGATTCGTTCTATATTACTGATGAACTACTGATGCGCACACATACATCCCCTGTTCAGGCGCACACCTTGGAAAAGCATAAAGGAGTCGGTCCGGTTAAAGTTATTTGTCCCGGAAAGGTCTATCGCCGTGATAATGACGATGCGACGCACTCGCACCAATTCATGCAGATTGAAGGTCTTTATGTCGATCATCATGTACGCCTGAGTGATTTGAAGGGAATTCTGACCGTATTTGCAAAGCATATGTTTGGTGCGGATCGCGAAATCCGTCTTCGTCCAAGCTTTTTTCCTTTTACCGAACCGTCGGTAGAAATGGATATTTCCTGCTTCAGGTGCGGCGGGCACGGATGCAATGTCTGCAAAGGTACGGGTTGGATTGAAATTCTAGGGGCCGGCATGGTTCATCCCAATGTGCTGCGCATGTCCGGATTTGATCCAAGTGAGTATACAGGCTTTGCATTTGGGATGGGGCCGGAACGTATCGCAATGCTGAAATACGGCATTGAAGACATTCGTCATTTCTATACGAATGACATTCGTTTCTTGAGACAATTTAATCGGGCATAAGGGGAGAATGAGCGATGCTGGTTTCTTATAAATGGTTACAGGATTATGTGGATTTAAGCGGTATTACGCCGGAAGAATTAGCAGATAAAATTACAAATTCCGGGATTGAAGTGGAGCATATTGTTTATCCGGGAGAAGGCTTGAAAGGTATTGTTGTCGGCAAGGTTGAGTCTTGCGAGCAGCATCCTGAAGCAGAGAAGCTTCACCTGTGTCAGGTCGACCTCGGCGCGGAATCGGTGCAAATTGTTTGCGGCGCGCCGAATGTCGCCGCCGGACAGAAAGTTCCGGTTGCTACAGTTGGCGCAAGAATCGCCAATAATGTGAAGATCAAGCGAGCAAAGCTGCGCGGCGAGATTTCAAACGGCATGATCTGTTCGCTTGACGAACTCGGCTTCGATCATAATTATGTGCCCAAGGAATATGCGGACGGTATTTATGTTTTTGACGATGAGGTTCCAGTCGGTGCAGATGCACTTCCTTATTTGAATCTTGACGACGCAATTCTTGATTTGGATATTCTGGTGAACAGTGCGCACTGCATGAATATGATCGGGGTTGCTTATGAAGTCGGCGCAATTCTTGATCGTCCGATTAAATTGAAAAAGCCGGAAGTAATCGAATCCGACCAGCCGGCGAGTGAAAAAATCAGTATCTCTGTTGATGCCGGGGACAAGGTTTCTTATTATGGCGCCCGTGTCCTGAACAGCATAAAAGTCGCTCCGTCACCGCGCTGGATGCAGCTGCGTCTGATCAACGCCGGTGTCCGTCCGATCAGCAATGTCGTTGATGTTTCAAATTACGTGATGCTCGAATACGGGCAGCCGCTCCATACGTTTGATTTTGATCAATTCGGATCGGATCATGTACTTGTCCGCTTTGCCGGAGATCATGAAGAAATCACGACTCTTGACGGCCAGTTGAGAAAACTGACCGATGAGGATCTGCTCATAACCAATGGCAAAAAGGGTGTCGCCGTAGCAGGGGTTATGGGCGGTGAAAATACAGAGGTTTCACGTGCCACAGAGAATGTTCTGCTTGAAGCCGCAATCTTTGATCCGATCTCAATCCGCAAAACAGCGGCGAGACTTCAATTACGCTCAGACGCCAGCAGCCGCTATGAGAAAGGGCTTGACCGCAATCGAGTTGCGCTGGCAGCCGATCGGGCAGCCGAACTGCTCGTGCGATACGCTCACGCGACAGTGCTTAAAGGTATTGTCGAGGTTGGCGAACGAACGGTAGATGAGCATCAGATTACGATGCCTTGGCAAAAAATCAACCAAGTTCTAGGAGCGGATTTCACGTGTGAGCAGATCGTCGGGATATTGAGACGGCTTAATTTTATCGTTGATGTGGAAGATGAAACGATGCATGTATCCGTACCGGCCAGGCGCTTCGATGTGACGATTCCGGAAGATCTCGTCGAAGAAGTCGGACGTATTTACGGATACAATCATATTCCGGCGACACTTCCTGAAGGCACATCATCTCATGCATCGTTGACACCTTATCAGAAGATCCGCAGGAGAGTGGAGGGCTTAATGAACAGCATGGGCCTGACCCAGGCATACACTTATTCGCTTACATCGAAGGAAAATGCTTCTTTCTATGTGGTAAACAATCAGGGAGTAGAGCCGACACAAGTTGTTTGGCCGATGAGCGAAGAGCATGCGGCATTGCGCCAGAGTATCGTTCCTCAACTTATTAACGTTGCTCAATATCATCTGAACAGACAGATGCCGGATATTAAATTTTATGAAATCGGCAAAGTGTTCCTTCCGGTTAAAGGAGAAGCGAGACCGGCTGAGGAAGAGCATCTAGCAGGAATCATTACCGGGAAACGTACGGAAAGAAACTGGGAAGGTGAATCGGATGCGGTCGACTTTTTCTCAGTGAAAGGGATTGTTGAATCGCTGCTTGATTCTCTGGCTGTCGGTGATCAAATCGTTTATGCTCCATCGAAACGTGAAGGAATGCACCCGGGACAAACCGCAGACATTTTGTTTAAAGGTGAGGTTATCGGTTATCTTGGCACTCTCCATCCGAAGGTTGAGAAAGATTACGGATTAAGCGAAACCTTTGTTTTCGAGCTTGCCATTGAATCGCTGCTTCATCATGGAGAGGCGGACATCAAGTATCATGGATTGCCGCGCTTCCCGTCGACAACGCGTGATATCGCACTTGTGGTGAAACGAACGGTAGCCGCAGCTGATCTTGACCGTGTGATTCGCGAGAATGGGACTCCGCTGCTTAAATCTGTTCGCCTCTTTGATGTCTATGAAGGCAGTCATGTAGCGCCGGATGAGAAGTCGATGGCGTTCTCACTTGTCTATTTTGATCCGGAGCGAACCTTGACCGATGAAGAAGTGACCATCGTTCATGAAAAGATTGTCCGTGCCTGCGCGGAGCAGTTAGGTGCAGAGCTTCGAGGATAACAAATAAAAGAAGTAAAAGCCGATGTGACGAAAAATCACATCGGTTTTTTCGTGTGAAAAATTGTGAGGATCGTGATTAAAAAGCTCCGTTCAATTTGACTGTGATTCCCGCTTCGTTCAATACTTTTTTATAATCTTGAAGATCTTTCGCATGTAATTGCCGGACATCTTTCATTTCGTATTTGCGCCCCAATTCTGCGTACTTATTCAAACCAAATTGATGGAATGGGAGTAATTCAACCTTTGTGACACCGATACGTTTAAACAATTGACTGAAATGCGCGGCATCGCTTAGAGTGTCGTTAAAGCAAGGAATAATTGGAATTCTGACGATGAGCTTCTTCTGTGTCGTTAAAGCAGATTCAAGATTATGAATAATTATTTCATTATCAACGCCCGTTATCGCGCGATGTTTTTCGCTGTCCCAATGCTTTACATCATAGAAAATAAGATCCATGTACTTCATAAATTCTTGAAAGACAGCGGGCTTGGAAAATCCGGTTGTCTCACAAACGAGGTGAATGCCTTCATTTTTTATCACTTTTGCAAGTTCAATCGCAAAAGGAGCTTGATTAAGCACTTCTCCGCCTGAGAAAGTGACACCGCCATTTGATTCCTCATAGTAATCACGATCCTGTAAAATCATTTTAATAATTTCCGCAATGCTCTTGAATTCACCAACGACAGTAGTATTGCCGTTAACATGATCGTACATTTTTTCAGGACAGGCTCTTTGGGATTCGGGATTAGCGCACCAAGGACATCGCAGCGGGCAGCCCTTAAAAAAGATGACCGTTCGTATTCCGGGTCCGTCATTAAGACTGAATTTCTGTATATTAAAGATGAGTCCTTTTGAATGTCTCGTTTTATTATTGGTAAACGTTTTCAATTAAAATCGCCTCAATTCCTTTTCATCGTCTTTATTTTAACATGATATTTACGTAAGAAATGTTAATAAGTTGTGAAAGAAATATATTGATCATTCAATTGTGATAAACTGAAGGAAACAATTGAAAGGAGATTGTTATTTTGACTACAGAATTAACGACACGTGAAAATGATTTATTGAATATCGTTAATAACCGAACGAAAATAGATGTAAATGAATTGGCAGAACTGTTAAGCGTTTCGAAGGTGACGATTAGGAAAGACTTAGACCGTTTGGAATCAAAGGGACTGTTGCAGCGGAAACATGGCTACGCGATGATGAATAATGTTGACAATATCAGCTATCGATTGGCAAATCATTACGAAGTAAAGAAGAAAATTGCACAGCTAGCAGTTCAGTCAATACAAGATAATGAAACAATTATGATCGAATCAGGTTCCACTTGTGCCCTGCTGGCAGAAGAAATTGCCGCAACTAAAGAAAATGTCACAATTATAACGAATTCTTTTTTCATTGCGTCTCTTGTGGGTAAATACAATAGCGTTCGAATCGAACTGCTTGGAGGATCCTACCAAAGCGAGTCACAAGTGACGGTCGGACCGATTGCAAAACAGAATTTAACTAATTTTTTTGTTGATAAACTATTTATCGGCACGGACGGATTTGACCGAACTATCGGTTTCTTTGGAAATGATATCATGAGAGCAGAGATGGTCCAAACCATGGCGAAATCAAGCAAGCATGTCATTATTCTTACGGATTCCAGTAAGTTTAATGAAAAAAGTTTCGTGAAGCAATTTAATGTGCAAGCCATTCACGAGGTCTATACGGACAGTGGGTTGGACGAAAAAACAAGTGCTTTTCTCTCAGATAATGGCATACGTCTGCATACCGTTTAAAAAAGTTTAAAAATGCACAAATGATCATTAATGTTAAAGTTGAATGGAATTGCCAAAAACCATTGTTTACGCTTACATTAGATGCTATTATAATTTCGAAAGAAATCTTATATTGATTCTTATGAAAATGATCAGGAGGGCTTAATTATGACAGCAGGCTCAATGATTCAAGCGCAAGCAAAAAGATCGGCGCATTTCGGAGAATTAACACCGAAGATGAAACGATTCCGCAATTCAATTCTTGACGCCAAACCATTTATTGATGCTGAACGTGCAGTTCTTGTGACACAGAGTTATAAGGAACATGCAGATAAACAGCTGGATCTTAAGCGTGCTTATATGCTTGAGAATATATTGGAACACATGACAATCTACATTGAAGACGATACATTGATTGCAGGAAATCAGGCACGAAAAAATCGCTGGGCACCTGTTTTTCCGGAATACTCAATGAACTGGGTGATTGATGAACTGGAACGGTTTGAGAAACGTCCGGGTGACGTCTTTTACATTACTGAAGAAACAAAGAAACAATTAAGAGAGATTGCGCCTTCCTGGAAACATAATACGCTAGAGGATCGCGGGCTGGCCGCCTTTCCGCCGCACAGCAAAATTTTTTATGATCTGGGTATCATCGGTGCAGACGGCAATATTACTTCAGGCGACGGTCATCTTGCCGTTGACTATAAAAATGTGATCAATTACGGGCTAAAATCGTATGAAAAGCGTGTTAAAAATGCATTGAATCATTTGAATTTGACTGATATTGAAGATCAGAAGAAATTGTATTTTTATGAAGCAAGTCTGAATGTAATTAAAGCAGTACGGGATTTTGCAAAGCGTTATGCGAATTTGGCAGCTGAGAAAGCTGAGGCGGAAAAGAGCCCACAGCGTCAAACGGAGTTAAAGAAAATGGCTCAGATTTTGAATAAAATTCCTTACGAGCCGGCAGATACTTTTTATGAAGCTGTGCAATCGATTTGGCTCATTCATCTTGTTCTTCAGATTGAATCCAATGGTCATTCGGTATCCTACGGGCGGATGGATCAGTACCTGTTTCCTTTCTATCGGCGTGACGTTGATCGCGGAATTCTGACAGATGAACAGGCGACGGAATTGCTGACTAACCTTTGGATGAAGACGCTGACTATTAACAAAGTACGCTCATGGGGACACACAGAATTCAGTGCGGGAAGTCCTTTGTATCAAAATGTTACGATTGGCGGGCAGACTCCAGATAAGAAGGATGCGGTAAATGGTCTATCCTATCTTATTTTACGGAGTGTCGCCCAGGCACATTTGACGCAGCCGAATTTAACTGTTCGCTATCATCGCGGTTTAAGTGACGCATTCATGCGTGAATGCATCGAGGTAATCAAGCTGGGCATGGGCATGCCTGCGTTTAACAATGATGAAGTCATCATTCCATCGTTTATCAAACGCGGGGTAAAAGAAGAAGATGCGTACAATTACAGCGCGATCGGTTGTGTGGAGACGGCAGTTCCGGGGAAATGGGGTTATCGTTGTACAGGCATGAGCTTCATTAACTTCCCGCGTACACTGCTCATCATCATGAACAATGGTGTCGATCCGGAAACGGGAAAGAAACTGCTTGAAGGCAGCGGCCATTTTGTCAATATGGTATCTTACGAGGAGCTTGAGAAGGCTTGGGACAAAGGGCTTCGCGAAATCACAAGGCAGAGTGTAATCATTGAAAATTCATGCGATCTGGTGCTTGAGCAGGATTGCCCGGATATTCTCTGTTCGACATTGACTGATGACTGTATTGGACGCGGAAAAACAATCAAGGAAGGCGGTGCAGTCTATGACTTTATCAGCGGATTGCAGGTTGGTATTGCTAATCTTGCTGATTCGCTGAGTGCTGTCAAAAAACTGGTTTACGATGAAAAGAAGATCAGCCGCGAGGAGTTGTGGGAGGCACTAACCAATGATTTTGCCGACGAAAAAGGGGAAAAAATCCGTCAGATGCTGCTGAGCGGTGCCCCCAAATACGGTAATGATGATGATAATGTCGATGAGCTGATTCGCAATGCTTATCAGCCGTATATTGATGAGATTGCGAAATATAAAAATACACGCTACGGGCGTGGCCCGATCGGCGGACTTCGCAATGCCGGCACGTCGTCTATTTCTGCGAATGTCGGGCAAGGTCACAGCACACTTGCTACTCCGGATGGTCGCCATGCCCGAACCGCACTTGCTGAAGGATGCTCGCCGGAGCATTCGATGGACCATAACGGACCGACAGCAGTTTTTAAATCCGTATCGAAATTGCCGACAACAGATATTACGGGCGGCGTGCTTCTGAACCAGAAAATGTCGCCGCAGATTCTACAGAATGAAGAAAACTGCATGAAACTGGTATCGTTGATCAGAACTTTTTTCAATAGATTGCACGGGTACCATGTTCAATATAATATCGTCTCTCGTGAAACACTGATTGATGCCCAAAAGCATCCGGAAAACCATCGCGATTTAATTGTTCGGGTCGCCGGCTATTCTGCGTTTTTCACCGGTCTTTCAAAAGAAACACAGGATGATATTATTGCGCGAACGGAGCAGCCATTGTAATAGTAACAATAAGCAGCCTCCGGAGACAGATGTGTATCATCCTATGCTTCCGTGGCTGTTCGTTTATCCTGAGAAAAGACATGAACCATAATGTGATAGATATGGGTTCATGTCTTTTTTTAGTGTTGCTATCTTTTACCCCAAGCCGCTGACAACTGTTTTGATATGAGCACTTTCAAAGAACTCCTTAATTGTGTTTATTTCCTCCTGCTTGAGTAGCGGTGTGTCTTTCAGGTGATAGCTGCGTTTCAAGTAATGGTATTTGCTGCTTCCATATTGATGAAAGGGCAAAATATGAATCTCTTCAATTCCAAGGCCGGTCACGTAATTTCCGATCTGCCTCAAATTTTCCAGCGGTGTCGTATATCCGGGAATCAGCGGCACTCTTGGAATAACTCGTGCCGTTGAGTTCAATGCTTCTTCAAAATTTTGCTTGATCATGCCGATCTTTTCACCGATGATCTGTCTGGCTTTGTCTGGATTCATAATTTTTAAGTCGAACAGGACTTGGTCGGTGTAGTGCAGCACTTTGCGGATTTGTTTCAGAGGAAGCGCGCCGGTGGTTTCAATCGCGGTGTTGATCCCGAGCGCCTTTACTTCCTTTAAGAGTTCCGCCGCAAAGTCAGCCTGCATCAGAACCTCGCCACCGGACAGGGTCACGCCGCCATTTGACGTGCGATAAAAGATCTCATTTTTTTCCACTTCATGGAGTACGTCATCGACTGACATCCATTTGCCTAAAGATTCTTCCGCACCGTTTTTCATCCAGACAGATGTGCGAACAGAACCTTGTGATTCTGGGTTTGAACACCAGGGACATTTGAGCGGACACCCCTTGAGAAAAACAATCGTGCGTATGCCCGTTCCGTCGTGAATCGAGTAGCGCTGAATGTTGAATACAAGGCCTCGTGTCATAACGCATTTCCTTTCTTATAGGACATGCTCGCAGCGAGCAATAATATCGTCCTGAATCCTTTTGTTCAGATCGACGAAAAATGCTGAATAACCGGCGACGCGGACGATAAGCCCGGCGTATTTTTCCGGATGCTTCTGTGCGTCGAGCAATGTATCCTGTGATTGCACGTTAAACTGGACATGTCTGATTTTCAGTTTGGTAAACGCCATGAGAAAATCGGCAAATTTATGAATTCCCGATGGGCCCTGCAGCGTGCTTGGCTGAATTTCAGGTTGAGCAGGCTGCCGTTAACGCAGAGCACATTATCAATCTTGCTGACAGATTTTAGGACAGCTGTCGGGCCGAGTCTGTCGCGTCCGACCATTGGCGAAAGCCCCCCGTCGGCCAGCTGATCATGAGCCCTTCTTCCATCCGGCGTTGCGCCGACATCTTCACCAAGCGGGATATGGGCGGAAACGGTGTATGCTCCTGCGTTGAATTCACCGCCTCGAATATTCCGGTATTTACCAAGTTCAAGTGCGTAATGACGGAAAATTTTTGCGGCGATCATATCAATCTCCGGATTATCGTTGCCGTATTTATCGAAGTCATGGATCACATGGTTTTGCAGATTCTTGTATTTCCCCTCAAAGTCAGCCTCAAGTGCATCCACCAATTCACTAAATTTCATTTCATGCTGTTCAAAAACAAGCTTCTTAATGACAAAAAGCGAGTCTGCCAGATTTGCTTCACCGATGCCTTGAACACCAGAAAAATTGTAACGCGCTCCTCCCTCGGTAATATCTTTACCGTTGTCGATGCAATCTTCGACAAGCGCAGAAAGAAAAGGAATCGGCGCGAATTCACGGTGAGCAAGGTCAACAATATCAGATCCGATGGTGACATCTTTTACGTAACCGTCAATTCGTTTTAAGAGATACGCAACAAGCCGGTCAAAGGTCAAATCATCGCGATCTCGTAATTCGTATAGACTGATTTCCATGACGCGCAAGAAGTTAAACAAAGCAATGTCGTGCAAGCCATAGGTCTTCCCGGGAATCGTTGTTTCCACACAACCGACCACCGCATAATCGCGAGCATCATCCAAAGAAACACCTTTGCTGAGGAAACCCGGAATAATGACCTCATCGTTGAAAACTTGGGGAATGCCGGTGCCGAGACGAATGGTTTCACATGTTTTGTTTAGGAATCGGCGCGGAATCAGCTCATTGATCCGAACAGAAAGATTGGGCTGTGGCAAGCGGATGCTGTGATACAGATCCAGCATCAAGTAGGACAGCTCGTTTACTGATGACTGACCGTATTGCTCAAGACCGCCCAGCGCTACGGTATAGCCAGTTGGGAATCCGGCGAAGCATTTGGCACTTTCGCGGCTTCTTAAAAGCACGACATCATTGGTTTTAATGTAGAAATCCCCGAGCACCTCACGAATAAAAAATTCCGGAGCGCCTTCTTCGACTGATCTTTTATAAAAAGGATAGAGATATTGGTCCATCCGCCCGAGTGAAAGCGAGGAAGCATTTGATTCATATTGTCCGACAATGCTTGTCATCCAAAGTAGCTGCAGTGCCTCATAGAAGCTTTGCGGCTTCTGACTGCTCAGTCGCTTGCACATGTCGGCCATTTCCAGCAGTTCCACTTTCCGTGCTTCAGTAATTTCAGTGCTCTTGGCTTCTCTGAGTGCCTCAATGCGGTAACGTAAGAAGTGACGAGCCATCGCCTCAAAAATAACTTTGGTGGCTGTGAAAAAATAATTTGATGGCGTAGCCTTGCTTTTTCTGCTTAACAAATCAATATAGTAACCGACACCATGGTTCAAGATGGCTTGAAAATCTATAATAATATGTCCCTGCCCCTTGTCGGTTTGATTCAGCTTGATCACAAGATCATCTACAGCCTTTTGGGCATTCTTTGGGATTTTCCCATTTATAAAATCCTTCATGGAACGTCCAGACCAGTAGGGCAGTAATTGTTCGCGATAGACGCGTTTGTCCGCTTCGGTAAAATCGAATGCATCCTGCGGGCGGGTATGGATGGTGTCAATTTCCTTCATAATCCAATAGGGATCCATCTCAGGAGATAAAATGCCGCTTCTCGGTCTGACGGTTCGGTTGCCGACCAATAGTTCACCGGGACGAATATTGATTTTTACATGGTCAAGAATATAGGCCGTTGCTTTTGCGCGCCGAATGATCTGCGGTTCTCCTTCTGTTTGCTTATGGCTTTCCGTAAAAAGAATTGCCCGCTCAAGAGAAATTCGCCGTTCGTTTTGAAACAGGAAGGTTTTCATTTTATCAAGAAGACTTTCTGTTCTTTTATTCATGAAGTTATTAGCTGAAACCGCATACAATTCAGTCATTAATGTTCATCCCTTCATAATCGAATAAGAAACTCTGAATTCAGACAAAGGATAGTGTTTTGTTGAGTATTTTGTGCAGAATTTAAGAGCCGCTGCAGCTGCAGCCTTTTTTACAAGAGATAAAAAAGTATAAGATTTTGCCTCGTTTTCAAACGAATAGACCGGAGTCTTGGCTGAGAATCAAAGCGGAGGTACGAGACGCCTGCGGGACCGGGCGCTTTTTTGGCCCTGTTTTTCTTATCTATCTACATCCTCATTATAAAGAATATAACGAAATATTCAATGAAAAACTTGGAATTTAAAATAGATAACACATAAGTGCCAACTTTTATAATGAATTATAGCGATTTCATGGTATAATTGATTCAATTAAAAGATCGGGGCGTTTACATGTGAAGGCATCAGAAATTCAGCAACGGCGCGAACAGATAACACAGCTGCTCATCGAAAATAAAAAAATAAAGGTTAGGCAGCTGGTTGAACACTTCCATGTGTCAGATGAGACAATTAGAAAAGATCTGAAATACTTGGAAGAACAAGGAATCTCTAAAACGATTTATGGGGGAGCTGTGCTTGATCAATCGGATGCGATCGAACCGGTAATCAATCGAACGACCACGTTTCTAGATGACAAGACAAAAATTGTGAAAGCTGCGCTTGAATTTTTACCTGAAACATCTTGTGTCATCGGACTTGATCAAGGGAGTACTATTGCTCTTCTCGCGCGATATCTTAATCATTATCAGGGAAAGACTGTCCTCACCAGTTCTTTGACTGCAATCATGGAGTTAATGAATGGGAGCAATGACTTTTACTGTGTCGGCGGTCATTACAGTAAGACGGATATGTCATTTCAGGGAAACTTTACAGGCCAGGCACTCAATGATATCCGCATTGATATTGGATTTTTCGGATCCAGTGGTGTCATGAACCGAGACGGTTTTTGTACATCGAGTTTTGCAGATGCCGAAATGAAGCGTGCACTGCTTGCAAAATGCCAAATGAACATTGTTCTGCTTGATCACTCGAAATTTTTTAAAAGTTCATTTGTTAAGGCAGCTGATTGGGGAAATGTTGACTGTGTGATTACGGATAAGCATGCACCTGAAGAAATGCTTGAACCGATAGCAGCAAAGACAAAAGTCATCATTGCAAATTGAGATGGGGATATTTGCGAATGCTGAGCTGATCCCAATCATAATACATTGATCTGCGATTCGAGGGTGAGGTACTGTGGAAAAAAATAAAAAGCGTTTGTTAACGAAAATAGCTTATCTTTATTATATTAAGGGCAAGACGCAGAGCGAGATTTCGAAAGAATTGAACATTTACCGGACGAGCATCAGCCGTATGTTGACTCAGGCGAGAGCAGAGGGTATTGTCGCTATCCAGATCCATGATTTTGATTCTGAAATTTATGAACTCGAGTCCCAGCTGCAAAAGGCTTTTCACATGAGAGAGGTCGTGGTCATTTCAACGAGCAGGAATGATACGGAAACCGAAAAAAATGAAAAACTAGCAGAAGAAGCAGCCTTTTATTTAAAGCAGCTGATCAAGGGTGGAGAAACGGTTGGATTGAGTTGGGGTTCCTCACTTGCGAGCATGATCGGCAAACTGAAAGGAGTCAAAAAAACAAACGCAACGTTTGTTCCTGTTGTTGGCGGGCCGAGCCATGTGAATTCACGCTATCATGTGAACGCGATTATTTATGATCTTGCGAGGCACTTTGGCGGAGAAAGCATCTTTATTAACGCGGGAGCCATTCAAGATTCCAAGATGCTGCGCGATGCGATTATGAATGGACATGATTTTCAGGAGATTAAGTCTTATTGGGAGCGGTTGGACATCGCTATGTTCGGCATTGGCGGACCATTGAACAGTAAACAAACCAGCTGGCGTGATTATTTAACTGTTGTGGATAATCATAACTTGGCAAATCATCAAGCCATTGGCGACTTTTGCTGCAGATTCTTTGATGCTGATGGACATATTCTGAAGGGGAGTATCTATAATCGTACGATCGGAATTGATCCGGAATTGTTGGCAAAAGTGCCCTATTCAATTGGTGTTGCACGTTCGATAGATAAAGTGCCATCTATTTATGCCTTACTGCAGACCAAGTATTTAAACACGTTAATTACGGATAGTGAAACTGCCCAAGCGATTATAAAAACGGCAGGCTTGTGATTAATTCGTGCACATATGTGCACGAATATCTGTCTTTTATTTCAAGAAATCGCTTGTTATCAGGATTTTTTACGCACAGGAGAATATTAATCTTGTGGGAATCTGTAAGTATAATTCATTTCGTGCTACGATGAAAACGTAATCAATAAAGGTGAATAAAAAATCACAAATGTGCAAATATCGGAAAGGGAGTGTTCGATATGGAATTCCTGCTTGATACGATTCATTTGGACGCGATTAAGCGATATGTTAAGGTGATTCCACTTGCCGGAGTGACCTCTAATCCGTCCATTGTAAAAAAAGAAGGCAAAATTGATCTGTTCACGCATTTGAAAACTGTTCGCTCGATTATAGGAGATCAGGCATCACTTCATGTTCAGGTCGTCTCAGAAGATACGGAGGGCATGATCAAGGATGCACATACCGTGTTAGAAAATGTGGATCGAAATGTGTATATTAAAGTTCCGGTAACCGAGGCGGGTTTAGCTGCCATCAAACAATTGAAGCAAGAAAATGTAAACGTTACCGCAACAGCGATCTATACGAAATTTCAGGGCTATTTGGCCATCCAGGCAGGTGCTGATTATATAGCTCCTTATTTTAACCGGATGGAAAACATGAACATTGATGCCAAAGCGTCAGTGGCAGAACTGGCTAAAGCCATTGAACGAACAGACAGCCGTACAAAAATTCTTGCCGCCAGCTTTAAAAATGTAGGTCAGGTCAACGCTGCATTTGAAGCAGGTGCTCAAGCAGCGACCATGAGCGCAGATATTTTGACTGCTGCTTTAGGAATGCCGGCCATCAATAAAGCGGTCACTGATTTCACCGCCGATTGGGAATCCGTTTTCGGAAAAGGGGAAACGATTTATACCTTGGCAAAGGACGCGGTTACTGCCGGTAAATAAGCTGTTGGATAAACAAGATGCATGGTATTAAAAAAGGATGACAATTTTGTCATCCTTTTTTTTGCAAGATAAGTATAAGATTTTGCCCGTATTTAAATGGATAAACCAGTGTTTTGGCCGAAAATCAACGCGGAGGTGCGAGACTGCCAGCGGGATCAGGTGCCAGCCAGACCCCGCAGATTTCTGCTTGTCTGAGGAGTCTTGCGGTGCAACCGAAGCGATGATTCAGTACCGTTAAGACATGAATAGACGGAAAAATTACCTTTATTAAGAAAATGAACGAAAAAAAAGCTTAAATAGACGGAGAAATTCCGCTTATCGAATCGAAAAACGTGAAAATAGAGGATTTTTCTTTACATAACCGGAAAAATTACCCTTATTTGCCCGCGAAACAAGCTCAAGGTGCAAATAACTGGAATATCTCCGCTTATTTTTTACTCGTTACTTAATGAAGGACCAGAATGCTTCATGCAACGCGAAAGCCACCGCATTCTGCGGAAGTAAGGAACAGGCGCTTTTTGCCCGGTTTTTCTTACTGTTGATAGATGGATGTTTGATTAGTGTAAAGGCAGATTGATTGGTCATCAATGGAATCATTGTAATGAAAGCCGGATGGTCTGTAATCAGGAGCAATGAAACGTCACAAAAACTGTTTTTAGTGTTGGCGAATCGCCAAACACATTTTTCATCTGTCGTCGTTTCTGATATGATAAAACTAAAAAGTGTCAACGTGTGCCTTGTTTTATCTGGGACGGCGCTCACCTTACATAGGAAAGAGAGTTGGGATCGATCTTATGCTTCTCACACTCATTATATTGATCATACTCGCATCCGGATTTTTTAATGGGTTTCGTCGCGGTCTGATTTTGCAATTGGTTCATCTTGCGGGCTTTGTCATTGCCTATATCGTTGCGATGATCTATTTTAAGCCGCTTGCGGGAACGTTGAAATTTTGGATTCCATTCCCTTCGTCGGCTTCTCAAAGCGATCTGTTTCAATTCCTTGGGAACATGGACCTGCAGACTGCTTATTATCGGGCAATCGCTTTTATTATATTATTTATCGCCACAAAGATTGTTTTGACAATCCTAGGTTCAATGCTGAATTTCCTTGCTGAACTGCCGATTCTCCGTTCTGTCAATCATTTGAGTGGAGCGCTGATTGGTTTTGTTGAAGCCTATTTAATTATTTTCTTCTTGCTGTACGCCGGTTCACTGACACCGGTCGGCGGAATTCAATCGGCGATTGATCAATCGTCGTTGGCGCAATCAATGATTAGGAGTACCCCTTACTTTTCAAATATGCTTAAAGAGATGTGGGTCGCATTCGCAGGTTGGATGGGCTGAGTCAGCGGAGCTATCATTTGCACGATATAAAAGGTGAAGATTGTGAACAAAAAGCAAATTATAAATCAACTGGATACAATTGCACTGTATCTGGAAATAAAGGGTGAAAACCCGTTTAAAGTCGCTGCTTATCATCGCGCAGGTCTTGCATTGGAGAATGATCCGCGTTCGATGGCAGGAATGAGTGACTTAAGTAAAATCAAAGGAATCGGCAAATCGACGGCACAGGTCATTGAGGAATTACTGGCGCGAGGCGAATCGTCTGTCTTGTTGGCACTTGAAAAAGACATACCTCATAGTTTGCTTGATCTTCTTCGTTTGCCCGGACTCGGTGGGAAAAAGATTGGGAAGTTGTATCGTGAGCTCGGCGTTGTTGATCGCGATACCTTGAAAGATGCCTGCGAGCAGGGGAAAGTCAGCCAATTGGCAGGGTTCGGGAAAAAAACGGAAGAACATCTGTTGCAATCACTGAATGAACAGCGTCAACGCCCGAAGGAACTGCCGATTCCTTATATGATTGATCTTGCTGATCAAATCGAGCGAGTGCTGCGTTCAGTCGAGATGGTGAATCGTTTTTCATGCGCGGGCAGCCTCAGACGAGCAAAAGAAAAAATGAAGGATTTGGATTTTGTTATTGAGACCGCTGATCCCAAGGCGGTTGCGCGGCAGCTGCTTGAGAAATTACCGATGCATGAAATTGTCGGACAAGGCGATGCGAAGATGACGGTTCTGCTTGGTGATCCGAATCAAGTATCTGTTGATTTTCGCTTTGCTACGCAGGACATCTATGCGTCGATGCTGCTGCATTTTACCGGGTCAAAGGAGCACAATGTTCTTCTGCGCAGACTGGCCAAGGAACGCAATGAAAAAATCAGTGAATATGGTATTGAGCGCGAAGACGGCTCCATGCGTACTTTTCAAAACGAAGCGGATATCTATCACTATTTTGGGCTGAATTTTATTCCACCCCAGGCACGTGAAGGAGCATTTGAATTGGAGCGGGCGGAAAAAGGTCCTTTAAATTTAATCAAGCTATCAGATATTAAAGGCGATCTGCACATGCACTCGACGTGGAGCGACGGGGCAAACACGATCGCTGAAATGGCAGAGGCGATGCGTTCGAAAGGTTACGCCTACGCATGTCTGACTGATCATTCTCAATCGCTTCGTGTTGCGAATGGTCTGAGCCCAGAACGTCTATTAGAACAAAATGAAAAAGTGAAGAAAATGAATCAGCATTATGATGATTTTACGCTTTTTTCGGGTATTGAAATGGATATTTTGCCTGATGGATCGCTGGATTATTCGGACGATGTCCTGAGCAGATTGGATTTTGTCATTGCTTCCATCCATTTTTCTTTTTCACAGGATAAGAATCAGATTATGAAGCGTCTGGAGAATGCCTGCCGAAATCCTTATGTACGTCTGATCGCACACCCGACCGGACGTATGCTTGGAAAACGACACGGATACGCCGTTGATGTAAAACGGTTGATTGAATTAGCTAAGGAAACCGGAACGGCGCTTGAATTGAATGCCAGTCGGTTCCGATTAGATTTATCGTCAGAGTGGCTCGGCAGGGTGCAGGAGGCGGGCGTAAAAATCGCGATTAATACGGACAGTCATTCGTTAGACATGATGGATGATATGAAGTTGGGGGTTGAGACAGCCATTCGGGCCGGTATCAAGCCGCACAACGTTATAAACACCTGGCCAATCGATCAACTTATGATTTTTCTTAAGAATAAAAAAGTAATTTGAATGATGAGCATCCTCAATAGAGGGAGATGTTATTTGTGAATGAACATGCACTGAGAATACTTGATTATGAAAAAATTAAACAGCAGTTAATGCATTATACCGCTTCCTCATTGGGAAAAAAAAGAATTGCGGATCTGAGGCCCGCAGACAGCTTGAATGAAGTTAAACGAATGCAGGAGGAAACCGATGAAGGGGCAACGGTACTCCGATTAAGGGGATCTGTGCCTTTTGGCGGCATTACTGATGTCCGTCAAGCGCTAAAACGTTGCAAGATAGGCGGTATTCTTCAGGCAAAAGAACTGATCGATATTGCCGACACCATTCGCGGTGCCCGCTTGATGAAAAATTTTATTGCGGATTTGGTCGAGGAAAGAGAACTTGAACTTCCCATTTTGATGGAGCTCGTGAATTCGATTGATCCTCCGGGCAGTTTGGAACGTAAAATCCGCAGTGCAATCGATGATCAAGGCAGCGTCATGGACTCGGCAAGCCCGGCTTTGCGTCATATACGTGGCCAGATCCGAACCTTTGACAGCAGGGTGAAGCAGAAACTGGAGAGTATCGTCCGTTCAAGCGGAACTGCGAAAATGCTTTCCGAACAGATTATTACCATTCGTAATGATCGGCAGGTAATTCCGGTCAAGCAGGAATATCGCGGATCTTTCGGCGGTATTGTCCACGACCAGTCTGCATCAGGTGCAACTTTGTTTATTGAACCGCAAGCGATCGTTGATTTAAATAATCAGCTCAGTGAAGCACGAGCAAAAGAACGGCATGAAATTGAGCGGATTTTGCGTGCGCTCTCGGAAGAAACGGCCGAATTTGCCGAACCGATGCTGGAGAATGTTGAGGTTCTGGCGCAGCTCGACTTCATCTTTGCCAAAGCCGCATACGGACATCAGATGAAAGCGACACGTCCGAAACTGAATGACAGAGGTATGATCCGTCTGAAAAAAGCACGCCATCCGCTGATTAGTCAGAATCATGTTGTCCCGATTGATGTCGTATTTGATGAGCACACGCACGCACTCATTGTCACGGGACCGAATACCGGCGGAAAAACGGTGTCGCTGAAAACGATTGGTCTGCTCACGCTCATGGCTCAATCCGGACTTCAAATACCAGTTGAAGAAGAATCAGAAGCGAGTATATTCCGTGAAGTCTTTGCCGATATTGGCGATGAACAATCGATTGAGCAGAGTCTCAGCACGTTTTCTTCGCACATGACGAACATTGTTAAGATCTTGAAGCAGGTTGATTTTAACAGTCTCGTTCTCTTCGACGAATTAGGTGCAGGCACTGACCCTCAGGAAGGGGCAGCTTTGTCTATGTCGATTCTCGATGCCGTTTATGGTAAAGGGGCAACAATTGTCTGTACGACTCACTACAGCGAATTAAAAGCGTATGCATACGAACGACCGGGCGTCATGAATGCGAGCGTTGAATTCGATGTGGAAACGCTGAGCCCGACGTATCGCCTGCTTCTTGGTGTTCCGGGACGAAGCAATGCGTTTGAAATTTCACGGAAATTAGGCTTGCCGGCCGACATTATCGATGGTGCCAGACTTCAGATCAGCCGCGAGACCAACCAGGTTGATAAAATGATTGCTTCACTGGAAAAGAATCGCAAAGCGGCCGAAATGGAAGAAGAAAAAGCGCGCAGGCTGAAACTTGAGGTAGAGGCCAAAGAAGCGGATCTCTCTAGACGTCTGAATGAATTGGAACAGTCAAAAGAGGATATTCTGAAGAAGGCGCGTGAGAAAGCAGAGCATGCGCTTAAGGATGCACGGCGTGAAGCAGAAGAAATTATTAACGAGCTGCATCAATTTAAGAATAACGGTTCAGTCAAGGAGCATCAGCTCATTGACGCTAAAACCAAATTAGCGCATGCGCTGGATTCCCTTGAACAACAAGATATACCCAATACTTCGGAACCTGTTCACAAATCGGTTTCAGGATTTCAGCCGGGCGACACCGTTAAAATAATCAGCTTTGGCCAGAAGGGCTACATTGTCGATAAAATCAGTGATCAGGAATATTTGGTTCAAGCAGGTATTCTGAAAATGAATGTGAAAGCAAGCGACTTGAAAAAGGTTAAAGAAGAGAAGAAGATCAAACCGGTCGTTAATGTGCGTACTTCAGGACAAACGGTGCGTCCCGAGCTGGATCTGCGTGGCGAGCGTTATGAAGATGCGATGCTTAAGGTTGAGAAATATTTGGACGAGGCGATGCTTGCAGGCTATGCACGTGTCTCGATCATTCATGGCAAGGGCACCGGTGCACTGCGCAAAGGTGTCACTCAATTAATTGATCGGCATCCTCGTGTGAAGACAGCCCGTCTCGGTGCCCAGGGCGAGGGCGGCAGCGGTGTGACCGTCGTTGAATTCAAGTAATGTATGCGCCAAGCTGAATAATGGCATCTCGTGTTGGCACATGCTATACTGTGTGACATAGAGCATATTGAACTATTTGAGGAGGTCTTTCTGTAATGGCAATTAGTCAGGTAAATGATGCGAATTTCGCGGATGAAACTTCAAAAGGTCTTGTTTTAGCCGATTTCTGGGCTACTTGGTGTGGACCATGCAAAATGATGGCACCTGTTCTTGAAGAAGTGAATTCCGAATTAGCAGATAATCTTAAAATCGTAAAGCTGGACGTTGATGAAAATCAAGCAACGGCAAGCAAATACGGAGTCATGAGCATTCCAACCATGTTCTTGTTTAAAGACGGAGAAGTGGTTGACAAAGTTGTCGGCTTCCAACCGAAAGAAGCACTTGCTGAACGTATCAAACAGCATATCGGCTGATCGCTAGGCAAAATAATTAGGTCATTCACTGAAAACCGGGACGTATCGCATCCGCATGCGAAGCGCCCGGTTTTTTGCCGACCAGAGCACTGAATTTCTAAATTACGGATAAAATAGTGTCATAAATTATTGTTTGAATTTTTTGTGAAAAAAAGTATAAAAGATACGAATTAGCGGTAGATCATATAAGAAAATTAAGGCTACGCCTGCATCAGGGATTTGACTGGCTAAATTTTTTCTAAAATAGCTGTTGACTATGATTCTAGCTTAGTTGTATGCTCATTGATACAAGAGAAGAAAATAAAAGATGACAATAAGTATGGAGTCATGTCAGTCACGGAGGCACTCAGGTGGGCACTTTTTTTCAAGGCATTCAAGGAATTTTGGTAATTATTGTCATGATCAGCGTGGGTTATGTTTTGGCTCATCGCGGCTGGTTTGATAAAAAAACAAGTAAATTAATTGCTAAATTGGTGACGCAAATTGCGCTTCCTGCTTATATGATCAGTACCATTACTCATGATTTTACAAGTGAAAAATTAATTCAGTTGCTGCCGAATTTGTGCTTTCCAATTCTGTCGATGCTGATTCTGTTCGCAATTTCTTTTCTAGCAGTTAAGGCTTTTGCCGTTCCGCAAAATCACAGCGGTTTGTTTAAGTCGATGTTTTGCAACTCGAATACGGTTTTCATCGGGTTACCGGTCAATCTTGCTATTTTCGGCGAGCAAAGTCTGCCCTATGTGCTTGTGTTCTATATGGCCAATACGACTTTTTTCTGGACACTTGGTGTCTATCTGATCCAACGTGATGGAAACTATCTGAGTAAAACCAGTTTGAAGCAAACGCTTGGCAAAATTTTTTCACCGCCGTTGCTGGGCTTTATCATCGGTGTTGTTCTGGTTCTGCTGCATGTGAAACTGCCTGCCTTTTTGATGTCAGATTTCAGTTATATCGGCGGGCTCACCATTCCTTTATCCATGATTTTTATCGGAATTGCGATTCATCAGGCAGGATTGAATAAGCTATGTCTGAATAAAGACAATATCGGCGTTCTCATCGGGCGTTTTGTTGCGGCACCTGCAATCATGACTCTGCTCGTGCTGCCGGCACCGATGCCTGCACTTATGAAAGAAGTATTTATTTTGCAATCCGCGATGCCGGTCATGACGAATGCCCCGGTTGTATCAGAACTGTATCATGCAGATTCGGACTACGCGGCAGTAATGGTGACGGAAACGACACTCCTCAGTATGATTGAAATTCCTATTCTGATGACCATTTTTTAAGTGGATAAATACAAGATCGGACAGATGCGGGCATTTTCCACGCACTGTCCCTTTTTATTCAGGTTTAAAAGTTGAATGTTTTTCAGATCTCTTAGATAATAAAAGATAGTATGCGAGAATCAAGAAACAAAGGATGATCGATAACTAATGATCAGTCAGAAAATAAAAGAAAAGCTGAGCTTGCTTCCGAAACAACCAGGCTGTTATCAAATGAAAAATGCTCAGGGAGAAATCATTTACGTTGGGAAAGCGAAGAATCTGTTCAATCGCGTCCATTCCTACTTCAGCGGTTCGCATGATGCGAAAACGCAGCGTCTCGTTGCGGATATCGCTGATTTTGAATATATCGTTGTCTCATCTGAAATCGAATCATTGCTTTTAGAAATCAACTTGATTAAGAAATATGAGCCGAGATATAACATCATGCTGAAGGACGATAAGAGCTATCCGTTCATCAAGCTAACGAATGAAAAGTATCCGCGGCTGATAATCACGCGTAAGGTGAATCGGAAGAGCGGCAAATATTTTGGTCCCTATCCGAACGTAACTGCGGCGAATGAGACGAAACGGTTGCTTGACCATCTCTATCCGTTGCGCAAATGCCGGATTTTACCAAACCGTGTCTGTCTGTACTATCATATTGGGCAGTGTCTGGCGCCATGCGTTTACGCTATTCCAAAAGAAGCCTATGAGTCAATGGCTGATGAGATTACGCATTTTCTCAAGGGTGGTTATCAGGATGTAAAAAAGCGGCTGAAAAAAGAAATGCTTGAGGCCTCGGATCAGCTCAATTTTGAAAAAGCAAAGGAACTTCGTGATCAGATTAGCAATATTGAGACCGTTATGGAGAAGCAAAAGATTATTTTTAATGATCTGGATGACCGTGACGTCTTTGGCTATGCCTTCGATAAAGGCTGGATGTGTGTTCAGGTATTCTTTATGCGCCAGGGAAAATTGATTGAACGGAAAGTTTCTCTCTTCCCATTTTATCAAGAGCCAGAAGAAGATTTTCTGACGTTTATCGGCCAATTTTACAGTCACCAGAATCACATAAAACCGAAAGAAGTGCTACTTCCCAACTCAGTTGACCAGCAATTGATCGAACAGATGCTGGAAACCGACGTGCTGCAGCCCAAGCGCGGACGAAAAAAGGATCTTGTTGCGATGGCAGTCAAAAATGCCGGTATTGCTCTTAAGGAAAAATTTGCACTGATTGAGCGTGACGAAAAGCGTACGATCGGAGCTGTCGAACAGCTTGGAGAAGCGTTGGATATGCCAGCGCCGCGACGAATTGAGACGTTTGACAACTCGAATATTCAAGGTGCAGACCCGGTATCTGCAATGGTTGTGTTTGAAGACGGTCGTCCAAAGAAAAGCGACTACCGCAAATATCGAGTGAAAACGGTGAATGGCCCGGATGATTATGCAACAATGCGCGAGGTTGTGCGCAGGCGTTACGCACGTATTTTAAAAGAAGGCAAGCCGCTGCCGGATTTAATTTTGATTGACGGGGGCAAAGGGCAGCTCTCTGCTGCAATCGATGTGCTTGAAAATGAATTTGGGTTATACATTCCGGTATGCGGACTCGTAAAAGATGATAAGCACCGAACATCTCAGCTTGTCATCGGTGAACCGCCGCAGCTCGTCTCGCTGGCGCGAAACAGCCAAGCTTTTTATTTGCTACAGCGTATTCAGGACGAGGTGCACCGATTCGCAATCACCTTCCATCGACAGGTTCGTGCAAAATCAATGATTCATTCTGTTTTGGATGACATCCCGGGAATCGGCCGGCAGCGCAAGCAAATGCTGCTTCGCAAATTCGGTTCGATGAAAAAAATACGCGAGGCGAGCAGACAAGAACTGCAAGAAGCTGGATTACCTGAAAAGGTCGCGGAATCGATGAGAAACTATTTGGACACGACAAAATAAAAGGTATTGTTTCGTTTCGCTAGGTTTGTTATAATTTCCGTAACTTAATTTTTCAAATATCTGAAGTGATAGAGGAGCAGTCTTCATCAGTAAGCCGCGCGAGAAAGATGGAATTCATTGACCGCGGTGGAAAGGGAAACCTGCCGAAGCCAGAAGCGACTTCATCATCGTTCCGGGCTGGATCTGCATTGAACAAGTGCAGGGCTGTCATACTTTTGTGATCGTTTAAAAACGAGGACATAGAGATCTTCCGCAATGCGTGAGGAGCGAGGGGGCAAGCTGAAGCAGAATACGATGATTTCTGCGCCGCCAGCAGAACAACCGTCGTCTCTTTTTCCCAGAGTTTTAAACATCATCTTTAAAAGTGTGGAGAACTATCTCAGCATGTTGAAAAATGATTGACTGTTCAACAGCGGGGATTTCTCGCTGTTCTTTTTGTCACTGACGATAACGAATAATGAGGAGCACGTTCTTATCAAAGTGATCCCGCAGTTTTATTATAGAGGATCCGGAAAGAACGAAGATAAATAGGCCGGTCATAGTTTAAAGGAGCGAGTGCAGTGGCTTTAACGGTAATGAAATTTTGTGGAACATCTGTTGCCTCGGTGGAACGGTTGCAGAGGGTAGCGGATAAGGTAATTAAGAAAAAAGAAGCCGGCAATCAAGTGATTGTGGTTGTTTCAGCAATGGGGAAAACAACGGATACACTTGTTTCAATGGCCGAATCGATTTCCGATCGTCCGTCAAAGCGGGAAATGGATGTGCTCTTGTCGACGGGTGAGCAGGTGACCATCGCATTGCTGTCGATGGTGTTGAACGAACGCGGCTGCCATGCGGTATCTTTTACCGGTTGGCAAGCCGGAATCAAAACGGAAGCTGTTCATGAAAGTGCACGGATCTCATCAATTGATACCTCATTGATCCGTCCACAGTTGAAGAAAGGGTCAATTGTGATTGTAGCCGGATTCCAAGGTGTGACTGAAGACGGTGAAATTACAACGCTGGGCAGAGGCGGTTCGGATACTTCGGCTGTGGCGATCGCAGCAGCATTCGGTGCGAAGCGATGCGAAATTTACACAGATGTGACCGGGGTCTTTACAACAGATCCGCGCTACGTGAACAAGGCGCGAAAGCTGAAGGAAATCAGTTATGATGAAATGCTTGAAATGGCCTATCTTGGAGCAGGTGTGCTTCATCCGCGCGCTGTTGAGTATG
Organism: Sporolactobacillus shoreicorticis; assembly: GCF_024125445.1. Lineage (GTDB taxonomy): Bacteria > Bacillota > Bacilli > Bacillales > Sporolactobacillaceae > Sporolactobacillus > Sporolactobacillus shoreicorticis. The sequence continues at coordinate 48,362 of NZ_JAMXWM010000003.1, read as the reverse complement.
CGAAGAACAGCCATCTTGAACTGGTCGTGTGCTCCTCATTCTCCGATGACGAGGGTACAGTAATTAAGGAGGAAGTGTCAATGGAGAAGACAAAATCGGTCAGAGGACTTGCTTTTGAAAAAAATGTGACGAAGGTGACGCTGCTCGGACTTCCCAATAACGTAACGGCAGTATCACGCGTGTTTGATGCGATTGCGGCGAAACATATTAATATCGACGTCATTGTTCAGAACGTTCTTGATGAAGCGAGAACAAGTCTGTCATTCACTGTTGATCACGATGCATTGAATGAAACACTTGATGTACTGCGTGCTCAGGAGGCTGAACTTGAGTACCATAAAATGATCTTTGAATCCGAGCTTGCAAAGGTTTCGATTGTCGGATCAGGCATGGCGTCTAATCCAGGTGTCGCGGCTGAGATGTTCCACGCGTTAGCGGAAAAGGATATCAAGGTCAAGATGATTAGTACTTCTGAAATCAAAGTTTCAACGATTATTGATGAAAGCAAGCTGATGCTGGCACTCGATACACTTCATGAAACCTTTCATTTGGCAGAAGAGGAGTCAATGAGCTTGTAAGAAAATGCAGCACAAGAGCCGGCAGTCCGACTGCTTCTAGCTTTCCACCATTCAGAGACACGAAGTTTCGTTTAAACAAAGCAACACCTCAAGGTTTCATGCCTTGAGGTGTTGCTTATTTTGAGATTATTAAAAATCATTGATTTGCTGTTCCTACAGGATCCTTCGCATCCCATTTGATGAGAAAGATAACCTTTTTCTGCCGGCCGGTCTTTGTTTCCATATAGCTTTCAGCGATACAGCCGGTTTGCCGTTGGATCTGTTCAGCAATAAAGCCCGCTTCTAATGAAAAACTGCCTGAATCCGGATAATCATTAATTCTCGATTCAACGATCGGGGAATCGCATTCAAAAGTTAGTTTATTTTTTGCTTTAGCCACTTGCTTCAACTGCCCCCATCCGGCCCGATCAAAAAAGTCAATAATCTGCTGCTCATTATCGAGCGGATATTGACGCGCTATTTTACGTCCCGACCAATAAAGGATTGATGCCGTTTCCTTGCCAAGCAGTTCGGGAATTAGCAAATTTCTTATAAGTTCATAGCCGAAAGCCGGTACGGTCGCATAACCATAGTGTTCCGGTTGCGGACAGGTTTTGCCTCTCGTCATCTTCATCCCTCCATTGACTATTATAACTGTCTTTTCCCCGTTTCACTACGACGTATAAACGTTAAGCATGTTTTATTTTTCTCCGCAGTCACTTCACGTACGTAACAAAATTAATGAATGTTCAATAATTGGTATTTCACAAATTAGAAGATTTATGTGACACTGAGTATAGAATTAAAGGAAGGGAAGAGACCATTGATGAATTATAGACTTGAGCATGATACTCTCGGAGAGGTCAAGGTGCCGGCTGATCGGCTTTGGGCGGCTCAGACACAAAGAAGCAAGGATAATTTTAAAATCGGCTGGGAAAAGATGCCGCTGGAGATTGTTCACGCGTTTGCAATCTTAAAAAAGAGTGCGGCATTAGCCAATCAAAAACTAAAGACATTGAATACAGAGAAAGCAGCCGCGATTGCAGCCGCCTCCGACGAGGTGATATCGGGAAAGTGGGATGACGAGTTTCCTCTTGTTGTTTGGCAAACCGGAAGCGGCACGCAATCAAACATGAATATGAACGAAGTGCTTTCCAATCGCGCAAATCAGCTGCTGAAGGAAAAAGGCAGTGATTTACGTGTTCATCCCAATGACGACGTTAATAAGGCGCAGAGCTCCAACGATACCTTTCCAACTGCGCTTCATATCGCAGCCGTTCAAGCGATTGAAGATCGTTTGTTGCCGGTATTGGACGAACTGAAAGCGACACTTGACACGAAAGCACGGGAATTTGCCGAAGTGGTCAAAATAGGCCGCACACATTTGCAAGATGCCGTTCCGCTCACCGTCGGTCAAGAGATCAGCGGATGGGCATTCATGCTTAAGGAGTCAAGGACACTCATTGAAGAAACATTAAATCATCTTAGGGGCTTAGCGATCGGTGGAACGGCTGTCGGAACAGGATTAAACGCTCCTGCCGCGTTCGGCGATCGAGCGGCGAAGGAAATCAGCACCACGACCGGGAAAAAATTCTATACCTCGGATAATAAGTTTCATGCACTGACCAGCCATGATGCATTGGTCGCGGCACATGGAGCTTTAAAGGCGCTCGCAGCAGACCTGATGAAAATTGCCAACGATGTGCGCTGGCTTGCGAGTGGGCCTCGCTGTGGCCTCGGGGAATTAGAGATTCCGGCAAATGAACCGGGCAGTTCCATTATGCCGGGCAAAGTAAATCCTACTCAGGCCGAGGCAGTTACGATGGTCGCTGTTCAGGTCATGGGCAACGACGCGGCGATCGGGTTTGCAGCAAGTCAAGGCAATTTTGAATTAAACGTATTCAAGCCCGTTATTGGGTACAATTTTCTTCAGTCTGTCAAGCTTTTAACTGATGTGATGCAATCGTTTAATGACCATTGTGTCTCCGGAATTAAAGTAAATCAAGAGAAGATTGATTATTTCCTCCATCATTCATTGATGCTGGTTACCGCTTTGAATCCGAAGATCGGTTATGAAAAATCAGCGAAAATATCAAAGCTTGCCCATCAGGAAGGCATCAGTTTGAAAGCAGCCGCAATAAAACTCGGCCTGCTCAGCAGTGAAGAATTTGATGCGTATGTTAAACCTGAAGAAATGGTGCATCCATAATTACATAAGGCTATTTATTGCCTGTTGGAACATCAAAAACCAGTTGAAGGCATTCAAGGTGTTCGCGCACTGTATGATTTCGCCAAGGAGGTCGAGATCGATGAAAAGTCTTAAATACGGGTTCTTTCCCGGCTGCACACTAAAATCTGCGGAAAAAGAATTAATGATGTTAACAATGGAGGTTGCACGTGCGCTAGGTATTGAATTGATTGAACTGGATGGCTGGACGTGCTGCGGCGCCAGCCACATTCAGGACTATGATCCCTTGACGGCTTACCTTGGTCAATGCACGAAACATCGTTCTTGGCGAAAAATTGGGTGTAAAGAAAATTGTCACAGTGTGGAACACATGCACGCTGATGCTGCGTACAGCAAAAAAACAGATTGATGGAAGCAAATTTCTTAAGGAGAAAGTGAATCAAGCACTGAAAAGGGCAGGCATGCAATATCAGGGAACGACGGAAATCACCCATCTGCTTTGGTTGCTGCTGGAAGACTACGGCCTTAAACAATTGAAGGAAAAAGTGGTACGCCCGCTCACAGGATTAACAGTCGCAGACTTTTACGGTTGCCATATCTTAATGCCACCGCAAATTATGGGCTTTGAAAATCCTGCAAATCCCCAGTCAATGGAGATGGTTGCCGAGGTACTCGGAGCCAAAATTGTAAACTTTGATCAATGACTTGCTTGCTGCGGCTTCCATGCGGTCTTTCCTGTTCAAAAGGAAGTCGAGAAGCTGACACGAAACAATTGCCTTTCACCAAAAGAAGCGGGCGCAGACTGCATTGTGACGCCATGTCCGCTCTGTCAGATGCAAATGGATGCCTATCACCAGGCGCACAAAAAGGCTTTGACAAGGACATCACCATACCCGTCCTGCATCTGCCACAGCTGATCGGTCTCGCTCTCGGCATTGATCCGGTAAACTTGGGCTCAAACGCCATATTGTAGATGTACTGACGGTGTTGCGGGCGTTTGCGTAAAATACTCATTCTTGGCACGCATCGACCTTGTTTTCATAAAATGTAAATGACTAAAAGCCTTCCCCACCCGTTCTTTTGCTGAGCAAGGAGGGGGAATTTTTGAAGGAAGAATATCACCGTCCAAAACCTTTGCTGACGAAGAGGGAAAGAGAAGTTTTCGAACTGCTTGTCCAAGACAAGACGACCCGAGACATAGCTAAAGAACTCTTCATAAGTGAAAAGACTGTTCGAAATCACATTTCAAACACGGTGCATACTTATTGCGGATAAAAAATCTGATGGTTATATAACCATCAGATTTTTTTCTTAAATAGTTTAGAAAGTGTAAAATTAAAATCTTATGCCGAATAACCCACCATCAACACTTTTATCAGTTAATTTTACTGGGAGGATAAAATCATTAATATCAAGGTCATCGAACTTTGGTAGATCATCAGAATTCATAGTAATTATATATTGAAAATCAAGGTCTTTCGAAAGATTTATTGCATATTGAATTGCATTTTTAATTTGCCTATCATCGACTCCATCAAAAAGATGACTGTCGTGAATTAAAAAACGAAGTTTTCTACTTAAAAAGATTGACATTTCAATAAGCATAATGTCAAAACAAAATATTTGCATATTAGTAATACCTTTACTTTTTTGTCCATCTGTTGTCATTATAAATGAGATTCCTGATTTAGATAATCCAATTTCTAGTTGACTTTTAAAATTGTATAGTGCATTAGAAGAATGTTCTATTGATAATATAGCTTTTTTCAGAAGTTCAAAATGGTCATCTAATGAACGTTTTGTTTTCATCCTCAGATTTTCCTCGGAAACTTGAATTTTTGATTTGCTTTCATCAATAGTGTTTAAAATATCTAATTGTCGTTTTCTTTCTGTTAAGTTATTTTCCAAGATATTAAGTTCATTTTGAAGATTATTATATTGTTCTAAAGCTCCATGCGAATTTAAAATTCGCATTTTACTTTCTTGTTTTTTAGAAAGTAGTTGTAATTCTTCATGCCTTTCACTCATTTTAGTTTTAAGTTCTACTATTTCATCGTTTAGATATGACCTCCTATTTTTTATGATGGCCTCATGAAATTTTTTTGCATCTTCATAGGTATTCTTAATTAAATCGGGTAATTTAAGACCGACTTCTTCATAAATTTTATCAATTGTTAGTTCCGAGACATTAGCAGCTTCCTCATTAGCAGCTTTTTCAAGTTCATCTATTAGTTGTTTGTCAAGATAATTTTTGTTACTTAAATCTGATATTTGGCGTGATATTTCACTCGCTTCTTCTTCGACTTTCTTATATTCGGGATATACTTTAAAAGCTTTAATATTATTATTTAGTTTACTAACTCTATCTTCAATTAGAGTAATTTCAGTTTTTAAATTGGCAGATACATTTAATAAGTTTTTATAAGTTTGCGTAGCAACTATTTTTTTTAAGTTGTTTAGATCTTTCTTTCTAGTTTCTAGGTTCATTTGTTCGTTTGCTAAATGCCAATCTAACCCCAATAAAAAAGAAAGCGCGATTTGTTTATTTGAATTTTTTTGACTGCGGAAGTATGTTGTAGGTTCAAGAAACCCACCATCATATTGTTTACGCGCAAAGTAGGGGAATATGGATCGGAAATTTATTTCGTCATTGTCTGCGTTTATGTTAAAGTAGAGTGCTCCAAGATAAATTTTCCAATCTGTATTTTTACAGTAGCCATTTTTAGTCTTAATCATTTTGAAAAAATCAGACTGAGGATCAAATGATAAACGAACTTTTGAAGGAGATGAACCAGCTCGGGAAACTGTTATCTCGTATCCTTCAATATTCAAAAGCATTGAAAATGAATAATTTATCAATTCAGGTGTTCTAAATATGCTTTCTTTCCCACAAGATCCACCTAATAAAAAGTGAACAATCTCAACTAAGCTAGATTTTCCTGCACCATTTCTAGTGCTTTTTTCAGATGAATTGTCAGTTTTATCTGCCAAAAGAATATTAACACCACTGTTAAACGACAGGGTTTTAAAAGAAGGTAGGGAACTATATATTTTTTTAATCATTTCGAACTCTCCTCAAAATTCCTTTACTTTGATTTATTGCGCCAACAATATATAAAAAGTCTAATGTAAGTAAGAATGTATCGAATTTAATATTAGGGCATTTATTTTTTTCCTGAAAACGTTTATATTGATCCCATAGAGAAGATACTGTTTGTGGCGAGTTCATGAATAATAAGATCCTAGCACCAATTTTTATTATTGACTTATCTTCATGTAAATTTTTAGTTGGTACTAGCATCTAATTCTCTCCAATGTATAGAATGTATGTTCTTTATAGATTATGTCTTATTTTTTTCCTACAGTCAATGTTAGGAAATGCATCAGCTACTAGCAATTTCAGACTTTGTTTTTTCGAATATAGTACAATTTTCAAAATAATAAGATAAAACAGTATACGCTGCAGCAAGATGATCAGTATCTGAAAATGAATGGCTTCCCATGATAAAATTCAATAACTCATTGTAAATTTCCACACTATTTAAGTTATGTTCCTTAAATTCTTTATATTTCTCATTTAGAGTACCAGCTATCTTGTCACCCAAGCCTGAATCACTGCAATAATTAAAATATTTTTTAACTAAAGGAGTTCTTAACATACCAATAGTGATCACTGTTTCTATTGCTGGAGAGAATCCATTAATATATAGTTTATCTTTTGGTACAGGAACTAGTTCACTTTCTGGAGGATTTTCTTTATAGGCAATTGATGCAATTACGGGTTCAATTGCTTCAAATTTTAGATTAGTGAAGTTCTTTTTGCTGGGAACATGTCCTAAAATAAGTTCAATATCTTGGTCATGCAAGCTAAATAACTTGTCTCTAAGGTCAAAGAATCCCCAGTTAATAATAGAGATATCAGGATGTGATTTAGCTAAAATTAAAAGAGTGTTAATTATATTAGGTGATAGTTGCTCTTGATTGTGTACAAATATCCAAGTATTAAAATATTCCTTCCAATATGGAAGGCAACCATTAAAATCATCATTAATTTTTTTGATCCAATTATTTTCTATTATTCTTTCAGGTGCATAAACTTGAAATAGTGTTTTACTATTTTTTATATAACCATCGTTTTTTCTATCACCAATTTTCCCCCAGGGTTTACATTGCATAAAGTCTCCTCTATAATTAAGTCCCATGATTAATGAAAAGAAATCTTGAAACTCATTTTCTTTTTTTCTGTAAAAAGCATTTTCAAATTTTGCTTCATAAAATGCTCGTGAAAATTCATCCATTAGGTATCGACCCCATTTTTTTTTAAGAATATAGAAAATAACTTAAAAGATGGTGATTAAGATTGCATGATATTGAGGTAATTAAATTTTTAATAGGGGTTATTCATATTAAGTCTACCAAAAAATACCACAATAATTATAAGTCATCTTATCTCTTTATCGGACGAGAGAAGAATTTTTTTAAGCGGTGCATAGTCATTGCGGATAAGTATAAGCAGACTGGGGAAGTCCTGTCTGCTTTATTTAAATAATTACTTTAGTAAGGCTGTTCGTTGTTCAGCTAGATGATTCTGCTTTAGTTGGTCGAATCTATGTTTACACAATTCAACTGATACCTGAAATGTAGCAGAAGCCTCTTGTAAGAGCATGGGGCTGTTCAGATTGATTGAGTCCATCATATGTAGTGGGATGGCCGCATTCCATTTAGTTGATTGCCTGAATGCCTTAATATGTGGCATAGCTTATGAAAGAATGCTTCTCTTTGTTTGTCTTTTGGTAAGCGAGTATCAATGTTTATTAATTTGAAGTCATCTTTATCAGTAGAATAACTTCTGCGACATGAATAAGTAAGTTGAATGCCCAATTTATCGCAAATAAGTTCTTCGCTAATTTCATGTGGATTATGTATGCCCATATCAATTAATAGTTTAGATACGCATTGATCCAATGTAAGAGTACGATAATAATAGTTCAAAATAACCACCTCAAACTATTATATAGACCACTCTTTCTTTTTCAACAAAAACAAGAACATGTGTTCTAATGTTTCTTAACTTTAACTCTTTTTCATCCAAGGAATTATTTCTTTTTCAAACCAAGTGATATCTCTGAATGTCATGCTGACAGGCCTTTCTTGTCGTGCAGGAAGAGAGAATCGAGAGGTTGTGATAAATTCTGAGTAAACGCAATGATAGTTTCTTTTGCTTGAGTTCAATTCCCGAATTTGCATTACGGGTATTTGCTTTTGAGATCCTAAATAATGTTTTATTTGTACGGCAGTTTTTCCGTTACGAGGATGTTCATAAACAATGTCAATTCCTCCGTCGCTGCCTTTGCGCGTTTCAAAATTTTTATAGCCTTTAGATTTATAGTATAGATAACAAAGACGTTCTAATTCTCTAGCTGAAATTTTATGTAGGGGTAATTTAAGAATTTCTTTATCTGGTAACTGTCTACTCTTAGAAATAGAGATTTTGTTTGCAGTACTTTTCTTTTTTTGTAAATTTTGCTTCTTGCTTGTTGCTTTTGGAAGGATCATGCTTAAAATCATCGCAACTAATTGCGGAATAATGAGACTGGCAATTAAGTATTGTAAACTTAATCGATTTAATAATGTATATGCTAAAAAAGCCAATAACAAAACAATTTTTACAGCTTCAATAATACTTCTTCTTTGTTTTTGATTCACTCATTCTTTCCCCCGTGCTTTGACTTCCATTTTACATACTTGTAGTGGCTTTTTATGTCTTCAATCTCTTCTTTTGTTAACCCTCCCATATCGAAGAAAAATAAGTTAGGGTTGCTTTCAGTTTCTTCTTTTTCTCCTGTCAGCAGATAATCAATAGTGACATCAAAATACTTTGCTAATTTAATAAGTGATTCGTAGTCTGGTTGCCTAGTCCCAATTTCGTAGGCAGTGTACGCGGGACGAGTGATACCTAAAATTTTTGCAATATCTTCTTGTGTTTTTCCTCTAGATTTTCTTAATCTTGTTAATTGGTCTTTAAGCATGACACGCCATCTCCTTAGAACTGGTACAAGAAACCGTCCATTAATACTAATTTTAAGTTAATATTTGATTGCTTTAAATAAATGTGTCATAAAGACACAATAATTATTAACAATGTAACTAATCGTTACTATAATTTAAAACAAGATGTGTCATACCGTTACTTTAAAGGAGGAACATAATTGAGGGAATGGCTCAGAAGTAAGCGAGAATTCTTGGGGTTAACACAAGAAGAAATTGCTTCAAGAGCGCATATTCAACGAGCATATTACACAATGATTGAGAGCGGAAGGAGAAACCAAAGTGTGAAGGTAGCACAGATGATTGCAATGGAATTGAATTTTAACTGGATTATTTTTTTGAATTTTAAAGTAACGAAATGACACATATTTTAGTGGGCAGTCCATCTGTCCCATCGGCATAACGTGGAAAGTGAGGTGATCACATGCAGAAAAAGAAGAAAACAATTCTCCGCATTGACAAGGTGATTTATGGTACTGAGCCGAAAGAGGAATGTTTTCGCAAAGCGTTTGAGCCTTATTTCAATAAAGATAAAGAACTGGCTGTAAGCAATTATTAATACTGGCCGATTGGCTAGTTTTTTTGGAAATAAAAAGGACAAGTTCTAGGAAGGGCAAGCAGTATGCCAGCGAAAACGATTCCTGCCCATCTTATGAATGATCGCTGTTGGGTGCCAACCATTTTCATGTTTTCGAATCATGACAAACTGCAAAGTACGTTCAATACTCGTTATGCAGCTGCATATCAAAAAGCGATTGATCTAATCCAAGAGCCTGAAAAGATCAATAATGGACAATCGCTTGTACAAAATTATGCAGAATTTTCTTTTGCCGCTGCTCAGCTACAGCCGGGCGAGAAGGTGCCACGTGAATATGTACCCATTTATAAAGCAGCCGGGCAGCGTTACGGCGTGGATTGGCAAGTGTTGGCCGCGATTCACTCCATTGAAACGCACTTTTCAAGCATTAAAAAAATGATATCTCCTGTTGGCGCAATTGGCCACATGCAGTTCATGCCTGCGACTTTCGCTGCATATGGTGTAGATGGTAACGGAGACGGACAGACAAGTCCGTGGGACATCACAGATGCAATCTATTCAGCTGCACGGTATCTTTCAGCGAATGGATATAAAACAAATGTGAGAAAAGCAATTTGGCATTATAATCATGCGGATTGGTATGTGAATGAAGTATTAGCAACGGCTGCAAGCGTTAAAAATTACTTTAAATAATAAATCGTTTAGCGATTCACATTACTGAACATAATCTTATTAAGTTCCTGTAGAAAGAGATGGTAATAGGTATCTGTATAGTGTAAATACCAAGGATTCCATAATTTATGCTTTGTAGGAATATAAACATCGGCATAATCTACATCGATAAATTCGAGACCGTAATTTTTGATTGCATATTCATCAAGAAATTCCCACAGTTGATTATATTTCATCAATGTTTCCGCATTTGGATCAAGAGAAATTGAATTGTTTTGATCGATAATTTTAGCAACAAATCGCACTTTATTAACCAGTATTTTGCAATTTGGTAATTTTTCACGTATTAAGTACATAAATTTTTTGAAAGAAGCAGCCCACAGTTTAATATATTGTTCACTTTGATTTGCTAATGTAAGCACTGCTCGTTCTTTCATATTTTTATAAAATGTTGTTTTTGGTAAGTGCCATACATGATTTGTCATAAACCGTCCATTTAGATAAATAACTCCAAAATAGACATCTGGAAAAAAGTCCAGAATGAGTACATCTGGCTGCTCTAAAAACAAATCTGTAAGAAAAGTTTTTTCAAGGTCTGTTTTGATTAGCCACCGATAATACTCTTTTTCTAAGTTATCAAGATCATTCATATTAAATTCGATTTTTGAACTAACTACACTGATAATTGATGAATGTTCTGATGTAACAACGCATTGATACTTTTCTTTGTAATTAGGATTCATTAAAGAATTAAAATTATCTCTTGTCGCACAACTACCGTAACAGGCTATTTTTGTGGTCACTATCTATCATCCTTTTCTTGCACGTCATATATATTTTATATCGTCACTAATAAATTATTGTTAATAATCAATTAACGAATATATGTTCTATTTTCGCGCATTTCTCTGTATAATGTGTATAGAGGTGATGTGATATTGGACATTTTCAACCGCACTGAATTGAGTAAGGAAAAAATCACCCCTTACAATAAATACCCTTACATTGTGTATGGCCGTGTATCCACGGAAAAAGATGAACAGGTTTCTTCTCTAGAAAATCAAATTGACATCTGTCATAACTGGCTCGATCAACACCATTTTGAATGGAATGAAAGCAGCATTCTTCTTGATGATGGAATTTCCGGAACAACGATCTTAGCCAGAAAAGCCATGCGTTTGATTCTTGAAAAAGCGCGGAAAAGAGAAATAAGAATGGTGCTCTTCAAGTCAATCAGCAGATTGGCCAGAGACTTGAAAGACGCCCTTGAGATCAAGGAAGTATTGATTTCTGCACGTGTACGCGTCATAACCATTGAAGAAGGCTATGATAGTCTCACAGAGGGCAAGAATGACATGAAATTTGAAATGTTCTCCATGTTTGCAGCGCAGTATCCCAAAAGTATTTCTGTATCCACGAGTGCAGCTTTTGCGGCTAAAATTAGGCGTGGAGAATACAGGGGGGGAAAGACTGCATTTGGCTATAAAATCGAAAATAAGAAGTTGGCCGTTAACGAGGAAGAAGCAAAAGTAGTCCGAATGATTTTTGATTTATATAATCATCATGGTTTGGGACAGAAAAATATTATGTACCGGCTTAACAAGGAATTAGCGGAAGGAACTATTGTTGGCCCGCGTTTTAAAGACAAGTGGCAACTCACGACTGTGCAGCGGATATTAAAGAATCCCACTTATTGCGGCGTTGTCGTCTCAAATCGCTATGAAATGGTTAAAATCAACGGAAGAAAGAAACAGATTCAGAATCCTCCGGAAAAATGGCATATTTACTATGATCAGCATCCTAAAATAATTCCAACTAAAGAATGGCAGAAAGCGAACAGCAAAACATACAAGCAATCGAAGAAAAAAATAACACCTTGGAATGAACTGCGTGGATTGGCCGTATGCAGTGAGTGTGGCTCAAATATGGTAATTGAGACTTCTTACTATAATAGAAAAAAAGGTGGGCGTACTGTTTGGTCTTATCTGCGTTGCAGTGCCTATAGACGCGCCGGGAAGTATGGCTGCGTGAAACATGATCCCATCCCCTATAATGATTTCCGAAACTTCATTATTGAACGTCTTAAAGAAGAGGGCAGGAAGATTCAATTTGATCTAAAAAATAACTTAGATCAAAAGAGGGGACAAAAAATTGAACTCTTGAAAAATCAAATCAAAAAGGCAAAAATAAAGAAAAGAAAGCTCATTCAAATGTACCTTGAAGATGAATTAATCACAAAAGGTGAATTTGAACTCGAGAGGCAGGAAATAGCCGAAAACATTAAGAAGTGGGAAGATCAATCGTTCTTACTTGATCAAGAAACAGATGAAACAGTCCATATAAAAGATATAAAAAAAGCCTTCACTATGCTCGAAAAAACGGATGAAGATCTCTATCCAGCGTTTCAGGCGCTTATTGAAAAGATCTTTGTCCATCCCGATGGGCATATAGACATAAAATATAGGTTTTCAAATAATTAGCTACAATATACATTTTAATAAAAAAAGCATTTCTGATTGACAGGGTCCCCTATTATTATTAATGTTTCTATATAAAGAGGAGATTTTATGAATAAAAAAGAGATTCTTTTTGTTCTTTACGATTTAGGCTTATCGTTAAGCTCACTCAGTAAATTGTATAGAAATACGACTGAAGAACAATTGACTGAGCTGCTCAAAGGAAATTTTTTAGAGTTACAATTTTTACAAGATATTTTTACAGATAAAGATATTAATTTACTAGCATCTCAAAATTTAATTGAGAAGAGTAAGATAACTATCTCGGAAACACTAGATAAGCTTTCTAAGGAAAATATTGAATATTATATTTACTATGAAAGTCTTTATCCTAAAGCACTTAAAAATATTCCGTCTCCCCCTTTCTTTATTTTTATGAAGGGTAATAAAAATTTATTAGAGAATAAATTTATTTGTTCCATAGTAGGTACAAGAAATCCAGCATTGAACACTTTAAAACAAATTGAAAGTGTTGTTAATGACTTAGTTACAATTAATATTGTGATTGCAAGTGGTCTTGCATACGGAACAGATATTCAAGCACATATATCTACATTAAATGCTAATGGAGAAACGATAGCAGTACTACCAAGCCCAATTACAAATGTTACTCCTAAACATCATAAAAAGTATGCAAGCCAAATAATTGAAAATGGGGGTCTTTTGATTAGTGAGTACTATAAAATTGAAAATGTATTTAAAAAAACAAATTATATAAATCGAAACAGAATTATTTCTGGACTTAGTAATGTAGTTATAATAACGGAATGTTCAGAAAAAAGTGGAACTATGCATACGGCACGATTTGCATTTAAACAAAAAAGGCCAATTTTTTGTTTTGATAATAATTCAACTGGAATTAATAAAATTTTGTCCAGTAATAGCGCTAGAATATATACAAAACCAAACGATCTTTTTAATTAATTTGCTTTGTAAAAAGGAGCGAGAACCTTTGTACATAATTATGAGTAGATTAACAGTTTTTGATGAGGATTATAATATGTATGCTGGGATTAAGCATTTGTTAAACTGTTTAAATGAAGAAGGTCATAGGATAATTGTAATTTCACATAATACCAATGCTAAAAATACTATGAAAGATATCTTTAAAGAACAGCTTGATTTTAAAATAGCTTGTGCATATCGTTGGAAAATTCGAGAAATTGTTACTGAAGAGAATGCAAGTAGTTTTGTTTTAGTGGGAAGCAGCGATAACGATTTAATATTAGCTGCCAACAAAAAAATATTAATTATTGATCCTGGTTGGAGTGTAAAGCAGGAAGAAAAACCAGCTCGTTATGGCATTATTTTAAAAACACCTCGCAAATTATTAGAAGCAATTAAATTGATTGACAATCAAACAAAGTGGTTTTTTAAGTTAAAAGTTAATTCAAATACTACTACACTTGCATTAACTTCAGCAAATACTCTTAATTGGGATGTCGAACCGACTGAACGTGAAGTTCTTGATGGATTTCAGAATCTTTTGAAACGTGGAGATAGAAGTTACTTTAATACGCTGTATTTTCATTTAATCTCAGGTGTAATGAAAAGTTCAGATTTAAGAAATGTAGATATATGGGGAATTTTTCCTACTTCAAGTGGTAAAGTCAACAATGAGATGGAAGAGTTAAAAGAACGATGCAGATACTTAACTAATAAAAGAATGAAAGAACCCTTGTTCATTAGACATACTTCAGTAAATAGGAGCCATGATACTCCATACGCGACCCGAATTAAAGAAGGCTGTATTAAACATTTCAACTCCATAATTTTAAATCCATTTTATCTTTATAGAGTTAAAGGAAAAGTTGTATGTGTTCTTGATGACTATATTACAAATGGTATTTCATTTGAGACTGCCAGAAATTTATTAATCAAAGCAGGAGCACAAAAAGTCATTTTGGTGGCACTCGGGAGATACAAGAGAGGAATAAATGGCATTTATCAACAAGAGGATTATGAAATAGATGGAAATATCACAAGACAAGGTTATCGGTATAATTTGAAAAGTAAGAAGAACCTAACCGGCGTGTATGATAATGATGCAAGAGAAGAAGTTCGTCACATTTATGAAATATTGAATGATTAATTAAATGAATTGAAAAAGATGAGACTAGCTCTTAATTGTCGAATATGGTTCAACATACAGATTTATTTCTAAGCCATTTGAATACGATTTGACCTTGTTATTTTATGGAAGTAATACAATGTTTATTATCCGCAATGGGTATGCATTACGAACACCATGCAAAAATTAGGTGTGAAAGGACGCTCCCAGGCAGTTGTCGAACTGCTCAGGCTCGGAGAACTCAAACTATAGCATCGGCCGGTTCCTGAAAAGGGCCGGCTGTTGTTTTTCCAAAATCATATCATATTTAATTTAGTGCGACCCCAAAAGATTGCCTAACATGGCCAGCCAGAAAAAAAGTTAAATCTTAGAATATGTCCTAAGTATATCTCTTCGTTTGATTGTCTAGGCGCATTATTTTGAATTTAACATGTACCATTCCAAATGTAATAAAAAAATTGAACCTTGAAAAATCAGATCAAAAAGGTAAAAATAAAAGAAAAGAAAGTTCATTCAAATGATCTTGAAGATGAATAATAAAAGAAGAATCTGAACTTAAGAGGTAGAATTATCTGATCGCGTTAAGAGAAGCAATTATTTTTATTTGAGCAGGAACAGATGAAACAGCCAAAGATATAAAAAGGGCTTTCACTATGCTTGAAAAAACGAATGAGATCTCTATCCTGCATTTCAGGCATTTATTAGATGGGCATATAGATATCATGTATAAATTTTCAAATGAATCATCAACTTATTACACTAGGAGGAAAAGAAGAGCGTATGAAGTTGAAAATGACTTTAAATTCTTTGTATATTTGTGTGAAGGACATGGATCGGGCAATAAATTTTTATGAGCGATTGCTTGATCAACAAGTAAGTGAAAGAGATGATGTTTTTAGCATTTTTAATTTTGAACATAATAGGCTTTGCTTGTTTAATCCTGCCAAAGTTAATGAAAAACATACTTGGGGCAACAACTGTTTACCGAGCTTTCAAGTAAATAATATGGATGTATTATTAAAACGAATAAATGAATTAGGGGCTCCAATCGGATTTCCTCTAACCAGAATTGGAGAAAGCTTAGTATTGGAATTTAAAGATCCAGAGGGAAATGATATAGAGGTGTATTGCAAGCAAACAAATATCAGCCCCAGAGAGATCGGTAAGGCCTTAAGCTGATATTCTAAATAAAGTAATATAAGGAGTTTCACTAATAAAGGAGGTATGAATCATGATTTACGCACCTGTAACTGAATGTGATGTTCCAGCTCTCCGATAATTTAATGGAGAACATTCTCCGTTAAATTCGTAACAAAGCAATTATGAAATACGAAAACGGAGAGAACAAATGAAAAAAAAGATTCTTGGCGCTTTATTTTTAAGCCCTGCCGCTAGCATATGGGGCGGTATGTTTGTCGTTGTAAAAGTCGTGGTCGAATTTTTTCCACCCGTTGAATTAGTCTGGCTGCGTTACTTAGTCGCTGTTGTCGTTTTATTTGCCATTGGATGCTGGCAACATGTAGATTGGCGTGTGAAACGAAAAGATTTGCCATTAATTCTTTTAATTGGTGTAATCGGTAATGCTCTTTCTATCGTCACGCAAGAAGCTGGCACATGGCTGTCTTCTGCCCAATTGGGTTCTGTAATTACGGCTGCGACCCCAACATTTATGATTTTATTTGCCTGGTGGCTGTTAAAAGAACGATTAACTTGGATGAAAATTAGTTCAGTTGCCCTGGCAACTATTGGGGTACTTATGATCGTGGGTGTTCATACGATAGGTGCGGGTAAATTGCTTGGTGCAGTATTTTTAATGATTGCTGCGTTGACATGGGCTTTGATGTCAGTATTGATCAAATTAGTTCCCAACGATTACCCACTGATACAAGTGACAACTATTGCAACTGCAACTGCTTTGGTTTGTCTATCACCAGTTGTTTTTGTTCAATGTTCGACAGTGCCTTGGCATTATCTGACGCAGCCAACAGTGATTTTTTGTCTTCTCTATTTAGGTATCATTTCAACAGCAGTAGCTTTTGTTATGTGGAACCGTGGTTTACAGTTGACGAATGCCGCAAGTTCCGGATTGTTTTTCATGTTCCAGCCTTTAATTGGAACGTTATTAGGTTGGTTAATTTTAGGAGAAGCAATAGGTCTAGGCTTCTTCGTAGGTGTGTTCTTAATCTCAGCCAGTATTTGGATAAATATTAGATATTCAGATTGATATTTATTATCACATGTTCCAGTCCGTATTTTACTGCGCAACATGTGATTTTTTATTCGCAAAAGATGCATCACGACACGATGCATTTTTTGGGTGTGAAAGGACGCTCCTAAGTAGTTGTCGAACTGCTCAGGTTCGGAGAATTCAAACTTATAGCAATCGCTACTATCCAGATGATCTAATTTTTTGTACTATAAATCTGTTAAATGTGGACCAATCTACTTGAGTTTTTGCAATTTCAATACTGAATGGTTCAAACAGATGAAGAAAAATCAATTCAATCCCGAAAATAACTAGGTCAAAAAGAAAACGCTTGAAACTAAAAAGCATAAATAAACGATATTGGTACTAAATGCTGATGTCGTTCATAAACTATCGCCCAAACATCCATCCACCATTAACATTAAGAATTTCTCCATTGATATATGAGGCATCCGGAGAAGCCAAATACCAAACAGCCGAAGCAATATCGCTAGGTTGACCGGCACGTCCGGCAGGTATTTGAGATACAGTTTGATTTAATCGTTTTTCTGTTAATTGGCCATTAAAAAAGTTTGTTTCGGTAATGAGTCCGGGTGCAATGGCGTTCACGGTGATTCCCTCTTTACTTAATTCACGTGCAGAGGCAAACGTAAGTCCATGAAGGCCCGATTTCGATGCTGCATAAGCAAGCCCTCCTGCACGGCTGCCACCAGTGAATGCACCAATGGAACTGATATTTATAATTCTCCCGCCCGGACGTTTTAAAATGGGAGCTGCGGCCATAGTCATTAGGAATGCACCTTTCAGATTAACCGCACTCACGTCGTCCCACACCGCTTCCGCTTCACTCAAAGGGATTTTTGTGGTTATTCCGCCGCCTTTTCCGGCGTTGTTGACGAGAATATCAATCGTTCCGGTACGATCTGCAATTGACTTAACCGCTCTCTCAACATCTGGCCGATCACTGACATCTCCCCGTATCCAATGGATTGAACCTTGCAATTTAGTCGCTGCCTCACTGAGAGCATCTTCTTTTCTTCCCATTATGGTAACGTCTACATGATTTTCAATCATTTTCTTTGCTATTGCAAAACCAATCCCACTACTGCCTCCAGTTATCAAAGCAACACGATTTGTTCTCAAATCAATCACCCCTCCATTTATCTTTTTTATTGTATAATGAAATAATTAATAAGTGAAATATATATATGTTATTAGTTTAATAAGTAATTTATATTAAGGCGTGAATAAAATGGAATTGAGACAGATTAAATACTTTGTTGCAGTATCTGAAGAATGTCATTTCGGAAGAGCCGCACATAAAATAGGAATCGCCCAGCCTGCACTTAGTCAGCAAATTAAGCGGTTAGAACAAGAGCTAGGTGGGGCTCTTTTTACTCGAACAAAGCGGCATGTTGCGATTACTGACGCTGGAAAAGTATTCTTAACTGAAGCAAAAGCATTGTTAACACAAGCTGAACGTGCAAAGAAGGCAGTCGGAAATGCGTTTAAGGGAAATGTCGGCGAACTCGTACTTGAATTTGTCGAATCAGCAACCTGGAAAATTATTCCTGAAATGTTAGCTATTTATCGAAAGCTTTACCCTAACGTAAAGGTTATTCTGCAACCATTGCATACGATAAACCAAGTTGATGCTATTAAAAACGGAAAAATACAAGTTGGAATTTTGGGAACGCCTATAGAAGATCCATTGCTTTTTAATTATCTCCTTAGAAAAGAGTCCTATGTCGTTGCTTTGCCTGTCCATCATAGCCTAGCTTCAAAAACGGAGATATTTGCGAACGATCTTCGTAATGAAGCTTTTGTGACTACCCTTAGAGAGACAGGTACTTTTTACTATGATTCAATGATTAAGGTTTGCATGGATGCTGGTTTCAGCCCGAGAATCATTCAGGAAGCCAGAGATATGCAGACAGTACTGGCACTCGTTTCTTCCGGCTTAGGGATTGCATTAATTCATGAATCTGCGAGACATATACGGAACGATGTTGTGTATAAACCGTTAATCGGAACATGTCAAAAGGCCTACCAAATGTCCTTCGCTTGGAGAAAAGAAGCTGATTCACCCGTTGTTATCAATTTTTTGAAAGTCATTAAGCATCTCTATCCGACATTGAATTGATGATCGAACGTGATACGATATTGATCGGCAAATTTTCTTGAGTAAATGACGCGGCTAATTATGTCCATCCGGGATCTGTTATGATTGAATATTAATTCACTCATTATAAATTTAAATGAAAATCCAAATAAAAAGGGGTCTTTCAATTGCAAATCAGGCAATATCGGACAGATGATGAGGAAGGCTGGCTGCGCTGCTGTGTTCTGTCCTTTTTACATACGGCGTATTATGACAATGTTTTACAACAGAAGAAAACCTATGATCATCCCTCGATTGAACTTGTTGCAGTCGACAATGGGAAAATTGTTGGTTTAATTGACATTGAATGTGAACAAGAAATCAAAACCATCTGTGTGCAATGTTCATCACTTGGCGGGATGATCTGGCATTTGGCTGTCCATCCCGATTTTCAGCAGCAAGGAATTGGCCGGCAACTGCTGCTTGAAGCGGAGAAGAGGCTCAAAGCACGGAATATTAATCAACTGGAAGCCTATACACGCGATGATGAGTGGGTCAATTCTTGGTACCAGAAAAATGATTTTCATCAGGTGAATCACTATCTGCATGTATTTATGGAAAACGATGAATTAAACGGAGCTATTGAATCATCATTGGAAAAAGTGAGACCGATCAGCTGTTTTGCACACTATACGGGTGAAAAAGAGGAAATGATCAAGAAAAAATTTGGCCGAGTCCATGAATGCCGCTGCTATCGAAAAGATATTTGAACAATGGCCGGAATTAAAGAACGGGGTGTTATTGATGATTGTCGTAAGTTCCTGCCTGGCAGGATTAGCTGTAAGATACAATAAATCGGATTGTTTGGACAAGAAAATCAAAGAACTGATTAATCGTGAGGAAGCTGTATCTGTATGTCCTGAATTATTGGGCGGATTTTCAATTCCCAGAGAGCCAACTGAAATTATTGGCGGTGACGGTAAGAATGTCCTTGAGAGAACCGCCAAAGTAGTGACTAGGTCAGGTACAGATGTAACAGAGCAGTATATTAATGGCGCCTATCTGACTTTGAAAAAAGTCAAAGAATGCCACGCAGTGGACGGAAGCGGCGTTACCGCTGCACTTTTGGAAAAAAACGCAATAAAAGTTGTTTCAGAAGAAAGACTAGATGAGATTCTTTGACAGCATCACAAACAAATCTAATAAATTTGATTCCTGCACACTTCATAGTCAAATAGTATATAAAAAACACAACGAGTATCCTTTATCGATACTCGTTGCGTTACTCATTTAAATGATTCACTTTGTGCAAGACTTTTCTGAGTAATTGTCAGTTGATCACCATCCTGCGATTGTTCAGAAACAGCAGTATCGGCATTGATCTGATTTGCAGCGGTCTGCGACTGTGTGGCGGTCGTGTTCCCACTTTGTGATCGGGACTTTAACTGCTGGATTTGCGCCTCAATTTGTTGAAGCTGTGCTTGAATCACTTGAACTTGTTCTTGCTGATCTTCCTGATCCGTTTTTTGTGATTCCAATTGCTTCAATTGAGCCTCTAATGTCTCTTCTTGTTTTTTAAGTGCCTCAATTTTTGCACTCGAATCAGAGGTGCTTCCCGTCTGAACTGTACTGCTTGAAGAACCAATGGATTGAATGGTCATAAAGACTCGCTTCCCTTCATTTTTTTAACAAATAAACACCCATCATATTAAAGGTTAATGATTAATAAATCCTTAACTTTTCGATCTTACCTTTTCTTTAACGGAGACACTGGCCATGTATTGCTCTTGAATAATGATGCTAGTCACAATTATGTGTTTTCAGCAATGATGCGTTTGACAACTTCTGTATCGACAGTGGCTGTTTCTTTGTCAATGATTCTAGCAAAGCTTTCATTGTTTTGTGCAAGTTCTATATTTTCCAGAATTCGAATGAGATTGGCAAGAGTTGTTAAAGGACAGCAGAACAAACTGCCTAAAGCATTATGAATATGCCATAAAATAAGAACAAAAAGGAGGAAACAAATGAAAGATAGAATGAGATAGAGAAAAGCATCATTGGTGCGATTGGCAACAATATGATCAAAAAACCAAGAATTGAATGAAAACCAGATGCAAGCGAAGAGCATGAATGCAGCTAATGACAGGTTATAAAAAGCTTTTTTTTTAAACGATTTTGTCATTTCCTTTTTCTGTTCCTTGTAATCCTTAATTAAAAAAAATATATCTTTAATGGTATTATTTTTCTTCAAAAAATCTTTGAGAGTCGCATAAATGAGCGCCTGCCACCCCTCCAAATAAAATGAAGTATGGTATAACTGAATGCTTTTTTTTACAGCTTGTGGAAATAAGAAATGGTTCAGATTAATTAAAAAAACGATTTCAAAAACGACCAAACAAAATAGAGAATGAATAAACCAAGAAAGCTGCACGAAGTTTGAAACGATATAAGCAAAAATAAACGAAACACATACGGTGGAAATAAGAGTTAATCCCAAGAAAATCGCGATATGGCTTTTCATATGCCGAAGTACAAGATTCCAAACTGAAAGTTTCTTATAAAATAATGTCAACCGGTGTTCAAAGTTCAAAATAGTCATTCCTTTAATAATTTTGTCATCTCTTATTATCGTTGATTTTAATAAAAACTGATATGTGACTAAAGTATTATTTATTCGACAATTGATCCGAGCGGATAATCTGCTTCTTTTTTGTTCGTTCACATATTATTCAATAAATGTTCACTAAAATTGTATATTTGAATGGATATCTGTAAAATCAGTGGATGTAAGCGCTTAATAGTTGCTTGGTTATCTATTTTCGCATACGGAAGGGAGAATGAATCAATGCAATGGGCCCAGAACTACAATCCAATGGGGAATATGTTTTTATCGTTCGTCGTGGCCTGTATTCCGCTTGTCTTCTTTTTCTGGTGTTTAGCAATTAAGAAGATGAAGGGGTATAAGGCAGGATTTTTGACGGTCGTTCTGGCTGTGATTGAAGCAATTGTAGTCTATAAGATGCCGGTTCAATTAGCGCTTGAAGCGACTGCGTTGGGCGGATTGCAAGGACTTTGGCCGATTGGCTGGATTATTGTGACGGCAGTATTTTTGTATGAATTAACGGTTGCCTCAGGCAAGTTTCAAATCATTAGTGATTCGATTGCATCCATCACTCAAGATCGGCGTCTGCAGGCGTTGCTTATTGCCTTTTCTTTCGGCGCATTTTTGGAAGGAACTGCGGGTTACGGCACGCCGGTTGCCATTGCCGGGGGGCTGCTTGCCGGGCTCGGCTTCAATCCTTTTTACGCAGCCGGGCTTTGTTTAATTGCAAACACGGCACCGGTAGCGTTTGGTGGCGTCGGCATTCCAATTCTTACATCCGGTCAAGTCACCGGCATTGATGTACTTTCGATCAGCCAAATGGTTGGACGCCAAGTTCCTTTTCTTTCTTTATTTGTTCCATTTTGGCTTGTGTTTATTATGGCGGGCTGGAAGCGAACAATTGAGGTGCTTCCGGCGATCCTTGTATGCGGGATTTCTTTTGCATCTACGCAATACGTGACATCCAATTTTTTAGGACCGGAATTACCGGATGTGACCTCATCGATTGTCAGTATGGTATGTCTCATAATTCTGCTTAAATTCTGGCAGCCGAAATCCATTTTCCGATTTAAGGATGAAAAAGAACAGCCTATTCCTGCATATTCACAAAATAAAATCAGTTTTTCTTTTGGGAAAATTGCGCAGGCGTGGTCACCGTTTGTTTCGCTCGTCGTAGTCATTTGTGTATGGGGCGGATCCGCAGGCATTAAGGCATTTCTTAATAAAGTTACGTTCATGATTCCCATACGCGGACTGGATCGGATGATCGAGCAAGTGAAGCCGATTGTTACTCAAGCGATGCCTTATGGCGCCGTTTATAAGTTTGATGTGCTTGCGGCTACCGGAACAGCTATTTTAGTGACCTGTATTCTAAGCAAATTTCTGATTGGTATCAGCTGGGAAAAGTGGGCGCTGACCTTTGGCCTTACATTAAAAAAGCTGACGCTTCCATTGGTGATGATCGTATCCGTTCTCGGTTTTGCTTACATTGAGAACTATTCGGGGATGAGCGGTACTTTGGGACTCGGGCTTGCCTCGACGGGTACCGTTTTCCCGCTTCTGGCACCGCTTATCGGATGGATCGGCGTATTTCTCACCGGATCGGACACATCATCAAACGCCTTGTTCTCAAATTTGCAGAAGGTGTCTGCACAGCAAATCGGTGTTGATCCGACGTTGCTTGTCGCAGCCAATTCAACCGGCGGTGTTGCTGCAAAAATGATTTCACCACAGTCGATGGCCGTTGCAACAGCGGCTACCGGGCTGGTTGGCAGGGAGGGGAGCCTCTTCCGCTTTACAATTAAACATAGTCTGCTTTTCGTCATGATTACCGGAGTGATCAATTTGCTTCAAGCCTACGTGTTGCAGTGGATGATTCCGTGAACCGAATATAGACTTAATTATTGAAAAAGGTGCGGGTTTGCCGCATCTTTTTTCATTTTACTCGCAAATACGCGTAATACATGGTTTTAGTTATATAAAAAGCCGATGTTAAACTGTAGTTTTTTTACTGGCTCACTTGCCAGCTTGATGATTTTGAAGGTGAGAGCAAGGTTCATATTCTGTTTCATCAGACAGGTGAAGGCTGAAAGGCGTGAAAAGCCTAGTCTGCTCACGAATGATTCAATAAATGGTAACAGACTATATTATCTTTTAACCCAGCTTATAAAAAATAATTTGAGTTAAGCATTCTTTAAGATTGGCTTGGCATAATGATGTTAAGCAAAAAGCCCATGCTGACGAGTATAGGTGATTTATTCCAGCTTTATTGTTACCTGAGGAGGAGCTCAAGATGAATTTATTTAAAAAGAAACGGATTGATTTTTATTTAATCGGTGTCATTCTTTTTTCAGGATTTATGAATTTTTTCCTGCTTAATAAAGCGAGTACGAATGAGTATTACACAGTAGCCGTAAAGAGTATGATGAAAAGCTTCCATAACTTTTTCTATGCATCATTTGATCCTGCCGGATTCATCACGGTTGATAAGCCTCCGGTTGCCCTTTGGCTGCAGACCATAAGTGCAAAACTGTTCGGATTCAGTAATTTCAGTGTTCTGCTTCCGGGTGCCGCGGCAGCGATTGTATCAACGGTGATTGTATATCAGATGGTGAAGCGCAGGGCCGGCAAACTGCCCGCATTTATTTCAGGAATGATCATGTCGGTCACACCAATTTTCATTGCCGTGACGCGAACGAACAACACGGACAGCACGCTGATTCTTTGTTTGGTTATTGCGGCATGGGCAGTATTGAAAGCTGCATCCACGGCTCAGTTTCGCTGGTTGCTGCTGAGTGTTGCCATGATCGGTATCGGATTTAATGTAAAAATGTTTGAGGCATTTATGATTGTTCCTGCGGTTTATCTTTTTTACTGGATTGCAATGAAAATTAACTGGAAGAAAAAGATGCTGCACCTGCTCGCCGCAACGGTTGTTCTGGCAGGCGTTTCACTTTCATGGGCGGTCGTTGTTGATCTTACTCCCGCCAGTAAACGGCCTTATGTCGGGGGGAGCCAAACCAACTCGGTTCTTGAGCTAGCCTTTGGCTACAATGGCGTATCACGGCTGACCGGTCAGCAAGGCGGCGGGGGTCAAAAAGCGGGCACAATGCCAAGCATGGGCAAGAATAATAAAGCGCAAAGCGGAACGACTGTGTCTGAAAACGCGCCGGCTGTGAAATCTTCCTCAGGAGGAAACAGTTCTGAAAACCAGATGGGCGGAACACCAAACGGTCGAACAGGAGGAGGCGGACGACAGGGGAACATGTTTGGCACAGGAAATGCCGGACCGTTTCGCTTGTTCTCCAAATCCTTATCTGGACAAGCAAGCTGGCTTCTTCCATTTGTTCTTTTCAGTGTGATTGCGATCGCTGCCGACTGGCTTCGGCGCAGAAAGCTGGATGAAAAACACAGCTTTACGATTTTCTGGCTTGCATGGCTTGTGCCGGCAATGGTCTTCTTCAGCATCGCCGGGTTCTTCCATCAATATTATTTAAGCTTGATGGCACCGCCGATTGCCGCGCTTGTCGGTATTGGATTTGCTTATCTGTGGCGTGATTTCAGTGATCCGAAGAGCTCCTGGCGTGGTTATCTTCTACCGATCGCCTTTGGCGCGACGCTACTCTTTGAGGCGGTTATTTTTTACCAGAACAGTATCGGAACCATTTGGACGATGTTACTCATCGCAGCCGCTATAATGACGATCGGATTCGGAGTTGTCTGGCGGACGGCAGAATGGAAGGTTCAAAGCGCCATCGCAGGATCAAGCCTACTGCTGATGCTGCTTGCTCCACTTTATTGGACACTCCCGTCAACATTTAATCAGACGAACAGTGCGACACCTATTGCCGGTCCAAGCGCAACACAGTCCGGAATGGGTGCAATGGGTGGGGGCGGCCAACAGCGTTCAGGAAACCAGTCGTCAGACGAGAACGGATTTCCGGGAGACGGCCCTGGCGGCAGTCCGGGAGAAGCTCCGTCGGTCAACAACGAATCTGGTGCTGCCGGAAATTCACAGGGTTCAAACGGAACGCAAGAACAATTCGAACAAATGCCGAACCGTACCTTCAATAAAAGCATGAGACAAGGAGGCATGGGTGAGCAGGTCAACACGAAACTGCTCAACTATCTGCGCAAGCATTACAATGGTGAAAAATTCATTCTTGCTGTGCCAAGCGCCCAGTCCGCATATTCAATCATGATGAAAACAAATTACGCAGTTATGGCGATGGGTGGATTCGGCGGCAGTGATCCTGCATTAACCGTAAGCAAATTGGAAAAGATGGTGAAGGCCGGAGAGATTAAATACTTCCTGATTTCCGGAAATCGAGGCGGGGCACAGAATTCATCGATTACGAATTGGATTAAGAAAAACTGTACGAAAGTAAAAAGCAGCGACTGGTCAAGTTCGGATTCAAGCAGTCAAAGCGGATCCGAAGGGCAATCGACACTCTATGTCTACAATAAATAAACAATAAATGGTCAGTTCGGCATGAAAATATACGAGGAGGTAATGACCATGACAATTAAATATTCTATAGTGGTGCCAGTATTTAATGAAGAAAAAGTGATTTACGAATCCTATAAGCGATTGAAAACAGTCATGGATCGGACTTTTGAAGCCTATGAGCTGCTGTTCGTCAATGATGGTAGCCGAGATCGGACTTCGGAAATGCTTAGTTATATTTCTAAGAGTGATACGAATGTTAAAATCATTGAATTCTCACGTAATTTCGGACATCAAATTGCAATCACAGCGGGCATGGATTACGCGACAGGCCAGGCGGTCGTTGTTATTGATGCGGATCTTCAGGACCCGCCTGAATTAATTTTGAAGATGATTGAGAAGTGGGAGGAAGGTTATGATGTTGTTTACGGCAAGCGTGTGGAACGAAAAGGTGAAACCCATTTTAAAAAATTGACCGCAAGGCTCTTCTACCGAACATTGAAAATGTCAACAGATATTGACATTCCGCTTGATACAGGTGACTTCCGTTTAATTGACCGGCGCGTATGCGATGAAATGAAGCGCATACCGGAGAAAAATCGGTTTATACGAGGGCTTGTCAGCTGGATCGGATTTAAGCAGACGGCAATTGAGTATGTTCGTAATGAGCGATTTGCCGGAGAGACCAAGTATCCGTTGAAAAAGATGCTGAAGCTGTCTATTGACGGACTGACCTCCTTCTCTTACAAACCGTTGAAACTGGCAACTTACGGTGGTGCTTTACTTTCTTTGGCAGGCTTTGTTTACATGGTTGTCGCCCTTTCGTTGAAGCTGTTCACGTCCAATACCGTTCCAGGATGGACATCGCTCATCGTCATTCAGCTTTTGTTCAGCGGATTCACTTTGTTCATTCTAGGTGTGATCGGAGAGTACATTGGTAGAATTTATGATGAAACGAAAGATCGTCCACTGTACATTATCAAAGAAGCCAAAGGATTCGGTGCTGTCAAACGGGTACGCACCATATCCAGTGTCAAGCATGGCTGACCATGATCAAAGGTAAAGAAAAGTCCGAACAAGCTGTGCATCTGTTCGGACTTTTCTTTGTGCAATCATTCATTTGACTGTTAAATCTGCACCGAACACGCCGATTACTTGCCTGGATTGGAAAATTGGAAAGGAAAGTGTGACGCAGGGCTGCTTCGTAATTGCAGAATAGTAAGGCTTGGACACATAGGGTGCCCCCTTCATCGCTTCCGCAAACCACGCTCTTGCGCCGGCATTTGCAAGTGCAGCTTCGGGTTCCGAGAAAATAAACGATCCGTCCGGACCATTTGACCAGATCGCTTCGAGACCGTCGCACCTTTTTTTCAGCTCTTTCAGAATTCGCATATGGCGATCTGGTTCGATTGGTGCGAGCGGATGTTCTTCGTTAAATTGCAGAATTGCCTGCTGCATTGATGTCAACTGCTTGGCGTTTACCTGAATGGTCATACGTTCATCCTGTTGAATCGAATTCTGAAGTTCATTTGAAGTAATAATCAGCTGTTTATTCAACGCAAGCATTTGATCAATGCTATTGAACTGGTGCGTCACGTCCTGTTCAACCGTTTCTGCCAGCGCCTGATTTGTCTGAGTCATTGCTGAGATCTGATCAATTAAATCAGAAATTGTAGAAATGCTTCCTGTTTGTTCATTTACAGAAGTCGCAGATTCCTTGCTGCCGAGCATGATCGTTTCCAATTTTTCTTTAAAGGCGCTTATGGTTGCGACAATTTGCTGCAATTTTTCAGCTCCTTTGTCAATTTCAGCTGTTTCCTGACTGACGCGCTCAGTCGATCGATTGATTTCTTTTTGGATCAATTGTGTCGTCTCTTTTGTATCCTGCACTGCTCGCTGCGTCTCGCCGGAAAGTTTGCGAATTTCCGAAGCGACAACAGCGAATCCTTCTCCTGCTTCGCCTGCTCGGGCTGCCTCAATGGCAGCGTTAAGCGAAAGAATATTGGTTTCTTCGGAAATGGAACCGATTAATTGAAAGACTTGGTCAATCTTTCTTGATTGGACAACAAGTTCATTCATTTGGCTCATAAGTTCTCGATGACCGTCTAAGATGCCCGACATCGTTTTTTCTAATCCACTGATCGCCTCTAAAGAAGAACTCAGATCCTGGTAAGCCAGCTCGTTGTCTGCTTGAACGTTGTTCACAATTGAGAGTATTGTTTGTGCGGAGTTTTGAATGATGTGCATTTGTTCATTAACCTGCGCTGCGCTCTCAGCAGTGCGCGTTGTATGGTGTTTGAATTCTGAAACACTGGTTTGGCTCGAACGGGAAGATTCATTTAAAGCCTCCGCCGCAAGTTTCAACTGCTCGACAACCCCCTTCAGCTGATCAGCGGCCACTTGTATTTTTCCCATTGAATTTTGACTGCTTGAAGAGTTTTGTAAATCACTTTCTTTGTGCTGCTTTCTTTTAAAAAGGATCAGTGAAATCACCCCCACGTGATACAAACAGGTATGTAACCATTATTGATCGAATATATAAAAGTATATCATGATTTGGCATAATTTTCTTATTGTTATAAAAAATGAAAGTAAAACTTTGCTTCACAACAAAGAAAATCAGCTTTTCAAAAATCAAAGGTCTATTCGAATAGATGGCTCGTATACATGTTAGTACAACCCATAGAGATTTACGAGGAGGGTACGTTATGTATCGTCGAACATCATTCATTTTGGCCGGTGCTTGTCTTGCATTATCGATGACGCTACTTGCAGGCTGCGGCAATATGGCAGATCGCGAACCAGACAGTGTTAAGTATGTAAACAGCAAGTCCGATTTGGCCAAAACCAGTACGCGTCAGCAATTTACTGAAAGGGTCTTGTATTTAACAGATGCCAATGGTTTTGTTGTTCCGCAGATGATCGGTTTGCCGAAAAGTAATGCGGTGACAAAGCAGGTATTAAACTATTTGGTTGCTGACGGACCGATCTCCAACCTGTTGCCAAACGGATTTCAGGCAACGCTGCCCTCGGGAACGGAAGTAAAGCATGTGTCTACTGACCAGCGGGGCAATGCAACGGCTGATTTTTCCAAGGATCTGCTTGACATACCTGCTGCGAATCAGAGACAAGCCGTTCAATCGATTGTCTGGACACTCACTCAATTTCCGGCAATAAAATCGGTGACAATCACAGTTAACGGCAAAGCACTGGATACATGGCCGTCAACTAAAAATGAAGTGGGCAGAGGACTTACGCGCGCGGATGGGATTAATCAGGTCACTGGTGATGTAGCCGATGTCAGTGGCAGTGAGCCGCTTACTGTATATTATATGGCTGCCAACAAAGGGAAAACCTATGATGTTCCGGTCACTGTTCGCGGTACTGTCGGTTCGGATCGCGTCACCGGCCTCGTCAATGCACTCATTCACGAACCGGCGGCAGGGGCACTCATTTCACCGATGAATCCTGATATTCAGTTGACTCAAAAACCGCGAATAAAGAATGGAACCGTATTTCTCCATTTTAACAGTGCCATTTATGATAATAAAAAGGCGAGGACAATCAATGATCAAGTCATTCGCAGTCTTGTTCTTACACTTACCGGCGATCCGGCAATTCAAAAGGTGTCGATCCAAGTGGGAAATTCGACAAAGATGACGTTGGAATCCGGAAAAACATTATCCGGAGCAGTTTCACGCGAATGGGTTGATGCAACCGGTCTGTAATTTTATTAAAGAAAATATGGTATAGTAAGAGAAGCAAACAGGGCTTCTCTTCTTTTTGATCCTTGGTGTTGTTAAAGGATGATGTTGTTTATTGCCTCATTTGCGCCGATTTGATGAATCGGCGAATGAGGCAATAAAAATAGTGCGGTCAACGAAACTTTTTAACAATGCCGCTTATTTAAAAAAAAGAAAACCTAATAAATGGAACACGGGGGCAATTGAAACAATGAGACCAGACGGCAGAGCAAGCGACGAACTAAGGTCTATTCAAATACAGCCAGATTTTATTATTCATCCGGAAGGTTCGGTACTTATTTCAGTGGGCAAAACAAAGGTGATTTGCAATGCAAGCATCGAAGATCGTGTGCCTCCTTTTTTGCGCGGGCATAAAAAAGGTTGGGTCACAGCAGAATATGCGATGCTTCCGCGTGCTACACCGGAGCGCAATATGCGTGAATCGACTAAAGGAAAGGTGACCGGCAGAACGATGGAAATTCAGCGCCTGATTGGACGTTCGCTGCGTTCCGTTGTCGATCTGGAAGCGATGGGTGAACGTACCCTGTGGATTGATTGCGATGTCATTCAGGCGGACGGAGGTACACGTACTGCATCGATTACAGGTGCCTTTGTTGCGTCTGTGCTGGCATTTAAGCATGCGCTTAAAAAGAAACAAATCAACCGTATGCCGATCGGATCCTATCTGGCAGCAACATCGGTAGGTATACATCCAATCTATGGTCCACTATTGGACCTTTGCTATAAAGAGGACTCAACCACCAATGTTGATATGAACATTGTCATGAACGGTCGTGATGAATTTATTGAAATTCAAGGAACCGGTGAGGAAGCGACATTCAGTGAAGAGGATTTGGCAAGGTTGCTCTCTCTTGCAAAAAAAGGAATCCATGAACTGATTGAAGCAGAAAAATCCATTCTTGGCGATTTAGTTATTGAGCAAAAGGTGGGAACAAATAAGTGACTAATGTGCTGATTGCTTCAAATAATCTTGGAAAAATAAAAGAATTCAAAGCACTGCTCACAGGTTTCGGTGCCGACGTTTTTTCTTTAAAAGAAATGGATATTCATGCAGATGTGCCGGAGACCGGAACAACATTCCGTGAGAATGCCGCATTAAAAGCAGAAGCATTGTCTAACGAAACCGGTATGATTACCCTGGCAGATGATTCAGGGTTGTGCGTCGATGCACTAAACGGCGAACCGGGGATTTTTTCCGCACGTTATGCGGGATCTGATAAAAACAGCGAGCATAATATTGATCTTCTGCTAGAAAAGCTTGCAGAAGTGCCTGAAAGCGAGCGGACAGCACATTTTATTTGCGTGCTCGCAATCAGCAAGCCGGGTCAACCAACACACTTTGCCGAAGGCCGTTGTGACGGATTCATTACGATGGAGCGGCGCGGCACGGATGGATTCGGTTATGATCCGCTATTCCTGATTCCGGACCGGCAATTGACCTTTGCACAAATGGGCGATGATGAGAAGAACAAAATCAGTCACCGTGCCCGCGCGTTGAAGCAATTGCAGGAAAAATGGGCAAGCTGGGTTGGTGATGCTGAATGAAAGGCTTGATAGTCAGCGATACGCACGGTTTTACCCATGAATTGGCAGATCTGAAGCAGCGCTATGCAAACCAGGTTGATTTTATGATCCATTGCGGCGACTCTGAATTGCAGCCGGATTGCTCGGAAATGGAAGGCTTTGCAGCAGTTGAAGGAAATTGTGATTATCCGGGCGCTTATCCTAATGAGTGTGTGGAAAAGATTGGTGGGTTGACCTTTCTTGTCGCCCATGGGCACTTGCTTGGCGTGCGTCAGTCGCCTGCGCGATTATGCTACCGTGGCCTCGAAGCAAAGGCGAATGTTGTCTGTTTTGGACACACACATTTTGCCGGTACCTTTCAGAAGGACGGCATGATTGTGATTAATCCCGGGAGTTTGCGACTTCCGCGTAATTATCGGGAAGGAACGTTTGTCATTTTTGATTATGATCCGAAACAAAAGATGGCTCAAGTCACCTATCATACTTTTGACAGTGAGCCAGTAGCGGCATTTTCCAAGTCGTTTGAGCTGGAAAAATAAAGATGTTGAATCGAAAAGAGAGCCGGATATCCAGTCCGGCTCTCTTTTTGTCGCAGAAGCGACACCGCTGCGTTTAGGGAGTGATGAGGAGGGGCACTCATATGGCGGTTATCAGACATCTTAACCTTTTTGCCTGATAATACATATTATGTTGGTTCAAGTCTTTTGAATGGGGAAATGAACGAGCCGATTCGCCTTTTTTGTACAAAAGGAAGTACAAAGGTATCGATGCACGTATAAGAAAAATTAAGGCTGGGACGACGTTTGTAAAGTTTTCATTACATCTGTTGATTAAAATGGGTTAAGCTGTATTCCATGCCACCGTTACGGACATACTGCCGATAAAGGAAAAATCTGATTCGGCTAATGAGGTGATGGACATGGAGGACAATTTTTTTAAAGGCGCTTTATGGGCAATGGTGATCTGCATACCCTTTTGGGTGATCGTCATCAGCCTGATGATTGCGTTCTGGTAAACTCTGCCTGTTTGATTGAAGCAATGAAGCTTGGTACAATCAAAGAAAACAAATGTCCATTAAAGAGGTAATGTGATGTTGATTAATGCGGAAGAAATATTAAGCAAATTGTCGCCTACCCAGAAAATCAACTATGACCATGTTTTATTGAAAATGATTGATTCATGGAAAAAGGAAGGCGTTCGTCCGAAACTGCTCATTCACAGCTGCTGCGCTCCGTGTAGCACTTATGTGCTTGAATTTCTTTCAAAAAGTGCGGATGTAACCATCTATTATACTAATTCAAATATTCATCCAAGAGCAGAGTATGAACGTCGGAAATATGTTCAAGAGAAATTTATTCGTGATTTTAATAAACAGACCGGAAATCATGTGCAGTTTCTCTCTGCGCCATATCGGCCACTTGATTATTTTGCCAAGGTTAAAGGCTTGGAAAAAGAGCCGGAGTGCGGCAGGCGCTGCAGTGTCTGTTTTGAAATGCGTCTGGATCTTGCGGCGAAAAAGGCAAAAGAATTAGGCTATGATTATTTTTCAACGGTCCTGACAATCAGCCCGCATAAGAACAGCCAGGTGGTTAACCGCATCGGGCTTATGCTTCAGAAAACCGACGACTTTCCTTATCTTCCCGCTGATTTCAAAAAGCGCGGCGGCTATCAGCGATCGGTTGAGATGTGCAGGGAATATGATGTTTATCGACAGTGCTATTGCGGCTGTGTCTTTGCTGCATTGCAGCAAGGTGTTGATCTTGTACATGTTGTTCGGGACGCAAAAGCAGCACTTATAAAGGCTGATCGTTTCGATCATTTAAATGAAAAAATAATTAATGAAGAAAAAACATTATTATAATAAAATATTTGCAAAAAATGTAGAATTTTTTTTCATTCTCTGTTATGCTAAATTTGTAACTCGTGAAAGTAATAACCCCCCTTTTTAGGACCTTGAGAAAAGGTCCTTTTTTTCATATCCTTGCTTGGTTGCAATATAAATCTTTTGCTGATTTGAGAACAAAAAACTTGTGCATTCTTAATTCCAAGTTATATAATATGAATTGCCTTCTGTTTCTGATAGGTAACATCCTTTTTTCGCTTCTCAATAATTTGAGAGGCTTTTTTTTCTGTAAAAATAATGAAAATAGTCAGTTCGCAGTTAATGGATCGCGATCGCGCACATACTAATGCCGAGGTGAACAAGATGCGAACAATGTGGAAAGGATCAATTCAATTCGGGCTCGTTTATATTCCAATTAAATT
This sequence comes from Sporolactobacillus shoreicorticis, assembly GCF_024125445.1. GTDB lineage: Bacteria > Bacillota > Bacilli > Bacillales > Sporolactobacillaceae > Sporolactobacillus > Sporolactobacillus shoreicorticis. Next base: position 14,863 of record NZ_JAMXWM010000003.1, on the reverse strand, counting down.
ATATACCGCTACTGAAAATAAGGATGTCCGTTTAAGAATGCTGCATAAGGAATGTATGGCACCGATTAATTACACGCGTACCTGTTCAAAATGTGGAAAAGCGGTTGAAAATGAAGCGATAATTAAAGGGTATGAATATGCACCGGGGCAATTTGTACCCATTAATGAACAGGAATTAAACGATCTTCAGGAGGATGGAGACAAACATATTGAAATCGTTAATTTTGTAAAATTGGCGGAGATTGATCCGATTTATTATGAAAAGTCCTATTTTATCGGTCCGGACAATGGCAACGGTTTGCGTGCGTTTTCTTTATTAAAGCAAGCGATTCAAGACTCTGATAAAATTGCGATTGCGACTATTATCATTCGCTCAAAACAGCATCTTGCTGCGATCCGCAGCTTTGAAAACGGTATGCTGCTTGAAACATTGTACTACCCGGATGAGGTGCGCAGTATCAGCGAGGTACCGGGTCTTGGCGACGTGAAGACGGACAATGCTCCGAAAGAAATGACAATTGCGAATCAGCTGATTGATCAGCTGACAACTGTTTTCCAGCCGGAACATTACAAGGATGACTATCGATTAAAATTGGAAAAATTAATTGAAGACAAGGTTTCCGGTATGCCTGTAAAACAGAAAAAAGGCCATGTACCACAACCAAATGTCGTTGATTTGCTTTCCGCACTCGAAGCGAGTGTAAAGGAAACAAAGCCGAAAAGAAAAACAACGGCACGCCGGAAGAAAACGGTCTGAACGATGAAGCTTCAGCCGATTGTGCCGTTTGAACCCATCCCTGATGCTGAAATTCCAAGCGGAGTAAATTGGATTCATCAGGTGAAGTGGGACGGTGTACGCATTTTAACCTATTATGATGGACATGATCTTCGGCTGTTTAACCGGAGAAAAAATGAACGAACAAAAAACTATCCTGAACTTGGTACCATTTGTGATCATACGAAGGCGAATTCATTAATTTTGGATGGAGAAGTCATTGCGCTGGATGCCCAGGGAAGGCCGTCTTTTCATGAGGTTATGAAGCGGGACAGTGCGCGCAATCAATCGCGAATTCAAGTGCTTGAGTATGCCGTTCCTGTCTTTTATATGGTCTTTGACCTTATTTTCTGTAATGGAAACTGGGTGCATGGGCGATCACTTTATGAACGAGCAGAGTTGCTGAGAAAATGGCTGCCGGTGAGTGATCGCGTTCAGCTCGTGCCGGTTTTTCAGAATGGTAAATCGCTGTTCACTTCGGTACAAACACAGCACATGGAAGGCATTGTTTCAAAAAAACTCGACAGCGCATACCTCATTAACGGTAAAAATGAAAACTGGCGAAAAATAAAAGTAACACGCGATTTAACGGCAATTGTTGGCGGAGTGACGTTCAGAGCCGGTACGGTTAATGCCCTGCTTCTCGGTTTGTATGATTCGGGAGGGCAGCTTGTCTATATTGGCCATGCGGGCACAGGTAAATTAACTCAAGACGATTGGCATTTGGTTACTGTGCTCGCCCGTCGGCTGAAACGAGATGATAATCCGTTTGTCAATCAAGTGGATCGAAGTGAGGAAGCACAGTGGCTGCAGCTTCAGCTTACTGTCAAGATTGTGTTCCAAGAATGGACAGCGGGGGGAATGCTCAGGCAACCAAGTATTCAGGCATTTGTTCGTATAAACCCGAAACAATGCACGATTGAGGAGATGAATGAATGAAAACATCGGAATCCATTTTGTTGGATCGCGGTTTCCGGATCACCCATCCGGAAAAGCCGGTATGGCAGCATCCATTGATTACTAAACAGCAATTCATTGACTATTTAAAAATAGCGGCCCCAATGATGCTGCCATTTTTATCCGGGCGTGCGTTAACTGTCATCCGTTTTCCGCACGGTGTTCCCGGAACGTCTTTTTTTCAAAAAAATTGCCCGAATTATGCACCGGCTTCCATTCGCACGTACACAGAAGACGGAACGCAGTACATTGTATGCGACAATACGGAAACGCTGACTTGGCTTGGTAATCAACTCGCTATTGAATTTCATATTCCCTTTCAAAAAGCAGGGGCAGTCGGACCGGAGGAAATTATTTTCGATTTAGATCCGCCTGAACGTTCGGCATTTTCGCTTGCAGTAAAAGCAGCAGTCGAGATGAAGATACTTTTTGAACGACTGTCCATCATCAGTTTTCCCAAATTGTCCGGAAGCAGAGGATTGCAGATTCATCTTCCCGTTTCAGGACTCGGTTTCAGTTATGCGGACACGCGATTATTCACTAAATTTGTCGCGGATCTTCTTGTGAGTCGGTCACCAGCGTACTTTACAACCGAACGATTAAAAAAAAACCGGGGAGGCAGGCTATATATTGACTATGTCCAGCATGCAGAAGGAAAAACAATCATCAGTCCCTATTCTCCTAGGGGGAAGGAGGGGGCAACTGTAGCTGCTCCACTGTTTTGGTACGAAGTAAATGATGCACTCCGTGCCGAATCGTTCACGATTACGACGATGCTGGATCGCATTTCTAAGGGAATCAATCCAATGCATGGCTATTTTGAACAAAGAAATGAGTCTCTGATTCCGATTATTAAGCGGTTGAAAAGTAGCACTTGACAGAGAATCAAGTTTTCCCCAATGACTATAATGGTATGAGATGTGTACAAGGTGGTACTCGAAACAACGGATAGACATCATCTGTTTAGAAGGAAGATGGGCTTTGCAATGGAATCTTGGTCAGACGGTCACCATGATGCGGGAAACCTGTTCCCGGATTTCTGAATGCAAGTCAGGCATTTTTTATTTATCATGGATACGATCATCGGCAAATTATGGCAATACATTTGTTTCATGAAGACTTGGACGCTCATACGATGAAAGTCTGTCCACTCATATGTGAACAAGCTTTTCGTTATGAAAATTAATTTTTATCGCTTCTTTTTCTTAATGATCCTAGAACGAACCTCCAAATGTTGGGGAAGTTCTCTAACTTCTGAGGGCTTTTTGTTTTCCAATAAAAGAATATTTCTTTCATTGGAAAACAAACTGAGACATTCACTACAGCGTACTAATTCCACGCGCAAATCGCCCGATAAAATGAACATCAGCGAAATCCAGTACGTCACAGTTAATATCCTCATTATCTCTTAGGATCAGCGAATGGTCTGTGAGAAGTTTTGATTTTCCGGCAAAAAGACGGCGATCTTTCATTTGAATGATGATCCGGTCACCTTCGACAAACATGCGGCGCGGTTCGACAATCCATATGTTGAAGTTCTTAATACCAATGTAGTCCACAATAGCAATGTCACGATTATTAAGAGCGAATGTTTCTGGGAAAATACGCTCGTTATCATGGATGGCATAGGAATAAAAATGATTGTAATCATTTATTTTTTGAGGAATCAGTTGATCCCACTTTAAGTCAGTGACAAAAGGGAGCCTTACAATACGTGTTGGTTCCAGTTTAATTTTAAAAACCTCCAAATAATCAATCACAGAAGATAAACAAAATACCGCTGTATCTATTTTGACCTGCTGCACGGTGAAAATAATTTCATTGATAACCGCTTGTCAATCGACAATAGTTTCCAGCACGATCATGTTAATTATTATGAACCAAGCAGGCTCAGGACGCAACTTTCGCTCATCTATGTAAATCGCTTAATGAAATAAGGAAAACAGGTAGTAAACAGTTATAGAAACAATGATAATGCCAAGAAGAATCAGGTACAGCTTATGATAATTCGCAGAAGGGGCTGTACGATCCAGTTCTTCGACATCACTGACCTCAAGGACACTGTTGAACTCTCCTTCATCTTTATACAGATTAAATTCAATGACATAGGTAATTCCGGATTTCGTTTGATAGGACATATTTTCCAGTCCAACAATATCCTCCCAGTATAGGCGCTGGAATTCTCGTTGCCCTCCGGTTATTCGTGCACAAAGCTCATCAAGCTCATGTGGTTTATATGTGTTACCCACAAGTTTCTCTAATTTAGCTAACATGATTCACCCTCCCATGATTCCCCTGAGGAAAGTATATGATTATATTGTCGTTTTTCTGACAGTTGCAAATAAAAAGCGATGAACTATACATGTTTCATAAATAGTATAAAAAACGCAATTATTTTGTTAAGCAGCTGTAATGAAATAAGAACAGTTATGATACATGGCTGTTATATAAAATTGATAAATTGTAGTCAGACAGAAAACAAGGGATGTTGAACATGCAAAAAATCATTTTGTTAGTCACCGTAATCGCTGTTCTTTTTGCCGGAATTCCGGAAAATTCTGCGACAGCGAAATCAAAATACAAAAAAATTTCAGTGAGCGCGACTTCATACTGTGAGCTTGGACGAACCGCAACAGGTTTTAATTATAAAAAACACCCGTCGGCGAAAGCCATTGCCGTCGATCCACGTGTCATTCCGCTTGGGTCAAAGGTATATGTACCGGGTTATGGTTACGCAATCGCGAGAGATGTTGGCAGACGAATTAAAGGAAAGGTCATTGATGTTCACTATAAAACAAGAAAACAAGCGATTAAGTGGGGAAGAAAAAAGATCAAGATAAGAGTTTATCACAACTAATTGAATCAATAAACGCACAATTTGCTTGAATAAATAAAGGCTCATGTCTGCCGAAAGCGGGCATGAGCGATTCATTTTTATTGGGGAAAAATCTCTATCTGGATTGGGAACGTCCGTTTTTACTGAGCACGGGTATGATAGCGATCCCAAATAACAGCAGCAATGACCGGAATAATAACACAAACCGTTCCAAACACACCTAATATAGTCATCTCTCTGTCACGCTCCCTAAATTAAAATGTTAGCGCTTTCACATCTATAGTTTACTCCTTTGATTTTGTCCGATGCAAGCGATTGGTGCTCTTTTTTTAATTTAATTTTTGCTATTCAGGCAGATAATAGTGACAAATGAAGCCATTGCGCATTTTTTTTCGTACAATTAGAAGCTATAAATTCTTAACAGATTAGCGGAGTTTAGCACAATAGCCCCCCATAACGCATGTCCTGTGACAAGCCGGACACTGGGTCATCCGTTGTCGCAACTAAGGCTCAGCCCTGCTTCAAAGGCTCATCTTTATCAGGGTTTCTTTAAAAATAGATTGTTGGGAAAAAACATTTCAAAGGTGATTACGATGAAACTGCTTGCTGTGTTGGCAAGGCGATTGACAGGCCTGAATACAACGATTATGCGATTTCCGCTAACCTTTCTGCTGCTTGTTGTTCTTGCAGTGATACAATGCGCGACTATTGAGTCCGGTCATAAATACGGTAACATGATTGTTACGTTGGTTTTTGCTGCGCTTGCATTTAGCGCGGCTCAGGTATGTGCCGAACGGTATGCATATTCATGGTGGATACGCATGTTCTCGATAGTGGGGGCAACGCTGCTTTCTATTCTTGATTTTCTTTTCATTCGCCATGATCCTGCGTTCAGTACAATCGTGTTGACGCGGACAAGTATTGCCATTTTTGGGCTTTTTATAACCTTTGCCTGGCTTCCCTCGCTTAGAGGAGGATGTTCTTTTTATACGAACGTTATGATTTTGTTTAAATCAATATTCCGTTCCCTTTTTTTCTCAATAATTATTTATGGCGGGATCATGCTGATTCTTGTAGCAGTGGATACGCTGCTCGTTCAAATCGGATCACGACCCTATTCATATACGGGGATCATTCTGTGGACGGTGTGGGCACCAACTCTCTTTCTATCTCTGCTTCCCGTATTTCATGATGAGAACTCTGCGGAATTCGAACATGCGGCAAAGGTTCCAAAATTCCTTGATCTGCTGATTTCATATGTCATGATTCCGACTGCGGCAATCTACAGCCTTGTATTGCTCATCTATATGATTAAAACGATTGCAATAAGGGAATGGAATGAGAATTTGCTGGAACCGCTTATCTTGTCTTACTGTGTCGCGGTACTGCTGATTTATATTTTATCGAATTGGTTAATGAATCAGTCTGCAGTGCTTTTTCGAAATTTAGCACCCAAATTGCTGATTCCTATTGCCATGTTCCAGTTTGTGTCGACTTTGCTGATTGTTGTAAATCAAGGAATGACGCATACGCATTATCTCGTTTTGCTATTCTGCCTGTATGCGGCAGTAAGCGGCGTTATTTTAAGTATCTCGTCACTGAAGAATAGAGGAACACTTGCCATCCTTGCAATCGTTTGCTCCGTAATCGCAGTGACACCGCCGATTGACGCATTTACGATAGGCCGGACCAGTCAGACTGCCCGACTTCAAATGGTGCTTGAACGCAATCAAATGATTCGCAATCACCAGGTCCAACCCAATCCAAGTATTGAGCGAAAAGATCAGGAGATGATTGCTCGTTCGATCAGCTATTTAGAGCAGATTAACGCACTTCACCGGCTCTCTTACCTACCGAGGAACTTTGACATTTCATCTGATTTTGAAAAAACCTTTGGATTCTCACCTTATGCCAGGAGCAATTACCAAAACTTTGACATTGGCACGAATCATGCGGTGCGTATTTCCGGTTATGATTATTTAGCGAGTCTTTCAATCAATAAACCGGGTGGAAAAAACCACTTTTCGATAAGCAGAATGTCGGAGGACGGAGTTGTTTATCAAGTGTCCTTTGAACCTACTGGGAAATATGGAACCATTCAAATTACCGATTCGAAGGAAAGTGTTGTGCTATCCGCGCCGCTCGCCCCAATGATTGATCACGTAGAAAAAAGTAAAAAAAATGCGGGAAGCGATACAGTAGCCGTTGATCAGATGTCCTTCGAAAAGGAGAATGATAAAGCAAAAATAAAGATCATTTTTCAAAATCTCACTGTTGAGGGTGTATCAGATAATTCCTTTGATGCCACGGTTTATGTTCTCAGTTCAATAAAATAATGATGCAGTTTGATCGGTGCAGTTTTTGACTGCACCGTTTTTTTTCTGCTCATTTATGATATTTATCTTTAAACAGAAAAAAAATATCGAAAAACGATAAATAAATACTGTTAATCAATAAAATATATGATATAATCACTTTGGAATTTAAATGAGAGGTGAGCAAGGATGGTTATTCTTGATGAAAAAGGGCTTTCAGGTTATGTCAAACGGTTGCTTGATCTTATTTTTATTGGTGGCATAGCTATACTTTTGAGTCTTCCGTGGTCGGTCAGTTGGTATATGGATCAATTGAGTTATGGGACAAACCGAAACTATTGGTTTTTACTTATTTTTCTTTATGTTACAGGTATTTTTGCTTTGCAGATTGTTTATGAGGTTAGACGGATCTTTAAGACATTGAACAGACATAATCCGTTCATGATGGATAATGTAATCAGTTTGAAGCGAATTGCCATTGATTCATTTATTATTTCATTCTGCTATATGGTAAAGGTTGTGTGTTTTAATTCTTTTTTCACGATCATTATTGCCATGATCTTTATTATCGCAGGTTTTTTCTCCATCATTCTTGCCGAGGTCTTCAGGCAGGCCGTAGTTGTCAAAGAAGAAAATGATTTAACAGTATAGGGGTGTGGAGATGGCTATAGTTGTAAATCTTGATGTCGTCATGGCGAAAAAGAAAATCAGTGCGACCGAACTTGCGGCGAGGGTACAGATCACACCCGCAAATCTTTCTATTTTGAAGAATAATAAGGCGAAGGCGATCCGTTTCTCAACGCTTGAGGCAATCTGCAAAGCACTCGATTGTCAGCCGGGCGATCTGCTGGCTTATGAAGAGGATGAAACGTGAAAAAGATATGTCGCGCGGCTCGCGTGTAATCGCGCTGATGTATTAATTAGAAGAGGTGGAAAATAATGGAGGAATTTTCAACGACAAAAATGCTAAAAGAACAGAGTGATCATCCGATTCTACATAATAGGAGCAGCAGACTTTTGCTTTGCACTTTATTGCTTGGTGTTTTGGCCAATTGGTTCTTCTTTAATCAATTTCCCGGTATCTCAATCCCGTTATTCGTCTTTGCATTTTACAGCGTATTTCTATTGAATACGTACAACATTGTGGCTGTGCGTAGGGATTTTTCCGGGTACTTAATGATACCTATTTTTCTGCTGTCACTAACTTACTTGATCTTCTCAAATATGATTTTCTTTGCAATGAATCTTTTGGCAATTCCAATATTAATTGTGACGCAGACCACTCTCGCCGCAGGACGTTCCAAATCCGCTTGGGATTCTGTCAAGTTCATCGGCGATGTGTTTCTCGGGTTCGTTTATCGTCCGTTTGCATTTCTTTTCCTGCCGTTTCATTTAATTGCGAAACGGTTGAACAAAGGATTGTCCGTGGGTAAAAGCAGTACGCTGATTAAAGTGTTGCTTGGAGTGTTGATTGCCGTTCCACTTGTTGTCATTGTTGTCTCTCTGCTCGCTTCTGCAGATGAGGTATTCAGCTACTTCCTAGGATCAATTCCAGAGTTATTCGCAGTAATTAATCTCGATCAATTTGTTCCTCGACTTATTTTCACGGCTGTTATCGCACTGTGTTCGTTCAGCTATATTTGGAGTCTGATTGCAAAACGCCGGCCATTAACTACGTTCCGAGAACCCGAGGACAGTGTAAGTTTAACAAACAGTATTGATCAAGTTGTTGCGGCCACAGTTTTGAGCATTCTTAATGTAATTTATGTATTCTTTATACTGATTCAATTTTCGTATCTATTTGGTAGTTTCTCATTTGCTCTTCCACAGCAATTGACCTATGCGGAATACGCGCGCCGTGGATTTCTTGAGCTTGTTCTTGTTACGTTGATCAATTTCAGCATCTTGCTGGCACTTATTTATTGGACGAAAAAAGACAGCAAGGTGATGGATCGGACGATTCAAGTCCTTGAATCGTTGCTTGTTGGCTGCACGTTGATCATGCTTTGCTCAGCATTCATCCGCATGTATTTATATGAGCAGATGTATGGGTTTACCTATCTTCGCGTATTAACTCATGCGTTTATGATTTTACTCTTTGTCCTGTTCATTTTTACTTTATGCAGAATTTGGAATATACACGTCAAGCTGTTTAAGTATTATTTGCTTACTGCGATTACAGCCTTCTTGCTGATTAACTATGCAAATATTGATGTGCTGATTACTAAATGGAACATTGAACGTTATGGGCAGACGGGAAAGATTGATGTGGCTTACCTGTTTTCGCTTTCTGACAGCGCCATTCCGCAGCTCACCGGATTGCTTCAGGCGAAGGATGAGGCGGTGAGTGCCAAAACAGAAAATTATTTATATGAGCGTAAAAAAGAATTGAACGAGGGACGTTCATGGCAATCGTTCAATCTGTCAAGTGATCATGCGCGCCGTATCTTGGCAACTTACGATCTGCATTATAATCGTAAGTATGACTCCTATGATCCGGGACGGTTTTAAGAACGATGAGGAAGTGAATGGAATGGGCTTCTGGTATTTATTAATGTTCTTTGTCGGTGTGCTGCTTCTTGTTCTTGGCGCATTGCGGCATGATGTTCCAAAATCTATAAAAATTGTGATTCTGCTCTTTAGTTTTGGACTGATCTTTGTTATTGGTTCGCTGGTTTTGTTACTGTCCGGCAGTGATACCATCCTGTTTGAGCTTTTGGAATGATTGTTGACCACGATCAAGAAAGAAATTTTTTTAGACGGGTGAAATTTGAAAACAGATAAGAGTCAATGAATCAGCTTTGCCGCCATCTTGATCGTAAGTTTGACAAATATCGGTCAGAAAACTCTGGCAAGAGGGACAGTCGCATTTATCGAAAAGTTCAATCTCAGTTAATCTGTTGAATAATTGAATCAGGGAGCTAACTGCGCTGAATCACGGTTTTGTCGCACCAATCAGCGATGAAGCGCTGTGAATCAGCAGGATGTACTGAATAATGGGAACCTTCCTACTTACGTATCTATTGCATTGTTCACATTTTTACATCTTATAACAAAACGGTCAAATTCCTGTGCGGGATCTGACCGTTTTTTAATGATGAATTTATTTTACATGCAATGTGACGCTGCCAAGATCATGGTCAAACGTCGCAACATAAGTATTTTTTTATAAATATCTTTTTCCAACTTTTTCGGCAAGCAGAAGGTGCCTGTTGAAACGGTTGTGCTCTTAGTTACTTTCTTTCCTTCTTGAGCCAGTCGCTGAACCAGCCACTTTAAGGAGTGAAGCGGATTGCCAAGTACTTCGGAGGAGATGCCGGAGGTCAGTGATTTTCCGTTCAAGGTAACGGTTGATTTCATATCTGACAATGCTTCAATGGAAGGCCTGGGCGCAGCTTTGCCAACAACGATAACGATACGACTGCATACGGCGCTGTCCGAGATGACAAGTTCGAGAGGCAAGGCCGAAACCAATTTTTGAACCGTGAGTCAGGAACTTCAATTCCGGGTGCAACTTCTGTTTTTTCGAGCAGGTACTGTTCATCATCTTCCGGAGACAAATCTTCCAAAGCGGTGAATTCCAATTCAAGCTCAAACAAGGGTTCCCTCAACGCATTCAGTGCGACCTCCGCCCATCCTTCAAAATGCCGGCGACAACAATTTGTCTCTAAAGGGGGGAAATCCAAATGAAACATATCCTGTGTCTGTTTACTTGTCAAGCTGATTTTGTAACCTTTGACCGGCTCCACCCCTTTTCATTTTTTTGTGCGGCGGATTCAAAAAAATGATAAACTGAAAAGCAGAGCAATGGTAGGATTTAATTATTTTTTATCAGCCGTTGACAGATCCTGTCATATTCTCTAAAATAATATAGGTCGTCATTAAACTTTAATTTTGTCCCAGTAGCTCAGCTGGATAGAGCAACGGCCTTCTAAGCCGTGGGTCATGGGTTCGAATCCCTTCTGGGACATAGCGAAAAGCCTTGATAGTTAGGGCTTTTTTGTTTTGGATGAAGTTAGAATTTATATAAATAAGCCTACCTTGGGGCAGAATTTATTTTTTCTACGTTTTTTTTTGAAAAATTCATCAAAATGTTCGACTGCTCCTTCATCAGCTTCTTCAAGAAAATGACCGTAGACATTCATTGGGGTTTGGATATTTGAATGACCTAAGCGACTGCTAATAATTTTTGATTGAACGTTTTGATTGATTAAGAATGTCGCTGAGGTATGACGTAAATCATGAAATCGAATATGCCGCAATTTATTTTTTGTTTGTGAATCTTCGCCACCATTGAGAGATACTGTCCGGTCGAATGGGTTTCTCTTGAAGATTTGAAAAAATAAACAGATGCTCAATCCCATTGCCAAAATCATAAGGGATGATGTTTTTATCTTTTATTTTTTGCTTATGATACTGGTCTAAGAGATCGGAAAGGGCAGTCGGGATTTTTACCATCCGATCACGATCTGTTTTAGTCGTAACCTTCAGATTAAGTCCAAATTCAACTGAGAGTGATTGCTCAATACGTATCGTGTGGATTTTTGAATCGATCTGTTTCCATTCCAAGGCGGCAATTTCACCCTCACGTGCGCCTACAGTGAAGGCAAGGAGATCAGTAGCTTCCATCTGAATCGCACATGATCTAGTTGCTCGATCATCTGCGCTGTCTCTTCTTTTGTATACACATCCGTTTTGCTCTTTCCTAACTTCGGCACTTTGATGCCATCAGCTGGATTCTCTTTGATCACGCCAAGATCCACCGCGCATTGCAAAATACTGTGAAAATTTTTCTAAATAATTGCGTATGTTGATGTGCTTAGTTTTCCTTTTTTGCCATCCAAACGCCGACCATCTTTTTTCAAGTCATTCACAAAATTGAATATGTGCATTGTCTTGATCATGGATAGCTTCATGTGACCGTATTTAAGAAGTATAGGGTTGTCCATAATTGCTCGTTACTTGCTCTCGTTGCCGGTGTTGTACACCCTTTATATATTCAAACCACTTAGGATGGAATTGCTTTAATGTAATATCTGTTGGCTTGAGATAATGAACAGCCCGGTGTGGAAAGATCCACAAAGTCAGGAATGCATGATCATTCGCAAGATGCGCAATAATGTTGTGAAGAAAATACCGAAGGATTTCGGTAATGCGGTTATTCAAATGAGTTATGAAGACTCCATAGATGGTGAAGCAGTTCGCGTGATCCGCCGAGAACACAAATCGCGAAACGATTGATGTCGAAGTTAGCGAAAGTTGCGCGAAAGGAAGAGAAGAAACGCAAAGAAGAAGCTGAGCCAATCAAGGAAAACGAACGTCGCGAAGAACCAAAAAAGGAAAAAGATTATCAACAAGTTCCACTGTCCTCAGCGCCGGAAAACGTATCGGACGATCCTGTAGATGATTTTGAAACGGTGACTGCTTAATCACACATGAGCACGGCGACCATAGCAAATCAGCAAAAGAAGTCATGAAAGGAGCGGTTGATCTATATGCAAGCCAGGCACCATGTAAAGCCAGTGAAGGCAAGGGAGCAACTTACGATCGGAACCTGGACAATCCTACCCTTTGATGTGGAGCACGATGTGAGTGAACTGCTAGGTTATCTGCTGATGAATCAGAGCGGGGAGAAACTATTCTTTGCGACGGATAACCTACTACATCAAATACAAGGTTAATAACTTGTCACACATCATGGTCCAATGCAATTACAGCCTAGACATCCTAGATTAAAACATCATTGACGGACATTTCCTCAAGTGATGCGCAAGAGGTTGCTTAGATCTCACTTTTCACTTTCAAATGTGAAGGATTTTCTTAGAGCAAATGATTTATCCAAGGTTAAGGAGATTTGGCTGCTTCATCTCTCAAATAATAATTTAGATGAAGCACGATTTAAGCGAGAAATCATGGAGTTAACCGGAAAACCGGTCTACATCGCATGAAAGGAGGGATTGCATGATCAATCGCGTTATTTTGGTTGGACGACTGACGAAAAATCCGGAATTAAGGTACACGCCGAACGGTGTCGCAGTAACGAGTTTCACGATCACTGTGAATCGCCCGTTCTCAAACCAGCAAGGAGAGCGGGAGGCTGATTTTATACCGGTCGTTGTCTGGAGAAGACAAGCCGAGAATGCAGCTAACTTTCTGCAGAAGGGAAGCTTAGCCGGCGTTGACGGCCGTATTCAGACCCGAAATTATGAGAATAACGAAGGTCGACGGGTTTATATAACGGAAGTGGTTGCCGACAGTAAACATTAAAATGGAAACCCCCAAATGTGGATGAAGACAAGAATAATAGTAAGTCCAATTATTGTTGAAATAAGTGTTTCTCTTATGATCTCGTAGTCTTTCCAGATGCTAAAAATGCCATAACCAATTAGAAATAAAATGCCCGCCGGCCTTCCAATTTGATTTGGAAACGCGATGAGAAAGAAAAGGATAAAAATAATAGACATTAGTGATGTGTAAATAATCTGAACTACTCTCATGCATGCACCTCGGCAACTATTTGAGTTGGTTGTATCACGTTTCTATAGAGAAAATGCACCCCATAATGGGATACATTTTTCTGATTCTTACGCCTTTAGGTCAATGATATTCCCTAAATTCGGATCTGAAGCCTGAAGTGTTTCAATCAATTGAGCACCACTTTGCTGAACGCTATTCAGAGCCAGTTTAGTGACAGCAAGGCTGACGTTTTGGCTAAGTAAGACTTGACTATAGCCGATAGATGCAGATGCAATATCCAAGGAATTCGCCTCCTTACTTGTTATATCGGAGTGATAGATAAATTTTTGAAAAAGGAAGGAGATGAAAATGATGTCCATACCACGCATCTTACATTATCCTGGTAGCAAATGGAGCATGGCCAGCTGGATCATTAGTTTTTTTCCAGATCATGAAACCTACCTAGAGCCGTTCTTCAACAGCGGAGTTGTGCTTTTTACGAAGCAGAGAAGCCAGTTAGAAACAGTGAACGATATTGACGGAGAAACTGTTAATCTGTTCCGAGTGATTCGAGAACGTCCGGACGAGTTAGCACATGCGATTCGGTTTACACCACATGCCAGACAAGAATATTATGGCAGCTACAAATCTGCTGTAGACGAGCTCGAGTAAGCACGGATGCACGGATGTGGCAGGGGGGCAAAACGCGCACCGAACGGGATGGCGCAGCATGATTGAGTGCAATGGGCCTTTGCAAAGAGTGGTTGAATTTCCCGATAAGATTGCAACCGTGTCTGAGCGACTCATGGGCGTCCAAATTGAATGCCAACCTGCGGTCGAATTGATTCGGCGCTACTCGAGGCAGAACGTTTTAATCTATGCCGATCCACCTTATGTGCACTCGACTTAGACGACAACAAGCTACAGATGTGAAAAGACAGATGATGACCACAAAGAGTTACTGCAGGTGCTTAAACAGCATCCGGGATCTGTAATCCTGTCCATGTATATGTATCTTTTTTTCATTTTATATCCTCCATTTATTAACAAAGTAATTATACAGTGTTGGATGGGAAAAATAACCATTTAAAAAAGGGGAAATAAAATTACTCACAAAATTTGAAAATTGTTCACGTCAAGACCTTTAAAAAAGGTCCTTTTATTTTGCCTAAAAGGAGGATGACAGAGTGGATATAACAGCACAACGTATTGAGGGCCACGAAAAAAAATTGAACGATTGGAGGGTGGGCAGGAAAAACTTGACGCGAAAATTCAAAAGTTGTCTGATCAGATATTAGACGGGAGTGCACGAAATGATGAATCAAACAAGTTTCTTCGCGAACAAAACTCCAAAATACTGACCATGCTCGGCGACATTGAGCAAAAGAAACAAGAAGCCCACATCTGGACACTGAAGGTTCATGCATATCACTTCGCACGGTTGACTTCTACTGCAGATGCGAAGCGGAGGCAGAATGGTTTGCAGCATGCCTGAAGAATGTCGGTTTTAAATCCAGCTATGGT
>NZ_JAMXWM010000029.1 GCF_024125445.1 Sporolactobacillus shoreicorticis | reverse complement strand
AATGGGGAGAGGTCTTTTCCGTACCGAAAACAATAATCAGAAGTATATAACCGGGAACCTGTCGGGTCTCAGTTCCGCGGAAGTATCGGACGGTCAGGTACTGATTTGACCGATTAGCTAGGGACTAAGATATTTGTGTCAAGAAACGCAAGGCATTAAAGTCGAAACTTATTGGATGAGGGGGATGGTAGAATGAAACCATTAATTTGGACAGCTATAGCCGTATTCATATTGCTCCTCTTCATTTTGCCTGCCCTCTATTTGATTCACTCATGGGCACCAGATAAGTTAACTCATTCGGTGGATCTTTCCGGTGAGTCCATTGGCGGATACACCGTCCATGATTCAATCAACGATGCATCGTTCCGGCGTCTTTATGGCAATCCGCATGGAAAAGAAGACAATGAACTATACGACTATTATCATTGGAAAAAAAGAATGGAAACGGCTTCGATTCCGTCCGGACATGATCAAGGCTCGATTGTTCGCTTTATTGTTGAAGGGACAACGGGTTCTGGTGGCGCGTATTTAAATGAATTTAACAATCAATTGAAGACAAGTAAAGGTATCCGGCTCGGCGACACGGAGAAGACAGTCCTTTCAAAGTATGGGAACGATTATTATACCTATTTTGACGATGGATTAGACGAAAAACTGATTGGCTATGTTGATCATAAACGGGGACTGAAGCTTGAATTTGCACTCACTTATGATAGCTGTCGAGTGAACCGTATTTATTTTGAAGAAGAGAAAATTGAGTAGATCGGTTTAACATGTGGGGTGAATGAATGGTAAATGTAGCGGTAGTTACCGGTGCGTCGAAGGGACTTGGTTTTGAGACGGCGAACCTTTTTTGTTCGCATGGATTGGACGTGATCGGATTGTCACGGAGCCGCAATGAAGCAATGCGAAAATTAAACGCAAAATATGGCAGGTCGTTTCATTATCTGTCGCTTGATTTGACGCATGAATCCGCTGTAGAGCGGGCAATGATTGATGTCTGCACGGAAATCATTGGCCGGGTACCGGGGAAGGTATACGTGGTGAATAATGCGGGCACAGTCGAGCCGATCGAGCGATTGGGCCATCTTGATAACCAAGCGATCAGAAAATCCGTGCATTTGAATGTACTTGCACCGTTACTTATTAATAATATGTTGTTAAAGCAATTGGCTCATCGTGCCATGGATGTATCAATTATGAATGTTACCTCCGGAGCGGCAGAACGGCCGATTTACGGATGGAGCATTTATGGTGCAACCAAGGCAGCAATCAATTTACATACAAAAGCGGCTGGCCTTGAGCAAAATCAGATCAATAGCCGACATTGTATGGCCGCTTTCAGTCTGGGAATCATGAATACCGACATGCAGGGTACAATTCGTCAATCGTCTCCGGATGCATTCGCTGAAATCGAAACCTTTAAGTCATTTAAGAGTGAAGATAAATTAAGACAGCCAGGAGAAGTGGCCCATGCACTTGTGAACCTGATGCTCAACGGTCAAGTGGAAAATGGCTGTATTTATGATGTAGATGACCTGATCCCTTAAGTTGTTACGATTCAACGCGCTCGTTTAGAAATCGCTGAACGAGTGCCTATTTTTACTTGATGGGATTGAACCGATCGAGTAAATTCAAACCGAAAATTGAGACGCGATTGAACAACGAAAAATCGAAAACCAAAGGAAAGAGAGACACGGCGAACCAATCGTAGCACAGGATCATGAAAACGCTAATATAAATCGTACTTTTATTCTCCCCTGATTTATCTTAGAGAAGCATTTGTGGCAGAAGATTGGCGTGAAATTTAATTTCTTCATCTCTTTCTTATGGTCAAGAAGAAGACGGAGTACGAAGCTGCCAAATGCGAACCTGATTAAACCATCAGCTGCAAAACAGGGCCGGTGCTTGCTCTCATGATGACCGCGTATCCTTCTTTACACGTGTCACTGTGCTGAGGATCAGCTGTACCGCTTCATCAACTAGAACATCCGGATTTAAATCAGGGCGTTGATTAAAGGCCAGCTGATCCTGCAGCCCCTCCAACATACGAAAGAGTATAAAAATCTGCTCATGAGGATGGGTGAGAACATAACCGTGAGCTTCAATTGACTTCGTGAAAAGATCGGCCATTTTTTGTTGAATTTGGATAAAGTAATTGGCGACATCGGCGTCACGATATTGAAGTGCTGTGATTTCGTTATGATAGAGCAAGCTTTGCTGTTTATGCTGATGCACGGTAATTTGAATAATTTTTCGCGTCAGTTCGACGATATCATAGTCTTCGGGAATACGACCAAGTTCTTCGTTAAAATGCTCATAGATTTCATGGCTGAATTGTTCCATGCAGGAGAGCAGAATATCCTTTTTGTCGGTAAAGTAGGCGTAAATGCTGCCGACAGATAGATTGGCTTCCTTGGCAATATCCGCAGTCGTTGTACTAAAATAACCATTTTGATTAAATGAGCGACGAGCAGCATCCATAATCCGCTGCTTTTTCTCAATCGATCTTTTCTGCTGCGGGATACGGGTGCTTCTTTTTTGTACCATACATATACCTCCAAAGTCGTACCTTACTCCAATCATAATAATCAAACAAATAACTGTCAATGTGAATAATATTTCATATTTTTATTTACTTAGGATAAAACAAGTGTATAATATGAATGTGATTTCATATTTAATTAACTGGAGGTAAATAATGAAGAAAAAATCTATTCTTGGGTTTATTGCACTGGCTATTGCGATGTTCATGGGCATTTTAGACAGTACGATCATAAATATTGCTTTACCGGATATTACTGATTATTTTCACTCCAGTTTAAACGATACAAGCTGGATCAGCACGATTTATGTGCTGGCTCTATCTGTATTTACAATCACTGCTGCGAAACTGGCCGATCAGTTTGGCAGGAAGAAGGTAATGATCATCGGATTAATTTTATTTGGCGGCAGTTCTGCGCTTTGCGGACTGTCACAGTCATTACTGATGCTGATTGTTTTCCGCTTTTTTCAGGGACTGGGCGGAGCAATTCTGATGCCTGTCGCTGTTCCCATGGGTATTGCTCTTTTTGGAAAAAAGAAAATGGGTATAATTACGAGTACTTTAGGTGCGGTGACCGGATTGGCTGCTGCGAGTGGGCCGCCGCTTGGCGGTGTCCTGCTCCATTTTTTTAATTGGCAGGTGTGTTTTTTATTAATATACCGTTCACGATCATTGCAATCGGACTAATCATTTTCTTTACAAATGAATCGTATGACTCAACGATCTCAAAACGCGTCGATTTTGCCGGCGTGCTGCTCTTGTCTGTCGCCTTGTTTTTACTGACGTTTGGTTTGTTGAGGGGGAATGACTATGGCTGGAGCTCTGGAACAATTGCTATTCTTTTTCTTGGAGCGTTTATCAGTCTTATGCTCTTTATCGTTGTTGAAATGAAAAGTACTGCCCCAATGATCGAATTTCATCTTTTTCGTGAATGGACGTTCACCGCCTCTTCAGTGGTTTACCTGTTCTCAGGATTCGGGATTATTGCCACATCATTAATCTTTAACTTTTTTCTTCAGAATGTATTAGGTGATCATCCATTGCAGGCCTCTTTCATTGTGATGATGACGTCACTGACTGTCATCATTGCGATGCCGCTGGGCAATGTCATTTCCGCGCGGTTCGGCTTTCGTCCGGTTACCTTTTTAGGACTGGTGATCATGGGAATCGCACTGTTGTGGTTGTCTACGCTGACTGTTGATACGTCAAGATTGACGATGATTATGTATATGATTTTATTTGGAGCCGGCTTCGGTTTTTCGTGTCTGTCGATGGTTTCTGCGATTAAACATCTGCCTGAGGAGAAAAGCGGGATTGGTTCAGGTGTCAGTAATGCGGCCAGACAAATAGGCACCTGTGTCGCCATTGCATTGCTTGTGAGTATACTTGATCTCCAGATATCCCATGCAAAAGTAGCAATCAAACAAGAGATAACGCACACGATCAAACAATTAGCCGTTACCCCGTCAGTCAAGCAGCTTGCGCTCCGTGATTTGGATCAAATCACCGCACACTCGGGAACTAAAGCGCAGGCGCGCTATGAGCACAAAATGAAAGACGATCTTCGCCATGCGCTTACACATTCTTCTGACGCACCACGCCCGGCAGATCAAAAACTGGCGGGCATCTACGATGGTACGCGCGACATGCAGAAAGAGCTGCACGCCTACAATAAATTCATGAATGATTATGTCCATGGTGTGGATCAGACACTTTTTACGATGATTCGAAATGATCCGATGGCTAAACAGATAGCAAAGGTTTATCAAAAACAGCTTGACCTAGCAATTTCCGATGAACAAGTTGTTAAAGGCACGGCGAAGGAACAGCACCATCAACAGGTCATTGAACTGACCGGAATGCTCCGTTTATATGAAGCAGGCACGGATCCGGCTGTAACGAATGCGAATCAGTTTGCGGCAAAGCTGCAACAGATAGCACACCAAGATAAAAACAATGCGAATATCGTTCAGGCGGGACAACAGCTTAGTGCAGCAGGAAACAAGCTTGAACAAGGGGGTACGCAGCTGAGAGTAGGCGTTGCACGTGGTGCACAGGCAGAAGCCCTTCAGCGGACTTTAAAACAGGTGAAGGACATCAAGAACGACAAAATTGCCGGCGCATTCGATCGAGTGTTCCTGATTGCGGGACTTATTCTCCTTATATCGTCAGTGATCGGACTGTTCACAGATAAAAGTAATGGAATGAAAAAGGGCGGGGAAATTCCAATTGACGGGATTTTGCGTAATAAAATATGACCGAGGATCAATGAAAAAATTTTTTTATTGATCCGAGACCGTCGCGAGCGGTGGTCAAAACTTGGCTTCGTGCCAAATTTTTTTTGGTCCAGAAACGGTTCAGAACGATCAATTATGCTTACACCATCCAGTTTTTGGGACATCTTTAATTTTTTTTGTAAAATATAAAGATAAAAGTGGTTATTTTTCATAATCCGCGATAAAATGATCACAGGCAGTTAAATATTATCATTACATTAAAAATGTATTACCGTTTTATTACAAATAAGGGGATGGACGCAGTATTTCTTAAACCTCTACGAATTATTTATACTAGACGAAATGGGCTTAAGAAAAAAGAGCAATACATAAACACCTATGGAACGACTCGGGCCGTTCATTAAATGTAATCAGAAACAAAACAGGCGGTGGCTTTTATTGATCATTAATTCGGGTTTTCAGGCAATGATCAGCATTTTCGTTCATCTTTCTTTTTTAGCCCTCACCTGGTGGGCTTTGCAAAGCTTAAAATTAGAGGCGGCATTTCATCATCCGAAGAGCATGCAGGCAAGAGTCTTTTATGTCATACTGGCTATTTCCATCAGCTATCCGGTAGCGAAGTTTTTTCTTGATTATGTCGTTTGGTCTTTAATGCTTCCACAAATTTACGGGTGATCTTGAACTGCGCGGATGAGGTCTGTTTTTGACGAAAAGTTCCACGTATGCCTTCCTCTTGATTCAGGTAATACTGAAAACAAGAGGGGGGCGGACGGAAATGAAACGGATTTTATATCTCATTTGCTTTTTTTTCTTGGCATTCCAATTGTTTACAGCATTTAATCAAAATCAGGTTTCTGCAGAGCATGGGACACATCAATTTGACGAACTTAATCAAATCGGACTTTTTGCCCATGCGTTAGAAAAGAATCAAGCGCATGTATCAAGCTGGTCGGTGTACGCGCGTGAGATTCAAGCATCAGAGGTTACACATAAGTATTTTGACAGCAAAGCTGCCCGGCTTGAAAAGAAATTCAAGGACTACACGTGGAAACAGTTAAGCCCGAATGAAGGCGCCATCGGCTGGGAAGGTACAAAGAAGATACAGCCTGAGAATGTACGGATGAGCATCAGTTATATGGCTTATCCACATGGAAAACATTTCCAGGCCGTCATACTTTATCGTGTAAACGGCGAATGCTTTAAGCAGATTCAATGGTCCCAAATCGTAAAGTATATGCGTACGGAAATGAAACAAATTTTCAACGGACAAGAGCACATCTACACTTGTGTAAAGGCTTATCACAGTGCTAAAATGAAACTTGCCTTAATTGACGAAGGAATGCGATATCTTAAGCTTTTTTCGGCCACTCCTGTTGAACGACTGCAAGAAAAAACCTTTGTATCAATTTCCGCATATACTAAGACATGGAACAATGCCATTTATACAGCGAACAAAAAGATGAATATTCAGGCAGCCTTGAGAAATGATGGGGACCGGACCATTATTGTCCTTGGCTCACCGATCATTACGGTGGAATACTAACAGGTGTATTCCCCGCTATGGTTTGATTTAGCAAAATACGCGGCACGGAAGAATGTTCCGGATCGAGCGAAGAGATAAATGGACGCGGAGGGGAAAAGTTTGGAAAAAATTATCGTTCATGGAGGGAAACGGCTTTCGGGCTCTGTGAAGATTGAAGGTGCAAAGAACGCTGTTCTTCCTGTTATTGCCGCATCAATGCTTGCCTCTGAAGGTACGAGCAAAATATATAATGTACCGGAATTGGCGGATGTATACACAATCAATGAAGTTTTGCGTTATTTAAATACATCGGTAAATTATGAGAATAAAACCATTATGGTTAATGCGGTGGCCGATTTATTTACGGAAGCGCCATTTGATTATGTTAGGAAAATGCGGGCGTCTTTTTTAGTCATGGGCCCGCTTCTGGCTCGAGTCGGGCATGCGAAAATTGCGCTTCCCGGCGGATGTGCGATCGGCTCTCGACCTATTGATCAGCATCTTAAGGGTTTCGAAGCAATGGGTGCACAAGTCACGATTGGAAACGGATCCATTGAAGCAAGTGTCAAGGGAAAATTAAAGGGCACAGTTATTTATTTAGATTTTCCAAGCGTTGGTGCAACGGAAAACATAATCATGGCTGCCTCGCTAGCTGAAGGCGAGACCGTACTTGAGAATGCTGCATGTGAACCGGAAATTGTAAATCTAGTTCAATATCTCAATGCGATGGGCGCAAAGATCAAAGGCGCCGGAACAGGCAGAATCACAATTGAAGGTGTTGAAAAGCTGCACGGCGCGGAACACGCGATCCTTCCCGATCGGATTGAAGCAGGAACCTACATGATTGCTGCCGCCGTTACAGGAGGTAATGTGTTGATTGAGGACGCAGATATTGAAGATCTTCGCCCTTTAATTGCCAAGATGCGTGACATGGGTGTCATTGTTGAAGAAGGGGCGGAAGGAGTTCGTGTTATTGGAACCGATCACTTGCAAGCGGTCGATGTTAAGACGATGCCGCATCCCGGCTTTCCCACAGATCTTCAGGCGCAAATGATGGCATTGCTGCTCAGAGCAAACGGTACCTCTGTTATTACGGAGACAGTGTTTGAAAATCGCTTCATGCATGTTGAAGAATTTCGCAGAATGAATGCGATGATCAAAATTGATGGACGTTCTGCAGTGATCAGTGGTCCATGTGAGCTGCAAGGTGCCGAGGTTGCCGCTACAGATCTTCGTGCCGGAGCGGCGCTTGTTATCGCCGGGCTTGTTGCCAAGGGTTATACCAAAGTCAATCGGCTGCATCATATTGATCGTGGTTACGTGGATCTTGCAGGCAAATTGCGGGCACTTGGTGCCGATATAGAACGCGTGAGCAGCAGTGAGGAAGAACAGCCTGTTGCCGCTGCTGATGATTTACGCGGCGCTTTGAGCATCAATCCCAAATTTGCTTAATTATTATTGATAAAATTTTTCCTGTAGCTCGGTCAATTGGCCGAGTTATTTTGTTTGTAAATAAATTATTCTTTTTAAATTTTCAGATATATAAATCCATATAAAAATCTTCAGAAAATTATATGCCGATTGACACGAACTATGCAAGAACAGCCTGTTCTATCTTGAAAAGGAGAAACATAAACTTTATTATCTCATTCTCCTGGAGGCAATTGTCTAATGAAGAAAGCCGCCGTACTCCTCTTTATCTTTGCGCTTGTCATTATCATCATTCCCGCAGCAGTTGTTATTCCGTTTACACAGAAGGCCGAGGGCGGACAGCAGCATCAAAGCATCAATCGCAGCAAAAAAGCGGCGCAACAAAATGTGATTCAAGTCTCTGTTGACCGGTCCAAGAAAAAACAGACGGATCAAGTAGCTCTGGATGACTACCTGATCGGTGTTGTCGGATCGGAAATGCCGGCTAAATTTCGTATCGAAGCCTTAAAAGCTCAGGCGATTGCGGCACGCACTTATATTATGGCGCGGATTATTGATAATCCGGATGCTCACGTTACGGATACGGTACAAAATCAAGTCTATCATAGTACCCAGGAGCTGAAGCAGATTTGGGGAAAGGACTATGAATGGAAACTGAAAAAAGTAAAAACCGCAGTTGCGCAAACGCAGAATCAAGTGATCACGTACAACGGAAAGCTGATCATACCGATGTTCTTTTCAACGAGTAACGGGCAAACAGAGGATGCCGATAATTATTGGGAAAATGATGTCCCATACTTAAAATCAGTTGCAAGTCCATGGGATAAGCTGTCGCCAAAGTACAGAAATGAAAAAAAAATGACGATTCAGTCCGTCGAGCAGGCACTTGGAATTACTCTGGGCGCTGACCGAGGCTTTTTAGGAAAAGTAATCAGCAAGACGGATACCGGCCATATCGCTCGCATTGAAATTGCCGGCAAAACGTTTACTGGCAGACAGGTTCGAGAAAAACTAAAGCTCAGTTCAACAGATTTTCAATTAACGCAAAACGGGAATCAAGTCAAAGCGGTGACCATTGGCAACGGTCATGACGTCGGGATGAGTCAGTATGGAGCTGAAGGAATGGCTCGAGAAGGCAAAACAGCCAAACAAATTCTTACCTATTTCTATCAAGGAACACAGATCAGCAAGATGACCGTTAAGTCAAAGGCTCAAAAACAGATCGCAAAAAAATAGTTTCATTTTCAGGCACTTGAAATCAGGTGTCTGAAATTTTTTCGAAAAATCACAGACGTCAAGTGATTTATGCTTAAAGGGTTTCTTTTTTCGAAAACGGATTGATCGGGAATCCTATGCTCTATAGATTTTCAATAAGGATATTCTTAGAAAATAGCAGTTTATTGATGCTCTTTTTGTTAATTTCATAAATTTTCAATGAAAAAGGACATAAATTCGTCTTTTATATGTATAGATCAGCCGCATTCTGATCAGAATGTTGCTGAGGTGATACAATTTGACAGATAACAAGGATCAGAAAAAGTCGCAGGAAAAAGAGCTGTCCGGTCTGCGAAAACTAGCAAAACGGCGCTGGTTCTATCCCGCTTTATATTTATGCGCCGCATCGCTTATCCTTACCGGGGTGCTGCTCTTTCAAATGAATGGTGCAAATAAGGCGAGTGAAGATGAGAACCGCACGGTATTCAATCAAGATCAGCCGACGCCTCATGTACAGAATGCCGGTGATGAAGTGTTTGAATGGCCGGCGAAGGCAGAGGACACAACAGTAGTCCAGCCTTTCTATGACGTTAAAGGAACCGAACAGGAACAGCAAGCCGCTCTCGTAAACTATAACAATTCGTATGTCCAAAATACAGGTATTAACATTGGCGCGAATAATGAAAAATCGTTTACGGTAACTGCGGCGATGGGCGGGAAAGTCACGGAAGCAGCAAAGGACGACACATTGGGCTACAAGGTTACATTGAAGCACAAGAACGGTGTTGAAACGATGTATCAGAGTCTTGGATCAGTGGACGTTGCCGTTGGTCAGGAAGTGGCACAGGGCGAGAAAATCGGTACTGCAGGAACAGAAGCATTGAACAAAGCTATGGGCATTCACCTGCATTTCGAAATTCGCAAAAATGGAATTCCGGTCAGTCCGGAAAACTACATGAACAAGAGCGCTTCTGACGTGAAAGCAGTGTCGGTCGGCGCGCAGATGACGACTACCAATCCTTCAGCATCTGAGAAAGTGAAAGATGAAGGCAGCACGGAAACACCGAAACAAGAGAGTGGAAAGACGAAGGACCAAAGCAAATCGAACACAAAGTCAAAAAGCGATTCAAGCAAAGGGTCATCAATCGATAAAAGCTCATTGAACTCGGAAAACTGAAATAAGTACGAAGACGGCTCCTGATCGGAGTCGTTTTTTTGTGCAAAATAACCAGTGGATCAGTTGAATGATTGATAAAATAAGAGAATCGACAAACGAAGCATATACTAAATTTACAAAGCTGGAGTAATATATAAAAGAATAGTACGCAGATAAAGGGGTGCAGCGATGATGTTTGATTATCACTTTTCACCGTTTTCTCAGCCACGAAATTCAGTATTTGCAAAACGAGGAATGGTGGCGACCGCACAGCCCTTGGCTGCACAGGCAGGACTCGACATGATAAAAAAAGGCGGGAATGCGATTGATGCCGCCATTGCCACTGCGGCTTGCCTGACTGTTGTTGAGCCCACCTCAAACGGAATCGGCAGCGATGCCTTTGCGATGATCTGGACAAAGGGCAGGCTTCACGGGCTTAATGCCAGCGGAGTTGCTCCGGCAAGCATTTCCATTGACGCGATCCGTGCACGTGGTTTTGATGCGATACCGGCACATGGTCTGGAACCGGTCATGGTTCCCGGTGCTCCTGCTGCTTGGGCGGAATGTTCCAGACGTTTTGGACGCCTTTCTTTAAAAGAAACATTGCAGCCTGCGATTGACTACGCAGAGCAGGGCTTCCCCGTTTCACCGATTGTTGCAAAAAATTGGCAGATTGCCTTTGATGAATATAAGAAAAAAGTTCAAGGATCGCTGTTTGTGCCGTGGTTTGACACCTTCGCTCCTGACGGACAAGCACCGAAAGCAGGTGCCATTTGGAAATCTGCGGACCATGCGCGAAGCTTAAAGGCGATTGCCGATTCCAATGCGGAAGCTTTCTATAAAGGTGAGCTGGCCGATCAGATCGACAGCTTTTCAAGCGCACATGGAGGATTTATCCGCAAAAGCGATCTTTCACGCTACTGTCCACAGTGGGTCGAGCCGCTTTCAGTTAACTATCATGGATATGACGTATGGGAGCTTCCTCCGAATGGTCAGGGACTGGTCGCGCTGCTTGGACTAAATATTCTCAAACAGTTTGATTTAAGTAATGAGGATCTAATTGGTACCTATCATAAGCAAATTGAGGCACTCAAGCTCGCTTTTTCCGATGGCAAAGCCTATATCACCGATCCGCGTGAAATGAGCAATGAGGCGGAGCAGCTGCTTTCGGAATCGTATGCTGCGCTGCGTGCGAATCAAATAGGACAGGCGGCAATGATCCCCAAGCCCGGCCGATTGCCTAAGGGCGGCACCGTGTATCTTGCGGCAGCAGACGGAGAAGGAAACATGGTTTCTTTTATTCAAAGCAACTTTATGGGCTTTGGTTCGGGCATTGTCATTCCGGGTACGGGAATTTCAATGCAGAATCGCGGGTATACATTTTCTCTGAATCCAAAAGATGCGAACGGTCTCGCACCCGGCAAGAAAACGTATCACACGATTATTCCCGGCTTTCTGACACAGAACAGCACACCGATCGGCCCATTTGGTGTGATGGGCGGGTATATGCAGCCGCAGGGCCATCTGCAGGTGATCAGCCGGTTGATTGATAAGCACCTCCATCCTCAGGCGGCACTTGATGCACCGAGATGGCAGTGGATTGAAAATAAGACTGTACTGGTCGAACCGGACTTTCCAAATGCTCTGGCGCAGGCATTGGCGCGCCGTGGGCATGATATTCGCACGGCATTGGATACGGGGAGCTTCGGTCGCGGGCAGATCATTTGGCGTGATCTAAACACGGGGATATTGGCCGGTGGGACAGAATCACGGGCAGATGGACTGGTTGCCGCGTGGTGATAAAGCAAAACAAAGGGTACATAATGAATGAAGTTGGGAGTTTGTTTGAATGAATCAGGAAGGCGAAAAGAGATCGATCCAAAAATCTTCTTTAGCACTGCATTGGAATTTATTTGTTGCATTTTTCCGCTCCGGAATCGTCAGCTTCGGCGGCGGACCATCAGGAATACCGCTCATTGAAACAGAGGTAGTCAAAAGATATCACTGGATGAGTTTAGAAGAATTCGGTGATATGGTTGCGCTGGCAAATGCGTTGCCCGGACCGATAAACACAAAGCTCGCAGGATATGTCGGCTGGCGCATTAAAGGGCTTTCCGGGCTGCTCGTCGCGCTTGCGGCGGTAGTCCTGCCAACGGTGGTTCTGATGATCGCATTGCTCGGGGTGCTTGCGCGATTTCAGGATCAGCGATGGGTACGCGGCATGACACAAGCTGTATTACCGGTGGTTGGCGTGCTCATGGCACAGCTTACTTGGAGCTTTATGAAGAATGCCAAAAAGGGCTTGGGATGGATCATCAGTTTGATTCTGGTTGGGATGAGCTTTGTCTTGATGGAAGTCCTGCATGTTCATCCGGCAATTTTGATTGCATTGACGTTACTGCTCGTCCTGCTTAAGCCTTCAAAAAAAGCAGGTGAGCACCAATGATTTTATGGAAAATTTTTCTAGCATTTTTTATTCCGGGAATTCTAGGTTACGGTGGCGGACCTGCATCCATTCCACTTATTGAGAACGAGGTAGTCGGTCACTACCACTGGATGACGGTGTCAGAGTTCAGTAATATTTTAGCTTTTGGAAATGCACTGCCCGGGCCAATCGCTACAAAAATGGCCGGCTATATCGGCTATGAAGTGGCCGGCATACCCGGTGCGCTTGTCGCCCTGTTTGCAACCATCGCTCCGTCGCTGATTCTGCTCATCGCGCTTCTAAAGTTGCTCGAGCGATTCAAGGATTCTCCAAAAGTCAAGTGGCTGACCCTATTGATCCGTCCGATTATTGTGGTTATGCTAGGTATGATGGCTTACAACTTCTTTGCGACCTCTCTTCAGTCGTCAGGCTGGCTGCCGCTGATCCTGATCGCCGCGGCCAGCTTCGTACTGATGCAGCGTTTCCGAATTCATCCTGCTTTTGTGATCGCCGGTGCTCTTGCGATTGGTGCCATTTTTATGGGATGAGAGTAAGCATCGAAAAGGCAATGATCCGTAAAATGTCGATAGATTGAAGCGCAAAAGAAACAAAATTATCGTTTTTTCTATTGCCTTATGTTGGGAATAAGATATGGCTCAAGCGAGCAGTCACGGTACAAGTTGATTTTCTTTTTGGAATCGCTTCTGTTTCTTGAGTGAGACGGTCTTCACAAAAGATGTGTGCACCAGAAAATCGAGCCACAACCCGGACCACTGTCAATGAATAATCTTTTTTTCCTTAAGAAAGCGGATGATTTGTTCGGTACTTGCCTCCGGATCTTGGTTTTCGGTGTTAACAATCAGTTCCGGAGCATTCGGAGCCTCATAAGGGGAATCAATACCGGTGAATGACGGAATGACCCCTGAACGAGCTTTTTTATATAGTCCTTTTGGATCTCGAGATTCACAAATACTTAGATCGCATTTGACATAGACTTCAATAAACTCTCCGGCCTCAACCTTTTGCCTGGCTGCGATGCGATCTTCCCGAAAAGGAGAGATGAAAGCGGTCAGTACAATGGTATTGCTGTCGACAAACAATTTTGCCACCTCACTGATACGGCGAATGTTCTCCCGACGATCAATATCTGAGAATCCTAGATCACGATTCAGCCCGCTGCGTATATTGTCACCGTCAAGCAGATAAGTTCGATGACCGCCGGCAAAAAGGGCAGCCTCCAATCGATTGGCCAGTGTTGATTTTCCAGAGCCGGAAAGCCCGGTGAACCAAATGACCACACCTTTTTGACCGCTCTGTTTTTCCCTATCTTGCTTTGTAATTGTTGTCTGATGCCAGACAACATTTGTTTTTTCTATCATGTTCGTTGCCTCCTAATGCTGAATCGTTTCGGAATTTCTCTTCTTTTCACTCAATCCTTCAATCAATGTATTGACGACCTCAGGTCTGCTGAAGGTTTCAGGTGGGCGAACCCCGGTTCGCAACATTTCACGAACTTTTGTGCCGGATAAAGCGACATGAAAGGATGCGGAATGCGGGCAAGTCTTATTGGAAGCCATTCCGCCGCACCTTTGACAATAATAGCTGTTCTCAAAAAACAGAATCTGAATATCCAGCTCATCACGCGTAAACGTCGAAAAAATTTTCTGCGCATCATAGGTTCCATAGTAATTTTTGACGCCGGCGTGATCGCGTCCGACGATAAAATGCGTGCAGCCAAAATTTTTCCGGCAAATCGCGTGAAATACAGCTTCTCTTGGCCCAGCGTAGCGCATGGCGGCAGGGAAGACGGCAAATGCCGTCCTATCTTTGACATAGTAATTGTCAATGAGCACATGATAACTGCGCATTCGAATGTCTCCCGGAATATCGTCCTTCTTTGTTTCACCTACAAGTGGATTGATAAAAAGTCCGTCGGTCGTTTCAAGGGCTGTTTTCTGAATGTATTCATGAGCACGGTGGATCGGGTTCCGTGTCTGGAAACCGACAATGGTCCGCCATTCCTTTTGATCGAATAGCTGTCTCGTCTGCGCGGGATCAAGAAAATCACCGGAATATTCTTCCGGTCGCTCCGAACGCCGGATCAATTCCACCGGACCGGACAAGTAGATATCGCCACGGTCAAAAAGTCTTTTAACACCTGGGTGCTCCAAATCAGTTGTCAAATAGACGTGTTCCGCCTCCCATTTTTTATTAGGACGGAACTTGCCGGTTATCTTCAGTGTGCCAAAGACTGTGCCGTGGTAGGCTAATTTCACGAGGTCGCCCGCAGATACACGGTTGGCGACGGCTTCCTTCACCGGAAGTGTGATTGGAATTGTCCAAGCGAGTCCGTTTGCAAGACGCATATGTTCAACAACAGAATGATAATTTTCTTCATCAATAAAACCGGTTAGTGGACTATAGGTACCATTAGCGATTAACTCTAGATCGCTTAATGAAACACGGTCGATGGGAATCGAGCACGGAATGTCACCAACATCTTTATCAAAGTCCTGGCGGTTAATCAGTATTCCGCCATGAGGTAAACCAGCCATATTAATTTCCTCCTTTAAGTAGATATGAGTCAGGCATCATTAATCCTGTTTTTCAGATGGAGACCGCACTCCGTTTTATCGAACGCGCTCCATCGTCCTGCACGCTGATCTTCACCGGGTCTGATCGGGGAGGTGCAGCAGGCACAGCCAATGCTTGGATAATTCTGATCGTGAAGTGGGTTGTAGGGTAATTGATGAATTCTGACATAGTCCCAAACATCTTGCCATGTCCAGTGGATCAACGGACAAATCTTGATTGAATTGAACTTTTCGTCCTTATTAATAAACCGGACGTTTCTTCTTGTCGGTGACTGCTCATGCCGCAGACCGGAAATCCAAGCATCATAATCCTTCAATCGCTCTGCCAGAGGATCTACTTTTCTAAACTGGCAGCAAAGATCAGGACGGCGTGTCCATAAGTCCTCCCCATATTTCGCGGCCTGTTCTTCAGGTGTCAGATCCGGTTTCTGTCGAATAATATTCAGTTGCGGGTAACGTTCCTCAATGCGATCGACGAGTTCATACGTTTCGTTGAAATGAAAATTCGTGTCCAAAAAAATGATTGTTGCGTTACGCTTAATTTTACTAATCAGATCAATCAGAACGATTCCTTCAACACCGAAGCTGCAAGAATAGGCAACCCGACCGCCGAATGTCTCAAAGGTCCACTGCAGTACCTGTGCAGTTTCCTTGTAGGGTTGATCGGACGGAAATTCAGGCAGCAGTTTTTCGGACCAATGATCATAGCTCAGAAGATTCTGTGTCAATGCGTAGTGCCTCCCGCCTGTATTCTTTGTTTTGGTGCTGCAAACACAATAGGTGATCAAAATAATAAATTCTGGTCGTTTGAATTTTTCAAAATACAGGATTTCTGATTAATCAGCGGCAAATACTTTAACCTGTCTGGGTTCCAAAAAGACATGCTGATTTTTGGTCAATGAAAGTTCATCGAACTCTCGTTTTGTCACTTCTACCTCGATGCTCTGAGTTTCATCCTGCCTTTCTAATTCAAGCTTAATGACAGATCCGACTGGATGGATATGGGTGACCGTAGCTGACAATGTACAATCAGACGGCCCATTATTGGCTGCTTTGATTGTAAATTGATCCGGCCGGATATACGCGATCCCATCAGAACGATCGAGAGTGTCGACGGGTATTCTGAAGTTACCGTTGACGAACAGTCCGTCGTTGATCTTTCCACGTACCTGATTCACATTGCCGATAAAATCATAGACAAAAGCATTTGCCGGATTTTCATAGACTTCAGTAGGTGTGCCAATCTGCTCGACTTTTCCTTTATTGATGATAACGACACGGTCGGATACTTCAAATGCTTCCTCCTGATCGTGAGTTACGAGCAAACTGGTCATTTTAACCTGCTGATGGAGTTGCCTCAGCCATTGCCGCAGTTCCTTCCGAACCTTTGCGTCAAGTGCGCCGAAGGGTTCATCGAGTAATAAGATGTGAGGCTCGATGGCAAGCGCTCGTGCAAGAGCGACACGTTGACGCTGTCCCCCGGATAGTTGGGAAGGATACCGGTTACTGTATGGCTCAAGCCTGATGAGATGAAGCAGCTGATTTACCCGATCTTGAATTGTTTTTTTTGAAGGTCGGAATTTTCTGGGTCTGACCCTCAGTCCATAGGCAATGTTTTCCCGAATGGTCATTGTATTGAATAGAGCATAATGCTGGAAGACAAATCCCGCTTTTCGTTTTTTTATCGGTGCATCGGTTAAATCCTTGCCATGAATTAAAAGAGTACCTTCATCAGCAAATTCCAGCCCAGCGAGAATTCGAAGCAGTGAAGTTTTTCCAGATCCCGAAGGCCCCAATAGCGTAACGAGCTCACCTGATTGAATTGTCAGATTAATATTTTTTAGAACTTGATACGGACCATATGATTTGGAAATGTTCTTTAGTTCAATGCTCATAGTAATCATCCTTATTCGTAGGTTTACACAGAACGAGAGTTCTTCCAGTCAAAATAGTTCTTTAAAACCAGTGAGATAATTGCAACAATGGACATCAGTGATGACAGCGCGAATGCGGCTTCCATCTGATAGCCATTGTAAAAAGCTTCAACCTGAAGGGGCATCGTATTTGTCTGCCCGACGATGTGCCCGGACACGACAGAAACGGCGCCAAAATCACCGATTGA
Organism: Sporolactobacillus shoreicorticis; assembly: GCF_024125445.1. GTDB lineage: Bacteria > Bacillota > Bacilli > Bacillales > Sporolactobacillaceae > Sporolactobacillus > Sporolactobacillus shoreicorticis. The sequence continues at coordinate 42,925 of NZ_JAMXWM010000029.1, read as the reverse complement.
TCGGGCGCTGCAGAGAATTACTCCATAAAGCAGTCCCCATTTTATATTCGGTAATGTAATTTTAAAGAAGGTGCGAAGTGTACTCGCCCCTAAAATAAGCGACGCTTCTTCTTCATGGCTGCCCTGGGTTTCCATTAACGGAATCAATTCACGCGCCACAAAAGGATAGGTGACGAACAGTGTGGCGATCACAATACCTGCTGTATTGAATACCAGCTGAATATTGTGTCCGATCAGCCATTTTCCTAGAAATCCGTGATCCCCGAACAATAAAACGAAGATCAGGCCGCCGATAACAGGTGAAATAGAGAAGGGCAGATCGGCCAATGTTATGAGCAGACTTTTGCCTTTAAATCGGTATTTTGTCGTTGTCTAGGCTAGCATAATCCCAGATACGGTGTTAATTGGTACGACAATGAGCAGCACGGTAAGCGTCAGATAAATGGATGAGAGTGCGTCAGGATTAGTGATCGAAGACCAGTAAATGCCAATGCCGTCCGCCAATGCCGCCGAGAAAATATAGATGAGCGGAAGGATCAGGAAAAGAGAAATGAAAGCGACAGTGATCAAAGTCAGCAGTATCCTGATCCATTTCGGTTCTGTCAATGTGGTTTCATCATTTGTCCTAGCCCGCACAGAGCTTCCTGACTCGCGAGATAAAGACAGTTCTGCCATGCCGGTTTTCCCCCTTTCAATTTACATATCTTCGCTTGACCAGCCATTGTGAAAAATTAATCAGAAACAAGATGAGAAAAGAAGCGACCAACAAGACCAATGCCACAGATGTTGCTCCATCATAATCAAATCCTTCCAGTTTCTGCATGATTACAAGAGGGGCGATCTCTGTTTTGAAAGGCATATTTCCGGCAATAAAAACAACTGATCCGTATTCTCCAAGTGCCCGGGAAAATGCAAGTGCGAATCCGGAAAAGGCAGCAGGACGAATCTTGGGAAAAACAACGTGGACCAATGTTTGAAACCGGTTCGCACCTAAGATGGCCGAAGCTTCTTCGTTCTCCTTGTCCATGTTCTGAAGGACAGGTTCGACAATGCGCACGACAAAAGGCATTCCAATCAGAACCAGAGCGACAATGATTCCAATCTGTGTGTAAGACACTTTAAAAGGCAGTAACCTGCCGACCCATCCGTTTGTTGAGTAAAGTGTCGCCAAAGTTATGCCCGCTACAGATGTTGGCAAGGCAAAGGGCAGATCTAAAAGGCCGTCGATCAGTTTGCGTCCCGGAAATGAGTAACGAACCAACACCCAGGCTGTCAGGACACCAAAAACAAGATTGATTAGCGACGCAATCAAAGCAGTTGTAAAACTCAGCCGATAGGCAGCAATGACAATGGGCTGACTGATTTGATGGAAAAATCCGCCCCAGCCTAACTGCGATGTGTAAATAAAGATCGTAGATAAAGGAATGAGCACCAACAAAGAGAGATAAGACAGGGAAAAGCCCAGCGACAGCCCGAACCCCGGGATAATCTGTTTTTTTTTCTTTTTAGTTTTCTTTTTCAATTGAAGTTGAGGCATAGCCTGCGCTCCTTCCGATTCCCATGATCAGTCGTTTTACATTACTGTTTTTCAGTATAGATTTGATCGAAGATACCACCATCATCAAAGAACTTTTTTTGTGCTTTATTCCAGCCTCCAAACAGTGGGTCATCAATTTTTACCAATGGAATATTCGGATATAGATTGCGATAGTTTTTCAGAACGCTTTGATTGCGCGGCCGGTAGTAATTTTTTGCAATAATTTTTTGTGCGGACTTCGTATACAGGTACTTAAGGTAAGCTGTCGCTGCTTTTTTCGTTCCATTTTTCTGAGCGTTTTTATCGACAACGGAAACGGTTGGTTCGGTCAGAATACTGATTGAAGGATTAACGATGTCATATTTGTCTTTTCCACCGGCAGCATTCAGACTGAGGAGTGCTTCGTTTTCCCAGGCGATCAGTACATCACCGACACCACGAGTTGTGAAGGAAGTTGTTGCACCGCGTGCACCGGAATCAAGTACTTTGACATTTTTGTACAGAGCTTTCAAGAATTGTTTGTCCTTTGTCTGATCGCCATTGTATTTCTTATCCGCATACGCCCAGGCCGCCAGAAAATTCCACCTTGCGCCACCGGATGTTTTTGGATTTGGTGTGACGATGCCGACCCCTTTTTTTGTCAGATCATCCCAATCTTTGATATGCTTCGGATTCCCTTTCCTTACTAGAAAGACGATAGTCGATGTATAAGGAGCGGAGTGATCTGGAAGTCTGTCTTGCCAGTTCGGCGCGATCTTCTGTGTTCCATTCACAATGGAATTGACGTCCCCCGCCAGTGCCAGAGTCACCACATCAGCGTTCAGACCATCAATAACCGCCCGTGCCTGAGCACCCGATCCGCCATGGGACTGCTGAATGGTCACGTTCTGCCCGGTTTTCTTTTTCCAATAACTTGCAAAAAGCTGGTTATAACTTTTATAGAGCTCTCTTGTCGGGTCATAAGACACATTCAATAGCCTAATGTCCTTTTTTGTCGATGAACCGGCACTTGATGTTTTGCTTGAGCCGCATGCCGTCAGAATCAGTGATACCATCACAACCAATGTAATAAAGCACCAACTGCGTTTCTTGATTTTCATAGGTGGAACCCCCCGAAATTAGAAAAAACTGTCATGTTTTAGGTCCTTTGTACAATGAATTTATAATTAATTAAACATATAGGAAAACAATGAATTGAATCCAAAAAAAATAATTTTGTTATTAACGCTGCCATCCACATTAAAAAAATTTCACAGCACATTGTCTTGGGTTTCAGATTGGAATGCTACGCGAAAGAGTCTTTGCTATCAGGCATCAGGAATAAACAAAAGACAACATGCCTAGTCTCCTGCTCAGGATTGCCGATCACCTCTTTGCACTATGTATGATTTCTGTGTCGCCTCATCGGGAAAGCTCAAAATTCCACTTGTAAAATTCTGCAAACAGAATACAACGAAGCAATTAAGAAAAGAAAATAATAATTTAAACGCAGTTTCTGTTCCTCAACTATGAAAACGGCACGGAACATTCGATGGCAGTCTCTTTCGTATTTTCTCAATTAATGCACATCTTGCTTAAATTGTTGTTATCTTAACACTGGAGGATGGTTAGGTCAACAAAAAATTTGCAATATTTTTGATATACCTATATATACCGTTTCATTTTCACTCCAATACGTGGTTCATGAACGAACGCCATTAAATCTCTTTTTTACGAAAATGAGTAAAAACTGTCTGTGCTCCATTTGTGTAAATTCTAAAGAGGAATGGAAGCAGTGGATTGAACATTATCTATGAGAAATTAACAAAAATCATGTTCTATTTTGATAGAAATACTTGATAGCACATATTAATCAGTTATCAAATTGCCAGTATGCTAGACTTGCTTCGATCAGACAGTGTCAGAACGATCATAAAAACTGATAGTAATAAAGACCCGGTAGATTTTATCATAAGTTGTCGATAAATCTTTGAAATGCAAAATAATTAAGAATTATTCAGGAAGATGGTCCGTGTTCATAATTTATTCCTTTTTGTATAATAGATTCAAGAAATGAATTTGTATTTTTTGTAACAAAATAACTGCGGCTAATTACTCCGAAAAGCAACTTCAACTTCAGATGATTCAACATTTTTTCTTAGTAGCCAATATAGTCATTTTTAATTAAATAGAGCGGAGAACCCGCTTTTGGCGGATCACATAAATGCAGAGCTTCGGCATAGTGAATTCTCTCTATGTTTCTCGTACTTGACATAGAGATCTTCCTGTCTATGATGTCGAAGCAGCCATGCCTTGTGAATATTCCGGCATATGCATGTAGGGTATGCAAAAAATGAGGAGGTCATTTTAATGGCTGGACAAATCAGATTGACACCGGAAGAATTGTGCAGTTATGCAGCAAAATACGGACAAGAATCATCCAATACCGGTGAACTCATCGGGAGACTGGATGGAATGATTAATCAGCTTGCTCAGGTTTGGGAAGGCGCGTCAAGCCGGGCCTTTAGGGATCAATATGAACGACTTCGCCCGTCCTTTCAGCAGATGCAGCAGCTGTTGGAGGACGTGAATCATCAATTAGCGAAGAGCGCAACAATTCTTGAGGATACCGATCAGCAAATAGCCGGACAAATCAATTCGTAAGTCAAATCATGCCGGAGCTCGTAACTGAGTTTCGGCTTTTTATACGATAAGTATCTAAGACCGTCGCGATGGCGGTTCGCCTTCGCCCAAGGTTTGGCGAAGCCAAGTTTACTAATAAACGTGGTGAAATCAAATGTACATCAATGTAACAGTAGATCTAATGCACTATAAGCGAGAGTCGCTTGATCTGAGGATTTCAGACCGCCAACCGGTGAAGCAGCTTATTCGGACCGTATGGACGATTGCCGGTATTCAAACGCCGCCGAGAGACGGATGCTGGATAAGAGTTGCCAATAAACGGCAAACGATCCGCGGTTTTGATGTGCTTGGTGAGAAGAAAATCTCCGATGGCGACAAACTGATTGTATTGTGAAGGAGAAAAATATGGCACGATCAAACAGTTTTTTTCAATCCAAATTTGAGGCCGACACAGAATTCCGTGATGGCCAGTACATTCTCACCTTTCAACGGGCAAAAATTCCGTTGCGGCATGGGGATGAGTTAGGTGTTTTACAAAGCATTCATGATGGGATCAGCAGAACTGTAGAGACAACTGAGGATGAAATTGTGATCCGGTCAGGCGATCTGAGCGGATTAAGAAACTTTTCAGAGTTGTCTTCAGAAGTCATGGCAGAAAAATTAATTTTTGCCAGCAATCTTATTCATTTTTTTGAAACGCGCAGACCCTCACGTTTAATTCCTGTATGTTTTCCGGAGAATCTTTTTTTCACCTCGGGTTTTCAGCCTGCAATGCTTCATTATGGGGTGAAGGACAGTCTGCCGCCAATCAGTTATGAAGATGGAGATGCGCTGCAGCAGGTCAAGGCAGTTCTTGCTGTTTTATTTGATCCGTCAAACAGCTTTGATACATATGTCAAATTCGATTTCGCAGTGAAAACCAATCGGCTAGTCAAAGATTTATTTCGCTGTACCGATTTCCACTCGCTTTCAACCCTTATGGAGAAGGAACGCAAAAAGGAGATTGCAACAGAGAAACAGAGCGTGCGTCTTCCAAAAAATCAAAACAGAGTACGAAACGGCATCATGTTCGGCAGCATCGTGGTCCTGATTCCTCTTATTATTCTTACGATTTATGCCTTTATCATTCAGATGCCTCGGGAAAATCTGTTTCAGCAGAGTCATGAATTCTTTCTGGAAAATCAGTACAGTGATGTGGCGACGACACTGAGTTCGGTTGCTTATGGGAAAATGCCAAAGGTTGTTTGCTATGAGCTGGCCGTTTCCTATGTGAAAAATGAGGCGCTGACGGACGAGCAGCGTACGAACATTCTCAAGGATCTGACCCTGCAAAGCAATGCGCTCGATTATCAATACTGGATTCAAATAGGGCGGGGCCAAGCGTCCGGTGCGTTAGATACGGCAAGATCACTTAATGATGGCACGCTGATCGCTTATGCACTTATTAAAGAAAAAGCGGCTATCCAGCAAGACTTGTCAATGAATGGCAAGCAGAAACAGGAGCGGCTGCAAAGCATCGATTCGGAATTGAAGAAATACAGCGGTCAGCTGCAAAAAACACAACCGGCAAATACCTCTGATGGTAGCAGTGCGCCGTCAACGAATACAGATGGAGATTCGAACAGCACTCAGGAGGATAGTGTGCAAAGCAGCAACGGCGATCAGGATTCCAGCCAATCTGAGAGCGGTGATCAGAAAAAGAGTAAGGGTGAGGCATCATCTCAGAAAGACAGTCATTCATCTACAAAAGATGCCGGCAAAAAGTGATTTGAAAACGGGGAGCAAATGAAGACCTCTTGAGGAGGGAAATAACATGGAAAAGTTATGGCTGTTTACGAATGAGTATGCACAAGTCGTTGATCTGCAGCCTTTTCATAAAAAAGAAGTGCTGATCGGTAATGAGTGGTCGGATACGGTCACTCTTTCACTGAAATGCAACGAAAAAATCATATTAAATTGGGACGCTCAGGATCAAGTCTGGTATCGTGATACGACAAAGCTGCCGACAGCTTTGCCTGAGAACATGGATGGCAGAGAGTCTGTAAAAATGGTCATGCAGCAGGCAGAACAAGCACCGACGCCCATTGGGTATTACATTGGCCGCGAGCAGCAGATCGTGGTATCCGAATCTGAAAATGCTGATTTCTCCTTTTCGATCAATAAAAAACAACCGGGATTCCTATTGAGCAAAGAAGGAGAGAAATGGCGTGTTTACACCTCAGCTGAGGGATTTCCTGTCTATTTGAACGGGAAACGGGTACGGGATCGCGCTGTACTTGAAACCGGAGATGTTCTCTTTTGGGGATTGAATGAATGGACATTGGAACCGGGGGAACTGCTTGCCCTGAATGCCGGAAACCAATATGAAACAACCTTTGCCCCCGCACGGAATCCGAGAACGATGCTTGCCGACAAGTATCCTGATTATCAGAGAATTCCGAGACTAATCTATGAACGCCCTACTGAGAAGGTGAAATTCTCATGGCCGTCGGATTTGGAAAGTGACAGCAAACGCAACCTGTGGATGATGATTCTGCCACCGGCGATCATGCTGCTTGTTATGACGGTCGTGCTGATTGTTCAGCCGAGCGGCATTTACATGCTGATCTCAATCGTAATGTTTCTGTCAACGATGGTGACGTCCGTGTATCAATATGTTCGAGAATCAAAACAAACGAAAGTACGTCGAAAAGAACGCAAAGAAAACTATACAAATTATTTAAGGGAAAAGCGTGAAGAATTGAATCGTTTGTATGAGAAACAGCGCTTTGTGCTCCGCTATCAGTTCCCGGACAGCGGCAAGTTGAAGGAGCTTGCCGACCAGCTGAGTCCGCGCATCTGGGAGCGAAGCCGCGGGGATGATGACTTTCTTGATCTGCGGCTGGGAATCACCACGCTGTCGCCGGATTACGAGATCCAAGGCAGTGAACAGGATCTTTCTAATCGTTCGTTCGATGAACTTTATCGTGAGGCAAAAACAATTTTAGACCATTATCGTCACATTCATGATGTGCCGCTGACCATTCAACTGCTTGACGGTCCGCTTGGTCTTGTCGGCAAACACTCGATCATACGTAAAGCCGTGCAGCAAATGATTCTGCAACTGGCTTTTTTTCACAGTTATCATGATTTGCGTTTCATCCTTCTTTTCGATGAAACGGAATATTCGGAATGGGCGTGGCTGAAATGGCTGCCACATCTTAACAGTTTGAGTACGCAAGGACGCAGCATGGTTTACAGTGAGCAGACGCGTGATCAGCTGCTCTCAGGTGTTTATGAACTTTTGAAAGAACGGACGCACACAGATAAAAAAGAAAAAAAGATTTTTCTCCCTCACATTGTCTTTGTCGTTGCTTCAGACAGCCTGATTCACGAACATGAAATTACAGAATTTCTGAATAAGAATTATACGGACATCGGCATGAGTTCGATTTTTCTTGCCAATACAAAAGATAATCTGAATGAAAATGTAACGTCTGTTGTCCGCTATGTGAATGAAACCGAGGGCGATGTGCCGATTCTGAATCGGGTGGCGAACGGCCGGACCTTTACGATTGATCCGTTTAATAAGGAAGGCAATGAACGATTTGCGAGACGGCTCGCTTCGCTCAAACATCGAAGCGGCTACACGAATTCCATTCCCGGCAGTGTCACTTTTCTTGAAATGATGCATGGGGAGGATGTGCGCGACCTGAACATTCGGACGCGGTGGGCGCAGCATGATCCGATTCAGTCGCTCGCGGTTCCAGTAGGGCTGCGGAGTAAAAATGATGTGCTGGAACTCAATCTCCATGAAAAAGCGCATGGTCCGCATGGTCTGCTAGCGGGTACGACAGGATCAGGGAAGAGTGAATTTCTTCAATCCTACATACTCGCTCTGGCCGTTAATTTTCATCCGCATGACATTGCCTTTCTGTTGATTGACTTTAAGGGCGGCGGAATGGCTCAGCTGTTTGATAAGCTCCCGCATCTGCTCGGCACAATGACCAACATTAATGATGAAAAGAATTTCAGCGATCGCGCGCTGGCAGCGGTGAAAAGCGAATCACGCCGTCGTCAGATGCTCTTTTCAGAAAATAACATTAATCATATTGATGATTATCAATTGTTGTATAAACAGGGCAAGGTCAAGCAGCCACTGCCGCATTTGTTCATTATTTCCGATGAATTTGCGGAACTGAAAAAAGAAGAACCTGATTTCATTCGTGAATTAGTAACCACCGCCCGAATTGGGCGCAGTCTCGGCATCCACCTGATTCTGGCGACACAGAAACCGGCTGGTGTCGTTGACGATCAGATCCGCAGCAACTCGCGATTTAAAATCGCGCTGCGTGTTCAAGACAAGTCCGACAGCAACGACATTCTCGGCAATGGCGATGCCGCCGAATTAAAACATGTGGGCCGCGGTTATTTGCAGGTCGGCAACAATGAAATGTACGAGCTCTTTCAATCAGCCTGGAGCGGTGCACCTTATGAAAAAACGATTTATACATCCGAAGATGATGTATTTTACGTACGCGATACCGGATTTTATCCGATCTCAGAAGTTCACGCAAAGAAAGAGGTACAGGCAAAGAAGGAAAGCGAGTTGGAGGCGGTTGTTGCATCAATTGCCGATCTTTGCCAGGAGATGGGCGTCAAACGGCTGCGCAGTCCATGGATCGCGCCGCTCCCGCTTCACATTGTTCACACCGAAGCAGCAAAAGACGACCGCTTCATGATCGGGCTTGCCGATCATCCGGAAAAACAGGAGCAGACTCCGGTTTCGATCAGTTTACTCAAAGCAAAAAACATGGCTGTATTCGGAGCCTCCGGTTTTGGCAAAACAACGACAATAACCTCCTATTTGCTTGAAGCAGCACGCCGTTATTCACCGGATCAGACACAGTTTTATATTTTTGATTTCGGAAGCGGCGGCCTGCTTTCATTCCGGACGCTGCATCATACGGGCGATTACTTCCGGCTGGATGAAAAGGAGAAGATGACTAAATTTTCAAAGTGGCTGAATGAGGAAATTCAGCGGCGTAAGGATCTGATGCAGCATGCCGGTGTTCCTGATATTGCGCTTTTCAATGAGCAGGAAGATCAGCCGCTGCCTTATCTTAAGATTATTGTTGATAATTTTGAGGCTCTGCGTGAGGAGGCGGCAGATGCACTTGAAGAGTCCTTTGTCCGCTGGGCGCGGGAAGGCGGCAGCCTGGGTATTCAGTTTATTCTTTCCGTGTCGCGCGCGAACGGTATACGGCCGAATCTATTGTCCAGCCTTCCGATCCGCTTATCGCATTACATGACCGACCAATCAGAATTTTACACAATTTTCAGCGGCTCTGTGAAGAAAAATGTTGAGGCCATCCCGGGGAGGGCACTGATCAAGATTGATGAGTTAGAGACGATCCAAACCTATCTGCCTTTCGACACAAGTACGGCAAGCGAGTATTTTGAGCGGCTGCGCGAGGAAATTCGCCGCTGCAACCAGAGCTATCCGGAAAGTAAATCCATCTACCGTGTACCAATGCTGCCAGAGCGTTTGGACGTGCAAACGCTTCTTAACCGGAAGAACATGGATGCGGATACAATCTATTTCGGGCTTGGTGAAGAATCCGTTGAACCGCTCGGCGTCAGCCGCAGGAAAATGGATGCCTTCATCATTGTCGGCGATTCCCGCAAAGGAAAGACAAACAGCATTCGGCTCATTCTGGAACAGATCATGGGACGGAAGCATTCACAGATAGCGATTAGTGATTCGGAAGAACTTGTCTTCGCCAAAGCCGCGGAAAAGCATGGCTGGATGTATCTTGACGAGAGTGACACCATTGAACTTTATATCGATCAATTGGAAACTGCCTTTTCGGTCCGAGAACAGGAAGTTAAGACGAAAATGCTGGAAAGCGGCCGTCCGCGTGCAGAAATTGCGGCTGAGTATCCGACCTATTATTTGCTGATTGACGGCCTGGATACGTTTCTCCGCAAAATCGATAGTCGCATGCAGACAAGACTCATTAATTTGATGAAGCGTTTTGCGCCAATAGGGTTCTGCGTGATCGCTTCTGGCAATCAGCTGGAATGGAAGGGGTATGATCCGCTCGTTGCAGAGCTGAAGAATGCCAAGGATGCCCTGCTGCTGATTCGCAAAACCGATCAATCCGTATTCACCTTGGCCTATGTCAGCAAAGAGCCGACGCTGGATATCGGCTTTGGCTATCTGCTTCATCAGGGGCAGGATCACCGGCTGATGATTCCACGGACAGATGTCCCAACACTTGATCTCGCAAACTCATAAACAACGAACGATAAAAGGAGCTCATCGACATGAATGAACAATGGATCAGCCATTTGAAAAAGTGGGGGTCACTAGCGCTTGTCTTTATTGTGATTGTCTGCATTTCTGGAGCCCTGCCCCGCTATCTGACCCCTCCAGCCGTACAGCCGCAGCAAACGCATAAGAAGGGTTCGAAAACGCTTGTGCCTGCCGCGACAAAAATCGCGCACTTGGCACTTGTCAATGAAGATCAGGGTGCCGATGTCAGCGGTCAGCGCCTGAATCTCGGCAATCAAATTGCACCACTGTTCTCGAATCTAGATGATTATGAATGGCAGACCGTAAGCCGTAGTTCGGCGGATAATGGTTTGAAGAACGGCGACTATCAAGCCGTTTTCTATATTCCTTCCGATTTTACACGCAATATTTTTACGTACAATCAGCAGAAACCAAAAGCGGCCGTAATTTCCTATCAAGCCAATCCAAAGCTGACGGCAGAAGAATCCGCCAAAGTGCAAACTGAATTTCAAAAGATGAAAGGAACGCTCAACCAGCAATTCTCGCAGATTTATTGGCGTGTTATTTCTGATCAGCTTAGTTATATTAGAGGCAATTTTTCAGATGTGCTGAACAAGGATAAACAGTACCTTCAGGCAATGTCTGATTTTTACAAGCCATCTTCAAGAAATATGGCACAGGTCTTTGATGATCAGCTTAACCAAATCAACGAACTGCTTAATGAAACAAAACAGACATCAGGAAATGTTAGCGATCAGCAGACCACACTGACAGAGACTAAGAATCAGGTCAGCAAGCAGCTGGATGCCTTGAATAAACTGAGCGACCAGATGAATCAACAGATTCAAACACTGGAAAAAACAAGAAATACAAACAAGCAGCTTGTCGATGATGCGATTGCTCAAAGCCAGAACAATTTAAAGGATTTAATTAACGCATTTAATAATGGCATGGAAAATCCGATGAGCACCGAGGTAACGATTGATAATCCGTTAGATTCAGGTCATGAACTAACCGGATTAAACAATCTGATCGATGGCGCGAATACAAGCCTTTTGGGAATAAATACAACGGCAAATAATCAATTTAACGACATTGCAAGAGACTACCTGGATGAACGGATTACATCTGTTGAGGATCTGGTTAAGAAACTAAATGCATCGAAGAACAGCATTAGTGCAATTACCAATCCGGATAATATGAACCATTCGGAAAATGTATTTGGCCAAGTGATTGCGCTTAGTGACTCGGCTCAAGATCTTTATGGGAAGGGTCAAGATCTTTTGAAACAAATAAATGATCTTTATGAAGACGCGTACGGAACATCAGATAAAAAAACGAGCCTGTCTAATTTGGTCAATGATTACTACACTCAGGCTAGTGATAACTATAATGCGGCCTATGACCTTTATCAGAATGCCTATGTAACCACCGATCAAAAAACGAGCTTATATGATATGGTGAATAAACTTTACAAGAACGCTTATGTGACCACGAATGATAAAAAAAGCCTATTCGATATGGTGAATGACTATTATAGCCAGGCAGATGGTTTATACCAACAAGCTGACAAATTCTATAAACAATCTGACTCTTTATATACTTTTTATAGCACAGTTAAAAACAGTCAAGTGACCCAAACAATTAGTGACATTGACACTCTTGAACATACAACGAAACCTGTTGAAAATCAGAATACTCAATGGGGTGGCGAGCCTGATGTTCTAAACGATATTGGGAAAATTCAAACATTAATTGGTGGAGCCAATGGGTTAGCGAGGAGCTTAGCAAACCTCAATGAGGAGTTAGATTCTAATTTAAATAAAATTAATAATGACGCTGTTTACGATGGAAAATCTTTGTTCATGAATCCAGATTCAACAAAAAACTATGATGAAACCACATTAAAGCCCTATCAACAAGCACTAAACAATACGTATAGCAGTCTTAAAGAACTGCACACCGTTGTTACGATACTGCCTAATCAACCAACAGCACCTGCTGATCCGAATCTCAAGGAACCCGTTGATCCAAAACTTGAAAAGCCTGCCGATCCAAGCCTTGAAAAGCCTGAATTTCAGTTGGAAAAACCAGAGGAACCTAATCTTCAGGCACCGAAATTAGTGACCCCTGAACTAACTCTACCAGCAGACACGGATGCCATTAAAACAGCGTTGGGCAATGTCACAAACTGGATCGATCTTTCCAACGGCCAGCTGACTTCATCTGTTAAATCATTAGATGGAATTCGGACGACTGCTCAAACGATTGATCAGAGTCAGACTTTATCGAGCACCAAGAAAACCATACAAGATAAATATAGTTTAGCAATTAAACAATACAGTGATGCCTTGAACAATCAAAAGTCTGAGCTAGGAAAAGTGGAAAATACACTGACAAGTAACATGAATAATGCTCAGCAGCAGGTTGCGTCCATTGCTAAGCCGCTTGTTGTAAAAGATCCAGACCCTATCTTTGATGATGTGGATAACGGTTTTGCCCTTTCGTTTAAGAGCAATACATTTGATCAGTTGAATACAATTGACGAAGCACTTCAATCCATCTCCGCCAGTCAATCGGCTATTCTGAAGTCTTCGAAGGATGTCCAATCGATGGTGAACGGTGTGCAGAGTGATGCCAATCAGCTCTCCGGTTCGTGGGGACAGAACATAAGCGCAACCACACAGCTTGGCCGAGCGATCGCGCGGACCTTGGGCAATGCGGGTGAACCAGGCAATCGCAACCAGAATGTCTATCGACAGCTGACTGCTCCGGTTAGTCTTGCGGGACAGAGAATCGGGATGGCAAATACGGCCATACCAAATACCGATCAGAAATCTGCATCCGATGAGCCGACCCCCGTGCAACAGCCATTCCTGACCTTGCTCACAGTTCTGATTGCGAGCGTCCTGACAGGATTTTTCAGCTACCACTATCGCAAGCTGAGTCTCACAGCTAATGCATTGATTTCCGTATTGCTCGCGCTTGTGGCCTCCTCGGCAATCATTTATTACGGAATTGTTCAGTACGGGCTTGAAGGACCTGCAGCTATTATGTGGAGCGTCTTTACCCTTGGACTGATCGCCGTGATGTCTGCGTGGATTCGCGAGGGCTATCAGCTTTCGGAACTTGTCGGCATGCTGATTGTAACGGCAATGATCGTTCTCTTTACCTTGCCGCTGCTTCGGAACAGCATGGATCGTTTTGTGTTCCAAAATCCGGCAGCCGATGTCTACATGGCGATTGCTTATGGTCCAGATTATCTGCCGTTTTATAAAGGTTTGCTCGCAATTGTCGGGCTCTTCATTCCGGTTTTTGCGGTAATTGGAATTCGGGCGATCATTCAGCACGTGAGAGAGGAGAAAGAACATGAGACGGAAAGCATGTAATCGGCTGATACTCACAAGTTTGGTGCTGGCTGCTTCGCTCTTCATCTCCGGTTATGGAGGAAGCGAATCCGGAGTAGACGTCACCCCTAACCGTTTTAAACAACAGGACACAACCATTAATACAGATGAAATTAATACGGATGTGAACGGTTCTTACCACAAAATACCATCGGAAGTCCGCCGTTTGACATTCGTTCGGTCTCACGCGGATGAAAAAGTGATTAAAATCCTATTCTTGACACCTGACAAATCGAAAAAAGTGAACGTGCAAAAGGAAACGAAGCGGCTGGGATTGTTTCATTAAATTTAAATGCATGTGCAAAGGAGGCGCGACCAATTGGGGGAATCTTTTCTTGATGGACTTGGCAATTTCTTTGGTGTGGGTGTGACAACAAAAGAACGAAAACGCGGTAAATATCAGCAGCTGTATCAGCAGCTCAGCATGTATGTTTCTCAGGCTGAACGTGACCTTTCTCAAATCAATCGAATGATCAGCAGTTACTCCGAAGTACATGTGACAAAGACCAAGGTTCCGGGAATTGAATTCAGTGCATCACGCGAGCATGTTGACGAGCGGCTTCATGCAAAACGAACTCTTTTAATGAAGAAACTTGCCGAGGCAAAGACAGCGAAGCGAGAAGCAAAGCAAGCCTATGAGCGTTATAAGCAGTTAGCTGCGGAGGAAGATCGAAAGAGGAGGTGAGTGTATATGGGTAAAAGTCACATTGAAATTAATGGTAATGAACTTGGTGAGGCCATTCAATGCGTGCAGAAGATTGATGAGGCGCTAAAAAACGCACTCGCAAAAGGCAAATCGCTTAACGATGACCTGCTTGGGAACGCTGCCTGGTCGGGAAAAAATAAAAAAGCTTTCCTTGCCTATATGGATATTGTTCTGCAGTATCAGCGCAAAATGACAACCATGACATCCAAACATACCGATACGCTCAAATCGCTGCAGAAACAGATTGCCACGTTCTCGCAAACCGACGAAGTATCGAAAATAAAGGGGCTGTAACGATGAAGGAACCATTCATTCTTGATGGGTTATCACCGGCAGAACTCTATGTTCTCGGTACATCGGTGGATATTACTTATCTTTTCGGTCTTCCGGAACCGGAGCAGCTAAGCATGCTTGACGACCAGATTTTTGAAAAGGCAAAACAGCGTCTTCAGAAAAAAAAGCTTTTGACTGAGTCAGGGGCACTAACCAAACAAGCAAATATACTCATTGAATTACTGAAAATCTACGCACAAAGTGCCGTTTATGTGCGCATCAATCGGCAAATGATCGCTTTTCGTAAGCCGGACGGTAAGGATTTGATTGTGTTGACGGAACAAGATCAATGGCGCAGCTATCGATTGGAACTGATCCCGAAAAGTATTTTTGTCATTGTGCTTTTTAAAGAACATCCTTTCTTGAGACGAAAGCCTACTGAGACGGAGCATAAATTTTTATTGCGGAAGCTTAGTGAAGAAGAAGAAAAAGTATGGTCGGCGGTGCCGCTGGATCAAACAGACTTGATTTCAATGGAATGGATGCCGCGTGAGAATTCCGAGTCTCTTCGTCCGTACAGCCATTTTCTTTATTTACCAATTGACGACGAGCTTTATCGAACAAACGTAATCAGTCAGCAGACACGAAAAGTCAGTCTGTTTTATCTCTTTAAAGAATTATTTGACTGGCTGAACATCCCATATGGAGGAGAGGCGCATGTTTAATGAGAGCGATGGAAGAAGACGGAGGCGGGCAGGTCTCGCTGAATCCCGATGAATTGCAGCATTTTGCCGAGCGGGCACTGGCTGTTTTCGAAATCTTTCAGAACCGAGTTGCACCTCAGATTGAACGTTTAAAGGGTCTGGGATTTTATGAGGATGGGGAGGCTGTTGATACGTTTGCAAGCTATCACAAAGCTTTGGAACGGCTACTTGATATTGGTGATTTTTACATGCGTGCGGCACAAATGCTGATGCTGATTGCCGAAACCATGGAGGCGCAGGATAAAGCGCTGGCAGCTTCTTTCGATGAGGGGGCGATGCAGTAATGGGACGCAGTGTGCTGTATCAAAAAGGCGCTTGGAATAACATGGGCGAAGCGATTAGTCACGTGTCCGCTTGGAGCAGCGGTATTCTCGATCGCATGAGCGCCATGGATCAAACGTTTCGCGATATTCGCAACGCGGTTGATGACTTGGATGAGGATCGTCGCGTCTCCTTTTCCTATAAAAGCATGGACGGATCGCTCGACAGACTCCGCCATGATTACCAGAAACTGTACACGTTTACGGGGGATGCCGGCGATGCGGTCAGCCGTCACATTGACCATCCGTTTTATACGAAGATGGATGCCTATGTCGAAGCGATGGAACAGATCTCAATCGATAAAATCACAACGAAGAACACGATCAATGTGAAGCAATACAGGCCGCGAACCTCAATTGCATCGGTCGGCGGTGCAAAGCTGCTAAAGAAAGAGATCACGCTTGACGACCTCTTCAGCAACAACGCCCTTATGGATGCTTCAATCAAAAGCGAATACGAGCGCTTCAAAGCCATGACCGCATCGAAGCAGGCAGAGAAGGTCACGTTCAATCAATATAAGGAAGCGATCCAGTACAGCCGCAGCTTCGACTATAAATCGATCCGTGACAAACAGGTCGATAAAGAATTTTGGGTAAATCTGGCTGCAACCGGCGGAATCATTATTCTCGGCATCGTCTGTCCACCGGCGGGTATTGCGGCAGGCGTTGCTTACGGGACGATGCAGGTCACCGAAGCCGTCACCGGAACCAGCCTAATCTCCGGGCGAAAACTCAGTACGGAAGAACGCGTCACCGAAGGCGTATTTGGTGTGCTGGACGCGGTACCCGGCCTCAAAGCAGCCGGAGCGTTTGGCGCGATCAGGCGATCGGGGAGTAAGACGTTCAGCACTGTAGGCGAACTGTCTCAGGGAATGAAACAGAGTGGTCAAGTAAGACTGTTGGATTTGAAAACTCCTGCAATTCGCAAGACGGTAAGACCCAAAGGGAGCGCTCGAAAAGTTGTTGAGAAAGGTACTAATATTAATGGGGTGAAGAATGAAATAACGAACGGCAAGAAATTAAGCAGCAAGAAAATGGAGACACTCAACAAATTAAATAAAGAATACAGTTCCGATAGTAATGAATATTTTAAGGGACAGTTAGGTTCTCTAAATGATAAAGTGATTATTAATAAAATTGAATCAGCAGAAGATGTTAATGCTTGGTGGAAAGACAGGGGATATGTAGACCCACCATATACTCCCAAAACTCCAGTATTAAATGTAAAATTAGTTAAAGATGCAACTTTTGTTAGGGTATATGATAATGATGTTTCAGGATTAAAAGGTGGATGGGTAATGAGGGAAGAAGATATTAAAGGATTATCCGCCCAGGAGATTCAAGAAAAATTTGCGCTACCTGGGTTACCTAAATACATTGGGAAAGTAAGCCTAAAGGTTGGGGATAGTGTCAGAATTGGAGAAGTAAATCCCAATTTTGGATTTCATGGAGGAAGTACTCAAATTGATTTGCAGCAGCAATGGATTGGTGAATTTAAGGAAATTGGAAAGCTTACAGATTGGAGACCTAACTAATGATGAATGTTAAGTATGAAGGAAATAAAGTATATATTAATAAAAATGTATTAATAAAATTGAAATATAATATCTATCAATTATTAGAAGAAGATGGAAATTTGTATATACTATTAGATATTCCCCATGGTAAAAAACTTGATTATGATGATTTTCATAATATTTATTGTTATTCGATCGATGGACAAATAAAATGGCAAATAGGCAAACGAAATTTAGGAGATAACGTTGTTTATACAATGATACGTTTGAAAAATAACAAACTTTATGCTAATGATTTTTTGGGAAGAAGATATGAAGTTAGTAAAGTTACTGGAACAGTAAATAATAATTTAACTATTACTAAGTAATAGTCAGATTTTTATTTGAAAATTTTTCGATTAGTGTAGAGTTGACTTGGTTTTTGTTAACTTTTTCTAGGACCATGACTACCAGAAACTGTACACGTTTACGGTGATGCCGGTGATGCGGTCAGCCGCCACATTGATCATCGATTTTATACGAAGATGGATGCCTATGTCGAAGCGATGACCCAGCTCTCCATCGATAAAATCACAACGAAGAACACGATCAATGTGAAGCAATACAGGCCGCGAACCTCAATTGCATCAGTCGGCGGTGCAAAGCTGCTGAAGAAAGAGATCACGCTTGACGACCTCTTCAGCAACAACGCCCTTATGGATGCTTCAATCAAAAGCGAATACGAGCGCTTCAAAGCCATGACCGCATCGAAGCAGGCAGAGAAGGTCACGTTCAATCAATATAAGGAAGCGATCCAGTACAGTCGCAGCTTCGACTATAAATCGATCCGTGACAAACAGATCGATAAAGAGCTCTGGGTGAATCTAGCGGCAGCCGGCGGGATCATCATCCTCGGCATTGTCTGCCCGCCGGCGGGTATTGCGGCAGGCGTTGCTTATGGGACGATGCAGGTCACCGAAGCCGCAACCGGTACCAGCCTAATCTCCGGACGTAAGCTCAGTAAGGAAGAACGCGTCACCGAAGGCGTATTTAATGTACTAGACGCGTTGTACCTGGACTGAAAGCTGCCGGAGCGTTTGGCGCGATTGGACGTGCAGGGAGTAAATCATTCAGCACTGTAGGCGAACTGTCTCAGGGAATGAAGCAGACAGAATCATTAAGGTTTTTAGACTTGAGAACTCATGGAATTCGCAAAACAATAGAAATTAAGGAAGGTATAGGGGAAAAACAGAACCTTTTGTTTTTGACAAAAAAATACTATTAGATAAAATTGATGCGCTTATTGAAATAAAGAAGCCGATAAAATTTAAAAATCAAAAAGAAAAAAGAACGGAGATTGAGCAAAAAGACATTAAAGCTTATCTTGAAAAAACACCTGAATTTCTTTTATTTGGTAAAGATTTGGTTTAAACTAAGATTATATTAAATCCGTTTAACGTCCATACCAACGGACTTTTTTGTACTATAAGAAAGTATTAAAAATTCACGGAACATAGTATAAATGCAACTAAGACTTCGCCTTTGTCAGGGGCTCGGTGAAGCCAAGTTTTCTAATAAAACCTCGTGGAGAACTGCGTAAGATTCTATAAATAGATTCCTCAAACGAGCAGAGCTCAGTCGGCTAGTAGAAGTTCTGTAATTTCCAATCGGTAGTTCTTTTCCTACAACTATAAATTTGACTACACGTTTTTTCATCCATGATCAATGAATCATACATAGGAGGATAAGAAAATATGAAAAAAAGAGTGATTCTTGCGCTAATACTCTCTGTTCTTTTAATCATTGCGGGCTGTGGTGCCTCAACCGGTGACAGCGAGAAGAAAAACCACAAATCGGAACGAACGGCGACAGCAGCGCTTGTCCATGTTGTGAAGCAAACGAAAAAAATAAGCAATATGGAAATGAAAACGAATATGATGATTGTACTGGCAGAGGGTGACCAGAAAAGTACGCAGCAGATGGAGACTGACTCCAAGCTTTATCTGAAGCAGCCATTCCTCTATCAAACAACTAAGCTCAACAATGAAACAGGGAGCGGCAAAAATTCGACGAATATGGAGCAATATGCAGATAATGATGCTATGTATCTTAAAAGTGGGGACAACGGAAAATGGATATCGGTTCCTTTTGACAGCGATGCGGGAAGAACGCTTAAGGACTCGATCTGGAACCAAACCGACCCGTCAACACAGTTGGATCTTCTCAGGAATTCCGAAAAAAATTTGAAAATAAGCGAAAAAGGGAGCAACTATCGGATTCAGTTTCATGGAGATAAGAAGTCTATGGAAACACTCATTAAGAAAGCGATGCTCAGCAGTCTCAGCGAGGCAAAAAAACAGGCACTGAATCGTTCGCTCGATCTCTTATCCTTTACATCGATGTCCTACGCTTATGAGGTCGATCAGAAGACCTATCAGCCTAAGTCGCTCGACATTGCCTTTACTGCTAAACCAAAGAGTACGGCTTCAGGATCAATGAAAATGACGATACATTCTCAGTTCTCAAAGATTAATCAACTGGAAAAAATGACGATTCCGGCTGAAGTTAAGGAAAAAGCAATGAAGATTGATGCGGAGCGTCTGCAAGGACAATTTTAATTAGGGAGAGATTCTCTATGGGCTTTAGTGCCTCAATTAGAAAATCGGCAAGAGATGTATTGAGCGGAAAATGGGGCTCATCGGTTGGGACAACAGTGATACAATTTCTGTGTATCGGCGCTGCACCTTATTTTTTTATTGTGATTACGAATATTATTCTTTTTTCGATTATCATTGCGAGCCACGGTTCTGACACAGCTGCGCTGGCAACTCTGTTTACGGTCTATCCTATTGAAGGATTGGTGTTTATGATTTTTAACATTGCGCTTTCGACAGGGTATCGTTGGCAATTTCTGGACCTCTATCGGGGGAATTCGTACGGCATCGGTGTGATGTTCCAATCTTTGGATTCGATGAGAAAAATAGTTAGACTTTTTGGTGCGGCTCTCCTGCTTTTCCTGTATACGCTGCTTTGGTCTTTGCTGCTGATTGTTCCGGGAATCATAAAATCCTATTCTTATTCACAGACTTTCTATATTTTAAAGGATCACCCAGAGTGTACGATCAATGAGGCGATCACGGAAAGCCGCCAATTAATGGACGGTTATAAGTGGCTGGGCGCTTCTTACACTTTTGACCCTCGGAATAGGCAATCTGTGGCTGATGCCCTATATCACGACCGCACAAGCAGCCTTCTATGATCAACGACTCAATCATGAGGAACCTGTTGATACTGCAGATGATGGTTCCCAATGCACAACTATAATCACAGTTGAAAATAAATACGTCCTGAGGCGTAGTTTCGTTCTATACTTAAGTCCGTATGCCATCACTGTTTTTTCAAGTATGCTGTTGAAAAAGGGGGCGGAAACTTATGTCTGTTCTTGTCATCTATGCTCATCCGGATCCGGCAAGCTTTAATCACGCGATTTATGAGCAGGTTGTACGTGGATTGAAGGATAAGGGGCAGGCTTATGATGTCATTGATTTGTATAAGGAAGGCTTTGATCCTGTGCTTGTGCATAATCAAGAGAAAAAGCGATCGGAAATGAAGAATGATCCGGAATTAGCATCATATCGCCGTTTGGTCAAAAAGGCAGATCATCTGATTTTTATCTATCCGATCTGGTGGTTTGGTATGCCGGCCATACTGAAAGGATTTATTGATCGCGTGTTTGCATCAGGTTTTGCATACACATACAAAAAGAACATTCCGGCCGGACTGCTGAAGGGAAAATCGGCAACGGTGATCTATACACTTGATTCTCCCGGCTTTTATGAGCGGCTGATCCGCCATAGTCTGGAATGGCAATCGGTTAAAGGGCCGATTTTCCATTTTTGCGGAATTCGGCCGGTGCGCCGATTTGTTTTTTTCGGCGTGCGAACAAGCAGTGAACAGAAAAGAAAGAAATGGCTGGAAAAGATTTATCAAGTCAGTCGTAATTAATTAAAAGAGGCTTCCCCATATGCATGGGAGGCCTCTTTTAAAGCTAAAAAGTTTTTTACGCCAATTCTTTGTTCTTCGTCTCTTTGCCGAGAAAGAGTACGGCTAAAATAGCAACAATAATGGAAATGCAGAAAATCGTGAAGATGCCGCCGATGGATACCTTCTGCACGAGCAGATAGCCGACCAGAAGCGGTCCGAAAATACCGCCGATTCGTCCGAATGCTGCTGCCATGCCTGTACCGGTACCACGGATGACTGCCGGGTATTGTTCCGGTGAATAGGCGTACAACGCGCCCCAGGCACCGAGGTTAAAGAATGAAAGCAGAATGCCGGAAGTCAAAATGACCGGCAGTGTCGTCGCGTAACCGAAGAAATAGGCGAAAACGGCTGTACCGAGCAGATACACAATCAGCACCCACTTGCGCCCCCATTTTTCAATCAACCATGCGGCAGTGAAATAGCCGGGAAGCTGGGCGAGTGTCATGATCAGTACGTACCCGAAGCTTTTAACCATACTGAATCCTTTAAGCGCGACGACACCCGGAAGCCAAAGAAACATTCCATAATACGAGAACACAACGCAGAACCAGAGGACCCAAAGCATTACGGTTTGACGCACATATTTTTTCGACCAGACTTCGATGATATTATGCAGAACCGATGGTTTATCGTGCATCGTCTTCGCAACATAGTTTGCTGAATCATGGATATTCCAGCGGAGATAGATGGCATAGAATGCCGGAAGCGCTCCGATCAGCAAAGCAATACGCCATCCGAATGGCGGAATAATAAAGTACGAAATCAGTGCCGCGATAATCCAGCCACCTGCCCAAAAGCTTTCGAGCAAGACAACAATCCGACCGCGTTTTTCCTTAGCAACACTTTCGGAAACAAGGGTTGAAGCGACAGGAAGCTCGCCGCCAAGGCCCATGCCGATGAAGAAACGCAGAATAAGAAAAATGGTGATTCCCGTAGCCAATGCTGACAGACCGGCACCGACAGAGAACAAAAGCAGGGTTAAAATAAGAACGTTTTTCCGCCCAATCCGGTCCGCCATTAATCCAAAAATAAGTGCACCAACCGCCATACCGATTGAACTAATGCTGCCAATCCAACCCATTTGAACCGAATTCAATTTCCAATCCGCTGCCAAAGCGGCAATGATGAACGACAGCATACCGACATCCATCGCGTCAAACAGCCAGGCAAGACCGGCAACGCCGAGCAGCTTTTTTTCCGAGGGGTGATTCGTGAGTGACATAATATCCTCCTAATATAATGAGTACAGCTCTTAGTGTTTGCAAAACAGAGCCTGTTCATCATTTATTATTCAAATCTGTCCCCATTATAATGACGAACTTTACAAGTGTAAAGACACTTGTGGAAAACATTTTTCTAAAACACCGAAAATTATTGGAATAAGTCATTTTGTTCTCGTGCAAAAAAGATTGATGCTTTCTTCACTGCACTTTTTCATTTTTTTCAAGTTATGATTTTAAAATCAGAGTTGCCAGCCACCATCCAAGGCCTAAAATAACAACAATTCCTGACAACAGCACAAATAATTCCATATGCATGCCGACCATATAAATAATGGTCGCAACAGCTGTCAAAAATAGTGCACCTAATAAAAGCCAAGTCGGGACGCCGTGAATAATTGCCAAACCGGCGGTTATTAAGACCAATCCTCCAACGATAAAAGACATAAACTCGCTATTCATAAAATTAAACGGAAATTGAGCAGACCCCCAAATGCTTACAATGACACCCAGCGCAACCAAAACATAGCCTAAAATTGTTAATCCTGACATTGTCATCCTGCTTTCTTTAATTAAATTTTCCTGAAACGTTTTATCGCCTTTGACTAGTTCATCCAAGGACAGATTAAAGATGTCTGAGAGCTTCAAAATTTTCTCAATGTCGGGATAACTTTTTCCCGTTTCCCATTTTGAAATGGCCTGTCGAGAAATATTCATCTTCTCTGCCAACTCATCCTGTGACCAATTTGATCGTTCGCGTGCTTCTTTGATCCTGCTTCCCAAATCCATAATCCTGCTCCTTTCTGTATTAGGTAGTTTGTAGTCTAGCCTTGGATGCTGATCAAGTAAAGATATATATAGGTGCTTGGTTTGCAACGATCCGTTGCATCTTCGTTCTGCCCTGACATTCACGTAAAAATATGTTCTTGATTTGATTGCTTATAACCATTATTGTCCAACGAACACGTGTGCTATAATTGATTCATGAAAAGTATAAGATCCTTTACGGAAAGAACAGATGGAGGAATAATGCATGAATTTGAAAGAAGTGCAGGAATGGGAGAAACAATTTTACGAAAAACGCGGATGGAAGGGTCTTCCTCCATACATACGTGTCGGTTTTTTAATGGAAGAGATGGGAGAGGTGTCTCGCGCGGTTCGCGCCTATGAAATAGGACGTGATCATCCCGGTGAATCTGCCGAAACGAAGGACGAGATCAGACAGAATCTATCTGAAGAAATTGGTGATGCGCTCTCAAATTTGGCGATTCTTGCTGATCTGTATCATTTAAGTTTAGAGGATGTGGTGAGCGCACATCGCAGTAAGCTCACGAAACGGTACCAAGAACAGGGATAAAAATTTTTCATTAATTATTGTGATTTTCGGGTATTGTTCTACTGGGCAGTGTTAAATGAGTGTTTTTCTGTCGGATAAAATACTTCTTGATAAACGGATTGATGATGGGGGAGTAGGTAAATTGGATAAATCAGGAACAGAGAATCACAATGTACAGGAAAATGTGGAAAATGCTTCCTTTATGGAAAAGTTGGTTTGGCTCATCTCAAAATCAAAGGGTGCGTCCATTGTTTACGGCGATCCGATAGATCGAGGCGACAAGCAGGTGGTGCCTGTTTCCAGAGTTCGTATTACCGGTGGAGGCGGCGGAAGCACACATGGAGAAAAAGCGGGACCGAACGGAGGTGGTGGAGGTGGCTATGCATCAGTAAAACCGCTGGGCGTTTATGAAATTGACAAACAAAAAACGACGTTTAAACCGGTTTACGATCTTAATTTTCTTGTGCTTATTCTCTCCATTCTTACATTTGGATTGACACTGATCAACAGAAAATCAAAAAAGCGTTAACAAAAAGAGGCTTGGAATAGTGCATTTTCAGGCCTCTTTTAAACAGAATCAATAACCAACTTCTACCGAAGCGTTGACAATATACATTAAATCGTTCGTATCATTTTGTTCTTTCAAGAAGATGCCGCTCGGAGCCGCCATGCCTCCGTCCATGACTTCAATGTGAACCGTTCCATAAGGAATTTCTGCTTTTACTTTTTCGAAATCTAACGATTCTTTATCTCTGGGAACTGCCAAACGGATGGTGACTTTCATGTTGTTTAAATCGTTTTCCGGAAGAAATCGAGTAATCCCTGGCATTGAATTTCTATGAATCGCATCGCGTACGGCTCGAACTGCGGCTGTTGTGACATCTTGTCCGTGAACGTCGGTGCCGAATCCCGTTTCAATGAATAAAAGGTGCTCCATAGCGTTACCCCCAAGCGAAGATTTTCAACATCATTATAACAAACTTAAAAAAGAGATTGCAGTAAAGTGCCTGCAAGTGAAAATGTCCGTGTAAGAAAATCCGACAAAAAAGTCATTTTTTTCCGTACAAGAACTAGAATAAATATAAAATACTATTTTCTGGTATGCAGTCAGGAATTGGACAAAGCAAGAATTAACGGAGAAATTGCATGAATCATGAAAATTTTATTAGGAATAATCTAGTAAAGGCGAACAATTATTGCATTAAGTGACAAAATTTACGCTTTTTCTCCGTTTTTTATTTCCTTTTCGACACATATAAGCTATAGTAAAGTCTGTGAGTTAAATTCAAAAGATTTAGCGGGGGGTTTTTAAGTGTTTAAAAAGAGAATGGCAGTGCTCGTAGCCTTTGTTGTTGTACTGGCTTCCGTTCTTGCGGGATGCGGCAACAGCAAATCAAGCGGAAGCAGTGCAACGAAGAAGGCCGCTTTCAAAGCAGGAATGGTTACGGACACAGGCGGCGTTGATGACAAGTCCTTTAATCAGTCTGCTTGGGAAGGCTTGACCAGCTTTGCTAAAGATAACGGTCTTAAAAAAGGATCGGGTGTTAAATATCTGCAATCAACTCAGGCATCGGATTATTCACCGAACCTGAATACAATGGTTCATCAGAACTATGATATCGTTTATGGTATCGGATTCTTGATGCAAAGCGATATCCAGAAGATTGCCCAGCAAAATCCGAAAGCGCACCTTGGCATTATTGATGCCGTAGCTGTTGATAAGAACAACAAACCTCTGAAAAATGTAGCAAGCATTACTTTTAAAGAACAGCAAGGCTCGTTCTTAGTTGGTGTCGTAGCAGGTTTAACAACGAAAACGAATAAAGTCGGTTTTATCGGCGGTGTTAACTCCGCGTTGCTTAAGAAATTCGAAAACGGCTTTAAAGCCGGTGTGAAGACGGTGAACCCGAAAGCGGAAATCTACGCTCAATATGCTGGAGCGTTTGATGCACCGGATAAGGGACGTGCAATCGCCCAAACGATGTATACAAAGGGTGCTGACATTATTTACGCATCCGCAGGCAATACAGGTAACGGTGTATTTACTGAGGCGAAGAACCGCGCGAAGAATGGCAAGAAAGTATGGGTCATCGGTGTTGACAAAGACCAGCATGATCAAGGTATGCCGGAAAACGTAACTCTGACTTCCATGGTAAAACGTGTTGACCAAGCTATTTACGATGTCACGAAGCAAACAAAGGCAGGTAAATTCCCTGGTGGCAAAGTACTTGAATTCGGGCTTAAAGAAAACGGTGTCGGTATTGCACCAACAACAGATAATGTTTCAAAGAAAGCACTTTCTACTGTCAATGATTACAAAAAGAAAATCATTGACGGATCGCTCACGGTTCCGACAACAGATAAGGAATATAAGGAATACCTTGCAAACTTGAAGTAATTACTTGATTTATTGCTTATGGATGAGGCGTTACTATGCCTCATCCATCAATTATAATTAAGGCAAACATGACTTTGACATATAAAGCCTGTCTTAGAACAAGCTTTTCTTTATACAGATAGGAAATTACGTAGATAAGAAATGAGTGGTGACTAGTATAAGAAAAACTAAAGTTCAGCCGGCATCAGGAACTTAGCTTCACTAAGTTTTTCTTTACATATTCGGAGATGGGGGACTTATGGCATGTCCTATGCAATTGAAATGAGGAATATCAGGAAGGAATTTCCTGGTATTGTGGCCAATGACGATATCACCCTTCAGGTGCAAGAAGGAGAAATTCATGCGCTGTTCGGTGAGAACGGAGCCGGCAAGTCGACGCTGATGAATGTTTTGTTCGGGTTGTATCAACCTGACCAAGGGGAAATTTATGTTCATGGGAAAAAGGAATTGATTAATGATCCCAATGATGCGGCTCGGCTCGGCATAGGCATGGTTCATCAGCATTTTATGCTAATTGACAAGTTTACTGTTGCTGAAAACATTATTCTTGGCAGAGAACCTAAGAAGCATGGGGTTCTCGATATGGCAAAGGCCGTAAAGATTGTCAAGAAACTCTCTGAAAAATACGGATTGGACGTTGATCCAAATCAGAAAGTTGAAGACATTACAGTTGGCATGCAGCAACGTGTAGAAATTCTGAAGACGCTGTACAGAGGATCAGACATATTGATTTTTGACGAACCCACTGCTGTTTTGACCCCAATTGAAATCAAGGAACTGATTGAAATTATGAAGCGGCTTGTGGGTGAGGGGAAGTCCATCATTTTAATTACGCATAAACTGAAGGAAATATTTGAAGCCTGCGATCGATGTACAGTTATTCGCCGCGGGAGGAATATTGATACGGTAGCGATTACGGACACGAACCCGAATGATTTGGCCAGCATGATGGTAGGGCGCAAGGTCAATATTCAGGTAAATGATGCGCCTTATGATCCGAAAGAAAAAGTTCTGGAAATTGAACATCTCAATGTGCTTGATTCGCGAAAGGTTGATGTGATCAAGGACTTGAATCTGACTGTTCATGGGGGAGAAATTCTCGGTATTGCAGGTGTGGACGGTAATGGACAGACTGAATTGATTGAAGCGATTGCGGGTCTGAGAAAGGTTAAAGACGGCAGTATTAAAATTAACAATGATGATGTAACCAATCAAAAAACGAGAAAAATCATTGAAGCGGGCTTGGGTTATATTCCGGAGGATCGGCAGAAGCACGGACTTGTGCTGGACTTCTCAGTCGGTGAGAATATGGTGCTGCAAACGTACTATAAGAAACCGTACGCTCAAGCAGGTATTTTGCATAACAAAGTGATCACGAAAAAAGCGAAACAATTAATTCAAGAATTTGATGTGCGGACTCCGAGTGAGAGAACGCTTGCCCGTTCACTGTCAGGAGGCAATCAGCAGAAGGTGATTGTCGCAAGAGAGGTAGACCGGAGCCCGCAATTATTAATTGCGGCTCAGCCTACCCGAGGCTTAGATATCGGTGCGATTGAATTTATTCACGGCAAGCTGATTGAAGAAAAGAAAAAAGGCAAAGCGGTTTTGCTCGTATCCTTTGAATTGGACGAAATTCTTCACCTTAGCGATCGTATCGCTGTTATTTACGAAGGACACATTATTGATATTGTTGATCCGAAAAAAACAGACGAGAATGAACTCGGCTTATTAATGGCCGGGAGAAAGAAAGGAGGAAGTGAGGCGTGAGCCGCATATTGAAAAAGATCAATTGGATGACACTCCTTATTCCTGTCGTTTCTGTTATTCTTGGGCTGCTTTGCGGTGCAGTGATTATGCTGATCATTGGTTATAATCCCGTGCTTGCTTATCAATCAATTGTTGAATCTATTTTTCTTCAGCCTTATTACGGAGGCGAAACCATTCGGGCAATGATTCCCCTTATGTTGGCCGGAATTGCTGTTGCTTTTGCCTTTCGCACCGGTCTCTTTAACATTGGCGTTGAAGGACAGCTGCTCGTCGGTTGGTTTGCTTCAGTCGCCTGTGCAATCTGTTTCGACCATCTGCCGAAAGTTATTTTGCTTCCGATGTCGATCACAGCCGGTGGAGCGGCAGGGGCACTGTGGGGCTTTATTCCCGGACTTCTAAAAGCACGATTTAAGGTACATGAAGTTATTTCAACCATCATGATGAATTATATTGCCCTATATACGACTGCGTATTTAATTAAGAATTTCTTATATACAGAAGGTGAACGCACACCAACGATTCCGGCTGCGGCTTCCCTTGCTTCGACGTTTCTTGCCGACCTGACTCAAGGATCACGACTGCATTGGGGGTTTGTCGTTGCCATCATTGCTGTATTTGCAATGTGGTTCGGTTTGTGGAAAACAACGAAGGGGTATGAGCTGCGGGCTGTCGGGTTCAGCCCGGATGCCTCAAAGTATGCTGGAATGAACGTTAGTCGAAACATTATGCTTTCACTGACGTTCTCCGGAATCTTCGCCGGACTTGGAGGGGCAATGGAAGGATTGGGAACCTACCAGTATATGACGATTAATTCCGCATTTACAGGTATTGGCTTCAACGGCATAGCCGTGGCGCTGCTCGGCTTGAATACTCCGTTAGGCGTCGTACTTTCCGGTGCGTTGTTCGCCGGTCTTCAAACCGGCGGCATGACGATGCAGTCGGAAGCCGGAGTACCTGTTGAACTGATTCAGATCATCATCGCTCTGATTATTTTCTTTGTCGGCTCCGGTTATGTGATCAAGTGGGCGTTCGGCCGTCTATCGAGAAAGGGGCATAAATAATAATGAGCTTTTTTGAAATCTTGACGATTATTATTCCTTCGACGCTGCTTACAGCTGCCCCGCTGATTTTTACATCATTGGGCGGCGTATTCTCCGAACGTTCCGGGGTTGTCAATATCGGATTGGAAGGCCTGATGGCAGTCGGCGCCTTTACAGCGGCGATTGCTACTTTGGGTTTGGAACATGCAGGATTAGGAGATGCTTCGCCGTGGCTTGCGATTGTCATTGCTGCCGTTGCCGGAGGAGTTTTTTCACTGATTCACGCAGTTGTTTCCATTTCATTTCGTGCCGATCAGACGGTCAGCGGTGTGGCACTCAATTTCCTGGCTGCCGGTCTGACTATTTTTCTTGTGAAAATGATCTATGATGGAAAAGGACAGACCCCATATATTACACACAACATTGATAAAATTAACATTCCCGGCCTGTCTAAGATTCCGATTATTGGTCCGATCTTTTTTCAGCAAGTGACCTACACATCTTATTTGGCCATCCTTATTTCGCTTTTGGTTTGGTTTATCATCTTTAAGACGCCATTTGGTTTGCGTCTGCGTTCGGTCGGTGAGCATCCTGCGGCCGCGGACACACTCGGTATTAGTGTGAGCAAAATGCGCTACATCGGTGTTGCGCTGAGTGGTGTGTTCGGCGGTATCGGCGGTGCCGTGTATCTCGTGACGATCACATCCAATTACAATGTGTCAACGATTGCCGGGCAGGGCTTCCTAGCGCTGGCGGCTCTGGTTTTCGGTAAATGGCATCCAATCGGAGCCATGGGTGCGTCGATGTTCTTCGGATTTGCACAGGCACTCAGCATAACTGGTCAGCAAATTCCGTTTTTAGATCGTTTGCCTTCTGTGGTCATGCTGACCGCACCTTATGTTCTGACCCTGATTGTACTTACCGGATTTGTCGGTCGGGCCGAAGCGCCAAAGGCTGACGGCATTCCGTATATAAAAGGACAGAGATAGTCTCGTAGTGATAAAAGAGGCAGCTCATCAGTTGTTTTTTTGACGATGCGGCTGTCTTTTTATCTTTTCTTCAATGGTGTACCCGTTTTGACGTCTGCAGATCCTTTCGTCTGCCTTCATCAAATGAGAATAACTTAAGGGTGTATGCTCTCTTCATTGGAAGAATTGACTAGTACCGTGTCCAATAAATGGATAGAAAGATTTAAAAACGCAAAGCACAGGAAATAATTTTTCGCTATAATAAGAATTAAGACTTAAAGAAGCATGAGCAAAATTTGTATCAGTGAAAACCAGAAGAACAAGTTGGAGGTTTGATCATGACGACAATCTGCCTGGTCAGGCATGGGGAAACCGATTGGAATGCAATGGGAAAACTGCAGGGGCGCGAAGATATACCGCTTAATGAACGGGGAAGAAAACAGGCAGAAATGGTTGGGGAATCTCTGCAGTCAGTAAAGTTTTCGGCTGTTGTGACGAGTCCGCTGCTTCGCGCAAAACAAACTGCCGAGATCATAAATAAATTTGTAGGGAAATTGCCTCTAATTGAAAATGCCGATTTTATTGAAAAAGCGTATGGAAAAGCATCTGGTCTGACAATTCCGGAACGTGACGAACAGTTTCCGGATGGCGTTATTCCCGGAATGGAGCCTATAGATCTGGTCAGGAAACGTGTCATTCACGGATTATCTGCTGTAAAACAAAGCTTTCCCGGTCAACCTGTACTGCTTGTCGCGCACGGCGGCTTGATCAATGTTATTCTGGCCCTGCTGTCCGGCGGAAAAATCGGAACCGGTAAAACAAAGCTGTTCAACACATGTATCAGCCACATTGCGACGGCCGGCGATTCGTGGGAGATTCTTGATTATAATCGCATTGATCATTTAAGTAAGTTCGGCAAGGTGACCAGTATCTGATTTCCTTTTCGTAAAAAAAAAGAGCGGTTTCCCCGCTCTCAATCTCAATAGGCTGCGAAATGAAGTTAAAGCGGGTGATGGGAATCGAACCCACGACGAGAGCTTGGGAAGCTCTAATTTTACCATTAAACTACACCCGCAAAAGTGCTTTAAAAACCATAACTTATCTTATAAGAATGGATTCTTTTTGTCAATGTTCAAGATTTGCTTGCATCGAATGATTTTCTTGAGATAATGAACTAGAGTTTGGCTGAAAACAGTACGGTCGAAGCTCTGTTTTGATATTGGCTTTAATAAAGGATCATGTTCGTTACTAATTATTGACCCGTTTGTGAAAAGCACAGGCTTTTCAGTTTGCTGAAGGTCCACCTATTTGAAACGGGGGATGGAAGCTTGCTTTCAGTGCCAGCATCTATCAAATGGGTGCCAACATGATGTTTCAGATTGTTTTGATAAAAAGATTAAAAAACATGAATTAAGACAAACAAACAACAGGGAGTGGCAAAAGTGAAGGCAATTTTAACGGTAATCGGTAAGGATAGAGTGGGCATTATTGCTGGTGTCAGCGGCAAGCTTGCTGAACTGCATGTAAATATTCTCGATGTTTCACAGACCATTATGAACGGCTATTTTACCATGATGATGATTCTTGATTTATCTGAAGCAGGGGACAGTTTCGGTGAGATGAAGAAATTACTTGCCGATAAGGGAAACGAGCTTGGCGTCCAAATTAAAATTCAGCGAGAAGAAATCTTTACATCAATGCACAGTCTATAAGGCGGAGGATATCGAAAATCATGGAAACAACACAAATACTTGAAACAATTCGGATGATCGAGGAAGAAAAATTGGACATCCGTACGATCACAATGGGCATTTCGCTTTTGGATTGTATTGACAGCGACGGAGCAAAAGCACGAACGAAAATCTATGATAAAATTACACGACAGGCGGAAAAATTGGTACGGACAGGGGAAGCAATCTCTGATGAGTTCGGTATCCCGATTATCCACAAACGTATTTCCGTTACCCCGATATCACTGATTGCAGGGGCTTCACAGGATGAGAATTATACAGCTTTTGCTCAAACTTTGGACAAGGCAGCAAAGACAACAGGCGTTAATTTTGTCGGCGGATTCAGCGCCCTTGTTCAGAAGGGCTATACGTCCGGTGATCGCAGACTGATTCGGTCTATTCCTGAAGCTCTTGCAGTCACCGACTTTGTCTGTTCATCTGTTAATGTCGGATCAACGCGTTCCGGTATCAATATGGATGCGGTAAAGCAAATGGGCGGTATCGTCAAGGAAACCGCAGAACGAACAAGGGATCAGCAAGGCCTGGGATGCGCAAAACTGGTTATTTTTGCGAATGCTGTTGAGGACAATCCATTCATGGCGGGTGCTTTTCACGGTGTCGGTGAAGAAGATTGTGTGCTTAACGTTGGTGTAAGCGGCCCCGGTGTCGTAAAGCGTGCGCTTGAGAAAGTGAAAGGTCAGCCGTTTGATGTCGTATCCGAAACCATTAAAAAAATTGCGTTCAAGATTACACGGATGGGTCAGCTGGTCGGACATGAAGCCTCGACTCGACTCGGTGTTCCATTCGGTATTGTTGATCTGTCTCTGGCACCGACACCGGCAGTCGGCGACTCAGTAGCCCACATTCTTGAAGAAATGGGGCTTGAATCGGTTGGTACGCATGGAACGACGGCTGCACTGGCACTGCTGAACGACGCGGTGAAGAAGGGCGGCGTCATGGCGTGCAGTCATGTCGGCGGCTTGAGCGGTGCATTCATTCCTGTATCCGAAGATGCCGGAATGATTCACGCAGTGGAGCGTGGTGCACTTAATTTAGAAAAGCTCGAAGCCATGACAGCCGTTTGTTCTGTTGGGCTTGATATGATTGCCATTCCTGGAGACACTCCTGCGGAAACGATTTCTGCAATGATCGCCGATGAGGCGGCAATCGGTGTGATCAACAATAAAACAACTGCGGTTCGTGTCATTCCTGCTCCTGGTAAAATGGTTGGCGATACGGTCGAATTTGGCGGCTTACTGGGGTATGCACCGGTCATGGATGTTAATCGCAATGCTTCAACGGACTTTATCGCACGGGGTGGCAGAATTCCGGCGCCGATTCATTCCTTTAAAAATTAGAATTTTGCTGAAATAAATGGTGAAAACAGCTACTTCCTTAAACGGCAGCAAAATAGAAAGAACGGAAACCGATAAAAAGGTTTCCGTTCTTTTTTAGCTTAGCGGTTGTTATTACGGCTCTGATCGTTTTTATGATCATGGCCTTCATGATGATTGTTTGAATCCGCGTGGTCGCCGGTACGTTGCGCACGTTCTCTTTCTTCTACAGAATGTTCATCAAGCGGTTCGGCAAATTCTTCATTGAATTGCTTAGAAGCTTTATTGCTTTTTTCCTCTTTAAAACTCACGATGCTCCCAGCTTTCTTTTTGGTTTTTGACGTCTCCGTCAAGAAGTAGTGTGAACGTATTTTAAATAATTATGCCTTGCATCATTTCAGTCAGTTCCTGCGGGTGGTATACGAATAAAAAGGATATAAAGACGACGATTACCATATCCTAAATCAACTGCAAAAAAGGAGAAGATAAAACATGAAAAGCGGCCATTTGGATGAAGTGAATTTACAAAAAGGAATCGCCAGCAGGGATACTTATGAAAAGAAATTGGTCAAATATCAATTAAAGCTGCTGTCCATGCAGCATCTTTTGATGGAACATAAATTAGGAGTGATTTTTGTTTTTGAAGGCTGGGATGCAGCGGGAAAAGGAGGAGCAATTAAGCGAGCCGTGGCGAATCTTGATCCGCGCGGTGTTCGGGTTTGGCCAATTGCTGCCCCTGCACCTCATGAAAAACGTTATCACTATATGCAGCGATTCTGGAGAAAGATTCCTCAATACGGTCAGATCGCTATTTTCGATCGATCCTGGTACGGACGTGTCCTCGTTGAGCGGGTTGAACAGTTGGCAGAACCTAAAGAGTGGAGACGTGCTTATCAAGAAATCAACGCATTTGAAAAAGAATTGACTGATGATCGTTACATGATTGATAAATTCTGGCTGCACATTGATAAAGCAGAGCAGTACAAACGATTTAAAAAGCGTGAATCCGATCCGCTAAAAAAGTGGAAAATTACGACTGAAGATTGGCGGAATCGTGAAAAATGGGATCACTATGTGACGGCAGCTGAAGAAATGTTTGACAAAACCGACACGGCCGCGGCGTGTTGGCATATTATCCCTGCCAACAGCAAATGGTATGCCCGTATCTCCATTCTGAAGCAAATGACTCGATCAATTGAACATCATCTCAAGACAAATGGTGTTGATCTTGAAGAACTTTCCGATCTATGATCCTGTAACACAGCGTCATCGTTTAGCTTTTACCAAACAAAATAGTTTCTGTCACGACAGGGCATGCTTTTGCAGTTTGTCTTTTTTAAGTTATACTTTTGAGTAAAGGTGTGTTTATAAAAGAAGATGATTTATGCGCGGATCGACGGATAGGCGGGAGGGAAATGTTTTTGAGCATTTTGCAAAAGCACGCAATCATTGACATCGGATCGAATTCGATTCGGCTTGTGATTATTGGCGTTGATCAGGACTTTTTTTCGAAAGAATTGCTGAATTTTAAAACCGTAGCACGATTGAGCAACTACATAGATGAAAATGATCAGCTGAGCACGAAAGGCGTGTCTATACTTTTGGATGTACTGAAAAGGTTTCGGTTTATCATTGAACGCGAGAAAGATGTCAGCATTGTTGATGCTTTTGCCACGGCCGCAATGCGCAAAGCGAAAAATCGCGGAGCCGTTCTGAACTGTGTTTTTAATGAAACCGGCCTCAATGTCCGACTCCTTTCAGGAATGAAGGAAGCCTATTACGGCTATTTTGCGGTCATTAATTCAACTTATGTTGAGGACGGGATCACAATTGATATTGGCGGCGGCAGCACAGAGGTTACCATGTTCAGAGGACGCCGGTTGATTCATTCGCATTCCTTTTCATTTGGGGCTGTAACTCTGTATCAGACCTTCTACAAAGATAATGATCCGTATGCCGGAGACCGCTTGGAGGCATATATAAAGAAAGAGTTCGCCTCGCTTAAGTGGCTGTGCGGCAATGAGCTTCCAATTATCGGTATCGGGGGAACTGCCAGAAATCTGGCGCGTATTGACCAGATTCAGGAACATTATCCACTGGTGGGGCTTCATCAATATACAATTCCGCGTGAGCGTTTAAATCAGCTGAAAGAAAAATTGGCATCGATGACACTTGAGGAACGTGAAAGTATGGACGGGCTGTCAAAAGACCGGGCAGATATTATTTTGCCTGCCTCGGCAGTCATCAATTTATTAGTGAAGCTTAATCGCGGAGAACGGTTTATGTTGAGCGGAGAGGGACTGCGCGAGGGCGTGTTCTATGAATGGGTGCTCAAGCAAAGGAACGAGGAGTATATCCCTTACGTCTTGAATGAAAGCCTTCGGCAGCTGCGGCGCAATTTTAATTTAGACAGCCGCCATACGGCGTATGTGAAGAAATTAGCGTTTCAGATCTTTGACGGTATACTGAATTTATTCAAAGGAAATGATTCAGAGAAGCGGATTGCCTGGCTTCTTTCACATAGCGCAGATCTCGCCTATTTAGGCGAATTCATAAATAATGAGTCAAGCAGTGCGCAGACCTTTTATTTGCTGACTAATATGAACATCAATGGGATCAGCCACCGCGACCGCTTAGCCGTAGCTCTGATTGCTTCGTTTAAGAATCGTTCGAATCTGAGCAATTTCGCGAAACAGTTTCAGAAAATGGCGACTAAGGAAGAGATGAAGCTGTATGAGACACTCGGAGCTGTACTGCGTCTCGCGCATGACTTTGACCGTACAAAATTGCACGTCGTTGATCGATTGACAGTCAAACAGACGAAGAAAAAACAGCTTCAGTTGACGGCCTACTATCACGATGACGCTTATTTCGAAGAACAAGCCGCACAAAGGCATAAAAAACATCTGGAGCGAGCGCTGAAGACGTCGGTGTCCATTCAATTCAGAAATGCGGATAAATAGTGCTTGTCAGGCTTTTCAATAAGGTAGAAAATGGTAACAAAGAAGATAATGAGAAGAGGTTGTTTATGGCTATTTTAGTATTAGGCGGAGCAGGATATATTGGTTCTCATGCGGTTTATCAGCTCATTGAGGCGGGTGAGAATGTCGTTGTTGTTGACAATTTGCAAACCGGTCACAAAGAGGCGCTTCATCCGGACGCGAAGTTTTATCAAGGAGATATTCGTGACAAAGCATTCTTGGATTCTGTGTTTAAGAAAGAAAATATTAAGGGCGTCATTCATTTCGCCGCGAATTCTTTAGTCGGTGAATCGGTGGAAAAGCCGCTGAAGTATTTCAATAATAATGTTTACGGGATGCAGATCCTTTTGGAAGCTATGAACGATAATAATGTAAAGCACATCGTATTTTCATCAACTGCGGCAACCTACGGGGAAGCGGAAATTGTACCGATTACTGAAGACATGCCGACACAGCCGACAAATCCATACGGCGAAACGAAACTTACAATGGAAAAAATGATGAAATGGTGTGACCGTGCGTATGGCATGCGATTTGTTGCGCTTCGCTATTTCAACGTTGCTGGGGCAAGTAAATCCGGTGCAATCGGTGAAGATCACCATCCGGAAACACATCTAATTCCAATTGTCCTTCAGGCTGCAGCCGGCGAACGCGATCATATTTTCATTTTCGGTGATGACTATGCGACCAAGGACGGCACCTGCGTGCGTGATTATGTGCACATTGAGGATCTGATCGCAGCGCATCGTCTGGCGCTTCGCTACCTTTTTGACGGTGGTAAAAGTGATGTCTTCAATCTCGGTTCAAGTGAAGGATTCTCAGTTAAGGAAATTATTGAGGCGGCAAGAAAAGTTACCGGCAAAACCATCCCGGCCGAATTGGCGCCGCGGCGTGCCGGAGATCCGAGCACACTGATTGCTTCCCCGGAAAAGGCAAAGCGCGTGCTCGGATGGAACCCAAAGCATACGAACATTCCTGAAATACTTGCGGATGCATGGGCTTGGCACCGCAGTCACCCAAGAGGTTACGCGACAACGGCCGAATCAGCCAAGTAATAAACTTTATTAAAAAATTATGTTGTTCATACTATTTATTGGCTCAGGCGTAAAAGGTGCCGACTTTTACATTTTTCGACTTGCTGAAAGGTTTGTCGATTTGATGAATTGGCGTGTGAAGGATTGCTTTCACCTCCAGCATTCGTCAATTTGACGGTAAATGGGCCAAAAAACATCATTATCGTTTGATCTTACTAAATAATTAAGAACATCAATCTGCTTATGGAAATATATAGAATTTAACGACAGGGCTTTGACACATTCACAATTTCGCGGTACAATCATATCACTAACCAATTGAATAGTTCTTATCCAGAGCGGCGGAGGGACTGGCCCGATGAAACCCGGCAACCAAGCGAAGGCTTAGGTGCCAATTCCTGCAGAATCCATTCGGATTTTGAGAGATAAGAGAAGATACGGACGAATCAGGCTTCTCTCTTCTCGAGGGAAGCCTTTATTATTCCCGATTTCTTCAATAAGATTAGGAAACTGGATGATCGGAAAAGCCTTCGGTTAGAAACCATAGTATTCTTATATACAAACAGGAGGAAAAATCAGTGAAAAAGGTTACTGCATTTATCTCAGCATTACTTGCATTTTCTTTGGTTTTTGTTTTGGCCGCCTGCGGCAACGGATCTTCTAATGAATTGAGTGAAAAGGAAATTACAGTCGGCGTGACCGGCGGCCCGCATCAACAAGTCATGGAACAAGTCGCAAAGCTGGCGAAAAAAGATGGTCTGACCATTAAGCTGAAGGTATTCAACGATTATAACCAACCGAATATTGCGTTGAACGATAAAGACCTGGATGCCAACAGCTATCAGACACTCCCATTTCTCAAGGATCAGATTAAAAACAAAAACTATAAAATTACCGATGTCTTCAAAACCGTTGCTTTCCCGATGGGGATCTACTCGAAAAAAATCAAGGGTCTTAAAGATTTGAAAAACGGTGATAAAATTGCAGTGCCGAACGATCCGGCAAACGAACTTCGAGGTCTGCAGCTGTTTGAAAAAGCAGGTGTAATTAAACTGAAAAAAGGTTCCGGCGTCACGGCAACGAAACGCGATGTCGTCAGCAATCCGAAAAATTTGAAGATCGTTGAATTGGATGCGGCACAGCTTCCGGCACAGCTCGGTGAAGTGGCAGCATCAGCTATCAACACGAATTTTGCAATGGGCGCCGGATTGACGGTATTGAAGGATTCTATTTATCACGAACCACTTGTAAACAATCCATATCCCAACTATTTTGTTGTTCGTACTGATAATAAGAATGACAAAGTAGTAAAGCAGTTGAAGAAATATTATCAGTCGAAGGAAGTTAAAGCATACATTAAGAAACAGTTCGGCGGTTCTGTAGTTCCTGCTTGGTGAGGAGGGGGACATTTTGATTAAATTGCAGCATGTGTCAAAAACATTTCGCGTCGGGAAGAACAAGATTGAAGCCTTAAAGGATGTTTCTCTTGAGGTAAACAAAGGTGAAATTTTTGGTGTCATTGGCTTCAGCGGTGCCGGGAAGAGCACATTGATCCGCTGCGTGAATTTGCTTGAACGCCCAACCAGTGGGGAAGTCTTCGTCGACGGGCATGATGTTCTGAAACTGAAAAAAAAAGCACTGCGACAGATGCGCCGTAAAATCGGTATGATTTTTCAAGGATATAACTTGCTGGAGACTGCGAATGTTTATGACAATGTCGCAACACCGCTCAAACTGGAAGGCGTGCCGAATGAAGAAATTAAGGCGCGTACCGAAAAGTACTTAGAAATTGTCGGCTTGACGGATCGCAAGAGCGCATATCCGAGTCAGCTTTCCGGCGGCCAGAAGCAGCGTGTGGCCATTGCCCGTGCGCTTGCGCACGAGCCGGAAGTCCTGCTGAGTGATGAAGCAACCAGTGCGCTTGATCCGAATACAACCGATGCAATTCTTGAATTGCTTCTGAGGGTTAATAAGGAGCTTGGAATCACTATTTTCTTAATTACACACGAGTTGAATGTTATTCAGCGTATTTGTGATCGTGTCGCTGTTATGGAGAACGGACGAATTGTGGAACAAGGTTCTGTTGTCGATGTGTTTACACGACCGCAGCAGCCGATGACCAAGCGGTTCATCAGCACGGAATCCAAGTTTCAGATTCCGTCCACAGTCAAAGATGATTTGCTTAAATCCGGCAGACTGGTCAAATTGACCTTCCTTGGAGAATCGTCAAAGGATCCCATACTGGCGACGCTGGCCAAACAGTACGATGTGTTGCCGAGCATTATTGCCGGCGGCATTGATCAATTGAAGAATCAATCGGTCGGCAAGCTTCTTGTTCATCTGAAGGGCGATAAAACCCAAGTTGAGATAGCGGTCGGTTTCCTTCATGATCAAGATGTACTTGTGGAAGAGGTGAAGGACTAATGGCGGACTTTATCAATGAATGGGGCAGCGCAATTTGGGAAGGATTTATCCAGACCACACAGATGACGCTGATCTCACTTGCCTTTTCAATCTTGATCGGGCTTCCGCTCGGTGTGCTGCTTGTTCTGACACGGAAGGGTGGGCAATGGGACAATGCTGCGGTTTTTACAATCGTAAACTCATTAATTAATATCATTCGATCAATTCCGTTTATTATCCTGCTCTTTTTCCTGCTCCCGTTCACAAAGACGCTGGTTGGCACGACAATTGGCGTGAAAGGTGTTATCGTTCCACTCGTAGTTGCCTGCGCGCCATACATTGCCCGACTTTTGGAGACTGCCATGCTGGAGGTCAGCAAAGGCATTATTGAAGCGTATCAGTCCATGGGTATTTCGACTCCGAAAATCATTTGGCATGTGATCATTCGTGAGGCGCGTTCTTCAATCATTCTCGGTCTGACGATTGCCGTGATCGGATTGATCGGTGAAACGGCGATGGCTGGTTTTGTCGGTGCCGGCGGCCTCGGCGACTTAGCCTATCAGTTCGGTTATGTACGGTTCCAGCCGGATGTAATGTATGCAGTAATCATTATCTTGATTATTATTGTTCAGATTATCCAATCACTGGGCAATATCATTGCGAGAAAACTGAAGAAAAACTAATAAAGCGGTCGGCACAGACGAATGCGGTTCATTACGTTTGACTGCCGTTTTTTCTTTGTTTATAATGTTAAATAAAATTAACATTATGTTTAGCTAATTAAACATTGGGTGGGTCGCATGCTATGTATTTATCAAATCGAGTCAGGGAATTGAGAGCACGCTATGATTGGACACAGTCGGATCTGGGCGAAAAGGTCGGCGTGACGCGGCAGACCATTGCTTCTATAGAAAAAGGAGATTATGTCCCTTCACTCCTTCTCGGTCTGCAAATTTGTCATGTATTTAAGCTTCGCATGGAAGATGTTTTCGAACTGAAGAGAGGAGCGGATGAAGAATGAAACGTCTGTGGTTTTCCCTAATTATGTCATTCTGTACTATTATTTCATTCGGACTGGCAATGGTTCCGTTCATTCAACTGACAAACGGGCTGGCGGATCTGATTCGCAGAAATGAGGACAGTTATACAGTCGAGCTGAACATGATCTTTTTTCTTCCAATAATGGTATTAGGACTTATTGAAGCTGCTGATTATTTATGGAATAAACGAAAGAACAAGTCGTCATTCTGGATCTATCCGCTCATCATGCCATCAGATGACGAACGAGAGCGAGCCATTACGGCTAAGGCCTCGCATGCTGCTTTTCTCGCTATATGGGCAGTAGCACCGGTCTGTGCCGGTGCAATGTGTTTCTATCCGCTATTTGAAGAAAATTTTCCTATCTATCCGATTTTCGTTGTACTCATGATTCCATTAATTCAAATAACGGTATATTATCTAAAGATCAGGAAAATTTATTTGTAACTATTTTTCAAAGGGAGGTCGTGATCGTTTGAATCGGGAAAAAATTGACTGGATCATTACAACGGTGCTTCAGTGGACATTAAATCTTGTTCTTCTTGCACTGGCTGCTGTTTTAAGTGTCGCATTAATCAAAGAAACCTATCAGTTTTTCACTTATCTGTTTTTAAGTGAGAACGCCTCCTACTATCATTTGCTAGAAGGTATTCTCGTGTTCTTTCTCTATTTTGAATTTATCGCGCTGATCATCAAATACTTTCAGGCACATTACCATTTTCCGCTTCGTTACTTTGTTTATATCGGTGTTACGGCGATTGTCCGATTAATCATTGTCAGTCATGAAAACCCACATTCGGTTCTGCTGTATGCAATCGCCATTCTGGTGCTGGTCGCCGCCCTGTATATTGCCAATACAAAAATGCTTAGGCGTGAGTAAAAATGACGTTCCTTTACAAAGAATTCGTTGTCCGTTGATCAAATCAATGTGTACCTGAAGACTATTGAAATTCTCAGATAGTTAAGGTATGGTTTTGTTGAGAGACTATAAACGGGATATCTGTGAGTAGCCAATATACGTAACTATAAGGGGTCGAAAAAATGGGAAAAGTGCTTGTTTTCGGGCATAAGAGTCCTGATACCGACGCGATTTGCTCGGCAATCGCGTTCGCTGATCTGAAGAACAAACTTGGTGAAGATGTAGAAGCTGTCCGTCTTGGTGATTTGAATGGCGAGACGGATTATGTGCTGAAGCATTTTCAGATTGAAGCACCACGCTTGGTAAAAACCGTTGCCAATGAAGTGCCGGCCGTTTATTTGATTGATCATAACGAACGCGCACAAAGCGCTGACGACATTGAAAACGTGGATGTGCTCTCTGTTGTCGATCATCACAGAATAGCTAATTTTGAAACGAAAGCACCGCTTTATTATCGTGCGGAACCGGTAGGCTGTACGGCGACAATCATCAACAAGCTGTACAAAGAAGCCGGGGTGCCTGTAGCAAAAACAATTGCCGGAATTATGCTGTCGTCAATCATTTCCGATACGCTGCTGTTCAAATCTCCGACCTGCACAGAAGAAGATGTGAAAGCAGCAAAGGAACTCGAAACGATTTCCGGTATTGATGCGCAAACTTACGGATTGGATATGCTTAAAGCCGGTACTAACATCGCAGACAAATCAGCCGAAGAATTGATTTCCATCGATGTGAAGCCGTTCAAAATGGGCAAATATGCTGTAGAGATCGCTCAAGTCAATGTTGTGGATACAGACGACGCGCTCTCCCGCCAGGTTGAACTCGAAACGGCAATCAACAAAGAAATCGATGCAAAGAATCTTGATTTGTTTGTTCTT
Source organism: Sporolactobacillus shoreicorticis (assembly GCF_024125445.1). Lineage (GTDB taxonomy): Bacteria > Bacillota > Bacilli > Bacillales > Sporolactobacillaceae > Sporolactobacillus > Sporolactobacillus shoreicorticis. The sequence goes on along the minus strand of NZ_JAMXWM010000029.1, from coordinate 433 downwards.
GCAGTAACTAATATTCTGACCAGTGATTCCGCCGCATTGATCCTCGGCAAGGCAGCGACAGCGGCCGAATCAGCTTTCAAGGTAACACTGGACAACAACGTAGCCACACTCAAAGGTGTTGTTTCCCGCAAAAAGCAGATTGTACCGGTGCTTACCGAAGAACTGACGAAATAAGCAGATTATATGAGAAAAGCAGAGGAGCATTTGGCTCCCTGCTTTTTTTAGAAAGTAGATGATTTTACAACAAAGCAAAAGGTTGTAAACTAAAAACGTCAGTGCGAACAGTGAGCAGGTAGAGACCACGCCGGTCATGAAATTCACCGAGGATCTTCCGAATACCCGGTGGAAAGGAAGCGGCCGGAGTGTCACTCAAGCACAAGGTCGATAGCCAAAAAACGGACCTTATTGTCCGGTTTTTTTTATACTATAATTA
>NZ_JAMXWM010000028.1 GCF_024125445.1 Sporolactobacillus shoreicorticis | reverse complement strand
TAAAACCGTTGATGAACGAGCAGAAATTGCTCTTCATCAACGGTTTTGTTGTCATTTCATGACCATTAATTGCGATGGATAATACCGAAATCGTTAAGAGGCCAATAGCGCAAATCAACCTTGCCGACGACCTTTTTCTCACTGATAAAACCAATCTGCGGAACTCGACTGTCTGAACTGTTCTGACGATTGTCGCCCATCACCCACAACATGCCTTTTGGAACCTTCGTTTTGCCGGTTAACTCCTTTAATGAAAAGTCCCATGTAAGCTGTCCGGTCAGCATCCTGCTTTTTTCTTCTTTTAGAAAAGGCTCGGCGACTTTCTTGCCATTCACATACAGCTGATCATTCGCATAGCGGATCGTATCCCCAGGAAGACCAATGACACGCTTCACATAATCATCCGTCTTGGTTGCATGAAAGATCACGACATCAAACCGCTTGGGTTGCGATACTCGGTAATTAATTTTATTGACAATTAATCGGTCTCCATTGTATAGCGTCGGCTCCATTGACGGACCGTCTACAATGTAATTCCCCAGTATAAATGTCCGTACAATAACGACGATCAGCACAGAAAGCGCGATTGCTCGGAACCAGGCAAATGTTTCATTTCTTTTCTTTCTTTGACTCATTCTGCAACGACTCCCGATTATCATCATTCTCTAGAAAACCTTTTACCATACCTTTTTTATCCGGTCACCGGCATATTCTTCTTAATCTAATGTACACGAATCGATGAACGATCACAAGGAACCGTGCCGCTTGTCCCAATAATGAATCAGTAAAGAAGCGCCGAAGAGGCAATCGGCGCTTAGTAAGGATATGTTTCGAATCATTGAATCGCAATTTCCTGCAAAACCGACCACTCATTAAACGGCCAGTAACGGACCGAGACTTTGCCAACCACAGACTTTTCGCTGACAAAACCGAAATAGCGGCTGTCCTCGCTGTTTTGACGGTTGTCACCCATGACCCAGAGTTTTCCCTTCGGCACATGCATTTTGCCGGTCTTTGATTTCAGGCTGAAATTCTCCGTAAGCTGCCTTCCCTGCGGCAGAGCACTTTTGTACTGCTGAAGATACGGTTCTTCAACGGCCTTGCCATTTACATAAAGTTGATCGTTCTTGTAGGAGATTGTATCTCCAGGCAGTCCGATAATCCGTTTTACGTAATCTTCGGTACGCGTTGCATGAAAAACAATAATATCGAAGCGATGCGGCGCACCAATTGAATAACCGATTTTGTTGACAATTAATCGGTTGCTGTCTTGCAGTGTCGGCTTCATTGAGTCGCCGCGCACAATATAATTACTGAAAATAAAATGACGAACGAGCAATGCGACCAAAACCGCAATGGCGATCGCTCGAATCCAGCTCCACAGTTCTCTCTTTGTTTTACTCATTGACTCGCGAGTGTCCCTTCTTGATTTGCCGCTCATTCCCGGTTCATGAATTACGAATCTCAGCGATTGAGCAGACTTCCTACATATCTTAGTAATTCGTTAGCCGATGTAGAATTATAGCCGTATTCGTCGACAAGTCGAGCAATAACTTCATTAACTCTTTTTAACTGGGTTTCATCCGGTGTTTTGCTTGACGTTGTAATTTTCACCACATCTTTCAGATCCGCAAACAGTTTTTTCTGAATAGCTTCTTTCAATCGTTCATGAGATTTATAATTAAAGCGTTTGCCCTTGCGCGCATAGGCGGAAATACGGATCAGAATTTCTTCTCTGAAGGATTTCTTCGCATTCTCGGAAATACCGATCTGCTCCTCAATCGAGCGCATCAATTTCTCATCCGGGTCGACCTCATCACCGGTGATCGGATCAAAAATCTTGTTACTGTTGCAGTAAGCTTCGACATTATCCAGATAATTGTCCATAAGCGTCTTCGCCGATTCCTCAAACGAGTATACGAAAGCCTTTTGGACCTCGCTCTTCGCCAGTTCATCGTATTCACGGCGTGCAAGCGCAATGTATTCGGTATAATGTGTCCGATCCTCTTCGGTGATTGACGGATGCTGATCCAGACCCTCTTTGATTGAGCGCAGAATATCCAGCGCATTAATCGACGGAACACCCTTCTTGATGATGGCTGAGGAAATTCGGTTGATAACGTAACGCGGATCAATCCCGCTCATGCCTTCATCAGGAAATTCGTGCTGCAGTTCTTTAATATCCGCCGCATTATAACCTTCGACAATTTCCCCGTCATACAGACGCATTTTCTTAATCAAATCAATCCCACGGCTCTTGGATTCCTTTAACCGAGTTAGGATCGAAAACGTTGCCGCTGTCCGCAGGGCATGCGGTGCGATGTGAACATTGGCAACGTCGCTCTCAGAAATCAATTTTTCATAAATTTTTTCTTCGTCACTGACTTTAAGATTATAAGGAACCGGCATCACGATCATACGTGAGTGGAGCGCTTCATTTTTCTTGTTGCTGATAAAGGTTCTGTATTCCGTTTCATTCGTGTGTGCGATGATCAGTTCATCTGCCGAAATCAACGCAAACCTGCCTGCTTTGAAATTGCCTTCCTGCGTCAGTGACAGCAAATGCCACAGAAATTTCTCATCACATTTCAGCATTTCCTGAAATTCCATGATTCCGCGATTCGCTTTATTGAGTTCTCCGTCAAAGCGGTAGGCACGCGGATCAGATTCCGATCCGTATTCAGCAATGGTCGAAAAATCAATACTTCCTGTCAAATCGGCAATATCCTGCGATTTCGGGTCGGAGGGACTGAAGGTACCAATGCCCACACGCTTATCCTCGGAAAGAAAGATGCGCTCGATTGGCACATCTTCAATTTGACCGCCGTATTCCTTCTCAAGACGCATCGCATTCAGCGGTGAGAGATTCCCCTCGACACGAATCCCTGTCTCTTCAAAGAAATCCTCACGCAGGTGCGGCGGGATTAAATGAAGTGGATCCTCGTGCATCGGGCAGTCTTTAATGGCATAAAGCGCTCCTTCATCCGTCCACGAATATTTTTCCAATCCGCGCTTAAGCATCGTCACAATTGTTGATTTACCTCCGCTGACCGGCCCCATCAAAAGCAGAATTCGTTTTTTAACATCCAGACGCCGTGCTGCCGGATGAAAGTATTCCTCAACCAAGCGTTCAATTGCTTCATCAAGGCCATAGATCTGTCCGTCAAAGAAGTGATAGTGCTTATGTCCGTCCTTCTCCGAAACACCGGCAGAAATGATCATCTGATAAACCCTGGAATGCGCGGATTGTGCAATTATCGGATTCTTCTTCACTAGTTCTAAGTAGTCTGCAAACGTGCCTTCCCATTTCAGCTGTCCCTCGTAGTCGCGGAATTGTTTCAGTTTATCAAGAAAGTTCATTGTATCCCCCCTAGAAAAGATTCACCAATGCTTCCACTCATGTATTTAAGTGTATGCGGTCGGCTGATAATCTTTCATGGAAACTATGAACAGATACAGAAGCAACGTGACACAAGGCTATGGAAAAGCCACTAGCAAAAGAAAAATTAACTGCTATTATTTTTTTAGACGAGGTTAAACGCTCGCACAGCTAGCAATTAAAATGGCATGCGGTATCATCTTGTAGTACAGTTTATGAAGAAAGACAGAACCATTAAGTTAATCCCGGAAAACGCTGCTGACGGAGGGCTTCATAGACAATAATCGCTGCTGAATTGGATAAATTAAGCGATCGAATGGCTCCTGTCATCGGCAGGCGAACACAGCGATTTTGATAAGCTGTCACGAATTCTTTCGGGAGTCCAGTCGTTTCACGGCCGAAAAAGAAGTAGTACTCTTTACTTGGGTCGCTGTAATCAAAAGCATCATAAGGTCTGCTGCCATCAGTCTCAACGAGATAGTACTCTCCTTGCGGGTGCTTGGAAAAGAAATCGTCAAGCGAATCATAATAATGAAGATCGACAGATGACCAATAATCGAGACCGGCGCGTTTTAAATGCTTGTCATCCGTAGAAAAACCCAACGGACGAATCAGATGAAGACCGCTATGCGTCCCGGCACAGGTTCGCGCGATATTTCCTGTATTCGGCGGAATTAACGGTTGATAAAGAACAACATGATTACCCATTTCAGACACTCCTATACGTGTTCAGGTGAACCCTCGGCGTCTTGTCCGAGATAAAAGTCTGCATTGAAAAAAGGCCGGAAGCACCGACCTTTGTAATCTATTTATGATAGTGTTTATTATAGCACATCTTGAACCATGAATTTACACTTGATCTTTAATGTGAAAAAATTTATAGCGAATATTAGCTGTATACGCAGGTGAATCGGTATACGGCCATGGTCTGTGACGCGCATCATAGGTATGTGCATTCACCAGCGGCTCTCCGGCAGCATCCATTGCCGTAACGATGGTATTGTGGTTCCAACGGCCGTCTCCTTCAAAATCATAACAAATGACATCACCAGGTACCAGTTCATTCGCCCGAGCGCGTTCAACTGCACCGATCACGCCATCCGGCTTGCCTAAATACATACACAAACTGTTTGCTACCGTCCAGCTGAAACTCCAGTTCGTCTGCACGTGCCACCATCCCCTGTTACGGATCGGGTTCCCCCACATGCGGATGCCCCCTTCATGAAGGCATTGCGAAATAAAGTTGGTACAATCATCGCCGACCATTGGATACTGAGGATTTCTGCGATTCCACCATAAATCCGCATAACGTACCGCAGCCAGCCGATCATAGCTCCGTGAACGAATGTCGGCAGGAGCCTGATCACCCGCTTCACGCACTGCTGTTTGCTCCTCTTCTGCTGCCAGAGGTACTAAGATGTCGGAAACAAGACGGTTTCCGCGAACAACTGCTTGCCGATTCTCCATACGCTCCTCAAGGAAGAAATCATTTTGCTTTTTAACCAGCCACTGAGTATGCAGAGAGTAGTCAACAACCAAATCCTCACGTTTGTCCTTGGTTTGCACTTCTCGTGCCTGAATAATCGCATGCTCAATCTCAGCCTGCTGGTCATTGAGTGTTTTTGTTTTATTCATCAGGCGCTTCAATTCTTCAGGGGCCAATGCCATTTTGTGCGGATCAGCGCCGCCAACCCAATAATCACCAAGCATTGTCAAATGTTTCTGAAATGCATTTTTCCACTCCACGCAAATTCCCCGTTTCAACATGATTTCGTTATCACTTATTTATGCAGACTGTAACCAAATCATGCTGTTTCTGTTGCGCCTAGTGAATCGCGGCCTGTGGCTTTTCAAGGGTCAATAAAAACTGTTTTACCTCAAGTCCACCGCCATAACCGACAAGCGAACCGTTTGCACCGATCACTCGATGACATGGAACAACAATGGGAATAGGGTTGCGGTTATTCGCCATCCCGATAGCCCGTACACCTTTTGGGTTATTCACTGCGCGTGCAATGTCCTTATAAGAACGCGTTTCACCGAAAGGAACAGCGGTCAGTGCTTTCCATACCTTACGCTGAAATTCCGTACCCTTCATGAGCAGCGGCAAAGTAAATGTTTTTCTTCTTCCATTAAAATATTCGCTGAGCTGGCGAACTGCCTCCGCACACTGCCGTTCATCTCTGTTGACAATTACAGGCAGCCCATGCTTCTCAGCCCACCGCTTTACTTCGTGCTCTCGTTCAGCAAAATGCCCAAAATCAATGCGGCATAATTTAGATCCATAAACAGATAATGTCAGCGTTCCGATGGCCGTTTCCATTTCTTGAATGGCAAGATAACCGTTTTGATTCATGTATGAAATTCCTCCTGCTCATTTTGAGTCACCATGATAGACCGTTGATAACACTTTTTCTCAATGCAATGCCACCGTTTAGCTGGGTGCAATGAGAATAATGATGATAAAATTACTGGTAGAGCCGTTCTTTAACTTTTAGTTAACGTCATTATAACACAGCATTTTGGCGCAAATACGACGATTTGTATGATACACTGAGTGTAAATTGTCACCTAGGAGGCGCGTCATGTTTGATGTTTCGATCTCTTCTCAATTGAAAGAGGCAGTAACCGATTTTAAGATCGGCGTCATATACTATCCGGCGATTAGCGTCAGCGACTTGCCGCCATTAATTGGCGACCGTTTGCCTTTGTACTATGAAAATATTCAACTATCATTAAATGATCATCCTGTATGTGAGATTCCTGGCATCAAAGAGTGGCGAGGCATCTTTAAAAAGACTGGTACTGATCCTTCTCGCTACCGACCGTCTCAGGAGGCGCTGCTGCGAAAAATTAAAAAAGACGGTGCACCGCATTTTGTGAATTCAGCGGTTGATCTGCTCAATTTCTTCAGCGTTCAGCACAGCATACCGATGGGTCTATACGACGCAACCAAACTCAACACTCCGATTCACATAAGAATTGGTACTGATGACGATCATTATGATGGTTTGAACGGCCGGACCATGCATATGAAGGATAAAATTTTATCTGCGGACAGCATCGAGGCCTTTGGAAGCCCGATCGTCGATTCAAAACGAACCTGCGTAACCGGGCAGACAAAACAAGCATTGCAAATTGTTTATTTGCGTCCCTCAATGGACAGCGATGAAGCGCATCTCCTGATCACAAAAATGGCGGAAATGTTTACACAGGTTCATGGCGGAACTCATGAATTAACCTTGATTCAATAGAATAACTTTTAAGTAACTGCCCGCAAGGAGGAATTACAATGAATTCAGATTTATTCAGCGTTGATTACTTTAAGGACGCATTGCATTTGCAACTAAAGAAAAACGGCGATGCGCAGACACCCGTTCATACGATGAACAGCTACTATCACACCGTTGTTTCAGCAATCATTCAAGACCGGATTAATAAAAATTTTGAATTGATGCGCCGAATCCGCAATTTAGATACGGCTTACAGGGAAGTAAAAGAAGAGATCGCAGCGCAGCAGCAAATGCAGCAGCAGTAAATCACCGTACAGAAAAAAGGCCGTCAAGCAGTTTAAAGCTACTAAACGGTCTTTTTTCATGTCTGTTATTTTGCTGCTCGAAAGCCCGCCTTCACGGCAGCGTTTCGAGTCTTAAAACAGACCTCTGCCTTCGTGACCTTATAGTATCGGTCGGATGGCATATGATATATTTTTCCTCGAGACGAAATATTACCTTTAATCAGGCCGTTGCAATCACCCGCTTGACTCGGCAAAGTCTGGCCTTCTCCTATATTTTCAAATACTGCCGTGCTTGACGATTGATTACTGCTCTTATGTATTTCGTCATACGCCGCCGTTCCCTTCATGACCTCCGGATGAAAGCCATTTGCTTCGGCGTATCCATTTACAGACCAAATACCGATTTTTTCCGCTCGTGCCTGATTCTCTACCGATTGATACTGGTCAATATATTTAGTGTTTGGCGGGTAGACGTAAGCTACCCGGGCCAGTCCGCCAGCCAGTTGAAGCGATTCAAAGGATTTACCATCAACAAAGACGTAGGCAAGCAGCCGTCCATACTTATCACGGCCGCCATTTTTGGCAAGTTCAAGCGTCACGGTCTTCCCATCAAGCAGCCGATGTGCCTGCGCACTTGCCTCCGGTCCATAGGGCTGAACACCTAATTTGGGATGATGGGTTTCCGGTGTGTCAATCAACAGCACTCTCACTGTAGTCACTTTCTTTTGATAAAGCACTTGGAACGTATCACCATCAACAACCTTCGTCACTTTTGCAGTCACACCATGCTCAGGTTTTTTACTTTTACTTACTGCTATCTTTGAATCTCCGACCGACGCGGCAATCGAACTTGATGAATCTATCGAGTCCGAATTTGATATAGCTTCACTTTTTTGCCCGGCTTTGCTTGGCGTTTCACTGCCACTGAGCTCAGCGCATCCGGAAAGCAGGATTAAAGACAAGAACAGCATGATGAGCACATGGCTTCCCCTGTGCCCGTTTAAATCAATTTTTTTCATTCCATTCACCTATTCATTTTGAACATCCATTGAGCTGCTTCATGAAGAGGTCGTTCAATGGATGTTCGCCACCTCACAAGCGGCAAATATTCAGCGGGCATCGATCTTCACAATGGCAGATCGCCTTAATATAATTCAAATTTTTAATGACAATCGATCCATGATAATAATCAATAGCCCCATCATTTTTCCACGCTTGAAGCATCCGGTTCACCGTCTCACGTGTCGAACCAATGAGCTGAGCCAAATCCGTGTTCGTCAAACTGATCGTATAATGAATACCGTCTTCCTCGGTACGGCTGTACCCGTGAATCATTCTCAGCAAGGTAGAAGCCAGTGCGCCGTTCTTCCCATAGAAGATCAGGTCGCGCATTTTAATTTGGGTAAATTGACCCAGCATGCCGATCCACTTCATAAATTCAAACGACAGTCCTGCATTCGAGAGCAGCAGCGGCTCCAGATCTTTCTCAGAAATGATTCCGATTTTGCATTCAGTAACCGCTGTCGCTGTGAACGAATTTTCGACGCTGCCGAGGCAGTTGATTTCTCCGAACAAATCGTCTTCCATAAAGTAGTGAAGCACTAAATCCTTTCCGTCGTACGCAGATTTAAATAATTTAACGCGTCCTCCAAGCACATAATAGAGCTTGTCGGCAGGGTCTCCCTCCCAGAAGACGTTCGTGCCCTTTTTAAAGGTCGCCACGTTCATCACTGATTTCAGCGATTGCATGCTTTGCTTCGAAAACATGCATGTATTGTTCAAACCATTCTGATTTAAACAAGCAAGCTCTTCCATCATATCACGCCCTTTTTTTACTATCAATCATCTATAATCAATAATTATCTTAGAAGCAAAAAACATTCACAAAGGGGCAAAATTGCTTTGCCAAGAATACAATACTTTTCTTCTTTCATTATACAAGAGATTTTCTTAATTTAATGCAAAAAGTGTGACGGAAATCATACAGCTTTTACGAAGTATGCATTTTCTGCTTTTTTTACTTCAGATTAGCCAAGGATCAACACTTGGCATTCTATAAGAATTTTATTTGAAAACGATTCTGAATAGGAAGAGATATGACCATGCTATAATGAAGATAAACGGTTTAATCAGATCAAGGTTAGAAAGAAGGAACAAATTTGGCAGAGTTGACAGCCGGTATGATAACAACCCTGGAGGTTTCGCATAAAGCTCCTTTCGGTTATTTTCTCAGCGATGGCGGAGAACAAGAGGTTCTTCTCCATGAGAATGATGTGACCGGCAAATTAAGCGAGCATGAAAGGATCACTGTATTTCTTTATCAGGATCATCAAGGACGAATTGCAGCAACGACATCAATTCCTACGGTTCGTTTTGACGCTTTTGATTGGGCAACTGCCGTATCCCTGCATAAAAAGTACGGCGTCTTTCTCAACATCGGCATTAATAAGGATCTTTTACTTTCCAAAGACGACATGCCGTATAATTGGGAAAACTGGCCGCAGCCGGGCGATCGTGTATACTGTAGCCTGAAGCTGGACAAAAAACAGCGCCTTTTCGCAAGATTAGCGGACGAAACGGAAGTGCGGAAACTTTCGGTTCCCGCACCTGATAAACTGCGGAATAAAAATGTTCATGCCACCATCTACCGCCTTGTTCCAGACGGAGCTCATGTGCTGACCGATGAAGGCTATATCGGATTTATTCATGACGCAGAAATCAATGGAACCATTAGACTAGGACAAGCACTTGAGTGCCGCATCATCGATGTGAAGGAAAACGGCAGCCTGAACCTTTCCATGAAACCGCGGAGCTACGAAATGATTGAAGGAAATTCAGAGAAAATCATTACCTACATGAACAGCCGAGACGGCGCCATGCCTTATTGGGATAAAAGTCTTCCTGAAGACATCAGAGAGCGATTTGGCATCAGTAAAGGCGACTTCAAGAAGGCGCTGGGTCAGCTGATGAAAGAAGGAAAACTGTATCAGAAGGACGGATGGAGCTACTTAAAGCAGGATAAATAAAAAAGGCCTGATCAGGAATCTTGCCCTGATCAGGCCTTTTTATCGGTCATGCCGCGATTTGCCGTCGCTCCATGAGCCGATGATAGATCATTCCAAGAAAATAACTGACCGCATCAAACGCGACGATAAAGAAGCTGACCGGTGCATTAGTATAATAGCCGGCAGCCAGACCGAACCAAACGCTCAGTACGGCAATCAATGAAGACAAAAGGATCATTCCGAAAATGGATTGAGTATAAAGCCTTGCAGCAGCAGCGGGCACGGTCATTAAAGAAAAAACAAGCAGTGCACCGACGATTTGAATCGTCACACTCGTCGCAACGGCCATAAGCAGGAGAAAGCCAATTGAAATCCAGCGAATCGGTAAGCCTGCGGCCTGGGCGCCGACCTGATCAAACGAATCGAATTTGAGCCAGCGATAGCCTGCGCTGAGAGCTATAAGGACAAACAACGTTATGGCAATAATCTGCCAAATATCTTGTAAGTCAATGCCCACGACACTGCCGAACAGCAGGGTGCGGGAATAATTTCCCTGAATATTCCCAATTGACAAAAATAAAATACCTAAGCCAAGCGCTAAACTGAGAATGACACTGATCGATGCATCGCGGCGAAACATCCGTACTCCCATTTGTCCGACGCCGATTGACCCGGCAAGCGTAAAGGCGAGCAGACCGATGAGCGGATCGATACCCGCATAGGCGGCAAATGCTGCTCCGGCAAAGCCAATGTGTGAAATGGTATGCGCAACAAATGAAAGCGAACGTGCAATAATGAAAACACCAATCACGCCGCACATGACTGCAATTAATGTCCCCGCGACAAACGCGTGCTGCATAAAGTCGTACTGAAACATCCTTTTCCCTCCATTTAACCGTTCCATCAAGAACAGTTTTTCCGATCTCGTCAGTCTAATCCGGCTTTACTTAGAGGAAGCTGAAAGCGACAGACCTGAAGAGGCGGGACTCTCATGACGCCTTTCGCCTTCAACGAATGACGATTGAAAAACACTTTTTAACAAGTTTTGATCGTCAAGAATACTCGGTACATCTCCTGTTTTAAAAAAGTTCCGTGACATGAGCAGAATATGATCCGCATAGGTTCTGACCATCTGCAGATCATGACAAATGAAAAGAACAGTTACGCCCCATTCATTAACTGACTTCTTCACAAGCTCCATCATGCGCCTCTGGGCATCAGGATCAAGGTTCGCCGTTGATTCATCAAGAAGGAGCAGATCAGGATGGCGTACAAGTGCCTGAGCCAGAAAAACCCGCTGCCGTTCTCCGCCGGACAATTTACCCACCGGTTTTCTTGCCAGACGGTCACTATCTGTAAAAAGCATTATTTCTTTCAATGTTTTTTTTTCACGTCTTGACAGCCACGGAAAAGGTGAGGCCGTTTGTCCGAGTGAAATGAAATCTCTTGCACTAATCGGCATCTCATCATCGATCACGCGTGATTGCGGAACATAACCGATCACCGTTTTTTTCTGATCACTGCTTAACACGATTTCTCCGTCTTGCGGATGAATCAAACCAAGAATCGATTTTAACAGGGTTGATTTTCCCGCTCCGTTTGGTCCGATTATGGCGTACATTTGAGCCGGAGAGACATCGAATGAAAGTTCCTTCAAGATTTCTTCTCCGTTAAAGCTGACATGAAGATTATTAATCTGAACGCGGCGAAGCATTTGAAAAACCTCCCCTAAATAACTATAGGTATTGATTCGGTACTTTTTTAGATTAAGAGAATTGTCACATTGATAAATAGTAATCATTTCGATTTGATTTGTCAAGCAATTGACTGCCGTTTTCATGCATCACGACTTGCCGCAGATACAGCTCCAGGACACCGGTCAAAAAAGATCGCTTTCCTTTTCCGCGAAATTGATTTTCAAAGCCTGCCTGACCGTTTTGTGTAAAAAAATCGAAGAGACATTGACGCAAGTGCTCTCCGAAAGGTTCATCCAATTATTTGGTATTTTGCGCGTCTTCAACCTGCTTCAGTTGATCCATCATCCATGTTTTATAGTCTTTTCCTGCAGGCAAAGTCTCTGTTACTTTAACAACAGGTACCTTGTTTTCATCAGCAAGTTTCATCATTTTCTTCACAGTCGGGCTGATTTCCTGAATATTGCTGACGAAGAAGGCAATACGTTTTTCTTTAATGTCCTTCTGCATCGCAGCTATATCTTTAGGTGACGGATCTGTTTCCTGTTCAACCGCGATTTCAAAATGATTATTTGCTACCTTATAACCCAGTGCGTCCAGTGTGTAATCAAAAACGGGTTCAGATACATCGACAAGTCCTTGATTGGCATTTTTACCGAGTTCCTCGATTTTTTCTTTAACCGGGTCAATGCTTGAAATATAGTCTTTTGCGTTTTTCTTGTATTCATCAGCATGTTTCGAATCAATTTTTGCGAGTTTGTCTGCAAGATAGTCAGCGAGCTTCGGCATCGTTTCCGGCTGATACCAGAGATGTTCATTGTCACCGTCTTTTTTGCCCATGACGTCCTCAGCGACACGAATAGCGGTTTGATCATCCGACTTTTTCACCAGCTTGCTCATCCAGCCATCGTAGCCGATACCATTATAAACAACAAGCTTTGCTTGGCTGACCGCTTTAGCCGTTCCCGTTGTCGGTTCATAGTCATGCGGATCCATGCTTGGTTTATTAATAATTGAAGTCACAGCAACATGTTTGCCGCCAACCGCTTCAGCAACTTCCCCATAGAAATCTTCAGCCGCAACAATGCTGATCTTATCTGAAGATGAACGTTCTCCCGAGGACGAACGATTGCCACAGCCTGCCAGAATGCCAACTAATAGAATGAAACTTAGGAATAAAAACTGTATTTTTTTTAAATGGTTCATCTTTTTCAATCCCCTTCTATACTATGTAATTCAATAAAACGAAACAATTACGTTTTATTCCACAAATATAAATAGTAATGATTACGTTTTAATCTGTCAAGTTTATTTCGATTAATCTTCGAACGCATCCCAACTCTGTGTCCACTCGGATGGATTTAGGAGGCAATGATCAAGATCAGCGGTCATTGTCTCTGCGTTTAGATTTATGCCGATAAAAACAATCTTGGTCTGTCTGTCGCCATATTCGGAGTCCCATTCATTAATGGATTCAGGATGCCTCTCCAGTATTCGTTCCTGTTCTTCCTCGGGAAGTGCCGCCACCCAATACGTAATCGGTTTAAGCGATACGCAGTTCCCTGCCTGAGAAAACAGCACAGCCGTTTGATTTCGCGAAGCACACCACACAATGCCTTTGGAACGAATGCATTCCTGCGGCAGATTGTTAAGCAGACGTTTTAATCGTCCAGTGTGGAAAGGTCTGCGCCGCTGATAAACAAACGTTGAGATTCCGTACTCTTCTGCCTCGGAATGATGGTGCTCGTGATCACCATGAGTTAATGCCTGAAACCATCCAGCCGATTCGAACGCCCGATCATAGTTGAATCGATGTGTATTCATGATCTGTAACGGATCGACTTTCCCATAAACAGAACGAATGATACAAGCATCCGGCTGGAGTGTTTTTAAAATGCGCTCGATTTGATTCAATGTGGCATCATCCACCAGATCACACTTATTTAAGATCAATACGTCGCAAAATTCAATCTGTTCCACAAGTAAGTCGGAAATGTCTTTGTTTTCACGATGAGCATGATCATCATGGCTTATCAGTCCTTGACCGGCCTGGAAACAGTCGGCAACGCGATATGCATCGACGACCGTCACCATTGTATCGAGCCGGCATAAGCTTGAGAGATTAGGTCCGTCAGCATGATCCGAAGACAAGGTTTGAGCTACCGGAATCGGTTCGCCGATTCCGGTAGCCTCGATTAAAATATAGTCAAACCTGTCTTCCCGGACTAATGCTTTAATCTGTTCGATTAAATCGCCACTCAGGCTGCAACAGATACAGCCGTTGGTAAGCGGAACCACTTTTTCGACAGCGGGTGCATAATTGTCCGATGCATCGATAAGTGCTGCATCAATGTTAATTTCGCCAATATCATTGACAATAACAGCGACTCTAAGCCCGTCTCTGTTTGCCAAAATATGATTCAGTACGGTTGTTTTTCCTGCCCCAAGATAGCCGCTCAGTACAGTAACAGGTATTTTTCGGAACGATGAGCCCATGTTCGTTCCACTCCTCACCAGCTTGCTTTTCTCACACCAGGAACCTGACCTTTATGTGCATATTCCCGAAAAGCAATACGTGACATGTTGAATTTGCGCATGTAACCGTGCGGACGTCCGCTCAACGGACAGCGATTGTGCAAACGTGTCGGTGATGAGTCACGAGGAAGTTTTGCCAATGCGGCATAATCTTTTTTCTCTTTCAATTCACGCCTCAATTCAGCATATTTGGCAACCATTGCTTGACGTTTCAATTCCTTAACTACTTTTGATTTTTTAGCCATAATCGTATTCCCTTCTCTTTTAAATCGTAATTATTACGTTTTATGATTCTTATTAAAGCACTTAACTGACACAATTGCAAGCGAGAGGGGGAGCAGGTGAATGGTTCTAAATCTCTGCTTTGTTCATAGGGTTAGTAACGGAACCTCAATTTAATCGAAATCAGATCCTGCAAATTAGATGCCGCAAAAAAGGAGACAAGCTTGCAATGAACACATCCGCTCAAAAACGCATCAGTCATCCCATGACCATTATCTTTTTCATCTTTCTTTTTCTTCTTGTTTTCTTTTCGGAGAAAACAAATGGGATCGCGCCGAAACAAATACCGTCGCAGTTCTATAGCTTTAACACAATCTTTCTAAGTATGGTCATTGAATCACTGCCCTTTATTTTAATCGGAGTCGTGATTTCCGTTCTCATCCAGGCGTTCGTTAATGAAGATTTCATTCACCGTATATTTTCCGGCCGGCATCTGTACGCCATGATCCCGGCGGCACTGGCCGGTGTCGTTTTTCCAGTCTGCGAATGTGCGATTATTCCTGTAATACGCAGTTTAATAAAAAAAGGACTGCCGCAACACATCGGTGTTGTTATGGTCGCATCCATTCCAATTATCAATCCAATTGTTTTCTTGTCCACTTTCTACGCTTTTCAAAATAATCCCGTTATTCTTTATGCCCGTATGATCATCGGATTTCTCGCAGCGCTGTTCATTGGAGGCGCCGTTTATTTGCTGTTTCGAAAGCAATCCATTTTAAAAGGAAACACGCCCGCACGCGAAAACGGTGTCATCAGTTGGCAATCCTTTTATGAACACGCGCAGGATCGTCATCACCATCATGAAGATGAAGGGCCTAATAAACTGCATGAGCTCTTACTGCACATCAGCGGCGAATTTTTCGATACGGCTAAATTTTTTATTTTCGGAGCATTAATTGCCAGCTCGTTCCAGACCTTCTTCAATCAGCACTTACTTTCTTCAGTTGGTGCAAATCCGGCAATCGGGCCGGCATCGATGATGGGCATGGCCTATCTGTTATCAGTTTGTTCGACTTCCGACGCGTTCCTCGCCTCTTCGTTTTCCGGCATGTTCTCACCTGGTGCGATCACCGCTTTTCTTGTCTTCGGTGCGATGCTGGATATTAAAAACACCATGATGCTGCTCGGTGCCTTTAAGTTCCGATTTGTCATTGTCTTTATGCTTCTCTCAGTTGCAACCGTCTATATTTTATGCAGAATTATGGATTTTCTCGTGTGAGGTGACTGATAATGAATGAACAGCGACTTGCATTCCATCATTATTTAAGGGGCATTGCGCTTGGAGGAATGGCACTATTTCTTTTTCGGCTCGCACTCTATGGTGATCTTAAATACTATTTATCACCAAAACTTGAGGGCTACACCACGGCAGCCATTATTGTACTAGCCCTGCTCAGCCTCATTCATTTGATCCTGCCTCCTGATCAGCATCATCATGGTAAGGAATGCGGATGCGGGCATGAGCATGAGCACGCACATCCGCTTCCAAAGAAGGGCCTTCATTCATTTATTTTCTTTTGTCTTTTCTTTTTTCCTATTCTCACCGGATTCATTTTCCCAAATCATACTTTGGGGAGCGACGTGGCCGCTAATCGAGCCTTGAAGCAGGCATCTTCTGTCCGCAGCAAAACGAGTCATTCAGGAACTGCGGTCAAGCCCGCCGGTGCATTACGAAATCCGATCAGCCAAAAGCAATTTAACGCGTTAAAAAAGAAACTGCTCAGTCAGAAAATGATCACGGTCGATGATGCGCATTACACCTATATATTAAATATTCTTGAGCAGAATCCGAACGCGTTTAAAGGAAGGCAGCTGACCCTGACGGGATTTGTTTACCATGACAAGCAGCTGCCTGCTCACGAGATCGTTACAGCACGCTTCGATATTTCGTGCTGCATCGCCGACGCCTCAGTTTATGGCCTGCGTACAAAAGGAGCGGTTGCCAATCTAAAGAAGGATGAGTGGATTCGTGTCCGCGGCACGATTGATACTGTTAATCAGGCAGGCAGCAGGATACCCGTACTCACAAAGACACAGATCACTCAGGTCAAAGAACCGGATCATCCCTATGTGTATGATAATGGGGTCCTGCTGGATTAACATTTCATAATAAGCAACTCTTTTTCTTAACTTCATGGAAACTTATACTATAATAAAGATTGGATGAATAAATAAGATCGTTAATCCTTTGGAGGTATGAATGTGAAAATCGCAATGGCAAGTGACCACGCCGGCTATGAATTAAAAGGCGAAATCAAAGCTTGGCTTGAAAACGAAGGACATGAAGTAATTGATTTCGGAACAGACAGCAAGGAATCCTGCGACTTGTCCGACTATGTCTATCCCGCATCCCTCGCAGTCGCAAAAGGTGAAGCAGAGCGCGGAATCTTTGTCGACGGCGTCGGTTATGGGAGCGCGCTGATTGCAAACCGAATCTATGGTTTGAATGCCGCCGTCTGCCAGGATCCGTTCTGTGCAAAGCTCGCCCGGCAGCATACCGACAGCAATGTGCTATGCATTGGGGGCAAAATCATTGGATCAGGAATTGCATTGGAGATCGTCAACGTCTGGATGCACACCGACGTACTGAGCGGCATTGAGAAATATACGAACCGAATTAAAAAGGTTCAAGCGATTTCTGAGAAGCATTTGAAAAAACTATCGGAAATCTAAAAACTAACGAATAGATTTGTTAAAAGCAGCTTCTTCATAGAGGCTGTTTTTTTTTGTGCGGATTTTATTTTTTTGCCATATTTCCGTTAAGTAAAAATTAATGCTTCTATGCGAGGATAAGCGCATAAGATGTCGAATCAATTGACCGCACTGTTACAGTGTTACATCCTTTTTGCATTCGCGTCATCACTTGATGACAACCGCAATTTTGTCATGAAAGGAAACGAAATTCTTATGATAATCAGTCAAAGGGGAGAGAAGAAGCAAATGACGAAAATCAGAGACAGTTATTTTGATAACGCCAAGTTCTTCTTAATCTTGCTTGTCGTTTTCGGACACAGCTTAACGAATCTTAAATCCGACATACCTGAGATTTATTCACTGTACACGTTCATTTTTATTTTCCATATGCCTGCGTTTATTCTTATTTCAGGTTTTTTCTCAAAGCACTTCAACAAGCAGGGTTATGTGAAAAACTCGATTATTAAGACGGTGACTCCATACTTGATTTTTCAGATTATTTATTCCTATTTTTATTATGTGACCGGATATACAAAATCTTTTAAAATTGATTTAGTCTCGCCGCACTGGACGCTTTGGTTTCTAATCAGCATGTTATGCTGGAAACTGATGATCATTCCGTTTTCAAAGCTTGGAAAAATAGGCTTCCCAGTTGCGATCATGATGGGTATCGGTGCTGGCTTCATCGATTCATTCGGGACAGACTACAGCGCCTCCCGTACACTCGCATTCTTCCCCTTCTTCTATCTTGGCTATTTAATGAAGAAGGAGCAGTTCAGCAATCTGCTGACACGCAAAATCATGCGGATCACCTCACTATTTATCTTAATAGCCGTTTATCTCGCATGTCATTTTGTTTTTCCAAAGGATCTTCAGAACTGGGTTCTGCATGATTCATCTTATCAGGCATTTGGACTGTCAAATGTCGAAGGCAGTCTCACACGCCTTGCTGTGTACACCGTATCCTTTATTACCATTTTCGCCTTCATGGCACTGATTC
This sequence comes from Sporolactobacillus shoreicorticis, assembly GCF_024125445.1. Taxonomy (GTDB): domain Bacteria; phylum Bacillota; class Bacilli; order Bacillales; family Sporolactobacillaceae; genus Sporolactobacillus; species Sporolactobacillus shoreicorticis. Next base: position 42,648 of record NZ_JAMXWM010000028.1, on the reverse strand, counting down.
CTAAGAAAAAGTTTTCCTTTACAGCACTCGGGAAAAATACACTGTACATTTATCTGCTCCATGGATTTTTTATCAAAACAATGGTCCTGTTCCCCATTTACGACAGCATTCAAAACGTGTATCAATATGCCTTCTTGTTCGCCGCGTCACTGGCACTCTGCTATTTACTTGCCAGTCGTCCCGTCAGGCTGTGTACCAAACCGATTGTTGAGATTAAAATGCCCCATTTACAGCAATAACTGCGTCGTTTAAAATTTCCTATTTTGAGCTGGCCTCCTGAAGTTGGACAAATAAAATCCAATTCAGGGGGCTGTTTCTTATTCCAATCATTTGAACAACTCAGCAAAGAAAAAATGCTATACTTGAATCACAAAAATCCTACTCGGGAAAATTCTTGATGCCGAACGAAATTCCATCGCTCAGGAACAAACAGCATAACTTTTTTATAAAAGCTCACGGTACAGGAGGAAGTCAGATGCTTTCTTTTAGTCTCGGATCAATTATTTTTCAATTGATTACTATGCTTATTCTCGTTTTTTGTGTGCTTTTCGGCATTTTCTTCTTAATCAAAATGCTGTTCAATTGAGCAACTGTACATCGTGATCAAGACATAATCGCTAAATTAGATGAAATCAGCAGGAAACTGAATCAGCGAAAATAAGCACAAAAAAGACGGTTGAGCACTCATTTTATTTGAATGCCCAATCGTCTTTTTTAATGAAATAATCGAGTGATTCCGCTGCTGGTCAGGCCTTCGGAACCGGGGTTACTCTGTTCTTAATTTCTTTCAGAATGTCCGCCTTGAACGCATCATAGGCGACCGTCTTAGAGTTCTGTTCACCATATTTACGAACATTAACAGCGTTCTGATCAATTTCCTGATCACCAATGACAAGCATATAGGGAATCTTATGCGTCTGCGCATCACGGATCTTGTAACCGAGCTTCTCGCCGCGCAGATCCGCATGAGCCCGGATGCCGATCTTCTTCATGTCGGTCACCAGCTTCTTCACATAATCAATGTGCACATCGGCGACCGGAATGAGCTGCACTTGCCTCGGCGCCAGCCAAGTTGGGAACGCACCGGCAAAATGTTCGATCAGGATGGCGAAGAAGCGGTCGAGTGATCCGTAAATAGCGCGATGAATAACGACCGGGCGTACCTTTTCATTGTTCTCATCAATGTACGTCAAATCGAATTTCTCCGGCATCTGATAATCAAGCTGAATTGTCGCGCATTGATGTTCGCGTCCGATGGCATCTTTAATATGGAAGTCAATTTTCGGACCGTAAAATGCGCCGTCGCCCGCGTTGATCGTATAGGGCTGATTGATCGCTTCAAGCACACGCTTCAGACCTGCCTCCGCCTGCTGCCACATTTCCAGACTGCCCATATGATCTTCAGGCATGGTTGAAAGTTCCACTGTATAGTTGAATCCGAAGGTTTCATAAATCTTGCCGATCAGTTGGAAAATATTCTTGATTTCACTTTCGATTTGATCCGGACGAACAAAGATATGCGCGTCGTCCTGACAGAACGTGCGGACACGCAGCATACCATTCAGTGCCCCACTCAGTTCGTGACGGTGAACCTGGCCGAACTCGGCAATACGAATCGGCAGATCACGGTAGGAATGCAAGGTATCCTTATAGATCAGCATGTGACCCGGACAATTCATTGGCTTGAGCGCATAGTTCACATCGTCCACTTTTGTGAAATACATATTTTCATGATAGTGATCCCAGTGACCTGAGTTTTCCCACAGCCGCTGATTCATCATCAACGGCGTGCGAACCTCATCATAGTCGACCTGACGCTGCAATTCACGTGAGAAGTTCTCCAGCTCTGTACGGATGATCTGACCATTTGTCAAGTAAAAAGGCATGCCCGGTGCCTCTTCGGAGAACATGAACAATTCCAGTTGCCTGCCCAGCTTGCGGTGATCGCGTTTCGCTGCCTCTTCGAGAAAATGAAGATGCGCATCCAATTCTTTTTGTTTCAGGAACGCGACTCCGTAAATACGCTGCAGCATTTCATTATCGCTGTTTCCGCGCCAGTACGCACCGGATACATTCATCAGTTTGAATGCCTTGATTTTGCCTGTTGACGGAAGATGCGGTCCTCGGCAAAGATCGACATATTCGCCTTGCGAATAAATGGTGATTGTCGCGTCTCCCGGAAGATCGCGAATTAATTCAAGCTTCAAATGATCATTTAATTTTGTAAAAAGGTCGATCGCCTCTGCGCGACTGACTTCCTTACGCACAATCGGCAGATTTTCACTTACAATTTTTTTCATTTCTTTTTCAATCTTAGGAAAGTCTTCCTTGGATAATGAATGCTCCAAATCAACGTCATAATAAAAACCATTTTTGATCACCGGACCGATACCTAATTTTACATCCGGATAGATCCGCCTTAATGCTTGCGCTAAAAGATGCGCGCAGCTGTGGCGCATGATTTCCAAACCATCTTCAGAATCCAAGGTAATGATTTCAAGTGTCGCATCTTCTTCAATCGGGCGAGTCAAATCATACAAATTGCTATTGACCTTGCCTGCAACCGCCTTTTTCTTGAGGCTTGAACTGATCGATTCCGCGACCTGTTCAGCCGTAACGCCTTTTGGAAATTTCCGAACCGATTGGTCGGGAAACGTTAGTTTTACAGATGACATAACTTTCACTCCTTTGAAAAATAAAAACACCCGCCTCCAATAAGAGACGAGTGTCTAAGCTCGTGGTTCCACCCTTGTTCCATGACCGCCAAGCGATCATGGCACTTGATCAGATAACGGCTGCGCCGTCAGCGACTACTATCGGTTCATCGCTAAAGCTCGGAGGCGGTAAGTCCATTGTAATTCATTAGGAAGTCGCACCATCCTTCCCTCTCTAAGAATGATCACAACAGCTCGTGTCCTCTTCAACGCTTTTATATTTTTGATAATTGTCAATGTCCTTATTGTATGCGTTTCGTCTTCGAAGTGCAAGTACACCTAAGAATAAACTTTTTTTGCCAGAAAAATCCGCAATTTTTTGAAACAATAAAAAGCTAAAATTTAATTAATTTTTATTTTTAGCAGCATTGATTTAATTAGTATCAGGTGTTAGTATTTACTCACACTTTACTTAAGTGAATTATTTTTACAGTTTTGGGAGGCACCAATCATGTCGTTTTTACTTTGCTTTCTGGCAGTCATGCTCTTCATGCTCATTGGGGAATGGGTGTCTGCTGCATCAAAGGCTTATATTCCATCTGTTTTCGTCACAGCCGTTCTTTTTATCGTCGGCTATTGGACATTTATTCCTAAAGATGTCGTCACTCAGGCATCTTACAATACAGAATTCGTTCAGATCTGTATCGCGCTTTTATTAGTCCACCTAGGCACACTCATGAATCTGAGACAGCTCATCCAGCAATGGAAAGCCGTGGCCATCGCCCTCCTCGGCGTCTGCGGGACTATCTTGCTTACATTGACCATCGGCTCATTCATTTTCGACTGGCACACGGTTATTTCTGCTGTCCCGCCACTTACCGGCGGACTCGTTGCTGCATTACTGATGACTGACGGACTCAGAACTGCCGGAATTACTGCACTTGTCGCACTTCCTGTTTCCATGTTCATTATGCACAGTCTCATTGGTTATCCAATTACGTCAATGATGCTAAAAAAAGAAAGCCAGCGTTTAATTAATAAGTTCCGTACAGAGTCAATCAAGTTAGATCCGAACCGTCCAAAGATGATGATGAATCGTGCAGACAGTGCAGCGGTAAAACGCATCTTCGGACTTCCAGACGATTATCAGACCTCGTCCTTTATTCTGGTTCGTGTCGCTATTGTAGCTGCTCTTAGTCTTTTCGCTGCTCAGCTGATGCATGGAGTCATTAATTCGTTTGTCATTTGCCTTATCTTTGGTGTCATTGCCCACCAGCTAGGCTTTCTTGAAGGTAATGCTCTTAATCAAGCCGGTGTATTTAATTGGCTGATTTACGGATTATTAGCCTATGTATTCTCGCAACTGAATCTGACAACACCGTCAACATTAGCACATATCATTATTCAAATTGTTGTTTTAATTATTCTTGGTATACTAGGAATGTATCTGGCATCTCTTATTCTTGCAAAACCGTTTGGAATGAGTCGGCCCATGGCATTCGCGTGCTCACTCACTGCGCTGTTTGGTTTCCCTGCAGACTACATATTAACCACCGAAGTTTGCAAAAACAATTCAAGCACATCGGATGAAGAAGAATATCTTCTTGAAAATATTCTTCCGAAAATGCTGGTCGGTGGATTTGCTACCGTGTCCATTGCTTCAGTAATTATTGCTTCGGTATTTTTGAAATTACTATAATATTTAAGTGAGAGGGGCCTCTATTATGGCAAAAACGCTTTATCGTCATTTTTCTCTATTTGACGGAACCACAGATCACTTCGAGCCCGATGCATTTTTTGTTGTTGATGACGAGACGGGAAAAATTGTGGAAACTGGAAGCGGTGTGGCATCAGCAGCAGACCGGACCGTTGACTTGGGAAACAAATTCGTCATGCCCGGTCTGATTAACGCTCATACACATATCACTTCCGATGTCTCCGGCAGACTTGAACCGCTCGGATCACCGAAGCTTACACCGATTATTGCGACTAAGATTGCTTTGGATAACTTAAAAGATCTTCTGAAGCATGGGGTCACCTATATCCGTGATGTCGGCGCAGACTTTGACGTCGATATTGAACTTTCCAAGCTGGAAAAAGGCGGACACATTCTGTCACCAGGTATCTGCGCATCAGGACGTCCGCTTGCGATGACCGGCGGACACTTTTGTACCATCAGCTATGAAGTGGACAGCCCCGACGAAGCACGCAAGGCGGCACGTAAAGCGCTGAAAAACGGTGCCGACAACATCAAGTTGATGGCGACCGGCGGCGTTTCGTTCGGCGGCGAATCTCCTGATGATGTTCAGCTGACTGAAGAGGAAATGCGTGTGGCCGTGCTGGAAGCACATCACAAAGGCAGAACTGCTAACGCACATGCTCAAGGGACCGAGGGTATTAAAAATGCCATACGCGCCGGTGTTGATTCGGTCGAACACGCTTTTTATCTCGATGACGAAGCGATCCAAATGTTTTTAGAGAAAGGCACATTCATTGTTCCAACGTTAATCGCTGTTTACGGAATCTCGGATCGTGGCGAGGGACAAGTACCCGACTTCATGCTGGACATCGCCCGCGACGTGAAAAAGGCACATATTGAAAGTATCAGCAGGGCCGCCAAAGCAGGTATCAAACTGGCGATGGGTACGGATGCTGGTACACCAAATAATGATTTCAAAAATGATTCCGCGTTCGAATTGCAGCTCATGGTTGAAGCAGGCTGCACACCGCTGCAAACGCTGGAAGCGGCAACTGTCAACGGTGCCCGGTTGCTGAAGATTGATCATGAATACGGCAGCTTAGAGACGGAAAAATTTGCAGACTTCATCGTTGTTGATGAAAATCCGCTTCACGATATCAAAACTGTTCAGAGAGAAAAACGGGTCTTTAAAAAAGGAAAAGAAATAATCTAATACTTGATGCCGGAGCATCGAGCGGGGAGCCGCTCAATGCTCCGTTTTTTTTTTTTCGTAATCCTTATTCAGCAGCCAGCACCTTTGTAACAAACAAATCGACGATCTCAGGATCAAATTGCGTTCCCGCATTCTTTTTCAAAATTTCTATCGCTTTGTACTGCGCTATTTTTTGCCGATACGGCTGATCGGTAACCATAGAGTCATATGCCTCAACAATGCTGATAATTCTTGACGGCAATGGAATCTCTTCACTTTTCAATCCAAGCGGATAGCCTTTGCCATCAATCCGTTCATGATGGCAAAGGATAAACTGGGAAATGTTCATAAATTCATTGGATAATTTTAAAATATGATACCCTTTTTCCGGATGGAGCTTAATGCGTGCCCATTCCGAATCAGTCAGCTGTTCTTTTTTGAATAAGCTCTCTTCAATCGTGATCTTTCCAATGTCATGGAGAAGACCTGCCATTTTCAGCTCATTCAAATCGTTCGCGTCCATGCCCAATTTCCGACCAATTTCCGTGCAAAGTCTGCTCACCCTCCGCGCGTGGCGCCCTTCTGAGGGAAGCTTAGCATACAACGTATTCGTAATCATATTAATGGTTCTGCTGCGCATGCTGTTGCCCTCAAACAGTTTATGCTGATACATGTTATTCTCAGCTTCGGTAAAGATATAGGTCATCGTTTCTTTCTCCGATTTGCGAACTGCCCAGCCGAATGAAACAGAGAGAACGGTATGATGAACACTGCTTGCTGCTTGCAGATGATGGTGAATTCGCTCAATTCGCTGCTCCGCTTGTCCCTCATTAATTTGCGGCCAAAGCATCACAAACTCATCACCGCCGACACGTGCAATAATGTCCTCGTCTTCCTTGTCCTTAATCAAAATTTTAGAGATATGGATTAAAAGGTCGTCACCGGCACGATGCCCAAACGCGTCATTGGTCAATTTAAGCCCATTAACATCAGCCAGTACCAAAGTTAAAGGATAACTCTTCGACCGATCCAAACGCTTTAATGCCTCATCATAGAATCGTCTGTTATAGAGTCCGGTCAATTGATCATGGTGGCTTAAATAAGCCACATTTGCTTCCGCTATTTTTCGTTCTTCAATATTACGTGACACGCCAATGATCTCGAATTCATGGCGATCGTTCAAGCGTAATCGAATGGACAGTTCCACCCAAATCAGGTGCTTATCACGACACTGCTGCTGTACTTCCATAATAAAAGTGTTTGAAGCATCTTTTTGAATGTGCATTAATCTTAACTTTTCAGCAACCGTGTTTTTTAATCGACGCCATGATTCCGGATCAAAAGTCTGCTGCGGATTTATCATCAAAGCTTTCTGCTGCGAATAGCCAAGCAAATTCTTCACCGATGGACTTATGTAATTAAGAGCAGTTTTCGTGTAGTTGTATACCCAGATTACATCGGATGCGTATTCAGCAATCAACCGATATTTCTGTTCACTCTTCTTCTGTTCCTGTTCCGCCTTTATCTGATCTGTAACATCATTAACGAAGTATTGGACGGCCGGTTTTCCGTCCCAGTTAATACGTGTCCCCCTTGCTTGCGCCCAAATAATAGCACCATCTTTTTTGACAATCCGGCATTTCATTTTTTGATTTGCCTTAATTGTTTCAAGTCTTTTTTGGTAGGCTTGGATGCAGCGAATTCGATCCGCAGGCAAAATAAACCGGGAAAAATCCGTATTCATAAGTTCTTCTAATGAATAGCCGGAAGTGCGTACCGTCATAGAATTGGCAATTTGGACTCTGTTATTTTGAATGACGAATATAGCTTCGGTAGAATTTTCAAAAATGACCTTGTATTTTTCCTCACTTAATTTAAGCGCTTCTTCCATTTGCCTTTGATCAGTGATGTCATTCAGAAAATTTAAGCTGGCAGGTTTCCCTCTCCAATCGATGCGTACCGACTTCATAGCAATCCACCGCAGCCTGCCATCAGCCGTATAAATGCGAAAACGCGAGAACGAACCGCTTCGTTCACCAAGCATCTGCTTATTATGGTTGATCATTATCGTTTCCCGATCCTGTGGTGCAATAAAGTCTGCAAAGGGTCTGGAAACCAGATAGGATTGACTGTATTTAGTCATTTCAGGAACATAGTGATTGCACATTTTCACATAACCATTCTGAACAACGACAATGGCTTCTGCCACATTGTCGAAGAGCAGATGGTCATTTTCCTCACTGTTAGCGGCGGACAGTGCCAAATTTTTCTCTCCACTAATGTTCTGATGCGTGGATAAAATGCAGGGTTGGTTATGATACGTGAGCAGCATTGAATCACATTTCGACCAGAATACGGTGCCGTCATTCTTTTTCAGTAAAACTTCGTCCCCCTGTGAAGCTTTTTGCAGTGAAATGCGCGGAAGAAACGAAAAAATATCTTTTTCATTCGCAAAAAAGTGTTTCGCTTGTTTGGTGCAAATGAAACGGTTGTCCACATCAAACAATGATTTAGATTTATCATTTACATAGAGAATTGTTCCATCTAATGCGATAATCGTGATTGCAAGGGGAAAGCGGTCAAGCGCTCTGCTAAAGGCCTGATCATCCCTATTTTTTATCAACAAACGCTTTTGCAGTTCTAGAAACAATTCCTGTTCTGAAAACATGTCAACGACATTTGTCCAGAATCTGTTTTTTTCAAGTGAATATACGTATATTTTATAGCGATGTCGCGTATGTGCAGAATTAAATGTGAACTGATTCACCCCTCCAAAAAGAGCAACCTCAGCTAATTGCTGAATAAGTTGATGCAGCTGATTATTGTTCGTTTGAGGTACCAATTCGGTAAGCCGTTTTCCAACAATGGATCCATGGTTCAAACCAAGCATTTCATCTAAATTCTGATTTGTTTGTAAGAAAATAAAGTCGCACGGAGAACCGTCCGCATTAAGCACTATTTCTTGATATGCGACGCCTACCTGCAGCTTGTCGTTGATTGTCGACATGTGTTCAACCCCATAACCCTTACTTCTCTTTCTATATACTTGATTTATTTAGAATTCCATTGCTTTGGTGGATGGCTCTATGAAGGTTAATTCTCAGATGAAGTGGTTATTTTGGCCTAATTCTATTGTCGTTATTTATTATATCGGAAAGGTGTCATCAATTGTTAAATCTACGTGATTAGTGGCGCGGTCCAAGCAGCATGACCGATACACCGAGAATGCAAATAAATGCCCCGATCCAGTCATAGAAATCTGGAGCACGACGATCGACACCCCAGCCCCACAGCAGCGACAAAACAATGAACACACCGCCGTAAGCAGCGTACACCCGCCCGAAAGAAGGAAATGTTTGAAGTGTCGCGATGGCTCCATAAATGGCCAGAATCACTCCGCCAATCATACCTAAATAAATGGATTTGCCTTCTCTTAACCACTGCCAGATTAAATAGCCGCCGCCAATTTCAGCCAGGCCAGCGCAAAGGAATAAAAAGATAACACGTATCATTATTTCTGCTCCTAAATTTTTTTAATATGACTTTTTCGAAAAAAATAATAATTATATTATAGAGTAACTGATTCATCCGTCCTGTGATCTTCATCGGGATCATAATAAATTCATTTTGCTTTTATTCAATAATACTGCATAATAGTAAAGGAAAGTCACAAATCGAATAAAAATACTTAACAATAAGATTGACTTACAGTTGATTAATTGAATGGGGTGCGCACCATGAGTAACTACTGGAATTCATTTACTCGGAAACTCGATCCTTATGTACCGGGTGAACAGCCTAAGGATCGAAAGTATGTCAAACTAAACACAAATGAAAATCCATATCCGCCGTCAGCAAACGTGTTGGCGGCGATCAAAGATGCTGCGAACGATCAATTGCGTCTCTATCCAGATCCAAATTGCGATGAATTAAGAGGCAAAATTGCCGATCATTTTCAGCTTGATGCCGAACAGGTATTTATCGGGAATGGCTCGGATGAAGTGCTCGCATTCAGCTTCATGACCTTTTTCTCCCCTGAAAATCCGGTGGCATTCGCCGATATTACCTATAGCTTCTACAAAGTGTACGCGAACCTGTGCTCTTTAAGCCCGAAGATTATCCCGCTCAACAATGATTTCACGTTGCCTGCTGATGCATTCTGCGAGCCGAACGGCGGTGTTGTGATTCCCAACCCAAACGCGCCCACCGGACGTGGGCTGCCGATTGAATCGATCAAGTATATTTTGAACGCAAACAAAGATCAAGTCGTCATCATTGATGAAGCCTATATTGATTTTGGCGGTAGTACGGCTGTCCCGCTCATCAAAGATTACCCGAATCTGCTCGTTGTCCGAACACTTTCTAAGTATTCCTCGCTCGCCGGTATCCGCGTCGGATTTGCATTGGGACAAAAAGATCTGATCAACGGACTTAATACCGTAAAAAACTCGTTTAATTCTTACACAATCGATCGGCTGGCAGGGGCAGGGGCCATTGCTGCGATTGACGATGATGCCTATTATCGCGACATGGCTCAAAAAATTATTGCGACACGTGAGCGAACAATCATGCAACTGAACGCAATCGGCTTCAGTGTCATCCCGTCACAATCCAACTTTATCTTTGCCAGTCATAAAACAGCGGCCGCGGAAGTCATCTTCCACGCGCTGCGCGAACACGGTGTGCTGGTACGTTACTTCAATCAACCGCGCATCGACAACTATTTGCGAATTACCATCGGCACCGATGAAGAGATGGACAAGCTCATGGAAGCATTAAAGGATATTTTAAAGTAAAAGAAACAAAAACACGGACAGGAATGCAAAGTTCCTTGTCCGTGTTTTTATTTGAACAGCCGCCTATTGGCGATTCATGCCGGTATCAATACCCGCCACCTGCTCTGTCTTATTCGTCCCGGCGTAGATGGGGTGCAAAGCAATCAGCATGAGAACAACTGCAATCATGCGTTTTAAATTCATAGGAACTTGAGTACCATTGAACCAGCCAAAATGATCAATAAACAAACTCATCAGCAGCTGCCCAATCACCGTTGCTATATTTGTCGCCGTGACGCCAATTTTAGGAACAGCTGCAATCGTTAAGAATAAATACCCCACACCAAACCATACACCCGAGAGCTGCCACTTCGGAACGTTCACGATTTCAAGCAAGTGACCGCTTCCGAAAAACAAAACAACAATGAACATGATTAACATGCCGGTGAAAAAGGTTAAAAATGCACTTTCAAATGTACCCGCATGCCTACTGAACGCACCATTTATTGATGACTGAGTACTTAACAGTACCCCGCCAAAAATTGAAAGAAATAAAATAAAAAAAATCACCAGAAACCACCTTTAGTAAATCAAAATAAGCGAAATAATCATAAGTAATCCTGCAACGAGTTTTTCTTTGTTCATCTGTGTCCTGCGACTTCCTAACCATCCCCTTTCTTCGATAACCATACTCATTGTCATTTGTCCTACAATGACGCTTGTCATCGCCACACCAACGCCAACAATAGGAATACCAAAGACTAAAATTGTTAAATAGGAAGTGCCTAAAAGTCCTCCGATCAATTGCCATTTAGGTGCCTTAAAGGCATAGGACACGGATCCCTTTCCAAGAAACAGGATGACAATGGCAAGAATAATAGTTCCCGTCATAAAGTTGTAAAGACTGCTTTCCAATTTTCCAATTGAATTTCCCAACAGACCATAGATGGCGCCCTCTGCACTTAACAAGGCACCGGCCGCAACGGCAATACTATAAATCCATATTTTCATTTTGCCTCCTATATATCTATATTTCGAGAATTTTAGATATTTAGAATTAAAAAATTAGGAACACACCTCATAAGTCCATTTTGACAAATGCAGCAATTTCTTGAATACGTTCCTCATTTCTTCGGTAATAAGTCCATTTACCATGTCGCTCAGATTCCAATAAACCTACTTTTTGCATCATCGACAAGTAATAAGACACCGTTGATTGCGACATATTTGCCTTCTCCTGTATATCACCGACACAAACTCCGCCTTTCTCATTAATATTCTTTGAGAGAAACGCAGTAGGCCGATCAAAATATTCATACGGTTTTTTTAACCATTTTAGCATCTCAAGTCTTGATTCGTTGGCCAACACTTTAAAAACTTCTACGTAGTTTTCCATACACGTATACTAATCGATTATTCTCGATATGTTAATATTTGATTCGCTCATTCTTTGCTTTTATTTCATCTTGAATCCGTTCAAGAACTTTATTCGGCAAAAGCTCATGTCCCATTAATCCCCTTCCGCACCAATTAATACCTACCAGGAAGTCATCTTCTTTCAATTCATTTATCCAGTCACTTGTAAACTCGTTTAAAGGAACTTCAAGTGAGTGGTCACTACGATAGGCTGGAACACTATTTATTGCTTTGTCTATCTTCATTTGGCTCGACCAGAAGGGCACAACGGATTCTCCCTGCTCATTGGTCGCTATTGAGTAGCCTTCCTCATTCGCTATCGTCCAAACCTTGTTTTGATGAACTGCTTCCTCAAAAAAGGTACTGCCTTCACAGTAATCATCAGCTAATTTCGAAGCTTCATGTTCCGCTTCGCTCTCATCAAAATTCCTATCCTCAATCCATTGCTGATAATGAACCAACTCGTGAGCCATACTCGTCAATATCGCGTTAATTGCGTGCGCTTCTCCACTGTTTCTCACTAATTCATCGTAATCACCAGTAGCAACTCTGATGTATGGTTCACTGTTTTTATCATATGGAGCAAAAAAAGTTGCACTCACCAACTCTTTACTTACAACCGTTTTAATTTGAACACTTTTTTTCAAATAGACAACCACTCGAATCGGAAAGTCTCGATTTAAGCGCAGCCACACTGCAAAATTTATACATGAATCTCTGACCTTTGCGTGAACACCTTTTTCGCTTCTGATTCTTAAACCTGTACGAACTCCCATAGATTTCACCACCGCATTTAATAATAAGGCATCAGTAGCAGCTCATTAAAATGAATAACGTTTCATGCAGCTTTGCCAGTTGGGCAGCAAATCGTTCCTTATCAAATGATGCTTTATTTTTTTGCTGTAACCTTCACTCTTTAATCGATTCATAGAAACCATTTCCTTTTTATTAACGGTTCTATTTAAAAACAGTATCTTTTTGTCGCTCCGTCTTTTAAAGCGAAAAGCTGTGAGACCTTTTGCGGAGGCAACAGATCCACAGGTGTGTGACACGGAGAGGCTCACAGATCACCCGAGGTTGCGCCATTTGATGCAAGCACCTGAGGAGAACAACGACAATCAACGATACCGAGTCTTATTAATTGATTTAAGGATGGGCCTCCCAGTCCGGCAATCGTTATCCATTGTTCGATAGAAGTATACCATAGAATCAGATGATACTTAACAGACATGTGTATGGCCGTTTTTTTAACCTTCTTCCATTCGTTTGCCTCTAATGAACCGCAAATAAGTGATGAAACAGTGGAAACGAAAAACAAAGGCAGGAGTTGAGATTCCCGCCCTTCTTGCCTTACCTATAGTTTATTGTCTCAATCCACTAAATTTAAAGCATCATGTAACTTCTACAATCCGTTTAAATAAATCGAAGAACCTTAAACTGCCCCCTGACCACTCATCACTTTCGTTGCTGCGGCGGCAGCGTCTCTCAAAATCGCATAGGCCTGATCACAATTCTCTTTGGTTGCGATCAGTGGAGGGATCAATCGGATGATGCAGTCTCCGATGAGCGTGACCAACAGTTTTCGTTCAAAGCAGCCATGCTTCACGTCATGGCCGATCGGTGCATCAAATTCAATGCCAATCATTAATCCCTTGCCTCTCACTTCTTTAACATGGGGAAGGTTTTTTAGCTTTTCAACTAAATAATACCCAACTTCTTCTGCATTGCCTGCAAGATTTCGATCCAATAGCTCTTTAATTTCAGCGTAGGCCGCCGCGCAGCATACCGGATTACCGCCGAAGGTCGTTCCATGTGAACCCATCGAAAAGGCTTTTGATACTTCTTCGGAAGCACAGATCGCGGATATCGGCATGCCGCCGCCCATCGCTTTCGCCATTGAGACAATATCCGGCTTGATCCCATAATCCATATAGGCCATCGTTTTTCCGCTCCGGCACCAGCCACATTGCACTTCATCAAAGAGAAGCAACAGTCCTTTCTCCTTGCATAATGCGGCGATGTCGTCCATGAATTCCGGAGTCGCAGGTGTTACGCCGCCTTCGCCTTGAATCGGTTCAAGCATAATCGCAATCGTGTCCTCCGTAACTTTTGCTCGAAAATCATCAACGTTATTGAATTCGGCATAACTGAATCCGGGCACTACCGGTTTGAAGCCGATCTGGCAAGCATTATCCGGCTGGCCGGTCGCAGACATCGCCCCATAGGTTCTGCCATGAAAACTACCTTTTGCCGTAATGATGTGATATTTGTGTGGACCATAATTTTCGACACCGTATTTGCGTGCCATCTTAATCATTGCTTCATTCGCTTCGGTTCCCGTACTCTGAAAGAAAATTTTATCCATCTGCAACGTTTTACAGATTAATTCGGCAAGTAAAGCTTGAGGGACCGTATAAGGATAGTTGAAGGTATGCATGATATCGCCCACCTGATCGCGGACCGCCGCGACGACTTTCTCATTGCAGTTTCCCGCGCTGTTGACCGCAATGCCGCCATAGAAATCCAGATAGGCCTTGCCTTTTTCATCATACAAGTACATCCCTTGGGCACTCTGAGCAATAAAATTAAACCGTTCATACGTTTCAATCATATATTTTTTCGTCAGTGCTTTAATTTCTTCAGGTGTCTTTTGTACATCCGCTAGTTTCATGGCCTGTTCTCCTTCTTTCTTCAAGTTAAAATCCCATTTCTTTACACATTCTGTCGGTATTCATACGGCAAAGTTTTCATCTGTCCAAATGACTTCATTTCTTCGACCTGAATCAAGGTATCTTTTAAAATAGCAGTTTGCATCGCGACATTATGAGGTTCTCCGGCATTGGAGCCAATTGGCACATGCGGTGCGGTAATACGCGGTGCTCCTTGCTGTTTGGCGATCGGCGGAAGGGCAGCAATGATGATCGTCGAGATACCGACTGCTTCAACCGCACGTTGCACAATCGTCGCCGAACGATGGCAGGTCCCGCAGCCTCCCGTAAACACTGCGATGTCAACGCCTTCTCTTTTTAAAATTCGGGCAATAGCCGGACCGGTTTCCCCTTTAAATTTGTTCACATTGCCGCCTCCACCCATAAAACCAAACAGTACCGGTGCAACTTTGCCGATAAAGCCCTCTTGTTCGAGTTCGTGAAGTCGATCGATGGGAAACATCGAGTTTATATCCTTGTTCACATCGCTGTTATCAAACCCGCCATGGCTGACCATCAGCTCCGAAGCTGGCGTATCGGATGGAATTTCCCGGTACGAATAATCTCCAGATAGATTGAATCGCTTTTGCGATTTCAAGTGCACACCCCCTGCAGTACAGAACGCCACGGTACATTCGCTTAGGGGTTTGTTGAGCGGCGACCACACCGGTGAAGGTGTAATCGGAACATAGATTTCAGATTTGAGTCCTCTTACTGTTGTTAATGACATTGTTTATTTCCTCTTTTAAAAAAACGGATTTCATTATCTAAGTTTTATCGGATATTTAGACAACCTGAATATAACTGAGGTAAACTTGAATCGTTTGCCCCACTTGCAGTGCGTGATCCGAGATTACGGATCTTAGAGGCACTTGAATGATCCCCATGCGCCCTTTCAAAGTGACTTTAACATCGCGTTCGCTGACCTCAAGAATGGTTCCCGGCAAAAGCTTAGGTGTCAGTTCATAATTCACGCTGCTTGCACCCCTTTCACTTTATGGAATCAATTGCTGATTTGAATCGACAACTTCCTGAGACCATTTGCGGTTTGCCGGTTCAATCGGAATACCGGCCATCTTCGTTTTCAGCATAATCAGTGCTCGCTCGGCATCCGCCGGACAAAGGGTACTGTCGGCCAGAATTTCATTTTCAAAGCCTTTCGGATCCTTATTGAGTTCAACCATTGCGTCCATGTATTGATTACCAACAACCAATTGTCCTTGGTAAGCACAATAGGAAACACCGACAACCTTGATTCCGCGGCGGCCGATCTGCTCAATGTTCTCCGCGAAATCAATGTGGTTATTTCCAAAACCTTCGGTCGTGACGATGGCACCTTCAACATCAAGCGCTTCGGCAAGCGCGCCAAGACGAGCGGAAACATAGGTTTTTTCATCATTTACTTGCGGACTGCCGATAAAGACAACGCCTGCCAGATCGATTTCATCATCTTCAGCCATCAGATTGACGAGCGGTTCACGGAAATAGTGGCGGGTGACTTCCTTGGTTGCTGGTCCGATGCAGGTCAGCGCATGAATGCCGCCGTCACGGACCTCATTTGGCGAAAGCACAACGGGTACATTGCCAAGATCGACATTGCGCCGCCCGCCGATGACTCCTGCAGGTTCGGCAGGAAGCAGCACATTATCATGCATCGCGCCCTGCCCCATAATTTCCTTAACAAGCATGACGCGTGGCTTTCCTGATTTTTTCCAATCACGAAATACTTTCTGATCAGTTGCAGTGTCAGCTGGTGCTTCCTTTAAAACGTCGCGGATTTCCTGAATAATGTAATCACAGGCCTTGTGCGCCGCGAAAGGGCCTCGGCGTTCCATTCCGGTATTTTCCTGGACAGTCACATTGATGCGAATCATAATGTCCTCAGGATCTGGGCTCCCCGGGCGTCCAAAACGAATCTTTTCATCCAGATAGCCTTCGCAGGAACCAAATTCATGAACCTGAACGCCTTTTTCATCAACACCGGTCAGGATTATGACGACACCGTTCATCACATGGGTTATGCCTTCGCCAAGGATTCCCTCGACCTTTGTCCCGATCGGAATCACATCCATAATCGTGTTGGAATATAGGTGACGGTTTTCAGGGCGAATAATGTCAAGCGCAACCTTTTTTACTAAAGGATCTGCCTTAAGAGATTCATTACATAGCGTTTCGCGGATGGTCAGCATTTTATTTTCAAATGAAGTTTCTGCTCCCACGCAAACCTGTTCAACCGGATATGTCCTCTGTGTTAAGGTACGAATGACTTTATCCTCTGACGTTTTACTCGCAGTTGCTGCAAAAGGCAGGGTACTCATGTTGAGTCCCGTGGGCAACTCAATCTGTCCGACGAGTTTATCAATGTTAAAGCGGATCACTTGCTTTTCTTGAATCGGACCTTCAGCGGTGGATGAGGAAGTCGTTATTTCTTCCGATTTGTTTTTTGGGTTTTCTGAAAAATGACCGACCAGTTCAGGAGTAAGAGGTGTCATGGAATCCGCATCCTGCTCTAGAGTCGCTCCCAATACCTGACCAATCGTGAGCGCTTGCTCCGGAACGCTCAGAAGGCCGGATTCTTCCAAGTCGGGAAAAATTGATGGATCTTCCAAATCGGCGGCAGAGATTACCGTTCCTTTTTTTCTTAAACAACAGAGAACTGCGGGATCATTTTGATGCTGCTTGGCTGTTTCAAACGTAATCGACATGTGAATTCTCCTTTATAAATAAAATAAATTTCATCTATGCAATTTACGAATTAGATGCAAATTCATGGCGCGCATCGCATTGTCTGTAACATGATGCACCGGGATGTTCAGCTTCGGCGCCAGTGACATCACCGTATTGCTGCAATCGCTGCAGTTGCCGATGAGCAGCGAACCGGCACCGGCTTTCCTCAATCGAAGTACACGATCTGCCTGGCCGGGACAGACGCCGGGATTCCGGCATTTGAGCGATCCGCGTGCATAAACGGCATGCTTGCACAGCTCAACTCCGGCAACCTCTGCTCTCATTTTTTTCGCTAGTTCCCGCATACGTGCTTCACTCGCACCGCAAGCGCAAACCAATAAACCAAGAGGAGATTTTGCATCAAGAAAAGGCATCGTCACGATAATACCTCCGGTTGTTTTCGTTATCACATCATCCGCTGTTACGCTATGCCCCATGAACGGACCGTCCATAATGATTTCTCCGTAATCTCCGTTGATACCGCCTGAGGCTTCAATCAAATCACCGACACGTGTGCCAATCGGTACATCCATGAATACACGCGCCTTCGGACTGCCATGCAATTTACCGGCAACCGTAATATTTTTCGACAGAACGGGACGACCATATTCCACAGCCTGCGTCACGCGTGAAAGAGTTTCTGTGTTGATAATAATGGTATTTGCCGTAATCGCACGCGCTTCAGGTGGAAGAAGAATGCCAAGCGTATCGCGAATTAACGCGCGCTCTTCGCCGATTGGATACAGGTCACGCAATGGAAACACGGTAATTCTTTTATCGCGGATCACGTTTTTTATTTGAGCGATGGCTTGTCGATGCTTCGCTTTAATCGCAATAATACCGTTTGCCGCACCGACCGCTTCCATGGCGTAAAGCAACCCGCGATAAACCTCATCAGGGTTGGCCTCAATTTGCATCACATTGTGATTCAGAATCGGTTCGCATTCCGCAGCATTGGCAATCACTGTCCCGCCATCGATCTCCTGACTCAGCTTAATTCCGGTAGGAAATCCTGCGCCGCCCATGCCGACAATTCCGGCAGAACGAATGCGTTCCCTCAAGTCTCCGGGTGGAAGCGGTACGAACGTATCCCCCTTGGGTTTCGCTCCGATGATGGCGATATACGCAGCATTCACCTCTACGACCGTACCTGAAACACTTGCATGCAGATCTGCTCCCAGGCCATCGGCACGCGCAATACATTGACCTCGTTCAACATGATCTCCCTCTTGCACACAGGGCTTATTCAGGTTTCCGATATGCTGCTTTAAAGGAAGTTTATATTTTCCGTTCAACATAATCGCTCCTCCTTTGCCCATCCGCTAAATTAAATCCGTATTCAAATGGGTCTTCGTGATCAAAGATGAGTTTATTTTCACCGGTCAGGTAAGCGCGTCCGGTGATTTCCGGAATGATTGCCGGATAGCTGCCTACGGTTGTGACCTTTAATGCTCTGCCGATGAACTTTGTACCTGTAATGCTCTCGCTGATAAAGGGCTCATCGATGATCAATTTTTGCTGTGCATAGAGTGAGGCAATTTTAGCGCTCGTTCCTGTACCGCAGGGTGAACGGTCCACTTGATTGTCGCCGAATACAACAATATTTTTCATTGCTTTTGCCATCAAATCCGTTTGATAAAACTCGACCAGGTCGACCGACCGGATATCGGGCAGCA
Organism: Sporolactobacillus shoreicorticis; assembly: GCF_024125445.1. Classification (GTDB taxonomy): domain Bacteria; phylum Bacillota; class Bacilli; order Bacillales; family Sporolactobacillaceae; genus Sporolactobacillus; species Sporolactobacillus shoreicorticis. The sequence goes on along the minus strand of NZ_JAMXWM010000028.1, from coordinate 23,801 downwards.
GCGGATGAAAAATGTGTACTTGCTGATTAACAGCCTTGCGGATGGCAGCACCAGCCTGTATCAGTTGATTTAATCCGCTCATCTGAAGCGGAAGACCCATTTTACGTGAGTCAACAAGTGCGAAAAAGTTGCCGCCGAACGCTATATCCGCCTGAATGGTTCCCCATCCCGGCACATGAATGTCGACAGCTTTTCGGTAAAGAAAGGAAGGAACATTAACGATCGTTGTCTCCTTGACTTTTCCGTGCTCCACTCGGACACGCGTTCGAATCAGACCCGCCGGTGACTCAAGACATACACTTGTATACGGTTCTGTAACTGGGACAAGCCGCCGGGCAACAGCAACAGTGGCTACCCCGATTGATCCATGACCGCACATATTGAGATAGCCGCCACTGTCCATGAACACGACTCCAAGATCAGCGTCCTTGTGCGTCGGCTTCATGATGATCGCACCGAACATATTTCGATGTCCTCGCGGCTCGTCAATGACGGCGCGCCGAAGATGATCATAATTCTTCTGAAGGTTCAATTTCTTTTCCATCATCGTTGCCCCGTCTGCTTCGGGAAAACCTTCCACAATGATTCGGGTCGGCTCACCCAGCGTATGTGAATCAATAGCAAGCAGGCTTTCGCAGCGCTCCATCCGTCTCCCCCCTCTGAGCATCATTTTGGTCCACCATAAAAGGTTTGGTTATTTTTAAATAAGCAAGTTTCGTGCCAATAAAAAGTCCAATAAATGAACTGAATTGTACAAAAATACGGAAAACAGTGTTTCATTTTTTATACATGTTCCAAAATTGAAACACTTTTTCCGTTAACTTTTATGTCATCAAAGCCAATAATCTCATAAAAAAGTCATTTCACGAAAGATAATCTAACATTATAATGATAAAAAGCCACAAAAAACCTGCCATCAGGTCTCTTGTGACTTAATTGAAATACTGAGAATCAAACAACAATCAAGAAATTCCCAGTTGATGCATTTTGTTATAAAGTGTTGTTCTGGATATTCCTAAGATCTCCGCAGCCTTGTTTTTATTTTCATTGGTATGTTCCAATGCCTTCCTAATCGTTCGATGCTGGCATTCTCGCATCGCGCGATTCAGTGAGACAAGCGGTTGGTTTTCGGGCAGCTCATTTTGTGAGAAAGATTCCGGCATCTCGCTTTCTTGATTTGATTCACGAATTTGTACAGGAAGATCATTGAAATTTAACAGTTCGTCTCTTGAAAAAACAACGAGCCGCTCAATAATATTTCGCAACTCTCTGATGTTGCCCGGCCAAGAGTAATCAATCAGCGCCATCATGACTTCTTTAGGAATTCCTGTGCATGACCGTCCGTATTTCTCCGCAAATTCATAGAGAAACTGATGGCTCAATTCAATGATATCTTCGCTTCTCTCTCTTAACGGAGGGATCGTAATAGTAATGATGTTCAAACGATAATACAGGTCTTCCCTGAATTTTCCTTTATGAACCAGTTCTTTTAAATTTTTGTTCGTCGCCGCAATAATGGAACAATCGGCATGTTTGAGTTTCGTCCCGCCAACTGAATAAAACGTTCCTTCCTGCAGAACTCTGAGCAGTTTGACCTGCATTTCAAGAGGCAGTTCGGCAATCTCATCCAGAAAGAGGGTTCCATCTTTCGCCAGTTCAAATTTGCCTTTGCTTCCAAGAGGGTTTGCCCCGGAAAAGGCGCCCTTCTCATAACCAAAGAGCTCGCTTTCGAACAGTGCATCGGGGATTGCACCGCAGTTAATGGGAATAAAGGGGGCAGCGCCAAGTGTTCGCAAATCATGAAGTGCATTGGCGAACAATTCCTTCCCTACTCCCGATTCTCCAAGGAGCAACACCTTTGCTCTCGCTGCGCCGACCTGTTTGAGCTTATCAATCGTATTTTGTATAGCTTCGCTTGAACCGTTGATACATCGAAACGGATCAACAGAACGATCCATACGACAGACTTGTTTTTGTAAATGATTGATGGTTTCTTTTGCATTTGTCAATTTTTTATTAAGCTGAGCCTGATACGTCACATCCTGTTCACAGGAAACCGCACCGATAATTTTGCCGCCCAGCTTCACGGGAGCTGAATTAATGAGAACAAAGAGATCATCTCTAGGCTGATGTTGTTTATGATAGAATCGCTTGCCTGTATTAAGGATTTTAAGATTATCAAGCCGGTTTTCAGGAAAGAACCGGGTCATCGGTTCACCCAGTATTTCTTCCTTTTTAATCGAATACAATCGCTCCGCTCCGCCTGTCCAAACCACCGTATCCATATTGTTATCAATTACCGAAATCGTATCGTCCGTTGTCTCAAGTATCGTATCATAATAGGCTTTAAGATATGTGTAGGCTTGTAAAACACGCGAGGCGAGTTCGCTCGTTTTTAAGTAGCCGATTGCTGCACCATCGCGAAGAACAACCACATAATCACAGTGCTGTAATTTCTTATTAAGAGTCGCCCATGAATCATTGATATGCATACAATCAGCGCGGCATTCAGATAACTCATTGATTCGAATATGGTGCTTTCGGGCGATTGAATAATTCCGAGCGGTTAACACAAGAAATTCCAGTGGTCCCTGCTGTACAAATACAACACCAACCGACTGACTACTGAGGTAAGGTTCATGCCACCGCTCCTCTGTTGTCACGACAAAATCTGTATGCAGTAAATCATTAAAATCGGGCAGCAGATGTTTCACTGATCTTCCTCCTCATACCTTCCAAGCAAACAGTCACCTTTACCACAAATTTAAGCACAAAAGTTCAATATTGTCTAATTATTTCGAAACCAAATGCAGCGAAATAGGCTGGTAACCTGATTTAATCAAAACGTGAATCGTTCTATGTTAATACTTGATTTTAATACGAGCAGTTGGTTTCAAATATGATGAGAATGACCCATAACTTCATTGTTTTATCCTAGCAGAACAGCTGCCAAATGAATCATGTAAGAACATAGCCAAATCCTCTTACACTCTAAAAAGTCCGCTGTATCTTTATAGATGATTCACCCGAGATAACATTTTAGCATTTAAACCACTTCACGCCTATTCAAAAAAGAGGCAACCCCTGTTTGGGCGCCTCGTAAGTCATATCAACTTAATTTTCTTTTTACCGTTCTAATAAATTTGTTCGTAAACAATGTATAGTTGCATGCTTTTCGGCTTAAATCAGAGTTCATTCGAATAATCCGCGGTTTGGTCTTGTCACTGCTGAGTCCATGTGATTTAGCCACACAGATGCGGCCGTCAACCGAGCTAATTGTCATGTAAAATGGATTATGTTCTCGGACCTTATGAAGATAATGATCAACCGCCTCATCCACATCTGTTGTTACAAAGTAAACATGTTCTGTATGGCCGAGGTTCCGATCCGTTTGTAATTCAATAAAGTTAAAGCGTGGAATTTCCGTCACTTGCAAGTCGCAACACCTCTCCCATACTCTATTCTTCAACAACAGAAATGATTCCTGCATTGAACGAGTAAGAAAACCAAGCTAAATCAAATTCAAAATACATAAAGCAGTGCAGAACACTGATCCGTTGTACCACTTATCTCTCACGACCTACTATCACTGAAAAAAGCAGTTCATGATTGTTCGTTCTAAAATTGACGATTGATTGTGCAGTCTGATATACTCGGGCAACAAAATCGCTCCTGGGCAGCCGTAAAGTTATGTTTAAATGGAGTGAACAATTCTTCTCCTTTTATTCTACAGATAATCGGATCCTTTCTCCATTATATTTGCTTCAACCTGACAAATCTGTAAGACTGGACTTCAGACCTGTAAGGGAGTACCTGCGCGATTCTTTGTATACTAAACACATCAGCAAAATAATAGGCAGGGAGCGAACACGATGTTGTTACAAGTCAGTCACTTACAAAAGATATTCCAAACAAGATTCAGTAAGGAAAAAACCGTTGCCTTACAAGATGTAAGTTTTAGCGTTGAGGAAGGAGAGTATATCGCCATTATGGGCGAGAGCGGTTCGGGAAAAACAACACTTTTGAATACGCTGGCTACACTAGATAAACCGACACTAGGATCCGTTATCTTGAATGGTCAGGATTTAACCATAATTAAAGAAAACAAGCTTGCGGAGTTTCGCCGCACGCATCTGGGCTTTATTTTTCAGGATTTCAACCTTCTCGACACACTGTCGGTTCGTGACAATATTTTCTTACCCCTCGTGCTCGGCCGTCAAAAGGTCCGCATTATGGAACAGCGTTTGGAAAAGCTGGTACCGAAATTAAATATTGCCGATCTGCTGAACAAGCAGCCATTTGAACTGTCGGGCGGTCAGAAACAGCGCGTCGCCATCGCCCGTGCCTTGATCACCCAGCCTGAACTTGTTCTTGCCGATGAACCGACTGCAGCGCTTGACTTCAAAAATAGCGAAGGCTTGCTCGCTCTGCTTGAAGAAATCAATGACACCGGACAGACCATCCTGATGGTCACGCATTCGGCAATTGCAGCAAGTCATGCAAAACGCGTGTTGTTTATCAAAGACGGTCGCATCTTTCACCAGCTCTATCGTGCGAATCGAGAGGCATCCAAATTCATGCAGGAAATCAGTATGACGATGACCAATCTGCTTGGAACTGAGGTGCGCTAAGATGTTTTACGTCAAATTAGCCAGTCGCAACATCCGCCAATCGATCAGCAACTTTCTTCCCTTTGGCCTTTCAAGTGTTGTGATGTTTCTCATGAATCTAATGATCGCGACGATTTTATTTAGTCCTAGCTTAAAAAAGCTTCCGGGTGCGGGAAATTTTGCGATGCTGCTCGGCCTAGGCTTGACCGTCCTAACCGTCTTTGCGACCATCTTTATGATTTACAGTTATCGATTTTTACTGAAAAGACGAACGAAAGAATTTGGACTCTACAATATACTTGGTCTGAAAAAGCGGCATATTGTTCGAATTTCGATTCTGGAACTGATGATGATGTTTCTAGCAACCGTGGTTGCCGGAACAGTTTTAGGCATTATTCTTGCCAAATTTCTCTACCTTTTCCTCATTCATCTCATTGGTGAAAGCTACTTTGACTTGCAGTGGAGCCCACTTGCGGTTGGGATTGTTACCGCAATTTTTGCGTGTATCTATCTGCTACTCATGATCATTAGTAACATCTCAATCCACAGACAATCCAGTCTGGAATTGCTCAAAAATGCGAGCAAAGGAGAGAAGGAACCTAAATCGCGTATCATTCTGGCCCTGCTTGGACTTGTATCGCTTGCGATTGGTTACTACCTTGCCGTAACAGTAGTCTCTCCACTCGATGCCTTAACAAAATTCTTCATCGCCGTGCTGTTTGTCATCTTCGGTACGCTGCTGTTTTACATGAGCTTTACGATTTGGCTGCTCAAACGGCAAAAGAAAAATAAAAACTATTACTATCAGCCGAAGCACTTTATTACCGTTTCAGGCATGCTTTACCGAATGAAACAGAATGCGGTTGGGCTAGCAAACATAACGATTTTAGTCACAATGACCTTCGTGACCTTGGCGACAACGGTCGGTTTATTTTCAAGTATCAATGGTTTTCTTGGCGACTACTTTTTACGCAACACGCTCATCAATGTCAACACAACGCAGCAACGAAGCATTGAGTTCATTGATCAAGTCGCTGAAAAAAACGGACTAGCACTGAACAATAAAATCGTCTACGAACTATCAAATCGATTAACCGGTGCAATGAACGACGGCAGATTTGAAAACAAGCAAAACCTCGCCAATCTGACGGCAGTCAACTTCATGACCGCCGACACGTATACACAACTGACGGGAAACAAAATTCACCTGCGTGAAAATGAAACGATCGCATACCCGGCTGTTGGTAGATTTCACGAAAGCAACGTGCGTTTTTGGAACCACACGTTTAAAGTCAAAGAGAAAATCAGCGAAATCCGCAACTTCCCATCAACAAGTATGATGGCATCAAACTGGCTGATCCTGATCGTCAATTCGAAAGAGCAAATTCAACCAATACTTGACGATGCATCCAAAGCGGCAGGCAATCGGTATAAAATGGGTTACGATACAACCATCAGTGCCGATCTGACGGCGAAGGATGCGAAGAAGTTCCAAAAGGTCTTGTCTTACTATCGCGTGAACGGAAATGATCCGATCAAGCGGATCAATGATTCGGAGACGAAGATCGAGCAAGATGATCGCGGCGAAGCGAAAACGATTGCCGGTATGCCGCCAACTTTTGAGCGATATGATGACATGCATGAACAGATGACTTCTTTTGCCGGAGGCTTCCTATTCATCGGCTTAATTTTAGGATTCACCTTTATTCTCGGTACAGCATTAATCATTTACTACAAGCAGATTTCTGAAGGTGAGCAAGACAAACGCAGCTTTGAAATTCTTCAGGAGGTCGGGTTGAGTAAAGATGAAGTGCGGCAGACGATACGTTCACAAGTACTGCTCGTATTCTTTCTGCCGATTGCCGTCGCCGTTGTCCACTTCGGCTTCGCCTTTATCATGATTCAGAAGCTGATCAGTTTGTTCGGGACAACACGCTTCAATTTACTTCTACTGACCAGCATCGGGACGATCGCCGTAGTCGCAGTAATTTACTACCTGATTTACAAACAGACGAGCCGTGCATATTATCGAATCGTCGAACGATAAAACCAAAAGGGGCATCCCGCGATCAGGATGCCCTTTTCGCATTTGTTCCGTACCATAAAAACCAGTAAAATAAAGATAGCGAATTACTTAGGAGAATTTTTGATGCTAAAACTATTTATTGTAGAAGATGACGCGGCGATTGTGAAGCAACTAACGTCTGCGTTGAATGAATACACGGTTGTTTCTGTACAGAATTTTCGCAGCGTCCGTCAGGAAATGGAAACAGAAACCCCGGATCTCATTCTCATGGACATTACCCTGCCGTATTTCAACGGCTTTTACTGGACAACTGAAATTCGTAAGAAAACAACAACGCCAATCATCTTCCTCAGTTCGGCAGATGATGAAATGAACCAGGTGATGGCAATGGACATGGGGGCCGACGACTATGTCACCAAGCCGTTTTCGATCGACGTGCTGAAAGCGAAAATCAATGCCCTGCTGCGTCGAACCTACAGCTTTTCACAAGCCAAATTAAGCTTCAACGGTTTCATACTGGAAGGTGCCGAATTGAAAAAAGAGCAGGACAGGGTTGATTTGACGCCAACCGAAGCCAAGCTGCTGCGCGCGTTGTTCGAACATCCCAACCAAACAGTTTCCAAAGAAGTGCTGCTTGCCAAGCTCTGGGAATCGGATGATTACATCGATGCCAATGCCCTGCAAGTCAACATCGCCCGAATGCGCAAAAAGCTGAATACGATCGGGTTTGACTACATCGGAACGGTGCGAGGTGTCGGCTATGTACTGGCATGAGCGCAAGTCTTTTATTTTTGCCATTTTTTTCTTCGTATTCATTGTCAGCATAACCTTTTATCTGCGCAGTTTGCCGTTGCATACGTTTTGGTCGAGCTTATTATTTGGCACGACTGTTCTCGTCATTTTTGCTGGCTATGATTATTATCGGTTTCAGAGCCGCCATAAGGAGCGGTTGCATCAAATCATCCCTCAGGTTATCTTAAAACCCGAGTCACAGGCAGAACAAGACATGCTGCAATTGCTTAATGAACAAAAAGAATACTACGAAAAGAAACTCGCCAAAATCAAACAGTTTGATGAGGACTTAACCGATGTCGTGCGCATGTGGAGTCACCAGATGAAGGTTCCGCTGTCCGCGCTTGACTTAATGGGTCAAACGAAGGACTTTACCGTTGAGGAACTGAACGAGCAAACCTTTCAGCTCGAAAATTATCTGAAAATGCTGCTGCATTACCTGCGCTTGAACCATGAACAAACCGATTACCGTTTTACAAACGTGCAGATCAAACCGCTCATTCAGGCAGTCGTGCGCACGTTCGCCCCGTTGTTTATTCGAAAAGGGCTGAGCGTAGCCATCGAAGGGAACGCGACTTGGACGACAGACGAAAAGTGGCTTTCCTTCGCCGTCGAACAAATCATTAGCAACGCTGTCAAATATACCAAACAAGGCAAGGTCAGCATCTATATCGCACCGAAGTTGATTCAAATCAGCGACACCGGCATCGGCATTTTGAAGGAAGATCTGCCGCGCCTGTTCGAGCACGGCTTTACCGGTTACAACGGCCGCCGCGACAAGAAGGCAACCGGGCTCGGCTTCTTTCTCGCCAAAGAAGTCGCCGATCGACTTTCACTTAACATCCATGTTGATTCGGAAATCGACAAAGGGACGACTGTGACGTTAAGGAGAAATGATGAAGACTGAACAAGCGATTCAAAAAGTAAACATGCTCATTGAAGACTTTTAGTGCGGATCAAAGGATTGCGGGATAAAGCTTAAACCGTTACAGAACACGGTAAGGGACGCATTCAGACGTTGGAGGCATTCGCAGAAGGAAAGCGTCTGAATCACATATTGATTTTCTTTTTAAGTTTCAGAACCTCTCTGCGCGTTTGAAAATGCTCATCATGAACCAGCTTAATCTGATCGGACAGGTCCTCATACATGTCATCCATTCGCTGATTTGTATTTTTCAGTTCTTGTTTAATGTCCGTGATATCTTGTTTCATCACAACAATATCTTGCTTTATCACAACAATGTCTTGTTTCATTTCAGCGATGTCTTGTTTCATCTCATCCATTTCAACGCGCATGCCCTTAACATTAGCATCAACTTCTTTAATTGCCTGCATAATGATTTTCAATTCCTCAGCCATCGTTGACACCTCCCTTGGCTCTATCATAACAGCTGCCAAATGACTTCTGCAAGAACATAGTCAGGCTTTCTTACAGATAAATTAAACAAGATCCCATGATGAATAACTATGCGTTTCAGCCATGAAAAATTAAATTTCCATTGACAGTTTGGATGAAATGGTATAAAGTGAAAACACTCAAAAAAATGAGTCAACGAGTTAAAGCGATGATAGGGAGAGTAACTTTTATTTAGCCTTTCAGCGAGCTTCGTCCGGTGCAAAGGAAGCAGGCGTAAATAAAAGTGAAGGTAGCCCTTGAGCGGTGAATGCGACATTCGCAGAATGAAGTGTTCAACGGCAGCACCCGTTACCGTGCCAGCGTCTTGCCGACGTCACTATCGGCAGTACGTGGTGAGGCGGCAGCAGTGATGGTGTCGCAAATAAAAGGTGGTAACGCGTAGCCAACGTCCTCTAAAAGCATGATGATGCTTTTAGAGGACGTTTTTATTTTTATAAGGAGGAGTTTACACATGAACACAGAGAATCAGCAATTCAAGCTGACATTCATTAATTATCTAATCATCGGATCACTGCTTTTCGGCATGTTTTTTGGTGCCGGCAATTTAATCTTCCCTCTGCACCTCGGACAACTGGCAGGCAGCCATTGGTTGCCCGCTGCGATCGGCTTCCTGCTTTCAGGCACCTTGCTGCCACTGCTTTCGATTATCGCTATCAGCATCACCCAGAGTGAAGGCATTTATGATGTTGCCCGGCCTATTGGTCGTCATTACGCACTGATCTTTCTTATTTTGGTTCACGCCACTTTGGGACCCATGTTCGCCACACCGCGTACAGCAACCGTTCCGTTTGAACTTGGTTTTGCGCGTTATATTCCGGCAAACCAAACATGGATCTGGCTGCTCGTTTTTTCAGCTGCCTTTTTCACGCTGACCTATTTCTTGTCACGAAGTGAATCGCATATTATCGACATCATCGGCAAACTGCTGAATCCGCTGTTCTTAATCTTGTTATTCATTATTTTCTTATTCGCTTTTCTCCGGCCAATGGGCGACGCCGAACAAGCGGTGATCAGCACCAACTATGTGCACGACGCGCTGACAAACGGTTTCCTCGAAGGCTACAACACGATGGATGTTCTGGCCGGTCTCGCTTTCGGCGTCACAATTGTCACCTCGATAAAACTGATGGGCGTCCGCAGTCCCAGATCTATCGCTGCGGCAACAGCAAAATCCGGAATCATCTGTATCGGTTTTGAAGCACTTATTTACCTTGGTCTGATTGTGATTGGAGCCATGAGTCTGGCAAACTTCAAGCTTTCGGAAAACGGCGGCATTGCCTTCGGCCAAATCGCCAATTATTACATGAGCGCAGTTGGCAGTGCCATCTTGGCTACGCTGGCAACCGTCACCTGTCTCTCTACGGCGATGGGACTGGTCACCGCCTTTGCCCAAGATTTCCATAAGCAGTTCCCAAGGATCAGTTATTTAACGTTTCTGCGTTTTACATGCGCCATTTCGTTCGTTATTGCCAATGTCGGCTTAACGCAAATTATTTCTTGGTCGCTTCCGATTTTAATGCTTCTGTACCCGCTCGCAATCACGGTGATTCTCTTATCGATCCTGTCACCATTATTCAAAAAATCGCCGATCGTTTACCGGATAACCACGGTCTTCACCTTGATTCCGGCTCTATTTGATGCGACCAACGCACTGCCGCCGATCTTGAAGCAGACGGCACCGATTCAAGGGCTGGTCCACTTTGCAAGCAGCTATCTGCCGCTCTTTAGTCTCGGCTTTGCTTGGGTACCGTTCGCCCTGATCGGCTTCATCCTAAGCATCGCTGCCTATGCGCTGTTCCGCGCCCCATCAATGCAGCTGAACCCGGAGACAAGCGCAAAACCAAAATAATTCGATGTAATGAAGGACAGCCACTGCTCTTGCAGCAGGGCTGTCCTTTTTGTGTTTACTGAAAATACTTGTGCGAGCCATCACAGTTGGACATTCTTTTCGAGTGCCCGCACATACAATCATTTAGGGTGAAACTGATTAGTGAGAATGAGATCAGCAACTTTTGATCTATGTTGTAATCATCTCCGCTCTAAACCCAGCAAACATTCCTTGTTCATTTTATCAATAAAGTCTCTTCATTATCATTAAAAATTCTTTTCATTCAATCTTAATCCAAATATTTACGTGAGCAGATTATTTTAATTCCAAGTAGATATTCGTTATTATCTAAGTGAAGCAAAATTGAAAGGCTCAGCTTAATGTACTGCGCTGAATACGTTTGTCTATTTTTTCTTTATTTTGCTCCAAAGTTTTTTATTATCTCGCATCTATAAGGAGGATGACTTACTTGAATATTGTTGTGGTCGGAACATCTCACGGTGGTTATGAAGCAGTAAAAACAGTCTTGGAAAATTATCCGGAGGCTAAAGTCAAATTGTTCGAGCAGTCCGATAAGGTATCCTTCCTGTCATGCGGCATTCAGTTATACTTGGAGGGTGCCGTTCAGGACATCAACTATATTCACTATGCAACCAAGGAAGGCTACAGTGATCAAGGCGTCGATGTCTATACGCGCAATCAAGTGATTGGCCTCGATCCGAATCAGAAAAAAATTCGTGTGAAGAATCTTGATACCGGTGAAGTTTATAATGAAACCTATGACAAACTAATTCTGGCGCCCGGCGCGGTTCCCCGGAAGCTGCCCTTTAAGGGAAACGATCTCGAAAATGTTTATTTCCTGCGCGGCAGAGAATGGGCGCTAAAAAATAAAGCAAAAATTGATGATCCGGCGATTTCTGATGTCGTCGTTATCGGCAGCGGATATATCGGCATTGAATTAGTCGAAGCCTATGCAAAGGCCGGGAAGCATGTGACAGTCATTGATGTCACCGAACGCATTCTGCCAACTTACCTGGATCAAGAGTTTACCGATATTCTGATGGCAGATCTAAAAAAACGTGGCATTGCCGTTCGCACGGGTGAATTTGTCCAGGAAATTCAAGGCGAGGACGGCAAGGCCTCTGCGGTCATTACCGATAAGGGCACATATCCTGCCGACCTTGTTGTTGAAGCAGCAGGTGTTGTGCCAAATACAGATTGGCTGAAAGGCACGCTGGATCTCAATCCTAACGGCACAATCGTCGTTGACGCCTATCAGAAAACAAGCGCACCGGACGTCTTTGCTGCCGGCGATGCATGCATGATTAAATATAATCCGACGGGTAAAGAACAGAATATTGCCTTAGCAACCAACGCTCGCCGCCAAGGCGTCGCTGCCGCATTGAACCTTGAGAAGCCGACGTTAAAAATCGAGGGAGTATCCGGAACCTCGGCACTCTCGCTATTTGATTATAAGTTCGCATCGACGGGAATAAAGGATGCGACAGCGGCTAAGAGCGGCCTTGAAACCCGCTCGGTTTACATCGAAAATTATTACCGTCCGGCGTTCGTTCCGGGCACGGAAAAAGTTTATATGAAACTGACCTATGAAGTAGGCACAGATAGAATTGTCGGTGCTCAATTGATGTCGAAGCATGACATTACAGCTGCAATCAATACTCTTTCCCTAGCAATTGCGACAAAACAAACGACGCAGCAACTGGCATTTGCCGATTTCTTCTTCCAGCCGGAATTTGATCAGCAATGGAATTATCTTTGCGAGCTTGCTAAGGCTGCCTACAAACAAGCAAAGAAAATTCAGCCCGTAGCATTGTAAAAAGTGTTCCGTTAGAAAATAAACGGTTCAAATCCCCTCAATCTGTTTTTGGGCTGAGGGGATTTGTCACTTTATGCCGATTGGAACCATGGATCTGCCTACTCTGCCGCCTTTTTGATACTGACCGATTTTTTTCACACTGTGATCGATAAATTACTGAATTCGCCGTTCTTAGTCCTGTTCTTCATTAGTTTTCAGATCAATGAGTAATGCCGGGCGAGCAATGGTCAGCACCAAACTATATTCATGCCAAGGACAGGACAAAGTCGTTTGCCCTGTCCTTGGCATTGCCGCCTCGCCTGTGCACTGTTCACAATTGATCCCTAGAGATAGATGCAAAACAAAATAATTCAGTATAATGAAGGACAGCCGCTGTCCCCCGAAGCATGGCTGTCCTTTCTTCGCTTATTGAAAATGCTTATGTGAGCCATCACAACTGGGCATTCTTTTCGAGTGCCCGCACACACAATCATTTAATCCCTTCCCTTGGAGGATTCTCGGCATATTTTTCTCAATTCGTGCCGTCCGTGTGGCCGATCGTTTCGCTTGCGCGATGTAAAAAATGTAGGCATTTTGCCGCCCTGGCGTCAACGCCTCAAACGCAGTCTTCAGTTCGGGAAGTTCCTCAAATTTCTGCGCTAATTCATCCGGCATTTCATTGTCCGCACGTTTCTTCATCGCTACTTTTCGACCCGCTTTTTCAACATCAATCGTTTCATGAATATAAGCCTTGATCACATCTTCCAGATCCACAATTTCTTGAACCGTGGTAAAACGAATCTGGCGCGCCGCCTGAACGTTTTCGGTTTGCTGAACAAGAATCCTCCGTGCGTCCTTTAACAGCGCCCCTTTGTGAAACAGCAGTGCGCAATAGTCTTTAAATCCATGAATCAGTACAACGTTTTTTCCTTCAACTGTATAACACGGATGCATCCACTTAAATTCTTCCGCCAACCCGCAATCAAGAGCAATTGCCCTGAGCCGTACATAACATTCCGTCCACTTGCTTGGCTTCTTTAAAAATTCATCGACCTTAGGATTCAATCTGCTTTCTGCCATCAAGAAACACCTTTCGCTTTATTTTTCTGGATTATTAGGATAGGTCGTCTCACGTTCTCTACTAATAAGATAAACGAAATACTTTTTCTCATCCAGTTAAGCGCCTTAGATAACAGAACCTATTGCTCTAGAAAAGTTAAGTCTACTCCTTGCCTTTTCATAGATACTGCCGTTTTTGCGACACTATCAATAGCTTCCGATTCTCAGGCCATTGCAAAGATATTTATTTGAAACCAGCACAAAGAAGAAATTGTTAGCAGATAATTTTAAAAATGCTGTTCTTAGAAAAATTGACGGATTGAACGGCTGAAAATTGACTGCCGTTAGTCTCCAAGTATTAAGCTGACGATTCAGTTGAATTAATATGTGCTAAGAAAAACCGAGCAAAAAACGCCAGGTTTTGAATACGCTCCGGTTGCTCGCGATCAACTGGCGCGCTCGCAGCAGTCCGGGGGCCTCCTCAAACAAGCAGATGCCTGCGGGGTCTCTCCTTTCCTGCACTCCCGCAGGAGTCTCGTACCTGCACATTTATTCCACAACCTTTTGCTTTACTGTAAAATCATATACTTTTTTAATCCGTGAAACCTAGTTACCGGTCGTTTCGCATTAGAAAAATTTAGAAGGCTTTGTGTTTTTCTGGCATCAGCGCTACAGTTTATTTCACAACAATCAAAAGCATTTGGAAAGCAGTTTCTGCATAAAGTGCATGCGGCACCCCTGCCGGCATAAGCAGACTCTCCCCTTCAGAAACATTAAAATCTTCGCCGTCCAGTGTTATTTTTGCGTGTCCGCTGAGCAAATAAACGAGGGCGTCACCAGTTGCTTTATGTGCACTGATGGACTCATCCTTGTCCAGTGAGAACAGCGTCATCCCAACATGCAACTGCTGGACCAATGTCTTGCTTACAACAAGATGATTGTTGATTGGAATTTCCTGCTTCAGGTTCAAAATCTTTTTTGCGGTTAAATTTTTAATAAAGTCTGACATAGATATGCCTCATTTTCTGCTGCATACAGCAATATATTTTAGATTTTTACCCGTCTGGTTAAAGAAATGAACCATTTGGCGGAACATCGTTCGATTCTCTTTCTTTAATCCGTTTTTGATTATTTTCATTGCACCAAATAGGCCTTCATCTCGAATCATTCCACGGGGCGAAAGTAACGTCATTGCCCCGTATTTCGTCGTGACGTTCGCGAAACCTATTTGGCGAAAGAGCTGTTCCCAACTTTCCACCGACAGAGGCTCAACACGCACATTGATCGTCTCTCGTAGCTTTTCCAAAAGTTGTTCCATTTGCAGTTCCTGAAACGACACATCATGGGTTAATAAGACACCTCCCGGCTTCAATACACGATAATATTCCTGAACCGCCTTGAGTTTAGCCGTTTTAGGCAGCATCGTCAGCATCGCCTCATTAATGACAACATCAAAGCTTTGATTATCAAACGGCAGATTCGTCGCATTGGCGTATTGAACAGATACATACTTTTCAACACCGGCTTTGCGTATGTTTGCTTCCGCTTTCTCCAGTGCTTTGCAATCTAGATCAACACCGATAATTGAACAACGATAAGTTTGAGCGACCTCGACAGCCGTTGTACCCATATTACACGCTACTTCCAGAATCTTTTTCCCCTCGGAAAGGTTCGCCTGCTTATAAAGCCAATGTGTGGCTTCGATTCCGCCTGGACGTAACCGTTTTTTCCCTAGACGTGCCAAGAAACGGTGTCCTGCTTCTCTGTGGACCATGAAGGTACCTCCATAATTAAACTAAGATAAAATCAAATGATAACGATAATCATTTTCATTAACTATTATAAATTGATTCTGCAAAAAAACATTGATCTAGATCAATTAATGAAGAACCTTGTGTGTTCACTTTGTCATCGGTCACCCGACACAACAGGACCAAACCCATTGACAATTCGTTCGCACCTTTTTCAGACTGGCAATGAGCGTGCACATGCAGGACGAACTTCGATTTTTTCACTGGTATTCAAATGAACCATTTTCTTGTTCATTAAATTTTTTCGATAAATCTTCATTCCAAATCGATAAGAGATAATGATAATCGCAAATAAATCACAAACCTATAATTAATTCACGAAATATCTACACTTTTTAATAGGATGGATGCATGTCAACGTTTTAACTTTCCTAGTTCATCTAACACTACTTTCAATGATCGCATGAACTCGCGCGAACTGTGTCTAATAAGACTAATTCAAGGTAAAAATAAATCTGCCAGTGCTATGAAACACTGGCAGCATGGCAATACCCACGTAGAACGGATGCAGTGCCTTCAAGCTAAAATATTTTTTGAGCGATCCGCACCTGATTTCCATCATCCCAGAAATATATTTTGATGCATTGTAAAAAAACACTGTCTACTCATTTAAGCAAACAGTGCTTTTTGAAGTGAGCCATTATTTCTTTTTCACCGGAAAGCAAATTTCCGTGACAAATTCATCAGAATTCTGTGTTTGTGCTGGACCTACATGATATATGTTAAACATCGCTCCGTCAAAATCATAATCGTTATCCTTCACCCAACGCGCGACGGTTTGATTTACCTCTGAAATCTGATCATAGTCTCCTTTGTACGTTGCTGAAGCAACAAGAACTGAAGGAGCTTCCTTAAAGACAACATGATCCGTGTCGTGATAAGCGCCTTATACAGACAGTTGAATTTCCACATCCGGATTCTGTTCTTTATATTCCTTGTCATGGAAAATGGCAACTGAATAACAAGGATTCGCATAGCGCACGTTCTGCATGGCGATTTCCTGCATCATCTGTTCCCATAGAATTCCCTCTTTATCGTAGGAGGGAATTACGTTTCGTACACTCGCCACCGTTCGTAATGGCATTTCTTTTAATGTAACACTATAGTCCATCACATGTTCATCCTTCCCCAATCGTTGAATTGTTGTTTCAAGCAAATGGAGCTGTACTGTGCTCGTTTCCATTTGCTCCATGACTTCCAGCCGTCTCACCATAAGATACTTCTTGAGGGACTGAGGATCATTGTAGATTTTGAGTATTTTCGACACAGCATGTAAACTGAATCCCATTTTTTTAAGGGCATGGATTCGATCTGCAAGCGGGAGCTGATCCTCGTTATAATACCGATAACCGGTAAATGGGTCGGTACTTTTCGGAACAAGCAGCCCGATGTCATCATAGTGACGCAGCATACGTATACTGATTCGTGACAGTTTTGAAAAGTCGCCGATTTTTAACATTGTTATAACCTCACACGCATGAGTATTTTTGAGCTCAAGAATAGTATAAACGCTCTCATTATGGGAGAGTCAACAAAAAGTGAAACACTATCCGCGCCTACTGAATAGCAGCTATAAAAATTAAAAAAGCTTGTGGATCATTAATGAAATAACGATCCGCAAGCAATATTCTTCATCATTTTTAAAAAGGCGCACTCCTATTTTCTCCATTACATACACGAAAAACTGCTCAGATATTCAGAATCTCCCTGTTTTTTTTCGGTCAATCGCGACAGCGATGGATCGCGGGATTCAATGACTACTTCAATTAAATTCTTTTCCTTTTCCTGCAGTTCATGAATTTTTTCTTTAATTATGTGTTCTAAGTGGTGAGACGAACCACTTGAACGACGCTTCGCTGGGCCGGTCCGATAAGCGCATCCGATTGCCGGATTCCCACAGCTCATAAAGAATGATCATATCGGCGACGGTTAAATTCAGTTCTGTATTTCCGACCTTTAAGGACCAGAAGAAAGACATTGCGCTCCAAAAAATGAGACAGTCTGTAGCATCTTACCTAATC
Source organism: Sporolactobacillus shoreicorticis (assembly GCF_024125445.1). Taxonomy (GTDB): domain Bacteria; phylum Bacillota; class Bacilli; order Bacillales; family Sporolactobacillaceae; genus Sporolactobacillus; species Sporolactobacillus shoreicorticis. Next base: position 6,421 of record NZ_JAMXWM010000028.1, on the reverse strand, counting down.
ATCTCATCTGCGAGAATGCCGGCAAAACCAACGCTGCCCAGTATCTTCATCCACTGATAAGTCGGCATTTTTTCACTTTCAGAACGTCGATTTTTCTAATTCGATGCATTCATCAACATTTTCTATATTTATTCAAACTAAGATCAGCTGCTCACAAACTGTTTTGGGCGATGGTGCATCAGAAAATGTTTGAATTGTTTCCATATTATAATGGCGAACAGAGGGATTAACAAGCCAATCAGACATTTTAACAGCCAATGATCGGGCAGTCCCACGATTTCTGGTAAGTCAAAAAGTGCGCGATGCCAAAACATAATCAGCACAGTGTGGCGCCCCAAAAACACTAGCCAATGAAATAATTTAAGTTCGCTTATGATTTGTGAAACTAAAATAACCCCTAAGCATAAAACGAGCGGCGCAATCAAGGCCAGTCCTGTATGATTCAGATTATCCGATTTTAAGTATAATGTGAAATTGATTTTCTTAGTAAATTGATCATGAATAAGAAGCATATAAAAGATACCGATGGCCAAAAGGGTCATATATTTATGAGAAATGGTATGAAGGAACCTGAACCCGTAGTATCCGGCCAGCATATAGGTGGTGGTCATTAAGACTACTTGGACGTCCCATGGAAAATAAGGATGCCCTAAGAACGTGGGTTGCTGATGAATTGTCCCAATGGCAAACAGAGTCAGACTGATAACCCATTGCAAGACAACAGAACGCACCCAAGAAATTATAAAAATGACAACAATCAAAGTGAGAAGATAGACATTGATGAACCAGAAAATACTTAAATAATTATTTAAGGTTCGGCCACCGTAAACCAGGCGGACAAAATAGAATGCGGTGTAGGACCAGTCCTGATTACGGACAAAATGGCTGAGCATAATTAAAAGACTTCCCATTAGAAAGTATGAAATTACTAACGGCTTGCAACGACGAGACCAAAAATGACGAATTGCTTTCCAATTGTGAGAAAGCGGTTTTAAAAAGAAGCCGCCGATAATAAAAAACAGCGGCATATGCCACCAATAGATGGCGTCATAAACGAGATCAAAAGAACGTATATCCCGCTGGGAATCAATGGCATGCCCGAACACAACCGCAATAATTCCCAGCGCCTTTGCTATATCTACCCATATAATTCGCCGCTTTGTGGCTGACACCATATCAACGATCACCTTTCATTCCATATGCTTTTCCATCCCGAGTTAAACATCAGTCAAAATGGAAAATGTTACTGAAAAATGCCTCACAAATGATTAGTCTAGCACGATTTTTTTATTTCAAAAGGGGGATTCAGAAAGTTTAATCGAAATGTAAAAAAAGCAATTATTTAAATCCGACTTGCTGAATTGACTGTGCCCCCTATCTCGATGATCACGAAATGCAGAATGGATAAATAATAAAGGACGATGAACAAGCGATCGCTTCATTCCGCACAAAAAGGATGGTTACTCCCTCGCAGCATGACTATCCATTTTTGTTTGTACCTATTGAAAATGCATGTGCGATTCGTCGCAATTGGACTGTAGTCCAGAATGATCGCACGTAGCACCTGTCCATTTGCCCGGCCTCTGTAAGAATAGATCTATTTTCTGCCATCAACAAACACCCTTCACTTCGCTTTTTCGAATACCAGAATTGATTCGATAATACTTTCTCCATAAATAAACCGAACCCTTTTTCAATCCGGTTAGTTGCCTTCAATGTCAGCACATACATCTTTTGTTCAATTGGATGACTGCTATGAAAAAAAGTTGACACGCCAAGTTATCATTAAAATGGTCTTTAATCAAAAGGAACAAATTTGTACCTACTTGTTGTTTCTTCATTTGTCTTTATAATAATTACTATTCTTGATGAGAAGAGAAGAAGATCATAATGAAAACAATTGGTTTGCTTGGTGGAATGAGCTGGGAAAGTACACAGACCTATTATCAAGTCATCAATGAGACAGTTGCTAAAACGCTTGGCGGACTGCACTCAGCAAAAATAATTCTATACAGCGTGGATTTTGATGAAATTGAAAAGTATCAAGCGACAGATCAGTGGGAGAAAGCAGGAGAGGTCTTAGTTGATGCGGCTCAAGCATTAGTCAAAGCTGGTGCGGATTTCATCGTGATCTGTACCAACACGATGCACAAAGTCGCGCCGCAAATTCAGTCAGCACTCACTATTCCGCTGCTTCATATTGCTCAAACTACAGTAAACGCACTTAAAAAAGCTGAAATTACTTCCGTTGGCTTGTTAGGTACACGATTTACTACCTCAGCGTTTTTATAAACAAGTACTTATAGACAATGGAATCAACGTCATCCTACCCAACGAAGAGGATCGCGACTTTGTTCATAAAACCATATATGATGAACTATGCTTGGGCAAGATCGAACCTGCTTCTAAATCTCGGTATCTAACTATTATCGATTCCTTAAAAAAACGAGGAGCAGAGGGAATCATACTGGGCTGTACAGAGATCGGACTGTTGATCCATCAATCGGATACTGAGGTTCCTCTGTTTGATACAACGCTGATCCATTGTCATGAAGCGGTTAACGATGCGCTTTCATCTGATTGAACACATTAAAAATGAATAGGAGGATGCTGTGATTTCCCCCTGCCTCACCGTTCGCACCGCTACGTCTGATTTCCTCATAATTATGATCAGCTTGCCCTTACCGGAAGTTCCCAGCCACCCTCAAAGCAAGCTCACCCCAAAGAAAGCTCACCCCAAAGAAAGCGGGCAGTGCCTCTTAAGTACTGCCCGTTTTCTTTATAAAGATGACACAACATCCTTGCCTAACATTGATATCCGCAATGATGTTCGGCCAATCGAACAGATTCGCCGGTGGCTTGTCGTTTTTTTATATTTTTCTCGCCCCAGTCACGCAAACTTTCAAAAAGCGCAATTAACTGTCGTCCTTCTGTGGTCAGTGAGTAGGTAACTGTTGGCGGTACTGTATGATACGTATGACGAGCAATAATGCCTCCTGATTCCAAACTGCGTAATTGCTCCGTTAAACCTTTTGAGAAATCCCATGAATCGATCTTCGCAATACACCGGTATTGATCCCGTTGCTTGCTGCAATGCGGCAAAGAATCACTGACTTCCATTTACCATTTAATAATTCCATAGCTGCTTCAACGCCAACATTATAAACTTTCTCAGTCATAATGGCCTCCTTTTACAAATTCCTTAAAAAAACAAAAAATGCTTGAACACGTTGATTTGACAACGATTTTCAAGCATCTCGTTTCACCTCTTTAAGGTGATCGTAATACCGGTGGTCGGGGTCGAACCGACACTCCCGAAGGAACACGATTTTGAGTCGTGCGCGTCTGCCAATTCCGCCACACCGGCACAATGAAAAAATAATGGCAGTAAATAGTAAATTAATGGAGGCGACACCCGGAATCGAACCGGGGATAAGGGTTTTGCAGACCCGTGCCTTACCGCTTGGCTATGCCGCCATATATTGGAGCGGAAGACGGGATTCAAACCCGCGACCCCCACCATGGCAAGGTGATGTTCTATCACTGAACTACTTCCGCATATAACTGGCCCAGCTGGATTCGAACCAGCGCATGACGGCACCAAAAACCGTTGCCTTACCGCTTGGCTATGGGCCAAAATTGATGGGGCGGTTAGTGGGGATCGAACCCACGCGTGCCGGAACCACAATCCGGTGTGTTAACCACTTCACCATAACCGCCATAATATATTGATTGTTTAAAATTCCGGGGAAAATCACTGTCGAATCTCATCGTCAGCTTGTTCCTGCGTTCCTCACGTATCATCATACGCCCTGGTACTCGAACCTGCGCTTCCTTGATCTTCTCGGTTCTTTTTGTCCTCATTTTAAACTTTAATTTAAAACAACAGGGGTAGTAGGAATTGAACCCACACTGGAGGTTTTGGAGACCTCTGTTCTACCTTTAAACTATACCCCTATAATATGTAAATGGAGGGAGAAGGATTCGAACCTTCGAACCCGTAGGGAACGGATTTACAGTCCGTCGCGTTTAGCCTCTTCGCTATCCCTCCATAATAATAAATAAAAGATAAGGAATAGATATTGGCATCTATTACAATAAAAGATAATGATGCCGATCAGAGGACTTGAACCCCCAACCTACTGATTACAAGTCAGTTGCTCTACCAATTGAGCTAGATCGGCACGAACAAATGGTGGCTCGAGGCGGAATCGAACCACCGACACGAGGATTTTCAGTCCTCTGCTCTACCGACTGAGCTATCGAGCCATTATGTAAAAACAATTGCTTACATACATTATATGATCAGCCAACTGCTGTAAATAACAAGATAAAATGGCGGATCCGAGCGGATTTGAACCGCCGATCTCCTGCGTGACAGGCAGGCATGTTAACCCCTACACCACGGATCCATAATTGCGGGGGCAGGATTTGAACCTACGACCTTCGGGTTATGAGCCCGACGAGCTACCAGACTGCTCCACCCCGCGATGATATGGTGGAGGATATAGGGCTCGAACCTATGACCCTCTGCTTGTAAGGCAGACGCTCTCCCAGCTGAGCTAATCCTCCATATTATTTTGAACAAGCCACTAAAAACACCATTACAGTCTAATACATGGCTCATAAAAAATCAAGTAAAACAATGACCCGTACGGGATTCGAACCCATGAACCCACCGTGAAAGGGTGGTGTCTTAACCACTTGACGAACGGGCCGGAAAAGCAAATGTCGCAACATCCTGTCGCCGACTTTTAAAATGTTACCATCATTGAAGCCAAATTGCAAGTGTTTTTTTATAATTAATTTTCAAAATCAACTATTCCAGTATAACCGATTTATGCTAATGAATTCAATTAAAAATGAGTTATTCAAAGAACGTTTCTAAGCGGATCAGCAAACTGGTCTCATTCAAGAACATGAAAAACTTTTCTCTTTCCTATATCAGAAGCATCAAAAGATATTGGTTTAAATGGATTGATCTCGGTGCGACACATCGGCCGTACCCGCAAATAGATATGGTCATCAATGACACAGTATTTCTTTGTGTTAATCTGAATCAAATCGCCTTTACGATAATGTCTCTTTGAGCAATGAATAACTTTATCGTCTACTTTATACCAGGTTGAACACCTCCGATCTAAGAATTGTATAATAACCATCTTCCGTTCCAAAGTCACGACCCCCGATTCAAAAATTGCACGTTCATCTGTACTTTTTTCTACGTCATGGAATCATCTTAATCAGAGTGCCTGCGTTTTTTCTCCTCCAACACAATTCAGAAACGTGCACTGTTTACAAGTTACTTTGATATGTACTAATTCTTTGCCATCTTTCAAGTGCTGCCATTTGCTTTTTTAACCATTCGCTCATTGCTAGTGACGATGGTCTCTATTAATTGGTTCACTTGATCCAGTGACTCAACGATCACCCCATTCCCACTTTTTATTGACCATAGTGAACTGGTGGCATTGTTCATTTCTTTACTAGCCAATTGAATTGAATTGCCTATATGCTCAAACGAGTCGTTGGTTTGACTCGCCAACTCCAACCCCTCATTTACTTCACAAACTCCTTTTTTTATTGATTCAATCAACTCATTGGTTATGATCTGCACTTCTGAAAGTAATTTTTGACTTTCAGAATGTGACGTCTGTCCCGACGAATTCGCTGCACCATTGGAAAAGGCATAAGATCTCTGCATCTCTTGATTGACACTTACTGGTTCAACTAAGGCATCCGAAGAAAGAAACTGTGCTTGCATCGAACGACTGCTAATCGAATGATGTTTCTCTCCAATTGCATTAATCCGTTCTTTTAATTCATCCGATAAGTTGTCAAGATGACACGCAATACTAGAAATTCGCTTCATCAATCCTGTGAGACATTCAAGCGACTGTTTCCCATTCCTGACAGATTCAGCAGCATAGTCACAGTGATTTCCAGCAAGGTTGATCTTTTCATTAATTATGTTTACTTCTTTGTAAATAAGCTCTGTTTTTTTATTCACGCGTTCTAATTGATGCGTTATTTCATGGGTACGATTCGAAATCGTATGAACTGAAAAATTAAATTCAGATTTAGATTTATTTTTTTTGTTTACACCAAGATTCCTTTCTGGAACGACCACCATTTTATGTGACTGGTGGTCTGCCCGGTACAATATAATAAGAAATTTATTCATTACTTTGTCAAAAAATTTATTGAAAGACTGCACTTTTTTCTCCTCCTTTTACATTTAAAATTGAATTATGACCGCACCTTATTTTTCTTGAAACAAAATAGAAAATTCAATAATCTATTAATCAATCAACACAACGATTAAAATAATCGACGCAAGCGAGTTCCTCCTTGCCATTATTTTCTCCATTCAACTCATCATTCGGACAAAAAACAGGCTACGTTATCGCCAGAACGTAGC